>JACJXV010000009.1 GCA_020636445.1 Lewinellaceae bacterium | reverse complement strand
AATGAGCAATGGTCAACCATTAGCACCGCAACGACAGTAGGTAGCCAACGCTGGTTGCCTATCCCACCAACCACCACCAACCGCTTACGCCTGACCGTACGGGGGATGGCCCCGCCGGCCCTTGCAGAAATCGCGCTCTACCGCCGCCCACACGACAACTTTCTGCTGGAATCACGCCCCGAGTTTGACCAACGGATGGCCTGGTGGCGCAACGCAGGCTTTGGCATGTTCATCCACTGGGGAGCTTACGCCGTTCCAGCAGGTATTCACCAGGGCCAGGAAATCAGTGGTGTAGGCGAGTGGATTATGAACAATGCCCGCATTCCGGTTAGCGAATATGAGCCCTATGCCCAGCAGTTTAATCCCCAGGAGTTCGATGCCAATGAATGGGTGCGCATCGCCAAAGAGGCCGGCATGCAGTATATCGTTATCACCTCCAAACACCACGATGGCTTTTGCCTTTGGGATTCACAAGTGACGGATTACGATATCATGGATACCAGTCCTTTCCGGCGCGATATCCTCGCCGAATTACGCGATGCCTGTGAAGATGCAGGTATCAAACTTTGCTTTTACCACTCGATTATGGACTGGCATCACCCCGATGCACAGGGTAAGGATTTTGGCAATGGCAACCCACAGGGGCCTGATTTTGCTGCTTATCGCGATACCTATCTCAAACCGCAGCTCAGGGAGCTCATCACCCGCTACCGGCCACACGTCCTGTGGTTCGACGGGGAGTGGATTCCGGAATGGACGGAAGCGCAGGGTAAAGATCTGTATCATTTTGTGCGCTCACTGGACCCCGAAATCATTGTCAACAACCGGGTAGGAAAAGGCCGCCAGGGCATGCAGGGCATGAACCAGGAAGGCGATGATGTCGGCGACTTCGGCACTCCCGAACAGGAAATTTTGGCGCACGGATCGGCCACCATCGACTGGGAATCGTGCATGACCATGAACGACAGTTGGGGATTTAAAGCTTCGGACAACAACTGGAAATCACCTGAAACACTCATCCATAACCTCGTCGACATTGCTGCCAAAGGGGGTAACTACCTGCTCAATGTCGGCCCCACCGCCGCTGGCCATATTCCCCCGGCCAGTGTAGAACGACTTCAGGAAATGGGACTTTGGATGCAAACCAATGCCGCCCTTATTCAGCAAAGCAGTACCTGGCCACAATTCCGTGAAGGGAACGACATTCGCTACATTCGCGGGGCGACCGGGGAGGTTTATGCCGTCAGCCTGCGATGGCCCGGAGAAAAACTACAACTACGGTATGTACATCCCAAAGCGGGTTCGAGGATCACCCTAATCGGCCAGCCGGAAACACTGGCCTGGACCTACGACGCCCAGGAGGGGTTGACGATTACGCTCCCCGCCGCCTGGCAGGACCCGGCGAACCGCCCCGGCAAATATGCATGGGCTTTCCGGATGGAAGCTGACTTTCCCACCGTTACCTCTGCGCCAACTGTTGTGCGCCAGGGAAAGACCATCGAAGGCCTCGCCATTTTTACTGACACCACGACGATTACCTTGCAGGGTCCGGAGGGATCCTCGTTGTACTACACCCTGGACGGCACTACGCCCTCAGTCAACGGATTGCGTTATCAGGGGCCCGTGTCCATCACGACCCATACCACCTTAAAAGCGCTTGCAGTTACACCCGGCCAGGTCAATAGTCCGGTTACCCAGGTGGAGCTTCGGCGGTCGCGATTCAATGCTATCACGCTGAAATATCCTTATGCAGAGCAATACCAGGGCGGCGGGCTACTCGGCCTGGTCGATGGGCTGGAAGGGTCCACTAATTTTCGGGATGGTCGCTGGCAGGGTTTTGAGGGTCATGATTTTTCAGCAACCATTGATTTGGGAAAGGTAACGACGGTTCAGCACCTTGAAGTAAGTTTTCTGCAGGATATCGGATCCTGGATTTTTCCGCCTCGCGCACTGACTTTCAGTATTTCGGAAGATGGTCAAACTTTCACCCCCTTGCAAGTACTGACACTCCCTGCGCCTCAAGCTACCGATCCAACGGGGCGAATGACTTTCCCTTACCACGGGGCTGTCCAGGGGCGCTACGTACGCATTACCGCCAGCAACATCGGAATTTGCCCGCCGTGGCATGCTGGCTCAGGAGGTAAAGCCTGGCTTTTTGTGGATGAGATTAAAATAGAATAACACAGCTTTTCCCTATCTAAAAATAGCCAGGCCGTGTTGCAGGTCGGCAATCAAATCCCCAACATGTTCAATGCCGGTAGAATAGCGGATTAAACTTTCGGGAATGCCCAACTGGGCACGCTCTTCCCGGGTGCATTCTACGTGGCTCGTTGTGGCGGGCGGACCTACGATGGTTTCAACAGCACCGAGGTTGGCCGCTGCATGCGCAAATCGCAGGCGGGGCAGCAGGCGGCTTACTGCATCCAGGCTGTCTTCCTTTAGCATAAAACTTAGCATGCCTCCGAAGCCCCGCATTTGTCGACGGGCAATCTCATGCCCTTCGTGGGAAGCGAGGCCAGGGTAATATACTCGGGCAATGGCGGGGTGCGATTCCAGAAACCGGGCAATTTGCAAAGCGTTGTCGTTCTGGCGCTGAATACGCAGGTCCAGGGTTTTCATTCCTCGCAGGAGCAGATAGGCCGCCATCGGATGCAGGGTTGCCCCATTGATCTCCCGAAAATGGTAGATCTGCTGAATCAGGTCCTTGCGGCCGCAGATCACCCCTCCGAGTGCATCCGCATGGCCACCCAGAAACTTGGTGGCACTGTGCAGTACTAAGTCGGCACCAAGGTGAAGGGGAGTCTGGTTGATCGGTGTTGCAAAGGTATTGTCAACGATGACAATAGCTCCCGCTGCCTTAGCTGCCTGGGCTAACAGTGCGATGTCTGATATCTTAGTCGTAGGGTTCGTTGGACTTTCCAAGTAAAGCATCCGGCAACCTTTAGCGACTTCCGCCATAATTTGGGTATGATCGGTTGTTTCACACAGGGTGGCCGAAATGCCAAATTTGGGTAAGAACTCGCTGAACATCACACTGGTTCCCCCGTAGGTATCCTTCACAGATACAACACGATCGCCAGGAGCCAAAAGGGCAAAAAGAGCACTGCTGATAACGCCCATCCCGGTAGCGGCACTGGTAACGGCTTCCGCATCCTCCAGATTACGTACTTTTTCCTCAAAAGCATGAACGGTTGGGTTGGTATTCCGGCTGTAGATATGGCCTTCTTTCTGTCCAAGGGCTACCTGCAACCATTCATCCATGTCCCGATAGCCAAATGCTACGCTATGAACCACAGGTACCTGGGTAGCGCCTTGCAATAGGTATTCTTCTTCACCCGCCCAGACGGTGCGAGTTCCTAGGTGTGGTTTTTCGTTCATTGTGCAATAATTCTGATTATTTATTCTATTCGCTAAGAAAATTTAGGCGAACAGATGGTTTTCATAAAATAGATTAGGCGTTTTTCAACTACCGATTGTAACTACCCATCTTCTGGGTTAATCTGTGAACATCTGTGTTTATTTTTTTACCACAGAGGGACAGAGAGAACTTTTCCTTCGTGAAGCTCTGTGTAACTCCGTGGTCCTTTTTACTATAAAACCAACCTGGTAATCCCATTTTTCATAAGATCAACATTGAAGTTCAATAATAGTCCAACTCTTAGGCCAGTCAATTTGAGATAGGTCATTAGTTGTGCCTTATGAACCGGGGCGATTGCGGCAACTGATTTGATTTCGAGAATGATACAATCTTCGACTAATAAATCAATGCGATAACCGGCATCCAGTTTTACACCTTTGTAGACGAGCGGCTGAGGAACTTGCCGGGCAACAAATAGTCCTTTTTGCATCAATTCATATTCCAAGCAAACCTCGTAGCTGGTTTCAAGCAATCCCGGCCCTAATGATTTATGAACCTCTAAGGCAGCACCTATAATCTGATGAGTTAACTTATTTTCCTGCTTAAAAAAATCTGCATCAACCCCATACATAACTAAATTGATTTATGTGATAAAATCGTTAGATGGGTGAATAGCAGATCTTCAATGTATGAAATCTCTAAATAAAAAACAATATAATTACGAGAAATCAAGCCATCACCGCCAGCAGATCGAATATGGGTAGCCCCAGTGCTGGATCACCACTTATCTGGACAAGTGAATTCGCTTCCTGACGGGAAATTCCCTTGGTAAAAATCCGCCAGGCAATCTCTCCTGGAATACTTACCACGCAGGCGGGAAACTTGTCAGGTTTCATAATTAGCTGCCATTCATTGGAGGTTCGGTGCAAAAACCAATCGCCCCCTCCCTCCCCGGTGACGTGCACCTGGATGATTGTATCATGAGGAGCTTCTACTCCCCGGTAATGGAAAGGTAAAGCCCGTAAAGATGTATCCAGGTACGGAAAATACAACTCCTGTTGATAGAGCTCCGCTTCCTGCCCTACAGCCAGGCGGATTTGCTGTTGATGGTGCCACTTTTCGGTATATTCCCGCGCAATGTGAAACCAGTTGGCCGAAGTTTCTTCTCCAGCCCAGGCTACACTAAACGTTGCCGGTGCAAAAGGGTCGAGTGAAGCAAGATACTGATAGTATTCCTGTCCACTATTTTCCAATAGCGCGATTAAGACGACAGGACTCACTCGCCGCATGGCCCTTACCCAGTCGGCATTTAAACCATTGAGGAACTCAACTAATGCGGAATAAGAAGTAAGATTACCTCCGGATTCTCCCCAGTAACCATCCCGCAACATGGAAAGGGTACGCAGATTGCCATCTAGCAGGTGTGCGGCAATATCTTTTACACACCACCGGGAGGCAATCGTTGGTTTTTCCCAATCCGCCGCCGACAGCGAATGGAGTAGCGTAATGAGTTTTTGATCAAGGAGGGGAAATAGATCAATTGTAAAGATAGGATTAGATGCTTGCATACAGTTTCACTGAGAACTATAAACCAATCATCGGTATAGTTTGACTGATAAAATAGGGCTTTGGCACCAAACAACAAAATGAATAGGAAAGGGCATTAGCAAGGAGTATTGCATAAAAAACGTTGCGCGTTACCCACCAGACATGGATAACGCGCAACGAAATTTTTATTCTATTGTGCTAGCGCAGAATCTGTAGCTTACCACCTCCCTGCTCTGCTTCCAGCGACCACCGGTAAAAGTAAGCCCCCGGCGGTAAGTGGTACAAATCAACTGGTTCCTGGATCACTCCAGGAACCAGGGGGTACTGCCGTTGGTGAACAGCCTGCCCCGCCAGGTTGAAAATAGTCAATTGCAGAGAACCTTCCTTTGCTGTTTCGGCGAACAACTGGAGTGCTCCGTCCGAAGGGTTGGGAAACAGCTTCACCTGGGTTCCACCAATATCCCCCACCGTTTGTGAGGTATTGGTAGCGCAGTTGGCCCCTTCATAAATACGCACATTGCGGAAGGAAGCATTCCCGGAGGGTGACACTCGATCATCATCAGCGATGAGGGTCAGGTAGCGGAAAGTACCGGTATAGAACTGTCCCACAGGAATGACGTAAGTCTTCCATTGTCCGTTGCCACTATAGTTATTGTAGGCTTGTTGTCCCCAAGTCTGCAGGCCATATACCTGAAAGGTTAGGATCGAAGAAATAAGATCGTCCGTATCAAACCCTATCCCCGCAATTTCTGGTGGACTGGTGCTCCGGAATTCAAAGGCCACCTTGGTATTAGCTGTCACAGTATAATTCAGTGCTACCGCTTTCCAGGCGTTATCGGTTAGGGTAACCCCGGCACCTGCATCCGTAATCTGAGCAGAACCCCGATCCTGCAATCCCCCGAACCCCGTTAATTTATTCGTATTAAAATCCAGGGTCAGGCAATCGCCGCCATTGTCAACAGGCTTATCTTCCAGGCAGAGAGACAGGTTCAGCTTATCCGTAAATTTATCCCCTTTAACCAGTACGGTTCCTTTTTCATCTGTAATTTGAATGCTTCCATTTCCATAAGCACAGCAAAGACCATCACCCCCCGTATCAAATACATCCAATACATAACACCCATTGGGTAGACAAATCGCTTGCTCGATAACCCGGTCTGGAGTTTTGTTGGTATATGGCCCTCCTTTCGCCAGCACCGTTCCTGCACTATTGCGCAAAGACCAGGTGTTTTCAGCACCAAAGAGGTCCAAAACAAGCCGAATCTTGACATTGGTACAGCCGGAACCGGAAGGAGGCGTTCCACCGCCATTATTCCCCCCATTACTCCCTCCGTCGGTAGGACAAGCCACCAGACAGGTAGCTGCTGCCGCTTTGTTACGTATTAAATTACCGGGTTGTGTCCCAAATCCTTTACTCAAGTTAATGCCTGCTGAAGTTATGTGACAATAGGACATAATGGTACCTCCACCGACCGGAACCGACGGTATCGGCAGTGGACAACTACCCTCCGTGCGCCCGGCACAACCATCAATAGCCGTGTTATCGCCGTTCCAAACACAAGCATGCGTGTGCTGTGAACCAAACAGGTGGCCTAGCTCATGCGCCATGGCCATGACGGAGTATGAATAATCAGGTACTTTGTTAAAGGTTCGGCTAACGCTAACAACACTTAGTTTATAGGGCGTATACCCTCGGCACAAGCCATCTACTACGGCGATACCCCCACTGGCTTTGTAGGTGAGCAATTGCCCCAGATCCCCATCGATACTCGACCGGGTACTCTGAAATTGTTGTAACAGGGTATAGATATTCGTACCCGTGTAGGGGCTGGGACTATCCCATAGCAATACCGAAGAAAGCGTAATACGAATTCCTTCGTTGGCATAGAGTGTAGCTACCTCATTGAACATCCCCGTAACAAATTGGGTAGCCCCGGTTGATCCGCCTTTATCCTGGTAAATATCATTGTCAACCTCGAGTGCAATCCGGACGCAATTCGTGGCCCGTAAGCTTCCCTGAGGTACAGCCAGTTCTTCCGGGCGATAGGGCTCCCCCGAATCTGCTGTTAAACAGTCAAAAGCCTTGTGGCGTTGTAAGTCCTGATCTTCGTAAACAACGTGTAATAACTGTTGTTCTGAAGCCGGCTCTCCGCCCAATGGGCTAATCACCTGATTGCCAAGACTAGCAGAACTAATGATTCCGGTGATTCCTTCCGGAAAAAAACTCAGAGCCACAACGGAGGTGGGATCCCCCCTGACAATTCCACGGTAGTAAATCCCTTCAGGAAGCTCCCCAATAGCCGACGAACCCGTGGTACGTACCTGAAAATCATCCGAAAATAAAGAAACCTGGACCAGTTCCAGATCCGCAGGTTCCCCAGATACTGTTGGCACCTGGAATCGCAAGGTAGCTGGCGACTCGGCCAGCACCCGCAGCAAACGGGACCTTACGGCTTGAACAAGCTGCTTGTGGCGCAATTCCGGCAACGATGTTTGCGATCGCAGGGCCGTCGGGGCTGGTTGTAATAAATCGACACTCCCAAAAGCCTGTCCGGCTTCCCTTTGAGCAGCTACCAATGCTGCAACGCGCAGCGGCTGTTGTGCTACCATTGGTAAAGTGCCCAGTACAAAAACTAAGAGCATGACACTAATCCGCATAATAAATCGGTTTTGGGCGGTTATGTAATTAAGACAAAAACTATCCATTCCTTCCGAGCACCTTCAGGTGACCGAAAGGGTACAAACAGGAGACATACCAGGCCCTGAGGGCATAGCCTTCCTGAATTACCAAACTGTTTATTATGACTTGCCGTAGGTAATGGCCACCGGAGAACCTTACCCGGTGATCCCGGAGCCGGTGGTTGCTTTTTGAAATTCTGGAAACCACCTACCGGTTTCCTGGGGCTGCGAATAAAACGAATCACCGGATATAGCGGGTAGTTACTATTGTCAATACAACCAGCACTACTGATGCTATCAACGGTTAGCTATGGGTGATAGGTGTTGCGTGCAAATAGCAAATCCCCGATGTGTTAAACATCCAGGGTTTCTACAGACTAAAACGGCAGGATGGGGAGCTTGTTATAGCCCTTTTTGCCAAATGAGAGGAGTAGGTATAATGCGGTGAAAAAGTGAAGGCAAGCGGTGCATTCCATTTAGGGAATGCCCGCTGCCTCCTTTTAGCTACATGATTTGTTATGTAGCGCGAATCATGGGACATAATTTGCTTCTAAAAAAGCTTTTCATTAATCGCCAGTTACCTGGCAAAAAAACCGGAGCCGGTCAGCAGAAGAATCCCCTACTGACCGGGAAGGGATGCATCTCCGGAAAAAAAGCCACTAAATCCAGGGGAGGACGGACAAAGTCAAGGCCCCCGGGAACGGTTTTTGGGAAAAAAGATAAAGGTCGTTTTATTGCCCTATACCCATTTAAGGATACAGGGTAACAAAAGTTCCATTGGCGATTCGATCAGCATCTTCGAAAACGATCTCTCCACATGTTAAAAGTAACACAAGCTACATTTAGCACAGGGATGGACGAAACCTGAACAAACTCTGGGTTTTGGAAGAAGCCAGATTAATCAGCCACTACCTCCCTGCTAATGGGAGAACCAATATAACTTTGCAAAGTTGCCACAGCCAACTCAACCGGATAAGCTATGGACATAACGAACCACAGCAATATCCCATGCGAGATGGTCAACGCCAAATCAATAATGTAGGGTAGAGTGCATATGTAGGGTAGAAAAATCGCGTTTAGAAAAGCGTTTGCATGAATGGAACAGAACACTGGTTCTTTGCTTTTCTTCGCTATAGCTAAGGTAAGGAATTCCTTCTAAAGCACAAATTTTTTAACACAGAAACCAAAACGGTTTTGCAGGTTGGTCGGGGATCATCATAACTCCCCCCGGCCAACCTGCAATAGGCTAGCGTGGATTAGCCCATTTCAGAAACTACTTCCTGTACCTCGGGTACCATCCGCTTCAACATACCTTCGATACCGGCTTTGAGGGTAACAGTGCTACTTGGACAGCCACTGCAGGACCCCTGGAGAATCACAGTTACCTTGCCTTGATCAAAGCTTTTAAATTCGATGTTACCCCCATCCATCTCAACGGCTGGCTTGACGTATGTGTCAATCAAGTCCCGGATTTTGGTGACAATTTCTGCCTCTGATTCCGAATATTCATAACTAGCTCCCCGGGCAGCTTCTATTTCTGCCATGGCTTCCGCAAAACCCTCCTTGAGAATTTCACCACCCTCTTCCACATAGCGCTTGAGAAAGTCTTTTAGCTTAAGCATAATATCGTCCCAACCATAGTTAAACTCCTTGGTGATGGTGACGAAATTATTACAAATGTAGACCCCTTTCACATAGGGCAGATCAAAGAGGGCGCTCCCCAGTGGGGACCACTCGCGGGCCAGGGATTCCTCGCGGAAATCGGCTGTACCTTTATATAGCATCCGGTTCGTCACAAACTTTAACGACTCCGGGTTAGGGGTTTGCTCCGTGTAGAGTAAAACAGGACTTTTCGTTACCGGATTATCCATCTAATGTCATTTTTAGCTACTATAAGGAAATCTATTATTGCCTATACAGCCAGCAGCCCCTAAAAGTTGCGTACAATAGCTGTTTATTTAGATTGATTCTACAAAATTACTGCATTTTTTCTTCCCTCAGCCATATAATTCAGTAATAATCTGCTGCTGGTCGTAACCCAAAGCTAATAAACGCTCGACTGCTTCATCCACCATGTTTTGCCAACCACACAAATAGAATACCCGATTGGGGCTTACGGTTGCATATTGCTCGGTATAAATCTGGTGAACATATCCTTGCTGGACAGGAAATGGGAAAGCAAGCTCCCCGGGAAGATCTTCCCGCGAGAGGGCTACAGAATAGCGAAACCCGGGCAAGGTTTCCATCAGCTGGGTGAATTCCTCGGCATACAGTATCCCCGAACGATAGCGGGTGCCAAATATCAGATGGACCCCGGCATGCTCTTGGGCATGTTGTACTAAATCGAGTAGCATACTCCGGAAAGGAGCCACCCCGGTGCCCGTGCAAATCATAACAATTTCCCGCTCAAGTGCAGGAGGTAAGGTGAAGGTTCCGCCCGGCCCTTTGAAACGAATAATACTCCCCGGCTGCACCGTATTGAATAAATATTCACTGGCCAATCCGCCATCAAGTTTGACAATACATAATTCCAGCACGCCATCCTCCCCGGGAGGGCTGGCAATGGAATAACTCCGCCAGCGTTGCAGGCGCTTCTCAGCAATGGGCAAATCCATAGTAATAAACTGCCCCGGGCGAAACTGAAAAGGATCTTCTCCGGGTTCGGGTGCGGGTAACTGCAACCAAAAGTGCCGGGTTTCCGGCCCAATTTCTTCCACCCGAACTACCTGACTATCGTACCATTTCCTTGCCATGCTTCATTCATTTGCCTGGTTGTAAATACCGTTTGGTATATATTACCCGTAGCCAGGGTGTTTGTTCAATATTACTATGACCGTATTAGTTCGGAATAAGTCAGCACGGTAGGATAACCCTGCTGTTCAAAGTAAGTTCGTTGCGCTGTTAGCGGCTGACTACTGGCAGCCAATACAAAATCCCCACCCCATGCACCCAATGATTTAACAACCCCGGGATATGTTCTAAAATACTGCTCCTGAACCCTTGGAATATCCAGGAAGCCTTCCAACAATCGCTCATGCGCCAGCAGTAACTCCTGAAAATGGTCAAAGTCCTGACAGGTTAATAAATCCATCGTCAGCGCATCGATGGCTGCAATTGGTGGATCATGGGTTATTTTGCGCTCCCGGTAACGGGCAATGCCCTCCCGGCTATTCTGCTTTTTTCCCAAATAAACAAAGAGCAATTGCTCCGCAAAGGAGGGGGTAAATATTACGGGTGTGCTCTGCGGTGTATCCGCCCTCCGTTCGAACAACAAGGGGCCTGGTGCAACCGCACAAGCCAGGTCATAGCCAGAACCGCCAAAACTGGCAGCAAGAAGCGCATAGGCATCTACCTGGCTCCATTGGCTCAGCAGGGATACCAGCGTCGAACTGCTTCCTAACCCCCAGTCGCGGGGAAATTCTAATCGGGTAGTCACTTGTACTCCCTGGGTAGTTTCCCACCAATCGGGGTTTTCGGCAATGGCCAGGCGCAGCAGTTTTTCTAAATATCCGGCTATGGAAGCATCACTTACCGCTATCTGGTTAAGGGTTGGCCATGACCAACGTCCGGCAAACCACGGCACACCATGCTCATCCAAACTTTGCCACGAGAAATCAGAAGGGGCAGCTTCAGCAACTTGCACGCGCAATGTTTGCCCGGGTCGGGTGGGCAGCGCCAGTGCCCGGGCGCCATCCAACACCACGTATTCTCCGGTAAGGAGTAATTTTCCGTTAGCCCGTAACTCCCGCATTAAGCAGTAGGAAATTTCGCCCGAAGGTCGAGTACAAAATCGCGTACTCCGGAAAATGAAACCACCTGATCGCGAAAATGATCCACTGCCAGCCGGGCCTCTTGCTCAGAAGCCCCGATGTGTTGCAGAATATTCAGTAGATGCATTTTCATGTGCCCTTTCTGAATACCGGTAGTAACCAATGACCGCAAGGCAGCAAAATTCTGGGCCAGTCCGGTAGCCGCAATCACTTGCATCAGCTCGGCTGCCGAAGGATGCCCCAGTATGGCCAGGGAAAGGCCAGCCAGTGGATGCAGGCTCGTAAGGCCACCGACGGTTCCCAGCGCAATAGGCAAATCAAGCCAAAAGTGAAACTCCCCATTGGCAACCCGACAATCGCTAAGGCTTCGATACTGGCCGTCACGGGCCGCAAACGTATGTCCGCAGGCCTCTACTGCCCGGAAATCATTGCCTGTTGCCAGCACAACAGCGTCAACACCGTTATAAATACCTTTGTTATGTGTCGTTGCCCGGTAAGGATCAATCCGCGCAATGCGGACCGCCTTTTGAAACTTAGCAGCAAAGGTTGCGCCATCCATTTCCTGACACACATTGTCCAGTGCCGTCACCGGGCATTTCACTTCCGCCCGCACCAGGCACTCCGGTGTATAATTGGATAGGATTGCCATGATCACAGCGACCTGGCGATCGGCAGAGGGTATCCCTGGGTGAGTACTCAGAAAAGCCTGCAGAATATTCCCGAATTCTTCCAGTACCGTATTAATAAAGTTGGCCCCCATAGAGTCACAAGTCTCAAAGCGGGCCCGCAACTGATAAAGCTCAGGTTCCAGGTCGGTGAGATCCACTAATTCGATACCGAGAATACCCCCTCCCCGTGATTCCATATTCCGGGTTAGGTGTGCCGTGTCAGCACGCAAACGCTGTTCGAGCAAAGGGAAAAGAGCCCGCAACTGATCGGCATTGCCACTCCAGGAAAAATGCAACTGTCCGAGTTTGACCGTTCCTAGCACCTGGGTGCGAAAGCCCCCGCGGTCTAACCAGAATTTAGCAGCACTCGCCGCCGCCGCAACCACCGAACTTTCCTCGATCACCATCGGAACGGCATAAATCCGGTCATTAATCAAAAAATTAGGGGCAATCCCGTAAGGCAAATGGAAATTACTGATCGTATTTTCACTGAAACCCTCCAGGACCCGCTGAACGGCAGCATCTTTTAGCCAAAAAGATTGCAGAATACCCGCGGCTTCCGCGCCAAGTCCTGGGTAATGGGTCATCAACCAGGCGATTTTCTCGTCCTTGGTAAGTTTTGAAAACCCGCTTATCGTAGCTCCGTTTTGTTGATTCATTCCTCCTGAATAGCTTAATGCGCGGGGCGCAATTCTACAAACCTAGTAATTATTCCCGGATGTGCAGATATGCCCGCGCCAGGGCCAGCCCATCCAATTGAGCAGCCACAAAAGTACGCAGATCAGCATAACTCCCCCGCGCATGACGCAATAATCCGGATGCCTGTCCATAGATGGCCGGATGCTTGATTTTGCCAATCAAATAATAACCATCCAGAAAATCCCGCACCCCTCCAGAAATAATGAACGACGAACACTTTACCCGACTGCCTAATTCCACGGTTAATTGGTTGACAAAGGCAACCATTTCTTCCGGGCTATGTCCGATGTGTGCCAGAGGAGCATGCAGGAGTTGCTGTTCGGGGGTTGCCCGCAGCAATTCCAGTTTGGCAAAATTTGTTCCTCCACTTGCTGCAAAATCGATGGCAGTTAGCGGCAATTGCATCAAAGCCCGCAAACTAGCTGGCCCCATTCCTTGCCCTACTTCCTTAACAATATAACTTAGGCCCGGCAGACGGTCGAGTAGTTCTTCAATAGTCTCCAATGGAGAACGCCGAAAGCGGTCACCTTCCGGTTGTAGCCATTCCTGAAAAGGGTTGACGTGAATAATAAGTCCGTCAGCATCCAGTTTACTCAACAGCAGGGGAATGCGACCCCATTCACCGCGAACCAGCAAATCATCTAATTGAGCTATGCCCAGATTGGCATACAGCGGGCTATCCGGGCCCATGAATGGGCGGACGGCAAAATCAGCCAGCGTTTCGTCGCTGTATAGCAGGGAACGACAGGAGCCCAACCCCATTCCCAGCCCAAACTCACCGCAGGCCCGGGCCAGATTTTGGTTAATTATTCGGGCCATTTCTGTGCCCCCGGTCATGCTGGATACCCACAAAGGGGCCCGCATCGCTTTACCCAGAAAGGAAAAAGCAGGCCAGGGTTCACCCTGCGGATGGCCCCCCAGTAAAGGTTCATAATAAAACCGGCTATCCAGCATACCCCGCTCTACCTGCGAACGGAAAGCCAACTCGATATGATCGCGCTTGCGTTCAGCAGCTGTTGGGTCCTGATCACCTGCGGGCATCTCCGGTACATGGGTGGGCACTTGTTTTTTCATAGTCCTTTTTGTTAGCGGGAAATCCAATCTTCCCACAGCGGTAACCACTGCAAAAATAACGCGAAAAGGGACAATCTGCAGCTAAAGGCCCCTACCGGCATGGGTAAAACTGCCAGCGCGCTTATTTCCCGTGTGAAACAACCGGACCTGGAAATGGTTTATTTCCGCAGTTTCGGACACCTATTTTCAAACCTGTGCGAAATTTTTACTGTTTTTCAAGCGGTTATAAAAATAACCCTCCATAATTTTCGCAAAAATGCTTGTTTGTTGTAGAAAAGGAATTTACCTTTGCACCTGCTTTTAAATAAGCATGAAAAAGAAGCAATTTAACTCATAATTAAAATCATCGTTTAGTGGATACGCTGAGCTATAAGACGGTACACACGAACAAAGAGACGGTCGAGCGCAAGTGGTACGTCATAGATGCAGAAGGAGAGGTCGTTGGCCGCTTGTGCACTAAGATTGCCCACATCCTGCGTGGCAAAAATAAGCCTTCTTACACCCCACACATGGATGCGGGTGACTACGTGATTGTCATTAATGCCGACAAGGTGCGTTTTACCGGGCAGAAAATGCAAAATAAAATCTACATGCACTATTCGGGATATCCCGGTGGGCAAAAGACCTATACGGCTAGAGAGTTGATGGCCCGTAAGCCTGCGGACATTGTCGAGCGTGCCGTAAAAGGGATGCTACCCAAAAACCGCCTGGGTCGTGCTATGTACAAAAAGTTGTTCGTTTACACGGGTACGGATCATCCGCACCAGGCCCAAAAGCCCGAACAGCTTTAATTCCTTAATCATATTACGTTCGCATCAACAACGGACGCAAAATAGCTTTGACGCAATATGGAGATGATCAACGCAACTGGTAGACGTAAAGCTTCCGTAGCCCGGGTCTACCTGAAAAAAGGCGAAGGAAAAATCGAGGTCAATGGCAAAGATTACCGCGATTACTTCCCACAGGTGCATGTGCAGATCGCGGTAACCGCACCACTGCAAACCGTAGAAATGGCTAACCTTTACGACGTAACGGTTAATGTTGTAGGGGGAGGATTTAAAGGTCAGGCTGAGGCCGTTCGTATGGGGATTTCCCGTGCGTTGGTACAACTGAACGAAGATTTCCGCAAACCGCTGAAAGAAAGAAAGTTCCTCACGCGGGATGCCCGCGCCGTCGAGCGCAAGAAGTATGGCAAGCCAAAAGCCAGAAAGAGCTTCCAGTTCAGCAAGCGTTAATGCTTGGGTTGTATTCGTAAATTCCTTAATCTGCAGAAAATGAACAAGCCTACCTATAAAGAACTTCTGGATGCCGGCGTTCACTTTGGCCACCAGAAGAAAAAATGGAACCCCAAGATGTCACCGTACATCTTCATGGAACGTAAAGGGATCCACATTATTGACCTGAACCGTACCACGGAATGCCTCGAGCGCTCGGCTAACGCTATGCGTCAGTTGGCAAAATCAGGTAAAAAAGTGCTTTTTGTCGCTACCAAGAAACAAGCGCGCGATATCGTTGCTGATGCTGCCAAAAGCGTAGGTATGCCCTACGTTACGGATCGTTGGCTGGGAGGGATGATGACGAACTTCGCCACCATCCGCCGCTCTATCAAGAAGATGCAAAACATCGAGCGCATGCTGAGCGATGGTTCGCTGACCAGCGTTACCAAAAAGGAACGCCTCACGCTGACCCGCGAGCACGAAAAGCTCGACAAGGTATTGGGAGGTATTGCTAACCTGAACCGCCTGCCTGCTGCCATCTTTGTGGTTGATATTTCTCACGAACATATTGCCATTGCTGAAGCGCAGCGCCTGGGTATCCGGACTTTCGGTATCGTCGATACCAACTCGGATCCTAACCTGGTAGATTTTCCTATTCCTGGCAACGATGACGCCTCCAAATCGGTGAAAATCATCGTCCAGTATATGGTTGATGCTATTCAGGAAGGTCTGGAAGAGCGCAAGCAGGTTAAAACGGAAAAGGAAGAGCCCGCTAGCTAATTCCCTATCCACCCAATAATAGATGGTCGGTACTAACCCCCGACCTACTCTTTTGCTGACTAATTAAACACAGAAATTACCATGAGTGCAGTAAACATTTCCGCTGCCGACGTCAAGAAACTGCGCGATATGACTGGCGCAGGTATGATGGATTGCAAGCAGGCCCTGGCTGAAGCAGAGGGTGATTTCGATACGGCGATTGAAGTACTCCGCAAGAAAGGCGAAAAGCTTTCGGCAAAGCGCGCTGACCGCGATGCGACCGAAGGTGCTGTTCTGGCGCTCCTCTCGGACGATCACAAGCGTGGCGTTATTGTTCGCCTGAGCTGTGAAACGGACTTCGTAGCCAAGAATGATGATTTCGTAGCGCTGGCTCGCAAGATCGGCGAGATTGCCCTGAAATCGTTCCCAACCACTAAAGAAGCTGTTCTTGAGCTTCCTTTTGACGGTTCAACAACGATTGGCACCAAGATTACCGAACAGATTGGCGTTATTGGCGAAAAGGTCGAGTTGGCAGAATATGCTACACTCGAGGCCCCACAGGTAGCTTCTTATATCCACATGGGTAACAAAGCTGCCGTCCTGGTAGGTCTAACCCTCGATAATGCTGATTTCTTTGAATACGGTCGCGAAGTAGCCATGCAGGTTGCTGCTATGAAGCCCGTAGCCGTCGACAAAGATGGTGTAGATGCGACCATCATCGAAAAAGAAATCGAGATCGGCAAGGAAATTGCCCGCAACGAAGGCAAGCCTGAAGCGATGTTAGAAAAAATCGCGATGGGTAAGCTCAACAAGTTCTTCAAAGAAAACACACTGCTTAACCAGCAGTTTGTTAAAGATAACAGCAAAACGGTGGCCGAATACCTCCAAGGGTTCGACAAAGGCCTGACCGTTACCGGGTTCAAGCATGTAACCCTCGGCTAAACGAAAAAAAGGCGGATTGGGAAACCAATTCGCCTTTTTTTTCGTCCGACTATACGATCTTTACCTATAGCTAATCTATCCCTTGCATGGCCCTCAAATACAAAAGAATCCTCCTGAAGCTTAGTGGCGAATCCCTGATGGGAGATAATCAATTTGGCATTGCACCGACGATGCTCCATTATTACGCCCTGCAAATTCAGAACCTCGTAAATATGGGCGTTGAAGTCGCCGTAGTTATTGGAGGCGGGAATATCTTCCGTGGACTCCAGGCTACCGATGCCGGTATCGAACGTGTGCAAGGAGATTATATGGGTATGATGGCTACCGTGATAAATGGCATGGCCCTGCAAAGTGCACTCGAGGGGCTGGGCGTTTATACCCGCCTTGTCTCGGCAATCGAAATGAAACAAATTGCCGAGCCTTATATCCGGCGCCGCTGTATCCGCCACCTGGAAAAACGCCGCGTCGTTATTTTCTCAGCAGGAACCGGAAGCCCATATTTTACAACCGACTCTGCCGCAGCCCTGCGAGCCAATGAAATCAACGCCGACGTTATTTTAAAAGGAACTCGTGTTGATGGTATCTACACGGCTGATCCGGAAAAGGATCCCTCAGCTACCAAGTTCGACCACCTTACCTTCACCAAGGTCATCAGCCTGGGGCTTAATGTAATGGATATGACAGCCTTTACACTCTGTCAGGAAAACAACCTCCCTATCATTGTCTTTGATATCAATGGCGGTGAAAATCTGGAGCGCATTGTACGCGGAGAAGCAATTGGTACGCTGGTGGCCGGGTAACAGGGTATCCTCCTCAATTAACCCAAAAGGGTAGAAAACAACCTACAGTACAGGATGCTGTCAACAGCCTCCGCTCTCCTTTACATTACTCATTATATCCAAAAGAGTCGTTTGTAGCTCGGCGGTACTGACCGCAGGGCATGAAACACTTTCCCCCCAAGATTACTTTCCGCTAACGCACACATTTTTGTATTTTGTTCTGACACCTGATTTCACCTGCCGGGAGGCAGCCTGAATCATTACCTTATTGCCATCCGAGGTACTGGAAACTGACAGTTGCTAATAGCCGCGGTTACTAGTCCCAAACCAGCCCAGAGGGTCTATGAACAATACGAAAAACAACTTAAAATCATGGGGCCTGTGGGGAGGTCTCGCCTTCTTTTTCCTCATTGTCTTTTTACCTGCTCCGGGCGGGCTCCCCCCTGCCGCAAAAAATGCCGCAGCCGTGGCGATACTTATGACTCTTTGGTGGGTTACCGAAGCTATTCCCATTTACGCTACGGCTTTTGTCCCCCTGGCGGCTTACCCGCTGATGGGTATCCTACCCGCCGAAGATACTGCCGCCAACTATGGTCATAACTATGTCCTAATGTTGCTGGCTGGTTTTTTCATCGCCAAGGCCATCGAAGGACAACACCTGCACAAGCGCATTGCCCTGGTGATCATTAACTTTCTGGGCACAAGCCGGCAGCGTATTTTGCTAAGTTTCATGCTGGCCAGTGCATTCCTTTCCATGTGGATCGCCAATGTTGCGGTGGCCCTGCTGATGTTACCCATCGCGCTGGCCATCATCGCCCGCGAAGAAGAGGATGGCCAGGCCAGTAGTTTTGGTACGGCAATGATGCTCGCCATTGCCTATGCCTGCAGCGTAGGGGGTACTGCCACCCTGATTGGCACTCCTACTAATATGGTATTCGCTGGCATATTGGCAAAATTATTCCCGGCCGCTCCGGAAATCAGCTTCTTCTCCTGGTTTCGAATGGGTATCATTCTCACCGTTATCTTCCTGCCCATTGTGTGGGTATACCTGGTACGCTATTTTCGCCTCAGCGGCCATTTTGCCGGCAGCCATGAGGTTATTGCGCAGGAGCTTGCTGCCCTGGGGACTATCCGCCCCGGTGAAAAACGAGTACTAGCTATCTTCACCCTGACTGCCCTGGGTTGGATTTTCCGCCGCGACTTTGTCTTCGACACCTTGGTTATCCCGGGTTGGTCATCTTTGCTGGGTATTGCCGATTATGTACACGATAGTACGGTAGCGGTAGTCGGCGCATTGCTGCTTTTTATGTTGCCTGCCGGCAATGGGGAAAACAAACGACTCCTCACCTGGAAAGCAGCCGAACGCGTGCCCTGGGGTGTGGTTATGATCGTAGGGGGCGGGTATGCCATTGCCGAAAGCTTTGCCACCACTGGTCTCGCCACCTGGATGGGCCAGGAATTGGCTTTTATCAGCAATCTGCCTGTTTTTCTGGTCCTTCTCCTGGTGGTTACCCTGATGGTTTTCATCACGGAAATCAACTCAAACACCGCTACAGCCAATATCTTTTTGCCCGTATTGGCAACCATGGCGGTAGCCGGGCAAGCCAACCCCCTGCTGCTCATGATACCGGCTACTTTTGCATGCTCCTTTGCCTTCATGCTCCCGTCAGGTAGTGGAACAAACACCGTTATCTTTGCCAGCGAGCGGTTGAGCATTGCTCAAATGGCCCGTTGTGGTTTTTGGCTGAACCTGATCAGTATAGTGGTCCTCACCCTACTCCTTTACCTGGTTTTTATTCCGCTATTCGGGTTAAGCGCTACGGTGCCGGATTGGGCAACTAGTATCCAGTAATAGCTGCTAAACGCTAAAAATGTCATCTATGAAATCTGCTGTTTCCTGCTTATTGCTGTTGAGTGCTATTCTTCCTTTTACCGGTGGCGCGCAAATGCCGGTAATCCGCACGGTAGAAACCCTCGACTTAGCCGCCATTCCCCCCGGGACTACCCAGCGCTTGTGGGTCCATGTTTTCGATAATGCCTTTACCCAACCTATCTATGTGCCGGTAATCGTAGCAAAGGGCAACACTGCCGGGCCGGTAGTTGGCCTTACCGCTGCGATTCATGGCGACGAGCTCAATGGTATCCCCATCATTCAACAGTTGTTTGCTGACCTTGACCCACAAAAAATCCGGGGTACGGTGGTGGGTGTACCGGGTCTGAATGCCGTTAGCCTACAACGGGAACAACGGCGTTTTCCCGACGACGAAGATCTGAACCGCAACTTCCCCGGGGCGGCTGATGGCACCAACAGTGAGCAGTATAATCACTTGATCTTTGACAAAATCATTCGCCATTTCAACTACCTGTTCGATCTGCATACGGCTTCTTTTGGCCGCATCAACACCCTCTATGTCCGGGCCGACTTAAAGGATAGCACCTTAGCCCAACTGGCGTACCTCCAAGATGCGGATATCATTCTAAACAGTGCCGGGCCTAGTGCCGGCAATGCAGGAGCTGGTCGCACCTTACGAACCGAAGCCTACCTGGCCGGTATTCCCTGCATCACCATCGAATTTGGCAACCCGCAGGTATACCAGGCGGATATGATTGCCCGGGGAACCCGTGGTATGCGCAATGGCCTCCGCCACCTGGGAATACTACCCCTACCCTTCGAGCCCGTGCCGCAGGCCGTCATTTGTAAAAAATCGTACTGGATCTATGTCGATGCCGGAGGACTCCTGGAAGTCCCGGTAGATCTCAATCAGCAACTGAACAAAGGTGATGTAATCGGCATACTCCGCAACCCCTTTGGGGATGTCGTTAAAGAATATACAGCACCCGAAGCAGGTATTGTCATTGGCAAAAGCACCAACCCCGTTAACATAAATGGCGGACGTATTATCCACCTGGGAATTCTTCGGTGATCAGTAGCCAGAAAACTCCTTAGCAAGTTTTTTGCTTGTAAATAAAGCGGTAAGTTTGCACCGCCCTAAGCATACTGCTGATACTTTATTCAAGCAGTAGCATTTTGTAAAAACGTCAAAATGAAGAAGCCCAACCATGGATAAAAACCAATTACGCGAAAATGCCCTGTTCTACCACGCCAAAGGTCGACCAGGGAAGATTGAAGTAATCCCCACCAAAGAAACGGCTAATCAGCGCGATCTATCGCTGGCTTATTCACCCGGCGTTGCCGAGCCTTGCCTGGATATTGCCAAGGACGTAAGCGATGTTTATCGGTATACCGCCAAAGGAAACCTGGTTGCGGTTATTAGTAATGGTACCGCCGTTCTTGGCTTAGGCGATATCGGTCCGGAGGCTAGTAAGCCGGTGATGGAAGGAAAGGGACTACTATTTAAGATCTATGCCGACATCGATTGCTTTGACCTGGAACTCAATACCAAGAATATCGATGAATTCGTCCGGACGGTCAAGATCCTGGAGCCGACCTTCGGCGGGGTCAACCTGGAGGATATTTCAGCACCGGCATGTTTTGAAATTGAAGAGCGCCTTAAGCAGGAACTCAATATTCCTGTTATGCACGATGACCAGCATGGGACCGCCATTATTAGCGGAGCCGCACTGCTCAACGCACTGGAATTGGTAGAAAAAGACATTGCTAAAGTCAAAATCGTCGTCAATGGTGCCGGTGCCTCCGCGATTTCCTGTACCCGGATTTATGTTTCCCTCGGAGCTAAGAAGGAAAATATCTTCATGTACGATAGCAAGGGACTCATTCACCCGGAACGCCAGGACCTGGATGGTAAAAAAGCAGAATTCATCAACGGATCCGTTCCGGCAAGTACTTCGCTGAGCGATATCTTGCATGGTGCCGATGTCTTCATCGGTTTATCCAAAGGCAATGTCCTCAACCAGGAAATGGTCAAGCACATGGCGCCGAATTGCGTCATCTTTGCCATGGCCAACCCCACCCCCGAAATTAGCTATGAAGATGCTACGGAAGCCCGCCCGGATTGTATCATGGCTACCGGTCGTTCCGATTATCCCAACCAGGTCAATAACGTACTGGGGTTCCCCTACATATTCCGCGGGGCACTCGATGTCCGGGCCTCTGAAATCAATGAAGCGATGAAACTGGCGGCGGTCTATGCCCTGGCTGAATTAGCCAAAAAACCGGTACCCGATATTGTCAACATGGCTTACGGCAATATCAACCTCAAGTTTGGCCGGGATTATATCATCCCCAAACCTGTGGACCCACGGCTGATCAGTACAGTAGCTCCGGCGGTTGCCAAAGCAGCAATGGATAGTGGCATTGCCCAAAATCCCATCACCGATTGGGAGCAATACGGGATCGAATTATCCAAGCGCCTGGGCCACGACAACACCCTGTCCAAGTTCATTGAAACCAAGGCCAAGCAACAGCTGAAACGAGTCGTCTTTGTCGATGCCGAAAACATTTCCGTGTTGAAAGCAGCCCAGGTCGTGATTGAAGAACACATTGCTCAGCCTATTTTCCTGGGGAATCGCGCCAAAATTGAAGCGTTAATCCGAGAACTTGATCTTAACCTTGGCAATGTCGAAATAATCGACCCTCACACCCCTGCCAATGAGGAGCAACAGCGTCGCTTCCAGCAATATAGCATTGCTTTTCACGAAAAACGCAAGCGCAAGGGGGTTACTCTCCATGAAGCCGAAGACTTTATGCGCAGCCGTAGCTATTACGGAGCCATGATGGTCGAAGCGGGTGATGCAGATGCGATGATTGGCGGGTTAACCAAAAAGTACCCCTACACCATCCGGCCGGCCCTGCAGATTATTGGCCCCCGCAAAGGCGTAAACAAAGTAGCCAGTATGCACATCCTGACCACCCGGTCGGGGCCTTTATTCCTGGCGGATACTACCATCAACCACCACCTGACCTCTGAAGATATCGCCGATATTACGGAATTGGTTGCCGAACAAGTGCGTTCTTTCAATATTGAACCCCGGATTGGGATGATTACCTATTCCAACTTCGGATCCGTACCCAAAGGAGAATCAGCCATGTTGATGCGGAAAGCAACCGCTATTTTGCACCAGCGCCATCCCGACTGGATTGTTGATGGAGAGATGCAGGCCCACCTGGCCCTGAATGCCGAGCTACTGGAGAAATATTATCCTTTTTCCAAGCTGGCGGGTAAAAAGGCCAATACCCTGATTTTCCCCAGCTTGTCGGCGGCTAACATTTCCTATAACCTCTTGAGCCAGGCAGCCAACATGGAAATTATCGGGCCAGTGCTGCTCGGGTTGAAAAAGCCTGTACATATTTTGCAGCTCGGCGCTAGTGTTCGGCAAATTGTCGATATGGTGGGGATCGCCGCTATTCATGCACAGGAACTGAGCCGCAAAAAGTAAGGGTCGGAACCTGATTTTTCCGATACTTATTCGTATAATTATTATGCTCCCGGAGCGCTCTTCTGTTACAGGAGGGCGCTCCGGGCATTTACAGCCTCCTGGTAAACCCGCAACACATGAAATACACCTTGCTCCTCCTGTGGCTTTTGTCCGGACCGTTCGTTTCAGGTCAAAGTCTGATATTCCGCACCGATTCCCGCCATATCCTGGGCAGCCCTCAGGACAAAACAGCATCTATCGGTTTGGGGGATATTGATGGGGATGGCGATATCGATGCCGTAGTCGCCAATGGCCGGCATTGGCCAGAGCAAAACTTCCTTTTTTTCAATAACGGCCGCGGTAACTTTACAGTAGCCAGGCCCCTCGATGCTATTCGGGAAACAAGCTATGCAACCGAGTTGGCGGATTTCGACGGCGATGGTGATTTGGATATCGCCGTTGGGAATGATATGGCACCCAATGCCATTTACCTGAATGATGGTGCGGGTAACTTCCAGCGAACAGGCAGCTTTGGCAAGCCATATGCCCCAACCCGAAATTTAACTACCACCGATATAGACGGCGACGGGGATATCGATATTCTCATTACCAATCGGGGTGACGTCAATGAAATTTGTTTGAATAATGGCCAGGGGCTCTTTACCGAGACCAAGCCCTTTGGCGAAAAGGACGACTCCACTATTGATGTAGAAGCTACCGACATGGACGGTGATGGTGATGTCGATTTGATCTTAGCCAATCGCGATGGCCAGCAAAATTACCTCTATCTCAATGATGGTCATTTAGGTTTCACCCAGAAAATACCTTTTGGCACAGGAAAGGATGAAACCAGAGCCGTAGCCATTGCTGACCTGAACGGGGACGGGGCACTGGACATCATCACCGCCAACATCGGCGAACCCAACCGCATTTACTTTGGCGGCGGGGCGGTTAATTATAGCCAAAGCATTGCCTTTGACGATAGCAATGACGAATCCTATTCCGTAGCAGTTGATGACCTCGACCTCGATGGCGATATGGATATTATCATTGCCAATGTTGGCAGCCCAAACATGGTTTTTATCAATACCCAACAGGGTACGGTATGGGAGCGCATTGCGCTGGGCAATGAAAAGTACGCGACCTATGATATCACCACTGCCGACCTCAATGGCGATAAGCGCCCCGATATCATCGAAAGCAACTCGGATGACCTGAATGTTTGCTATATCAATGTCGCAAAACCTAAAAAGGAATAATTCCCTGCGGGGAAAAGGCGATAGGCTGCTGAATCAAAAAATTCGACTTTCACTGCTCCTGTGGGGCTCGATGCATCGTGTCCCAACAATCGCGGCCCAACAGAGTGATACATCGGGGAGCAATCTCCTGAGCCAAAATGAGCCCAATTGAGCCAAAATGAGCCAAAACCGCAAAATAGTTGGGGTTATCGCCCAAAAAACCAACTAAAAAACTTGCATTTACCCCCCCCCGTAACATATTATTGTGTCACATCCTTGGCCAGGAAGTGGCGGACCCCGAAAAGCCTGAAGAGAGTAGGGACTAAACCTGAGTTGTGCGCGTGGCTGGTAGAGAAGCGATGTAACGCTTCCAAGGTCACCTCAGTAGAGTCCATTGCGCCCAACACAAATGTTATCTGTATGCAAAAGTCATTGTTACTGGCTATCCTATTTTTCCTATCCGGTAGTTACTGCTTGATTACAAGTTGTGAAAAATCGGAAAGCGAATTAGCATCCATTTCAGTCGCTTCTTTTGAAGAAATTGGATTAAAACACAATATAGCCTTAAGGCATATCCTCGCTAAAACGATACAAAAACCAAGGTCTGAAGAAATGGAGTCTTGGGTTATGAATCAATTAAGCGAGATGTTGCCCCTTGAGTATCAAGTTTATCAACAAAACAAAGGCGAAATTGATCCAACGCTTAGCCAAGCGTTAGCCTATGGAACACCCTTTGACCACACTACCTTGATTCAGCATTTGCAGGTTTCTGCAGCTCTGAAGGGATTTTTACTCCAAATGAGTGACCTGATACTTGCCGATTTGGAAATTCCGGCATTTGAAAGGGAATTGGTCGCATTGCAGGACCAAGCCTCAGCACAGTTGAATCAGGAAGAATTAGTCATTTTGTATGCTTCGGCAAGCGTTGCCAAGTACTCTACCCGGTTTTGGTATCCCAAATCGCGTGGTGGAGAGAGCGGTATGGATTATCTTCCGGAAAACCTGCGGAACGGCAGTCTCCGGGGAATTCTTTGGGGGAAGGTGATTCTATCCGATGCGGTAGGGACAGTAGCCGGAGCAGTAGGTGCTCTTGCCACCAGTGGAGGTGCAGCAGCGATTCCGAATCCATTAACTGGCGGAATTCCGCCTGCGGGAATTGCCGGATTAATCGGGGGTGCGGCATCTTCAATATCGACAATAATTGGAGAATTGTAGAAAAGGTAATTTTCCTCAGCAATAAAACTTGGCTGGCCTAAGCATTGGCTAGCCAGGTTTTATACCCAAAATAAAATAGTATGAACCTACAGCGTATTCACTACTGGGCCAGTGCTCTCCAGTACACGCTCAATATCCTTTTCATCGGTGCTTTCTTTTCGATTGATTTGCCAACCAGGGAGCTCCTTCTCATATTGGGAAAAGTCGTTTTCATCGCTATACCCGTTGGAATTTTTTTGGCCTGGTTCCAAAAATGGGCGATGGAGAAACAACAATACGACGAAAACGAGCAAAACACATAGCTCACGATGCTTGTTTTTTTTATCACCTGGTGGGTTTATCGCAAACAGTATGGCTCTACAAAGGACGAAATGTAAGTCCTGGATACCAAACAGCCTGGGAAGCCCAAGCTGTTTGGCGTGCAGCGAGTATAAAAGCGCACCAAATGAACAATACCAAGTTTTTGATCCTGGACCGAGCCAGTTTTTTTGGGTTTATTGCACTCGCCTTCTTTATCGCCAATATCATAAAGGAAAATGATTATTTGGTGATAGCCGGTGCAGTATTTACCCTGGTGGGTATATTTTTCGGGTTTAAGCGCAATAAAGAAGAGCAAAAGCAACTGATGTTGTATTTGCTCCTTATTACCCTTTTCAGCATAGGCCTGCTGGTTTATTTTTTCTGGCGGTTTGACCTGGTTTGATGCATGTTATTCCCCGTGCAAGGCCAAGTTAGGTTTATCGATCACTGGGCTTAAGTCCAACAGGCAAAACCCCAAAACAATTTAGGTTCTTTACATTACCTTTTTATTCTCCTAAATCTGCCAAGCGATGAACCGCAAACGTATTACCTTCTGGGCTAGTGCAGTCCTTTATTCTCTAAATTTAATTATTATTGGGATCATTAGTATGCTGAACCCTCCGCTGGACCAACTGCTCAAAGCAGCCGGAAAAGGGGCCTTAATTGCCGTACCTGTAGGGATATTTTTGGCCTGGTTCCAGCAATGGGCAATGGCCAACCAACAAGACAGCGAAAACAAGCAAAACCATGGGGCCTCGTAATAAGAAAGGAGGCCCTGGACTGGCCAGGTTTTTCTACTTTGGCAAGCCCCCTGGGATACTGACATGTTGGGACGCGATGCATCGCGTCCCAGCGGCCTTTATAAACGCCTGGCAGATTGAGGAAAGCCCCTTCTTCTTTTACTCGTCAGATGTTAATAAAAACGCAGCAAATGAACAATACTAAACTTTTAATCCTGGACCGGGCCAGTTTTTTTGGATTTCTGGCCCTCGCCTTCTTTCTCGCTGATACCATAAAGGAAAATAATTATTTTTTGATAATCGGTGCAGTTTTTACCCTGATAGGTATTTTTTTTGGTTTTAAGCGCAAAAAAGAAGAACAAAAGCAACTAATGGTGTATTTGCTTCTGATCACCCTTTTCAGCATAGGCCTGCTGTTATATTTTTTCTGGCGGTTTGACCTGGTTTGATGCTTATCTTTTCCGGTACTCTGCCAGGGACAATACCCGCATATATAAAACCCAAAATGATGCTCAGCCAGGTATTACTGCTTTTTACCCACGCCACAGTGCTTTTCGCGCTGACGACGTATTTTTTGATGGTAGCCCGAAATCAGGGGATCTCCGCTACCAATAGAACTGCCCGGGTAATCGTTTATGGCGTTATCATCGCCTGGATCCCCACCTATATGGGTTTTCTGAATTTCTTTTTCGAGCCGTTTCAGTGGGGTTATTATCCGCAGAAATTAACGGCTGCCGGTATCACAATGCTTGTTTTTTTTATCACCTGGTGGGTTTATCGCAAACAGTATGGCCCCACAAAGCACGACAGATAATACCTGATTGCGCAACATGCTGCCAAGCCGGATCCAGCGAAAGCCCAAAATAATTGAGGCTTTTACCTTTCCCCATTGGGCGCGATGCATCGCGTCCCAATAAGAGCATTACTCGTTGATGGCGGGAGTTTTTAAACTCCCGCCAAGCCCGAACCTAATGATCTTCAGATCATCTTGCCAGAGTATTGACTTCTATCTGATTTGCTTCTCGTCCTTGTCAATACCCAGGCCAGGTTACTGAGCATAAGGACACCACACTAGATTCGCGCCCGGGCAATCGTTGCCAGGCTCAGCCGGGTATCCGCACCGAGAGCCAGAATCCGGGCCCCACAAGCCTCCAGCGTTGCGCCGGTAGTTAACACGTCGTCAACTAAAAGCACATGCTTGCCGCGAAGAATATCCGGGTCGGCAATAGCAAACGCCTCGGCTACATTTTCAAAGCGGGCCAGCCGCGACTTACGGGTTTGTGATGCAGTATGCTGCGTTCGGATCACGGCATCCAGTGCGCAAGGGAGGTTCCAACTATCAGCTAGCCCCTGGGCAAAGCAAGCACTTTGATTGAATCCTCGTTGCCGCAGTTTTCGGGGATGCAAGGGAATGGGAACAATACAATCAATCGTGTCGAAAGGAGGAGTCTTTTGTAATTCACGGCCGTACCACCGCCCCAGATAGTGTCCTAAGTCCTGGCGGCCATGGTACTTCAGTTGGTGTAACATGCCCTGCACCTTTCCTTTTTTGGTAAAATGCAAAAAAGCCGCACCACCCTGAATGGGCAACCGCCCCCAGAACCGCTCGGCAAAAGGATTTTCAGCCTGCTGATGATCGTGGGTAAACGGCAAATCTGCCAGGCAAGTAGTGCACAATAGGGTACCCCGCGGAGGAGTTATCTCCCCACAGGCCAGACATAATTCCGGAAAGAAAAGGGCGAGTAAATCGTCTGCCCAATCGCGCCAGTCAATCATTGTAAGATTCAGTTGTGTTACACAATGACGGATAGGTGGTGCCTGGCAGGAAAGAGAGCAATATGCCGGGTTGGCATTGATACCCAAGATAAGGTTTTCAACAACGCTGGTCAAGCAAAACGCCTGCCGGATAGGTAACCCGACAGGCGCATCAAAACAAAACGAAAAACCAACTTTAAACAAGTCTCTTATGAGAATAACTTAATCACCCCGGGAATGTTGTAAATGAGGTGTTAAGATATTCTTAAGGCAAGCTGGCCGACAAGTGCGTTAACGCAGGCCAGTTCGCCCGAATAAGTTAAGCCATCATTGCTGGGTACGTAACCGGACCGGAATTTCCATCTCCTGGCCCTGGCGAATAATGATCATCTGGATGACATCGCCTACCTTGGCACGGCCGATGATTTCCTGAATATCGGCTGCATATTTAATGGCCCGGTCATTAGCCCTAATGATGATATCTTTTTCCTGCAATCCGGCGTATTGCGCTGAGCCGCCATCGCTAAGCGCTTCGACAACAACCCCTTGCACTACGGAAACGCCCAGTTCGCGAGCGTATTCGCTGTCCAATTCAGATATCTCAACACCCAAGAATGCTCGCTGATAACTGCCAAAATCCATGATATCGTCGACAATGCGCTTAGCCAGGTTGATGGGAATGGCAAAACTATACCCTTGAAAACTACCATTACGAGTAGCAATGGCCGTGTTGATGCCCAGCAGGCGACCCTCAGCATCAACTAATGCGCCACCACTATTCCCGGGATTCACGGCAGCATCCGTCTGTAAAAAAGACTCAATCGCATCCTGGCCGGGCAGCATTTGAATATTGCGGCCTTTAGCGCTGATGATACCCGCTGTCACGGTTGAGGTCAAGTCGAATGGATTGCCAACGGCCAACACCCATTCGCCTACCCGCGCTTTATCGGCATCACCAAGCTCGAGCGTGGGCAAATCCTTGCTGTCAATTTTCAGAACCGCTAAATCCGATTTCTTATCCGCTCCTACCAATTTTGCTTTGTACTCGCGGTTATCAAACAGGGTAACTTCAATTTCACTGGCATTTTCCACTACATGATTATTGGTGATAATATGCCCATCGGCCGTATAGATAACCCCTGATCCGGTTCCTTCCTGCGGCCCACGAGGGCGACCAAAACCAAAAAAGTCTTCCCCCCAGGGAACCGGAAACCGCGAGCCGGGTTGCTCTGGAAATTTAGAAAGAACCCTAATGTGCACAACGGTTGGCATGACTCGTTCTGCAGCCGTCGCAAAATCCAATGCACTTGCCGGAATGGGGCGTGGAGCCCAATTCACAGCGCGAGTGGGCGTTGGTGTTATTGCAGCCTGGCTTGCCGCAGGTTCCAGGAAAAAATTTCCTGCCAAAACGATTAAGCCGCCACAAACTCCGGCCACTATCCATCCTAGAATTTGTTTCATCAGTACCTATTTTACTAAAGAGATGGTCCTTACGTTGTTTTTTCGGGTTTTTCCTCCTTATTTTAGGGCGATAAGAGGTAACACTTCTGTATGCCTGGGTATGCCCCATTTGTTCAGCCATGAAATTGACCCGATGTAACTTTACAACGCGTCGGATTATGGAAAAGTTGCCGCTTACTTCTGGCCAATCCCCAGGAGTGACAATGCTTGATGCGCATGAATAACCTTCCCAAGCCGTTGGTCGATTATGCTGAGGTTCTCCAGCCGGAAACCGAGCTTGAGCAGCGGCTATTACTTGACCCCGATTTCCTCACCGGCCTCAGCTGGGGAATGCCTCGCTATGGCCATCCGGAAGGGGAGGTTTATAAACATGTCAGGGAAGTACTGGATAATATTGAGCGCTTGCCACTGGAACCTGCCGTCCGCCGGCAGTTGCGCATAATCACCTTTGTTCACGATACATTTAAATACAAGGAGCCCAAAGGCTATCCCCGCGACTGGTCACGGCACCATAGCATTCTGGCTCGTGAGTTTCTGGAAAATTATACCGATGAAAAGGCGGTTTTGGATGTAACCGAGCTTCATGACGAAGCATACTACTGCTGGCGGATGGAGTTTTTATATCAACAACCCCAGCAAGGCCGTGAACGGCTCGACCTGCTTTTTGAACGCCTCGGAGAGAACCGGCAACTTTATTATCTTTTCTTTAAATGTGACACGAGTACCGGCGATAAAAACCCTGCTCCGCTCCGCTGGTTTGAGCATACTATCCCCGATATTGAGGTATTGCGATTCCGGGAGACTAACCTGCGGCGTATTGAACAATAACCGATCGCTCTACTGTGTCCCCTGCTCTTGTTTATTATTTGTTTTGACTGAATCCTGAACTTGCACTCCGGGAACTTTTTTTCTTTCCCCAAAGTTATTGAAATGATTGCCGTTTTTGGATAGCTCCTGCAGCATTGTCATGGCTGGAAAATAGACAGCCCCCTCCAAATCATATTCATCAGGCAACAGCCAGAAATGATTTGATTTAACGAAGGTGCAGGAGCTTTTCCACGAAAAAACTAACTTTATGGTGGTAAATCAAGATTTAATGTCCAGCCAGCAAATGGACCTCATTTTTGAGGAGGAGCTTTTCCCTCAAATAGAGGCTCTTTATACCTTCGCTTACCACCTTACCTACAACGAGGAGGATGCTAACGATTTGGTCCAGGAGACCTATCTGAAAGCGTATCGCTCCATTGACAAATACGAGCAGGGGACTAATGCTAAAGCCTGGCTCTTCCGCATTTTGCGCAATACCTTTATTAATGAGTATCGCCGTAAAATGCGTAAGCCTACGCAGGTGGATTACGAGGACATTACCACCTACCACGAAGAGGATGACTCGCCACTGACGGGTTACCTCGACCTGCGGGAGGAGATGTTTCAGCAAATGATCGGTGATGAAGTGACCAATGCCGTTAACCAATTGCCGGTTGATTTCCGCGTGGTTATCCTCTTATGCGATATTGAAGGGTTTACCTACGAAGAGATTTCCAAAATTCTGGATATACCTATTGGAACGGTGCGCTCCCGTCTTCACCGCGCCCGTAACCTACTGAAGGAAAAACTGAAGTCTTATGCCGAATCCAAAGGATTCCGGGATAAGCGCTCCTAATGTATTTAATTCACTAACCTGGAATTGCCAGTACGAATCGCGTACGCCTTTCACCAACCATCATCAAAATGCTGCTAATCTTTTTTTCACCTACTTCCGCTATTGTTATGCCCGTTGTGCTGCCCGGCAGCCTAACCCCGTGCATAGATTGTAGCGGTACAGTAGTATGAAAAAAAGGAATCGCGGTCGGGCTGGAATCCAAAAAACAATGGAAGCATGAATAATCCAACTTATCGGGATCTCGTCGAAAAAGTGACGATGTTGTTGGACAACGAGTTGAGTGAAAAGGACCAGCACGAGCTTTTACGCGAGCTGCAATCTAATCCCTCCTATTTTAATGTGCTGAGTCAGGAGCAATCCTTCCGCGAGTTTATCAAAAGCAAAATTCACCGCCGAAAACCCTCCCCGGCCCTTATCCAATCTATCAAAGATAAAATTCGTATCGCCCCAGCCTGACAAGTATGAACCGTTTGGCTATTGTCGTATTCGTATTTATAAATCAGGCCTTGGCGGAAGTCTTTTAGCACTCCCGCCAAGGCCTGAACCTGAGGATCTTTTTAATCTAAAAATAGAGCGATTCTGCAATACGATTACGATTACTAAACTTCCAAAGTTTAGTAATCGTAATCGAAAACCAACCCGCTGCTTAATGGCCTAAGTAGTCCATCTGCCCGGTTAGTTGCCAGCGCCCCAGTGAAATGGGAATATTACCCATCGCATTCAATTGATCCAGGAAGTCCTTTATCGTGAACGGTTGCCCCTTGGCTTCCTGCGTTCGCGCATATTCTGCCAGTGCATTTTCCATCAGGTATTTACCAGTGATATAACTGGTACCATACCCTGGCTGCCGCAGGTAAAGATGCTGTTCAAAGAGCAGTAATTGCTTTTCCGTTTTCATCCAGCCCCGGGGTGTATATTCCGAATGGATGCCCCCTGCCTCTTCCATTGTCATGTCATTCGCATGAGCAAAAAGGGAGCCCAAACCCCGGGCCGCCCGCTGGGCAATCATGATGTAGACAATCTCCCGCACCTGTGGATTATCGTCATACAAACCGGCTTGCATAAACATTTCTTCCACTGCTGTTGCCGTTCCTTCATTGCGGGAATCAAAAATATTATAAAGCAACGGCCCGCGGCGAATTTCACTCGGATTGGGTTCATTAACCATGCGTGCCAATTCAAACCAGTGATAAAAGTGGGAATAGAGTGGCCGCGGATCGTAATGCGCGGTAATCCAGAAAAAATTGCGTTTCTCGCGGGGAACAAATTTTCCTAAATGAGCGCGTAAGGCGGGCTCAAAATAGTCCTTAACCGTTACAATGTCTTCCTGCGCCAAAAAATTCAGTAAGCTTTGGGCCGATTGTTCGGCCAATGCGGCATAAGCTTCCGGACTGTCGGCATCGGGAAGTGGCGGAAGTTTCCGGTTGCGATGTTCTTCCAGTTTAAGGGAGGCCCAGGCGCGGGTAAGTTCGCGTTTCAACAGCATCACTTCATCCTCCCAGGTCAGGGGAACCAAGTGGACATTTTGCTGATACCAGGTATAATTGTCTTTGCCAATTCCCGAGGGGCCTGTTTTCGTTTTGGCTTCCTTTTCCAACCAGGTCACCAGCGCATCAGTAGACGTAATAGCCGCCTGAATAGCCGCCATCATTGTTGCATCAGCCGCTACTCCCGGCAAGGATTCCATTGCCTTGAGATCCTCACTTTGCGTTCGGATTTCACGAATCCCTGCTACCCAAAGATCCCTGGCATTTCCGGTCAGGTTACGTTGGGCCTGCGTATTCAGGGCTGGAATCACTTTCAGGTCGTTCAGCAACCGATCCCGGGCCTCCGGGTCCAACGGAAACGCGTAGGTCCATAGGTCCGTTATCATGTGATGGGTAGGCCCTTCATGGGCTGGCACATCACTCTGTTCGGTGTATAAAGATTTATAAAACGCAGGATCGCGAACCCAGGGCTGCAGAATCCGGTGGTTAAAATCATAGCCATTCATCTCCGCCCATACCAGTCGCCAGTCGACTTGCTGAGCCACTGGCCACCCGGAGGTATCAATAGCCTGCAATTTTGCCTGGAGTTTTTTGAAGGCAGGCCAGCGTTTGTTAAAAGTGGCTGCCGTATAATCAGGAGCGCCATCCAGCAAAGGGGGCTTCTCAAACGATCGCCATTCCCGAAAAAGACCCACCAGGTCCTCGTAACTGGAAGTGCTCGCCGGGCTTTGTTGAGGTTGGCAACTAATAGTCACCAGCATAATAACACCAAGGAAAAAAGTAGATAGTAAATATTTCATATTGGGTGTTTTGGTTAAGCCCCTCAATCCCCACCCTGAGTATACTAAAGGGTCTGGCGAGGGGCAGGACATGCCTTGTTTAAGCCCAAAATTACACTGAACAAAGCTTATACATAATAATGAACCATTACTTAGCGAGCACGAAATAACACTAGATGATGGGGACAAAATATCCGAACATCAACTTAACTCACCTCTTGCCTGACATTTGCAGGTCCCCTACCTTTGAGGCGTATCATCCTGTGTGATTGGGGATACCCTTTAACGACCTTGTGTCATGCACCTTTTTTGCAGTCGCTGTGTTGTTAGAACACAGATATTACCTTGAAAAGAAATTCCATGGGACAATCAAAACTTATCCTGTTATTACTAGCGATCCCGCTGGGCATGACAGCCCAAAAACCACTTCCGCCCGAATTCCTGAACCGCTTAATGGAGGTAGGCGCTGAGATGTTAATTCCACTGGATGGCGGCTACAAAGGAGAAGAAGGCGAAAAAAACCCTTACTGTTCCTGGGATTATGCCCTTCGTTCAAGGCCCGAGCGCCTCGAAATCAGGTATGTCGTTCGCCCCGATACCGCCGATAGCCGCCGGTCACCGGCAATTGACGCCCACCGGATGGCGCTTAATCTTTGTTCCAACGACGAAGATGCCGTAATGACTGCCCGTAATTTAACCGAGGAAGAACTCTACGACCTCTATAATGCCGATTGGGGCCGGGTCTATAATTTCCCACCCAAGCTATTCTTCTCAGCCAGCCGCTATTGCCAAATGCTGGCCATGTATAAAGCCGGACGAGGCTTGATTTTTGTCTTCCTGTTATTTGATGAGCCTACTCCCGAAATCGAACACCGCCTGTATGCTATGCGATTTTTGTAAGTCCAACTGGCAGGAATTACTTATTTTTCGGCAATAATCCTCATCGTGGAGAGGTACTGATACTACAGTCAGTACCTCTTCGTGTAAGGCATAGGTCCCTTAACCTAACCAAATACAACCACTCATGGAACAGATCAGCGTGTTTGACATGCTCAAGATCGGTATTGGCCCTTCAAGTTCTCATACCCTTGGCCCCTGGCGAGCAGCAGAGCGATTCGTACGCGAACTAAGCAGTGCTGAAATACTTCATTTCACCCATCGCGTACAGGTCCACCTCTACGGTTCGCTGGCCCTGACTGGCAAAGGGCACGGAACGGATATTGCGGTACTGATGGGCTTGAGTGGTAAAGACCCCGTTACGGTCCCCATCGAAGAAGTGGAAACGGTACCCTCAGCGATCGTCGCCCAATACACCCTACATCTCGGCGGAGAACACCCCATTGTCTTTTCTCCTGACACGAATATTATCTTCCACTTTGCAGAAGCATTAGCCGGACATGCCAATGGCATGATATTCGAGGCTTTTGGGGAATCAGGCAATAGCCTTATGCAAAGCACCTTCTATTCGATCGGCGGTGGTTTTGTCGTTAAGGAGGGAGAGATTCGCGATGAGTCCATTGAGATAATTCCACTACCCTTCCCTATCCATTCCGGGATGGATTTATTGGAGCATTGCCACGAAAATCAGCAGTCCATCGCCGACATTGTCTACGCTAATGAATTGCGTTGGCGCTCCCGGGAAGAAGTGGATAGTGGATTACTCCAGATTTGGGATATCATGAAGCAATGTATCTATCGCGGATGCACAACTGAAGGGATCCTTCCAGGAGGATTGCATGTCGGACGACGGGCGGCAACAATCAGCAAAAAACTACTGGGGGGAGCCACTCCGCCTGACGCTGATTCCTGGATGGAGGCCGTTCGTCGGGGTCCGGCCGGTTTCTCAGAGATCATCAAATGGATTGGTTGTTTTGCCTTAGCTGTAAATGAAGAAAACGCCAATTTTGGCCGGGTTGTCACGGCCCCTACCAATGGTGCTGCGGGGGTTATCCCCGCGGTATTGATGTACCATTTGTGCTTTTCCGGGGTTGAACCAACCTCCGAGGAGATCATCCGCTTCCTGTTGGTAGCTGGGGAAATTGGCAGTATTTTCAAAAAAGGCGCCACGATATCAGCAGCCATGGGTGGTTGTCAGGCCGAAATCGGCGTTTCTTCCGCCATGGCCGCTGCGGCACTCTGTGAACGGCTGGGCGGCACTCCCGGCCAATGTCTGATGGCTGCCGAAATTGCCATGGAACACCACCTGGGGCTAACCTGTGACCCCGTGGGCGGACTGGTCCAGGTTCCCTGTATTGAACGAAACTCGATGGGTGCTGTCAAAGCAATCACCGCCGCAAAAATCGCTATCGAAAGCGACTATACTCGCGCCAAGGTTACCCTCGATGCCGTCATTAAGACCATGTGGGAAACAGCTCAGGATATGAATACAAAGTATAAGGAAACCTCACAGGGGGGGCTGGCTGCCAACATTGCAATCTCGGTGCCGGAGTGTTAAACTGCACACGGAACCAGTTTTGCGCGAAAGCAAGCCCTTAATCCCGCTTCGAAAGGTAACCGGGACGGCTACACTGCTCAACATAAGTCTCAATATCGTTTTCTGGGACGTATCAATTTGAATTGAGTCGACTCAAACCTCAACGCACCTCATTTTTGTAGCATCACAAAAAACAGATTGCTATGAAAGGATTATTCTTTGGGGTTATCGTTAGTTTTATCGGTATTGCCACCGTACTGCCCGCCCAGACGACTATTTCGGCGAATGAGGTACTCGCCCAAATTGACCGGCAAGAGCCCCTGGTGTTTAGTAATGTTACCATTACCGGAGACCTCGACTTTACGCTCCTCTCCAAAACTTACCGTGGCGGAAGCTATGGAATCCGTGGCGGGCAGGTCAAGGAGTTTTTTACCAAAGTCCTCCAGCCTGTCCGTTTTACGAACTGTCAATTTACCGGGGACATTAAAACCACACGCGAAACTAGATCAGAGCGATTAGTCAGTGAGTTTTTCACTGCTTTCGATGCACAGCTAGCTTTTGAAAATTGCCAGTTTGCGGGAAAAGTATCGTTTGAGCGCTTAACCTTCTACCAAGGGGTAAGTATTCGCGAATGTACCTTCGCCAAGCCGCTGGTATTTCAAAAAGTTCACTTTGCCCAGGAACCCGATTTTTTCAACAACACCTATGAGCAGGGCCTGACGAATAAGGATACGAACTGGCCACCGCCACCTCCGGTAACAACACCCGCTTCGGAGGATTCAGGCGTAACCCTAATCTTGAAGAACCCAACCCTGAAGGCAATCAAGATTTCTTTTGGGAAAACGGTTTGGAATCTGTCTCCCTTGGGTAGCTCCTCGCTCCTGACGACTGTCGGGCAGGAAATCTATGTGCTAAACAGCCAACAAAAACGTGAACGATTGTTAGTTACCGTTACAAAATCACTCGACGGGCAAGCGATCAATGTTGCGGATCATTAATTAGTCCAAACGCATCAAGTACCTCGGGAGAGTGGACGTATGTTCACTCTCCCGCTTCTATTTTCGCTCCACGTGAAGTAGCTTCCAGTGTACTTGGCTTCAGGATACCGCTATCACCTGATCATTGGCAATCACAAATACCTGGTCTTCTTCACTGGGCTGAACCTGGCTATATCCCGTAAACGCTCCAAAAGCAGGTAGTATTCCCTGCTGGCGACCGAACCAAAAACAGGGCAGGCGTAATGATTGGCGGCCGCCCCCCCGCAAGCGTACTCCAGGGTGCAAATGCCCCGCTAAATTGTAGGCTCCCTCCGGAATGACTTCCCAGGGATGATGGGATAATAAAAACGGGCCCTCTTGCCAACCTTCAGGCACAAGAGTCAGCTTAGCCGCATGATAGTAGTTTTCATGCAGAATATCATGATTGCCGGGAACCAGCATAAACTCCCGATCCGCGAATTGCTGCCGTAGTGCTGCAAATGATTCCCATTCGTCATTGTATACACTATGGAACAAATCACCCAGTAAAATGACGCGGCGGGGTTGCATTTCCAGCAGCAGAAAAATCAACTTTTCCCAGTTAGATTCCCCGGCATCGCTGGGCACAGGCATCCCCCGCTGCCGAAAATGGGCAACCTTCCCCAGGTGCAGGTCGGCCAGCATCAGGGTTTGTTCCCGTGGCCAATAAAGGGCCCGTAGCGGGTGGAGCAACAGGTCCTCCCCGGCGATAGTTAATGAAGCACTGGTAAATGTTGCCATAGGATAAAACTAACAAAGCCAACCAGGATTCTCACCTCATCCCTTTTCCAACTGTATTTTCATTTTACGTATCCGGTCTTCCAGTTTTTCGCTGCTCAGTCGGCCCCGTAAGCGGTCAACCATGATGGGAAATGCAAAAGGGGTCGCTTTGGCAGGCCGCTGAAGAACAATCTTCAGGTCCTGAATTCGCTGCAGGGTCTGCCGCAGCCGGGCTTCCTCCAGTTGAAAGGTCATCACTTCATCATACGCCTGGAGTAGCAGTAAATTATTGGGCTCATAGTCTTCAAAAACGCTGAAAAACAGCTGCGCTGACGCTTGTAGATGGCGATCGCGCTTATGCTTTCCGGGGTAGCCTTTAAAAACCAACCCGGCAATGCCGGCAATTTCCCGAAATCGCCGGCGAGCTAATTCGGCAGCATTGATACTGGCCGCAATATCTGCACTGAGATTGGTTGTTGAGAATAGCCCATCAGCCAATGCTTCTTCCAGCTGAATTTCGGTTTCGGAAAGCAATTCCAATCCATAGTCATTCATCGCCAATGAAAAAGACAAAGGTTGTCGCTGGCTAAGTCGATAGGCGAGGATGGCTGCCAATCCCTCATGAACAAATCTACCCTCAAAGGGATAAATGAGCAGATGATAACCTTCTTTACTGGAAAAGTACTCCACTAGCAATTCATCCGCACAAGGTAAATGAGAGCGCCGGGCCTGTACTTCTGCTAATGGCACCAGCGCTTTCAACTCCGGAGCATTCAGCCGCCCCTGGTGTAAATTATCGATTTGCTGCCGTAAGTAAGCGCCCAATTCGCTGGATAGGGGCATTCGGCCACCCTGCCAACTGGGGATCCTTCCTGTTTTCTTTGTACTACTACGAACCTGAACCGTCATCTCCTTGACGCGTACGAATTCCAGGCTCCGGCCAGCAAACCAGAAAACGTCGCCAGGCTTGAGCTGACTCACAAACCATTCTTCGACCGAACCAATAAATCCGCCGCTTACATATTTGATATTCAGGACCGTGTCACTCACGATAGTGCCAATCTGTAAACGGTGCTGGAGGGCAATCCGCCGGCTGGTAACCCGATATACCTGATCTTCTATTTGTACCTTTTGGAATGCATCATAAGCACGCAGGGAATCTCCCCCCTGCGTGATGAACCGCAACAGCCAATGCCATTCCTCATCACTGAGCGATGAATAGGAAAAAGTATTGCGAATTTCCGGCAAGATTTCTGCAGGGTTGAACCCTTCCGAAACAGCCAGCGTCAGCAGGTACTGAATCAGCACATCAAAGCTGCGTAAATAGGGAATCCGGCTTTCCAGGCCACCGTGGGCAATCGCCTCACGGAGGGCAGCACCTTCCAGGATCTCCAGTGAATGCGTTGGGACAAAGTAAATTTTACTGGTAGCCCCTGGTTGGTGTCCACTGCGCCCGGCACGCTGCATAAAGCGCGCGACCCCCTTTGGGCTACCGATCTGTATAATGGTGTCTACCGGCCGGAAGTCCACGCCAAGATCAAGGCTGGAAGTACAAACTACCGCCTTGAGTGTACCCTCATGGAGCGCTTGTTCTACCCAATCCCGTAGTTCGCGACTGATTGAGCCATGGTGCATGGCAATAGCTCCGGCCAGGTCAGGAGCTACCTCGAGAAGTTGGTGATACCAAATTTCACACTGTGCCCGGGTATTGGTAAAAATGAGTGTACTATTGCTCGCCTCCAGTAAAGGCACAACTTGTTGGATGAGCTTGATTCCCAAATGCCCACTCCAGGGAAAGGTCTCCAGGTGTTCTGGCAAAAGGGTTTCAACCAAAAGCTTTTTGGGCAACTGAGCCCGAACCAGCTGGTAATTGTCCGGCGTTCGCGATTGACCGAGAAGAACATCAAGGGCTTCGTCAAGGTTACCGATAGTTGCTGAGATCCCCCAAATTTTCAGTTGTGGAGCCAGCGTTTTAAGTCGCGATAATGCCAACTCTATCTGCACTCCACGCTTTGACCCAACCAATTCGTGCCATTCATCCACCACTACAGCCCTTACCTGCTTGAAAAAGGCGGCATACCCTTTAGAGGCGAGCAGCAAATGTAAACTTTCGGGGGTAGTGATCAATATTTCGGGTGCTTCACGTCTTTGTCGCGTACGTTCTACCGATGAGGTATCCCCGGATCGAACAGCCACTTTCCAGGAAAGCCCTAATCCGGTTACCGCACGCTCGGCTGAAGCTTCTATCTCCCGAGCTAAAGCCCGAATAGGCGTGATCCAAATAACCCGTAAGCCATTGTTTGTGCGTTGCCCGTCGCGGGATTCTTCACGCAGGAATTCCAGCAATGCAGGAATTAACAAGGAGTACGTTTTACCCGTTCCCGTAGGCGCATTTACCAACCCGTTTTTTCCTGATAGATAAGCATCCCAGGCTTCCTCTTGAAAAGGAAAGGGCTTCCACCCTAATTGGGTAAACCAGTTATATGCTGCTTGTTTTATATCCATAAGACCATACTGACAAACAGTAGGCTACCCGGATTGTTTTTTGCTATTCGTCAGAAAAGACATGATCATGCACCGAAAGCGCTTACTTATCGTACCGATGCAGATCCAGGTTATCGATAAGTCGGATCAGTTTTTCTCCGTAATGCGGATCAGTAGCGTACCCTGCCCGCTGTAGTCCTTTAGCCCAGGCTTTATAATCCCTGCGGTTTAACCGGAATAAAGACTTATATCGGGTCCGCTGCAACAATTGGCTGTGGCTACGATAACTATCCGATGGGTCCGGATAAATCCTGAAGAAATCCTTGTGAGAATCATCCGTATAATTCCGGCAATGCCCCTTCTTACACGTCTTGGAAAAACATTTAATGCCAAAATGGTTATTGGCATCTTTCGCCAGTGGACTTATTCCAGCATCGCTCTCCAGGAGGCCCTGGGCCAGTGTAATGCTGGCAGGAATGCCGTATTTATCCATCTCGCGGCGGGCGATAGCAGAAAACTGTTTTACATAGGCCTCCTGTCGTTTGCGCTTATCTTTGCTCATTAGCGGAGAATCCTCAGCAGCTGGCATGGTGCTAAAGTGGTTCGCCGCATTATCCTTAGCTTTAGGCTTTTTCACAGCAGGTTTTCCACTGCTCAGCAATGACACATTCATTGGCCGTTCTTCAAGCTTGCTTATCGCCGGAAAATGAGCTACCGGCTCCCGCAAAGCAGCACGCAGGGCAGGACCAGCACTATTCAGGTGAATATTAATACTGACATCCTTGCGGTTAAGTGCACATACAGCAATTACTACGAGTGCCCCCTGAAACCAATAGCGTTGTATCTGGCAACGTGCATTTTCCAACCAGCGCACTACAGGTAAAAATTCGGATGGGTAGTTCATCAGAATAGCATTTAAGTGCAGGTAGTAGTAGCTATTAGAAAGAGCTGCTACTATTATTACCCACACTAGTTGTCAACAAACGAAACATCCCTACAAATAAAAACAAAAAGTTTTATAAATACAATTTAACACAATAATTTTTAAAACAGATCAATAATGTTTCGTTAAAAAGTAGCGCCATTTGCTGGAGAGGGTGTACTTTTGCAGTGATATTCATGACGATGTGGGTTGAGCTAACCTCCTTCGATGTGAACACATAGAAATACCGTGTTAATGGTGTCTCTACCCCAAACCAACTTTTTTGTTACGTAACTCAATTTGGAAATGAAGCACATTTTTTTGCTCTGCACCTTTTTAGTAGCCATGACCAGTGTTGCACAGGCACAGAAGTATGGCCATATGAATTTTGGCAATTTCATTGCTGAACTGGCTGATACGAAGAAGGCTAATATCGATCTGGAAGAATACCAGAAAACGCTCGTTGCTAAAGGCGAGGAGATGGCGAACAAGTTCAAAGCGAACTATGTCAAATTTCTGACGGATGTACAAGGTGGTGACCTGTCACCTAAGCAACAACAGGAAATGCAGGCCGCTTTGGAAGCTGAACAGAATGCTATCAGGGATTATGAAAGTGAGATTACTACTGAGCTACAGAAAAAGCGCGAGGAACTCCTGCAGCCAATTCTGGACAGCGTAGAGGCTGCAATTGCCGATGTGGCTAAAGAAAACAACTACCAGTTGATTTTCGATACCAGCGTTTTCAATGCAATCCTGTTCACGCAGGAGTCAGACGATGTAAGTGCTTTGGTAAAAGCCAAATACCAGGCTAAGAAGCAGTAATGGAGTTATTGGTTGCTGGTTATTAGTTACTGGCCACTAGTAACTAATAACCAGTAACAAGTAACCAGCAACCAACTAATATCCCAGTCGGTTGAGTCCGGCTTTCGCAGCCTGATGCATGCTGGTGCGATAAGCACTCGGTCGCATACTCAAACAGGTTTCGAAATATTGCCGGGCAGATTCCCGCGCTTTGCGCTTTTCGCAGATAAGCCCGGCCTGCAGGGCTGCATTACAGGCAAAGTAATCCGGATCATTGCGCCCGCGATCTATCGTAAGGTTATACTGTTTAATAGCCTCATCCCACCGTTCCAGCCCATGCAATATGCGTCCGTACCGGTAGGTATATTCCAGTTGCTGGGGCCGGCTGGCAAAATCCGTCTGCTTACTGGCTTGTAGCGTTTCCAGTGCCCGGATATAATACCCTCCATCGAACAGCAGCCGTGCACGGAGTAAAGTCGGATGAGGAACTATTCCCTTTCGCGCTTCCTCTTCGGCCGTTTCATCCGATTCCGAATCCGTATGGCCATTTGCCAGACAGGCTGCCATATAGCGGGTATAATCGTTGGTATTGCCGGTAATCAATGCCGACCAGGCCATTTTCTGGTAAGCCTCTTTAATAAAATTCCTTCCGCGGTATTCTTCGAGAAAGCGTTGAAAGTAATTGTCAGCATTCCGGTCCAGTCGACGCAGTCTGGCTAGCCCTTGCATGAAATCGAGATAAGGGAAGGCAGCGTATTCTTTTCCACTTGGGCGTTGCTCCAGCAAGCGGATAGCTTCATCATTATGCTGCGCGCGCATGCCAACATTAGCTTTAACAAACGTATGCAACGGATTACGTCCTGGTTGTAATTCAGGGCGATTCACCGCAACCCAGGCTTCCTCCGGTTTATTATCCAGGTGGAGGAGAACAAAGGAGTAGATTACCAGCGTTTCCTCGGCAAACAAAAAATCAGGGTTACCCTTGGACTTATTAAGTACGTATTCAAGCTCTTTGCGCCCCTGTGCAATCGTTCCACGCAAACCGCTCAGTAATCGAACCCCCCATTTATAGTTGTCGGGGATGGTACCGATCATGGCATGCAGAATACCTAAATCCTTGAGATTGGGTAAAAAACCCGGAAAACGCTCCTGGTTTCGTTTGAGCAGTTTATGCGCTTTACTGATGCTTGTAAAAGCACCCAGATAATCCCCAAACTTAAGTTTTATCAGTGCCCACTGTAAGCGGGTATCTGCCTGAACATAGGCATAGTAGGGTGAGTTGGGATCCCCCTGCGCCATGATTTCAATTCGTTTTTCCTCGTTACGGCGCAATTTATCATAATCGGCCGAGCGCTCCTGGGTAAACAAAACAAAGAAATCAAGGTAATTTTCGATGTGATAAGCAATGAGATTATTGGGTTCCCGAAACTTTAGCTGTGTAAGGGCCGCCCTGGCTTCTGCTATTCGTAAGCTGGTGGCCAGTTCGTAAGCTTCCCGGGCACGAGGCGTGTATTCGAATTTCTTTGCGGCAGTCGCAATTGTCGGCAGGAAACAACACCCCAAAAAAAAGATCAATAGTACAATCAGCAGATTTCTAGGCATGTACAATAGCTTTTGGGAATGGGGCGCAGGTGAGTAGGGCGCAAAATACAAAAGATATTACCATTGGTCAATCTCGACACCTCGAGAGGGTTCCAGTTAACTATTTTTTAACCAATAACAGACATGGGGAATAACGAACGCAGGTTACTAAAATGTTGTATAAAAACCACTTACATCTACCGTCAACTTCGAGGCCTGCAGTAAATTTCCGGCGGACAAACAACCAGATACCCAAACCCTTCACCTATTCCCCCTATTTCCCTAATTTGGGATACCGAATACAAAGCCGGGGCTCTTTGCGCTGGGGCCAAAATGAATCATCCCGAACTCCGGTGTACCAGAATTCGGGATGATCTATACAACCAAGCCCTTTAGCAGGCTTGCTTAAAGTGTAAATCAGGCCTCCTGCTCGCGCATTACATCGCGCTCAGCTTCCATGATGAAGTCATCAACAACGATACGACCACAATGCTCACAGGCGACGATATTTTTGCGCATAGCAATTTCTAATTGTACCTGGGGCGGGATCTTATTGAAACATCCACCACAAGCATCCCGCTGGACGGTCACAACAGCCATCCCGTTGCGGTAGGAAGTACGGATTTTATCATAAGCCTTAATCAGGCGATCCTCGATGTGTTTACGAGCTGCCTCAGAACGCTTACGTAAGTCTTTTTCTTCGGCTTCTGTCTTGGAAATAATTTCCTGCAGCTCAACTTTCTTGACATCCAGATCAGCCTGCTTTTTAGCTCTCCGCTCTTCGGTTGCTACCAGGGTATCTTCTTTAGCAGCAACTTCAACATTAGCCTGGCGAATTTTTTTCTCTGCCAGTTGAATGTCCAGTTTCTGCAGCTCCAATTCCTTGGTCAGTGCTTCGAATTCGCGGTTGTTCTTGACATTGTCCAACTGCGTTTGGTAGCGCTCGATCAGCGTTTCCGATTCTTTGATATTTGCCTCAAATTTAGAGACGGTCGCTTTCAGCTCCTTGATCGTAGCTTGCAGACGACTTACCCGGGTGTCGAGCCCGGCAATATCGTCCTCCAGATCGCTTACCTCAATGGGAAGCTCTCCTTTGAGCACTTCAATTTGATCAATATTTGAATCTATCTGCTGAAGCTCGTACAGCTTACGCAATTTTTCTGCTACAGTTAGTTCGCTAGCCATTCCTTAATTTTATGGTCAATAACCAGATAGCCATTTTCAGGCTGGATGCGCACCCCGTGGGGAGCTAACAATGATAATACACCGGATTGGTATTCACGGTTGTACAATAGGCCGCAAAGTTACTAAATTTCTCTGAAATTATTTCCTGCAGTAAAGCAATTGTAAATTGCTCACTCTCAAAATGTCCAATGTCCGCAATAACCAGCTGCCCTTCGGCATCGAAGAACTCATGATACTTGAAATCCGCTGTCACGAAAACATCGGCTCCCTGTGCACGGGCGGCCCCCAACAGGAAGCTTCCTGCTCCCCCACAAACGGCTACCCGGGTTACGGGTTTATCGCGCAACCTGGTATGACGGATACAATTCAATTGCATTCGCTCGCGTAAGAAATCCAGAAATGCTGATTCCGCCGTGGGTTCCGGCAGTGTCCCGATCAAGCCTGCCCCACTGTTTGGGTCGGTATTCAGCAAAGGAGCTATATCCACAGTGGGGATTTCATGAGGGTGGGCAGTATAAATAGCCTTAAGGACCCTTTCCTGTTGCCAGGTATAAAATCGTCCGGTGAGCTGTACCAAGGCATCTTCAAAGCGAGTACCGTTCTCCACCGGTTCGCTTTCGACGCGAACTTTATCAAGCACCCGAAGCTGATCTACACCCGCTTGCAGCAGTACATCTCCCACGGCCTGGGCTTCTGCTTCCGGTACCAGGGTAGTAAGTTGACGGCGAACATCCCCCTTAGGGCTTAAAATTCGGGTATCCTGCAGCCCCAAACGGGATGCAATCCGGCTGTTTACCCCCTGGTCATAAACGTGATCGAGGTTAGTATGGATAGCATAAATAGCCACCTCCTGCCGGATAGCAGCAATGACAACCCGCTCGACATAAGTACGCCCGGTTATTTGTTTTAACCCACGAAAAACAATAGGGTGATGGGCTACGATCAAATTACAGCCCCGTGCTACCGCTTCTGCGACCACCGCCTCAGTTACATCTAGTGTCGTAAGTACACCTCGCACCGGAGCCGTAGGATCACCGACAATTAGCCCCGCATTATCGTAGCTCTCCTGCAATGCTGATGGGGCAATGCTTTCCAGGTATGAAATTACTTCCCGAATGGTACTTGCCATGGTGCTTAAAGTTTCTGTGTTTAGGGGAATAAACCAACCCTGCAGTCAACTATCTCCCGTAGGTACTAAAACGAAATATATCACCCGTTTTTTATGCGGGTCTCCAGGGCTGTTGTCGAATAACCGGATACAAAAGGTAAAACGACCACTTGCCCACCACGTTCCTCAACCCAGGAGGCACCCACGATCGTCTCCGGAGCGTAATCGCCCCCTTTTACTAAGACATCAGGGTTTAACTGTTGGATCAATGCTAACGGAGTATCCTCACCAAATACCACTACTGCATCCACAAAAGCAAGTGAAGCCAACATCAATTGCCGGGTAGATTCGTCATTAATAGGCCGGGTGGGACCCTTTAACCGGCTAACTGATTCCCCACTGTTCAGCCCAATGACCAATCGATCGCCCAAATCCCGTGCCTGAGCCAGATAGTGCAAATGGCCATAGTGCAGCAAATCAAAACAACCATTGGTAAAAACTATGCGGTCTCCACGGGCTTGCCATGCTTGTACCTGGGCTGCAGCCATATCCCAAGACATTAACTTCTTTTGCACATTATCCAGGTAACTCATTGACTACTGGTTGTGGGTGATAGCGTCGATTAAATACTGGAAGTAACAGCAGCGCCAGGATACCCATCAGCACGTTGCCTCCAAGTTGTATGGAGAAATAAGCGATATTGGCCCAGGAAAAACCATCATCACCGCCTACGCCGTATAGCCCTAAGGCTGTTTGTGCCAGAAAATGATAGGTCCCCATTCCTCCCGGAGAGGGAATAACAATGCCCCAGCCGCCGGCGACAAAAACCACCAGGGCCGCGACGGCTCCCAGATGTGCTGTTGGTGCAAATGAGAAAAAGCAGAGGTAGGTCATCAGGTAATACATCCCCCAAATGGCAATACTGTGGAACAAAAACAGCCAGGGACGATCAATTTGCCGGAAGCTGCTGATCCCTTCCCCAAAACCTGCTACCAAACTCCGCACTTTGCGGTAAATCGAGCTGTTTCGAATTTGATGGCGTAAAAACCACGTGGCAATAAGTCCAACGATCATTACGGGTACGCCCCATAACACAAGCTGCTTCAGTGCACCTGTTTTACTGTTCCAATCAGCGTACTGGGAAAAATATCCCCACAACTGATCGAACTCCAGTGCAATCGCCAGGCTTGTCACCAGCAAAATGCTGATAACGTCAAAAACCCGGTCGACGACTACGGTACCCATGACTTTTTCAATCGCAATATTTTCGTAGCGGGCTAAAGATCCCGCTCGCACCACTTCCCCCAGGCGCGGCAATCCTAAATTAGCAAAATACCCCAGCACCGTGGTCCAAAAAGCATTGAAAAAATGGGGTCGGTAACCCAATGGCCGGATCAGCATTTGCCAACGCAAGGCCCGACTAACATTACTCAGCGTAAACGCCGTCAGGACCAGAACGATCCAGCCCCAGCGAACACTGGTGAAATCCTGCCATACTTTATCCAGTAAACTGCAATCTGCCGCCGGAACTCCTTTCAAGGCACAATCTTCCTGAAAAGCGGCATTCTGGCTGCGATAAACCAACCACAGAATCAGGATGCCCAAGCCGAGAAAGAGCAAAAATTTGCCGAAATTAATAAGTCCTTGCCACATGCGTTTTATGCCTGATGAGATGCGCCTTCCCGGCGCCGTTAAAATGCTGCAAAGGTAGCAGATTATTGCGTAAATCAACCTCCGCCAACAGATTCATCGGCAGGAACCCGTTTCAATTAAGTCGGTTGTTTTCATCAGGAAAAACGACACTCGGAACGAAGTTCCGGGCTTCTTCCTGGGACATCCAGGCATAGGCAATAATGATGAGAATATCGCCCACCTGAACCCTCCGGGCAGCAGCGCCATTCAGGCAAATCATTCCTGTCTTTCGCTCTCCGCGAATAACGTAGGTTTCCAGACGCTCACCATTATTATTATTGACAATCTGCACTTTCTCGCCTTCTATTAAATTGGCAGCATCCATCAAATCTTCATCGATGGTGATACTCCCCACGTAATTGAGGTCAGCCTGGGTTACTTTAACGCGATGAATTTTGGACTTAAACCGTTGGATAAGCATAATGGGATAGAAATAGTGTTGGGTTAATTGTCGAAACATAAGGGAGAACAACATTTCATCCGGGAAAGTTGCCGACGTTGTTCAGTAAGCAGAAGAGGAAATGCCTGACCAGTGCTGTAGCTTTGGCAGGTGGGGAGAAATGGGAAATCAGAAATGAGAAATGAGTTATAAGCCTGGCGTAGGCGAAGGAAAACATGCAATTAGTTCATTCTTGATTTGTGTTGCCTGGTTTTCGGAAACGAATTGCGCTCAACGAGACACGGTCAACCGGAAGGCCGTTTTTTACCCCCGATTACACAGATTTGCACAGCTTGAGTGAGCGGTGAGCCGTGAAAGAGAAAAATCACCCCAGGGTATCATCCTTCCAGATCAGATTGTCGATCAGGCGAACATCACCGGCCCAAACTGCCGTGCAGGCTACAATGCGGGCCGTACTGCCCGGGTGGGTTACTGGCTCCAGCGTATCTCCGTCTACGATTTCGAAATATTCGGGACGCAGGCCACTTGCTGAAAGTTGATCCATAGCAAAGCCTTCTACCGCCTCCGGTGGAAAGGTAGCCAGCATTTCTTTAAAATCGCGAAGCGTCTGGTAAATCACCGGGGCACGCTGCCGCATTTCCGGATCCAGGCGTACGTTACGGGAGCTCATCGCCAGACCATCTTCTTCCCGTACGGTTGGCGCCATTACCAGTTCTACCGGCAAGCCTAATTGTTGAATCAAATGCCGGATAATGGCCACTTGCTGGTAGTCTTTCTGCCCCATAATCAGTTGATGAGGAGCCACAATATCCAGTAATCGTTTTACTACCTGGGCGACCCCGGTAAAATGCCCGGGGCGAAATTCTCCTTCCAGCACTTTGTCCAGACTTCCAAAATCCGGCAGCAACTCGTCCTGCTGGCCAGGAGGGTAAACATCAGCTACTCCGGGCATGAAAACCACATCCACTCCGGTCTGTTCGAGCAGGTCCAAATCCCGACCAGGGGTGCGTGGGTAGCGCTCCAGGTCAGCAGCATCATTAAACTGTGTTGGATTAACGAAAATACTGCATACGGTACAGGCGTTATTTTGCCTGGAAAGATCAAGCAACTGCAAATGCCCGGCATGAAGAGCTCCCATCGTCGGTACAAATCCGATGCGTTGGCCTCTGGCCCGGCAGCGAGCTAAATGGACCTGGAGGCTGTCAACTGTTTTGAATACAAACATGTGGCGCTGAAATAGGGATGAAACTATATGGTAAAGATAAACGTTTCCGTTAAGACATTATTAAGTTGCTCAGTAATAAGGATAAGTGCTTGTTTTTTCTTAATTTTGCACTTTGAATTAAGCGGCCGTAATAGAACCCGCTATAAACTATTGAATCTAGACAAAGCTCCATGGGTAAAAAGAAAGTGCTGATCGTTACGCAGGAGATGCAGCCGTATACAGCTGCGAGTGAAATTGCCAAGATTGCCCGTCAACTCCCTCAACACATTCAGGAAAGCGGTTTAGAAATCCGCGTTCTCATGCCCCGTTTTGGCACCATCAACGAACGTCGGCATCGTTTGCACGAGGTCGTTCGCCTCTCCGGGATGAATATCATTGTGGATGATGATGATTACCCGCTGATCATCAAGGTAGCCTCTTTACCAGAGGCCCGGATGCAGGTATACTTTCTGGACAATGACGACTTTTTTCGCCGTAAGAATATTTTCACGGACGAAGATGGGTCTTATTACCCCGACAACGTGGATCGGATGGTCTTCTTCTGCAAGGGCGTATTGGAAACCGTTCGCAAGTTTGGCTGGCCGCCGGACATCGTCCATTGCCATGGCTGGATGACCAGCCTGGTTCCGTTTTATTTGAAAACAGCTTATAAGAACGACCCCCTTTTCAGTCGGGTCAAAGCCGTCTACTCTGTTTTCAATGAAACCCTGGAGAATACTTTTGACGACTCCTTTTTCACCAAGGCTAGTATCAATAATCTTACCGCTGAGGACCTTAACGCTTATCAAAGCGAAGAGGGTATCCATCTCCACCAGGGAGCTATTGCGTTCGCCGATGCACTTGTGCAGGGCAGTAGCGAATTGGACGATCCCCTGGAGAAGGCAATCCTGGCTGCCAATAAACCATTTCTTCCCCAACAACCGGAAGAAGATTACTCCGCTTATCTCGACTTCTACGAGGCCTTGTTTGCCGAAGAAGAGGTTTCCTGATAAGGAAGGCAACCAACCCTGCTGCCATTTTGCTACTCTTTGCATCGATTATTGATACCATGGTTTCACCCTCGTTTGCTCATTCTCTGGAATAGCAAACTTAAGTACCGTTTCATGAAGACATTACTGCGCTGGGCCGCAATCACTGTTTGGCTCACCGTATTCCTTACCGGATGCAATGATGCAACCAGCATCGGCGCCGACCTCCTGGACGAGGATATTACGCAGGTCAGTTTCACTGACTCCCTGCAAATTCGCACCAGTACGGTTAGTGGAGATACCGCTTTGGTGTATTCACCTTTTACCGCTTTTTCCGCATACCTCTGTGGCACCCTCAATGACCCGATTTTCGGACGGTCGAGTTCTACTATCTATGCTCAATTTTTACCACCAAACGGATCATCCCCTGATTTTACTAATCGGGAGATTGATTCCATCGTATTGGTGCTGCCTTATGACACAGCTGGTTCCTATGGTAATTTCAATAAGCCTATCACCCTTGAGGCGTTTCGCCTTGCGCAGGACGCTCCGCGCACCGAAGCGTATTATTCCAATGCTAGTTTTGCGATCAATCCCGCGCCCATCGGGCAGAGGACAACAACGCCAACATTCGACTCGCTAAGTGTACGTGACTATCGGCAGGGCACCCGCCAAACGATCCGGTTTCCTCACTTGCGCATCCCGCTAAACTCCTTGGAACGCGAGATCCGGGGGGTGGATTCCCTAACGTATAGTTCTGACTCCCTATTCCTTGATCAGTTTAAAGGGTTGGCTATTCGGGCAGCGGCCGGAGCCGAATCCATGCTTTCCTTTAACCTGCAGTCAAGCCTTGCCGGCGTTTACATTTATTATTCCCAGGATACAATAGCCGGACAGTTTCAGTTTATCTTTAACGACTACAGCACCAAGTTATCTGCCTTCAACCACGATCAAACGAACGCAGTCCTTAAGCCTTATCTTAACCGAACACCAGCTGCGGATGGTTCCCCTGTGTTTGTGCAAGGTATGGCTGGTGTTTTGGGGCAAATAGTACTGCCGTCGGTAACGCAACTGAAAGGCAAAATCATCAATCGGGCCGAACTAGTCCTCCATGTGCAAACGCTGCCTGAGGATCTGGCCACTACATTCCCCCCAGCCCAACAGATAATTTTGTTTTACCGCAACAGTGACGGCCGGTTAGTCGTTATTCCGGATATCAGCTTCGCCGGCGAGCGCATTCCGCTTATTTTTGGTGGGATTCCCCTTCCCGGCAGTGTAACTACCCCAATTAGTTACCGCTTAAACCTGACCAACCACTTTCAGGCAATGGTCAATGGCGTAGCGGGTAACGACTTGTACCTGCGGGTATTCCCCCGCGCTGAACGCGCTTCCCGATCCGTCTTTTTTGGCGCCGGGTATCCGCAGTACGGCATGAAATTAAATATTGTGTATACCGATCCCGGGCGCTAACCACCCCTTCTCGGGCTTTACACTAAACCACTAAAGACATGTGTGGAATTGTCGCCTACCTGGGAAACCAGGATGCATACCCCCGATTAATCAAAGGCTTGCACCGACTGGAATATCGCGGATATGACAGTGCTGGTATTGCCTTGCTCAATGGCAACATTCAGGTCTATAAAAAGAAAGGGAAAGTTAGTGAGCTGGAAGCACATTCAGCACAACAACATACCCCGGCTACGCTCGGAATTGGTCATACCCGCTGGGCAACCCATGGCGAACCCAACGATATCAATGCACACCCCCACCTTTCGGGTAACGGTCGAATTGCACTGGTCCATAATGGCATCATCGAAAACTACGATTTGCTGAAAACGGCCCTCCAAAAAGAAGGGCATACCTTTGAAAGCGAAACGGATACTGAGGTATTGGTAAAGCTCATTCAGGCAATCCAGGACCGGGATGGACTCCCCATTGAGGAAGCGGTCCGCCTTGCCCTGACCCGGGTAGTAGGTGCCTATGCGATTGTCGTTATTGACCAACAGGACCCCAACAAATTGGTAGCCGCCCGTAAAGCCAGTCCGCTGGTTATCGGTATCGGTAAGGATGAATTTTTACTGGCCTCCGACGCCACGCCAATTGTCGAGCATACCAATAAAGTCATCTACCTGAATGATGAAGAAATTGCCGTATTGCATCGCTCTGGTGACTTGGAAATCAAGACCATCAGCAACGAAGTGCAAACACCTTATATCCAACAGCTGGACCTCAAAATAGAGATGCTGGAAAAAGGTGGCTATGATTTCTTTATGCTTAAGGAAATCATGGAGCAGCCCATGACGCTAACCAACTGCATGCGCGGAAGGATTAATGCGGATGAAGGCTGGATCCACCTCGGAGGAGTGGAAGAATATGCCAGCCGCATTACGCAGGCAAAACGCCTGATCATCGTCGCCTGTGGAACTTCTTGGCACGCCGGGCTCATCGGGGAATACCTGTTTGAAGACCTGGCCCGCATTCCGGTGGAAGTCGAATATGCTTCGGAATTCCGCTATCGCAACCCTATCATTGGCGAAGGAGATGTGGTCATAGCCATATCCCAGTCGGGTGAAACTGCTGATACCCTGGCCGCTCTCGAAATCGCTAAAGAAAAAGGTGCCTTAATCTTTGGCATCGTCAATTCCGTGGGATCTTCGATTGCCCGGGTTACGGATGCCGGTTCTTATATCCACGCGGGCCCGGAAATTGGCGTTGCCTCCACCAAAGCGTTTACAGGGCAAGTCACCCTATTAACGCTCATGGCCCTCGACCTCGCCAAACGGCGGGGGACTATTTCTGAAGGGTATTACCATCGTTTACTTACCGAACTAACCCTCATCCCCGAAAAAATAAAAAGGGTTCTCGAACAAGATAAAAAAATCCAGTACATTGCTGCTGAAATAAAGGATCATACCAATGCCCTTTATCTGGGGCGAGGGTACAACTTTCCAGTAGCGCTGGAAGGAGCCCTCAAGCTTAAAGAGATTTCTTACATTCACGCCGAAGGGTATCCGGCTGCCGAAATGAAGCACGGCCCGATCGCCCTTATCGACGATAATATGCCCGTGATTGTCATAGCGACCAACAAGAGCGCTTACGACAAAATCGCAAGCAATATCCAGGAAGTCAAAGCGCGCAAAGGCAGAGTATTCGCCATTGTCCCGGAAGACGACGAAACAATCAGCCAGATTGCAGACTATTGCATCGAAATTCCGGAAACGGAGGAGCCGCTCTCTCCACTACTCTCGGTGATTCCCCTGCAGTTGCTTTCTTACCATATAGCGGTAATGCGAAATTGCAATGTTGATCAACCCCGGAACTTAGCCAAATCCGTTACCGTCGAATAATTTTTTTAATTGAATTACGCATGAGTACACACGAGAAAATCGATATGGAATATAACTCCGAAAAGGAGGACATTATCATTGCAGAATACGGTAGGAATATCCAGAAAATGTTGGAATACGCCCGGGACGTCGAAGATGACCGCCTGCGGCAGGCTTATGTGGAAAAGATTATTGACCTGATGATGCAGATCAATCCACAAAGCCGCAATATGGATGACTACAAAGAAAAGCTTTGGAAGCATGCTTTGCGGATCGGGAACTATGCCCTCCGGGTAACTCCACCCGCAGGAATCAACCCCAGTTCAGAAGATGCCCACAAGCGGCCGGAAAAAATCCCCTACCCCGTTTATGAAGCGAAATACCGGCACTACGGTCATAATATTCAGGTACTCATTCGCAAGGCCCTCGAAATGCCCCCTGGCCCGAAACGCCTGGGGTTCATTCATACAATTGCTTCCTATATGAAGCTGGCTTACAAAACCTGGAATCGCGATCATTTCATCACCGATGAAGTGATTAAATCGGATATTGAAGCGCTCTCAGAAGGCCAGTTAACCCTCGACGAAAATGCTACCATTGAAAACCTGGCACCTGTAGGCGGTCCTAATAACAGCTCCAGCACCAGTTCACATCGGCGCCGGCCAAGCGGTAAATCCTATTCTAATGGGGATTACAACCGTGGCGGAAACCGCCAGGGGTACAACCAAAGTGGTGGCAATAGCGGCAAAAACAAAAGTCGGTCCCGCTATCAAAATAAACGCAAAGGAAACTAAAGGTTACACCAACCTGCTTTTCCTCTTCAGCTCTATGTCTGGCAGCCATTAGCTGCAAAAATAATAGCTGCCAAACATAGTATATCACTTGTTTTTCAAGCGATTTCCTCATTCTACTCAGTGTTACTTAAGCCATGCTTCAGCAGGATACCTTCGAAGTTATCGGTGGTCAACCACTATCTGGAGAAATTACCCCGCAAGGGGCTAAAAACGAAGCACTGCAAGTGCTGTGCACCTGCCTGCTCACCAGCGATCCCGTCACTATTGCCAATATTCCCGACATCCAGGATGTAAAGCTACTCCTTGATTTGCTCCAGGGGCTAGGGGTACGGGTTCAGGCAGTAACTCCCGACACGTACCGCTTTCAGGCGGATCAGGTCAACCTGGACTTTCTGCATTCCGAGGAATTTCTTCGCAAAGCGGGTCGAATCCGGGGTTCCGTTATGCTGATTGGGCCCCTGCTGGGGCGTTTTGGGATAGCCTTTCTTCCCAAACCGGGTGGTGACAAGATTGGGCGCCGACGCCTGGACACCCATTTTCTGGGCCTGGAAATGCTTGGGGCTACCTTTACCTACGACACGGATCGCAGTATTTACCACATCCACGCCGAACAACTTGTTGGGACGCATATCCTGATGGATGAAATTTCGGTCACAGGAACTGCTAACGTTCTCATGGCTGCAGTACTCGCCAAGGGAACGACAACCATCTATAATGCCGCCTGCGAACCCTACGTACAGCAATTGTGCCGCCTGTTGGTAAAAATGGGAGCCCAGATTCAAGGCATTGGTTCCAACCTTCTGACCATTGAAGGCGTTGACCAGTTGAGCGGAGCCGATCACCGCATCCTTCCCGATATGATTGAGGTCGGCAGTTTTATTGGCCTGGCAGCCATGACGCAGTCTTCCCTGACCATCAAAAATGCCGCTGTCAATGAATTAGGCGTGATCCCCCGCGTTTTCGAACGCCTGGGTATTCAACTTGAATTTCAGGGCGATGATATTTTTATTCCCTATCAGGAATCCTATGAAATCCAGAGCTTCATAGATGGCTCGATTATGACGGTTTATGATGCCCCATGGCCTGGCTTTACTCCAGACCTGATGAGTATCATTCTCGTTGTGGCCACCCAGGCCAAAGGGAGTGTCCTGGTTCACCAGAAGATGTTTGAGAGCCGCTTATTTTTTGTCGACAAACTGATTGACATGGGTGCCCAGATCATTCTGTGTGACCCTCACCGGGCAACAGTTATTGGCCTTGACCGGCGTTTCCAATTGCGGGGTATTGAGATGAGTTCCCCTGATATTCGCGCAGGTGTGGCCCTGCTAATTGCGGCTTTATCCGCGAAAGGCCGTAGTCTTATTCACAATATCCATCAGATTGACCGGGGCTATCAGCGTATCGACGAACGTTTGCGGGCCCTTGGAGCATCTATCACGCGCTGTTAATTGTTGACCTTTAAAAAGATGCTATGCTGCTCTACAATGTAACCGTAAAAATCGAACCCTCGCTCGTAGATGAATGGCTGGAATGGATGGTTATGGTACATATTCCCCAGGTAATGGCTACCGGCAAATTCCAGGACTACCGCCTGTGCCGGATGCTTGGCGAGGAAGAAGTAGATGGCCCAACTTACGCCACCCAGTACTATTGTCCGGACCTTGAAACCTTCCAGCGCTACCAGCAGGAGGATGCCCCAGCGCTGCAACAGGATTACCGCGAGCGCTTTGGCAACCGATACGTGGCCTTCCGCTCCTTACTGGAGGTTATCGATCAAGCCTAAGGGCAATTCCAACCGAAAACCCAGGTTCTTCTGAAAATGCTTGCAGCACCGCAGGTATCACTACCCCTGTCTTGCATCACGGGCGCTCTGCATTAGGTGCCGATTGTCGTTTTATGGCTAAAAACACGAAAGGCGTTTCCCTTTCTGTATGATTTAGCGTAATTTCGCTACTCGAAAAAGAGTACATTTTTTCTCCAAATAAAACCAATACACTATGACTTTCCAGTTGTCGGAAGAACATTTAGCCGTACAGGAAGCTGCCCGTGAATTTGCCCAAAAAGAACTTAAGCCTGGCGTTATTGAACGTGACGCTACGATGAGTTATCCTTATGAACAAGTTCGCCGAATGGGGGAATTGGGGTTCCTTGGCATGATGGTATCTCCGGAATACGGCGGTGGTGGCATGGATACCCTTGCCTACGTGCTGGCGATGGAAGAAATTTCCAAAGTTGATAATTCCTGCTCAGTCATCATGTCCGTAAATAATTCACTGATTTGCTGGGGACTGGAAACGTATGGCAGTGAAGAACAGAAAGCAAAATACCTGCCCAAACTAGCCACCGGAGAGTGGATTGGCTCTTTCTGCCTTTCCGAGCCTGAAGCGGGTAGTGACGCTACCCACCAGCGGACCACGGCCGTAGACATGGGTGACCATTATCTTATTAATGGTACCAAAAACTGGATTACCAATGGTGGGACCTCCAAGGTACACCTCGTTATGGCACAAACGTACCCGGAAAAAGGACACCACGGCATCAATGCCTTTATCGTTGAATCGAGCTGGGATGGTGTTTCCATCGGTGCCAAGGAGGATAAATTAGGGATTCGCTCTTCCGATACCCATACCATTATGTATACGGATGTGAAAGTTCCCAAAGAAAATCGTATTGGTGGAGATGGTTTTGGTTTCAAATTTGCGATGAAAACGCTTGCAGGAGGCCGGATTGGCATTGCTGCCCAGGCGCTGGGCATTGCCGGAGGCGCTTACGAGTTATCAGTCGACTACGCCAAACAACGCGAGGCTTTTGGTAAGCCTATTAGTGAGCACCAGGCGATTGCCTTCAAACTGGCTAATATGGCGCTCGACATAGAAGCCGCCAAACTGATGGTATATCGGGCTGCCTGGCTGAAGGATCAGGGGCTTGATTACAATGCAGCCAGTGCCATGGCTAAACTTTTTGCCTCAGAAACAGCTATGAAACATACGGTCGAGGCCGTTCAGGTTCATGGCGGCTATGGATTCGTTAAAGAATATCATGTAGAGCGGCTCATGCGTGATGCCAAAATCACGCAGATTTATGAGGGTACTTCCGAGGTGCAGCGCATTGTTATTTCGCGCGATGTCCTCAAAGGTTCGTTATACCTGCCACAATAAACGTAGCACAAAAATCGGCAACGGTGCAACTACCGTTGCCGATTAGCGTTTACTTTTACAAACTCCCTGGTGGCTAACCCATCGGCAGGCTTATGCACTCTGTATGAAAGGATCCCTTCGTATTGCTACACTTTTTCGAATTCCAGTTCAACTTCACTGGAGCTTTGCCTTCATTTTTGTATATATCATATATCTGGGCGTTACGCAATCCTGGGGAATTGTTGGTACGGCGTGGGCTGCCTTTTTTGTCATCACCCTCTTTACCTGTGTCATCCTGCATGAGTTTGGCCATGCCCTCACCGCAAGGTACTTTGGCATCCAAACCCGCGATATCACCCTCTACCCTATTGGTGGGGTCGCCCGCCTGGACCGGCTACCGGAAAAACCCCAGCAAGAACTAGTTGTCGCGCTGGCCGGGCCAATGGTCAATGTCGTCATTGCCGCCCTTTTATTACCCTTGCTTTTATCCCTTGATGCCATCAGTCGCAAAAACCTGGTTGGTTTCATGCTTAACCCAAACGGGAATTATTTTCTTCCGGAACTACCCCCTGTGCTGTATTTCTTTTTTGGGTTGATAGTGCTCAATATTACGCTGGCCCTGTTTAACCTCATCCCTGCTTTCCCCATGGACGGCGGACGGGTATTGCGCGCTTTGCTGTCCATCCGTATTGGACGTACGCAAGCCACCCGCATTGCGGCCTTTGTAGGGCAGGCCTTGGCGGTTTTATTAATTGGATACACCGTCTACACCCAAACCAGTTTCATGCATGCCTTCATCGGCTTGTTTGTATTTGTTACCGCTGCCGGTGAGAACCGCATGGTACGCCTCGAGGATCGGCTCGACCACCAGCTGGTGAGTCAGTTGGTCCGCCGGCAATTCACCCGCTTCTATCCGGAAAACCTGATGGGTGACGTATTTCTGCGAATTAGCAGCAGTACCGAACGCAGTTTCCTCGTCTTTGATCACTGGCAAAACCTGGTCGGTATTCTCCCGGAAACCCGTCTTTGGGAAGCCTACCGCGCCAAGGATTTTACCGTTGCGGTGGAGCGTTATATGCTTGCGCCAACACGAGTACTCACTACAGAAGACACGCTGCGAACAGCCCTGCATACCTTGCAAACAATTGATGGTGGAGCAGTCCCTGTCTTCAATGCTTACCACGAACTGGTGGGTATCCTTGATGTTGCGACGCTGAATACACATATTCGGGAAGATCGTCAACGTCAGCGCAGCCGGTTTGAGCAATGGCTTCCCTGGCGCGCGAATGCCTGAGCAGGCAATCAATAAAGTCTTATCGTTTTTGGACAAAAAGGTGCATACACACCTTCTGCGAGAGGGTCAATTCCTGGGTTCCATTTAAGCGCACCTGCATCGACTGGTCGTAGTCATGCCGCTCAAGCACCTGGAGTTCCGTTCCCAAGGTAAGGGTAAGGCGATCCAAATATTGTAAAAAAGCAGGCGCATGATCCTGCACGCCGACAATCACTCCGTGGTCACCCGCGCTTAGTTCAGCCAGGGGGATTTGCTTGCGAAACGTAAAATTTCCTTGCGCATCGGGAATAGGGTCTCCGTGAGGGTCAAATTTCGGATGTGCGAGATACTCATCAAGCCGTTCGACCAGTTCCAGTGATTTAATATGTTCGAGCTGTTCGGCAATATCGTGCACTTCGTCCCAAGAGAAACCCAGCTTTTCTACTAAAAAAACTTCCCATAGCCGATGCTTGCGCACCAAATGTGTAGCCAACCGAAGCCCCTCATCGGTCAGGGTTACCCCCCGGTAGCGTTCATAATGAATCAAGCCTTTCTCCGAAAGACGCTTGATCATATCCGTTACGGAAGCAGCACTGGTGTTCAGTTGCTGGGCGATACTATTCGTTCCGGCAGTGGTATTACTATCCTCTGAAATTTTAAAGATAGCTTTGAGATAGTTTTCTTCTGTATGAGAAATATGCTCCATAAAATACGCTGGTACCTAACGATTAACCTGGCTATCCCCAAAGTAAGGTTCCTCAACAAAGGCAACCACTTCGAGTATTCCCTAGCAGCATAAAGGTACAAAAGACTCGCTGATCCTGGAGAAATTTGAGCAATCGCAACAAATTCTCCGGACCCGGGCTAACTTCTCGCATGCCCCTCCCTGGATAAAAAAACACATTATTTATGGGATACTTCCAAGCGGAAAACAGCAGCCCCCGTTTTCATTTGTAACTTTCAGTTCTATCTTTACGGTTAAATATGTTTTCATGTTATCTCCATCATCCCTGCGGGAACTCATTCGCCAACGGCGTGCTATCTTCCCAGCCACGTATACCGATCAGCCCGTTGCCAAAGAAATTGTGGAGGAAATCCTTGAGAATGCGAATTGGGCCCCTACGCACCGGCTTACCGAACCCTGGCGTTTCAAGGTATTCAATGGTGCCGCCCGACAACGCCTGGCTGATTATCTGGCAGAGCAATACCGGTTGGCTACTCCACCCGAACAATTTTCCGAGGTAAAATACCGCAAAACGCAGCAAAACCCCTTGCGGGCAGCTTACGTCATCGCCATCTGTATGCAACGCGACCCGCAAGAGCAAGTCCCTGAGTGGGAGGAAATTGCCGCAGTATCCTGTGCTGTGCAGAATATGTGGTTAACTTGTACCGCATATGGGCTGGGGAGCTATTGGAGCACACCCGCCACCATACTGCAAGCCGATGATTTCCTGGAATTAGGCCCCGGAGAACGCTGTTTAGGCTTATTCTATCTCGGGCATCACCAGAGCCCTGCCCTGCCTGGAAAGCGGCATTCAATAGCCGAGAAAACCCGTTGGTTAGACCAATAGTCCAATATCTTTACCAACGGACCCATATAAAACACTTCCTGCAAAGGGTTTTGTTGGACAATCGGCAAATTTGCCTTAGTTTTGCCCCTCATTAAAGGAAACGTAGCCCGGGCCAGGCTCGAGCTGTAATTCCCATAACATCCAATATTCCAAAGTATAAACACGTAAAACATGGGTCAAACGATTATCTACGTCATCCCCGCCTTTGGTGTGCTGGCGCTGCTTTATACGTTTTGGCGTACCTCCTGGATTTCCAAGCAGGAAGTTGGCACCGAACGGATGGCCAAAATAGCCAAAAACATTGCCGAGGGCGCCATGGCCTTCCTCAAGGCTGAGTACAAGGTTCTGGCCATCTTTGTGGCTGCCGTTGCCATTTTGTTGGCCGTAAGCGGTAATGCCGAACCAGAATCCTCACCACTTATTGCCTTATCGTTCATTGTTGGTGCAGGCTGTTCAGCACTCGCTGGCTACTTGGGTATGCGCGTAGCTACTAAAGCTAACGTTCGCACCACCAATGCTGCTCGTACCAGCCTGGGAAAAGCTCTGGAAGTTGCCTTTGCCGGTGGCTCCGTTATGGGTCTGGGTGTAGTTGGCCTGGGCGTTCTTGGTCTGGGTGGTTTGTTTTTGTTTTACTCCAATATGGGTTGGGACATTGCCAAAGTGATCACCGTTATCACGGGTTTCTCTTTTGGTGCCTCTTCAATTGCCCTCTTTGCCCGGGTAGGTGGTGGTATCTATACCAAAGCTGCCGACGTAGGTGCTGACCTTGTGGGTAAGGTAGAAGCTGGCATTCCGGAAGACCACCCACTTAATCCTGCAACCATTGCCGACAACGTGGGTGATAACGTGGGTGATGTTGCCGGCATGGGTGCCGACTTGTTCGAATCCTACGTAGGTTCTATCATTGGTACCATGGTTCTCGGTGCTGCGTTCATCGGAGCAACCGGGTTTGAACTAACCAATGAGTTCAACGGACTCAATGCAATTTTACTGCCACTGGTACTGGCCGGTGTTGGGATTGTTACGTCCATTGTCGGTACGTTCTTCGTACGGGTCAAAGAAGGCGGCAACCCACAACGCGCCCTGAACATTGGTGAATTTGGCTCTTCCCTGGTCATGGTGATCTTATCCTACTTTATTATCGCCCGGATGTTGCCCAGCCAGTGGGTTTACGAAGACCTGCTGTACCGCGATGCTGCTGGCAATGCCATCATGCGGGAGATGAGTGCTAATGGTATTTTCTTCGCCACCATTATTGGTTTGGTAGCGGGTTTACTTATTGGTCTGGTAACCGAATACTTCACCGGTACGGGTACCTACCCGGTCCGTTCGATTGTTAAGCAATCGGGCACTGGCGTAGCCACCAACATCATTGCTGGTTTGGGTATGGGGATGATCTCTACCGCTATTCCAATTCTGATCATTGCAGCTTCGATCATCGGAGCTTTCCACTTCGGTGGGTTATACGGTATTGCCATCGCTGCTGTTGGGATGCTTTCCAACACAGGTATTCAGCTAGCTGTGGATGCTTACGGTCCTATCTCTGACAACGCCGGGGGTATTGCTGAAATGGGTGAACTGCCCAAAGAAGTACGCCACCGTACCGACAAGCTGGATGCCGTAGGAAACACGACTGCCGCTATTGGAAAAGGATTTGCCATTGGCTCTGCTGCATTGACTGCACTGGCGTTGTTTGGTGCCTTCATGACTACCGCGAAAATCACTTCCATTGACGTGTCCAAGCCAACGGTAATGGCTGGTTTGTTCATTGGTGGTATGTTACCGATGCTTTTCTCGGCATTGGCCATGCAGGCCGTAGGTCGCGCAGCAATGGCGATGATTAAGGAAGTACGTCGCCAGTTTGCCGAAATTCCTGCCCTGCACGCAGCTCTTGAAGTAATGCGACGCAACGATGGCAAAGAAATGAATAGCTGGAACGATGCGGATCGCAATACCTTCGATGCCGCTGATGGTTCTGCTGAATATGGCAAGTGTGTAGAAATCTCTACGAAAGCCGCTATTCGCGAAATGGTTGTTCCCGGCTTATTGGCTGTTGCTGCTCCGGTTTTAATCGGCTTTGTAGGTGGCGCCGAAATGCTCGGTGGACTCCTCGCCGGTGTAACGGTTTCGGGTGTAGTCATGGCAATCTTCCAGTCCAATGCTGGGGGTGCATGGGATAATGCCAAGAAAATGTTCGAGGAAGGTGTCGAAATCGACGGAAAGATGTACTACAAAGGTTCTGACCCACATAAGGCTGCCGTTGTAGGTGACACCGTTGGGGATCCTTTCAAGGATACCTCTGGTCCTTCGCTTAACATCCTGTTGAAGTTGATGTCAGTTGTTGCGCTGGTAATAGCTCCATTACTTTAATTCCTTCGGGGAGCGGGGCAACCCTTTCCCAAAGGTTGACATCCCGATTGATGACCCAGTCATCGGTCGGGATGTTTTTTTTTAGCGGGAAGAGCGACGCGATGTGCCCCTTTTAGAGGCGACGCGATGTATCGTGTCGGTACGGGAGAGCTGGGTATTACAAAAATGAGCGCAGCCCCTAATCCAGAAGTTCAGGAGACCCAAAAGACGATTTTTTCTTAGGGTTTCGTTAAATGTGTTGTTTGGCGTGGTTGTTGCGAAACATTTTCGTTAGAAAACGGTATTTTTATTTGAATAGGGCTTAACCAAAATGAGTGCTATAAAACTTCATGGCTGCTAGAACAATGAACTTTGGCGTGCGCCTTAAAATGTGGATAATGAAATTTAAAAGACCACTTTTCTTTTCCGTAATCCTGGGAGTATTCCTCCTGGCGGCTTTCCTACCCAAACCAACGGGGAATGGAGAGAAAGATGCGATCCTCATGCAAACGATTCGGGTGTTCCTCGATCAATTACATTACCGACCGCTAACTTTTGATGACAATTTTTCCGAGAAACTGTACGCTGAATATCTGGATGGTCTGGACGGTGGGCGTCGCTTCCTCACCCAGGAAGATCTGCTTGCTTTCGCCGATTACCGTACCCAACTCGATGATGAAGCGAAATCAGGTTCATTCGAATTTTTCGATCGCAGCCTGGAACATTTTGATGCTGCGTTGGTCAAAACCCAGGCCTACTACCGGGAAATCCTGAGCCAGCCTTTCAACTTTGACCTCAAAGAATCGTTTGAATCCGACCCCGAAAAGCGTGGTTATGCCGCCAATGATGCCGAGCTCAAAAAAGTATGGTATCATCTGCTGAAATATGAAACGATGACCCGCCTGGCTGACAAGATGGAAAACCAGGAAAAGGAAGGCGAGGAAACCCCGGTTAAAAGCTTTGCAGAGCTCGAAAAAGAAGCTCGTGCTTCCGTTTTGGAACTTTACAATGACTGGTTTGACCGCATGATGAAAATGAAGCGCGACGACCGACGTAGCCTTTATTTTAATAGCCTCACTCACCTCTTTGATCCACATACCGAATTTTTTGAACCAGTCGAAAAGCAAAACTTTGACATTCGCTTTTCCGGCCGGCTTGAGGGAATCGGCGCAACGTTGCAAACAGTAGGTGACTACACAAAAGTATCCTCTATTGTGGTAGGTGGGCCAGCCTGGAAGACCAAGGAAATTTTCGAAAACGATATCATCCTGAAGGTTGCCCAAGGTAATGAAGGGGAATTCAAGGATGTCACTGGCATGGTCATCAATGATGTAGTACAGTTGATTCGCGGAAAGAAAGGAACCCTGGTTCGTTTACTGGTTAAAAAGGTGGATGGCACTACTAAGGAGATCCAGATCATTCGCGATATTGTCCAACTGGAAGATGGTTGGGCCCGCTCCTTGATTATTGACAGTAACGAAAATGAGCGGATTGGGTACCTAAATCTGCCAAGCTTTTATGCTGACTTCAACGACCCCAATGGCCGCTTCTGCGCCCGTGACGTCAACACAGAAATCGAAAAACTCAAGGCAGAAAAGGTTAATGGAATCATCCTTGACCTGCGTAACAACGGCGGGGGATCGCTGTCTGATGTAGTACGAATGACAGGTTTTTTTCTCGAAACAGGCCCTATTGTGCAGATTAAATCCCGCGACGGCCAAACCGATGTCCTGCGGGATGTAGACAGTCGGGTGCAGTATGATGGTCCGCTGATCGTACTGGTCAATAACTTCAGTGCCTCCGCTTCTGAAATCATGGCCGGAGCATTGCAGGATTATGGCCGGGCCATCATTGTGGGAACTAAATCCACCTATGGCAAAGGAACGGTACAGCGCATGTACGACCTGGATATGGCTGTCAGAGGGTATGACGAGATTAAGCCTCTGGGAGATATTAAGATTACTACCCAGAAGTTTTATCGCATCACAGGGGGCTCAAACCAATTAACCGGTGTTATTCCCGATATCATTTTGCCCGACCAATATCACTTTGTTGACATTGGCGAACGGGAGGATGCCCACGCCATGGAATGGACGGAAATTCCTAAAGTTGACTTCCAGCAGAATACCTACCGGATTCGCAAAATGGATGAAATCAAGAAGCGCAGCCAGCAGCGTGTAAATAATGACCCGCTCTTCCAGAAGATTTATTCGCGTGCCAAAGAAGTGAAAGAACAGCGCGAAACGTCTACTTACTCGCTCAATCTACAGGACTACGTAGCCACCCAAAAGAAAATGACGGCGGCCTCCAACGCCTTCCGGGATCTCTTCAAAGATACCTTTGTAAAGAATGCCCACAACCTGGCTGCTGACGAAACCGTCATCAATACCGAAGAATCCAGTAAAGCCCGGAATGAAGATTTCCTGAAAGGGGTAGCCAAAGATATCTACCTGCGGGAAACGATGAACATCATGCATGACATGATCGTACTGAACAAATAATTCCTGACACCATACCCAAACGGCCGGCCCTTGCAAAGGGGTCGGCCGTTTTTGTTTATACGTAATGGCTATTAGCGTGTTAGCTGTTGGCGCATTGGCGTGTTGCAGTGAACAGTGAACTGGAAAATAAACCCCATAAACCGAACTTGCCCGTCTGGGGTGAGCAACGCGAACGGTATAAACCGAACTTGCCCGTAGGGGCGAACGAAGTGAGCGGCATAAACCTTAAAGCAGCGTGTTAGCCCTTGGCGCATTGACGTGTTAGCCTAATTTTCAACTACATAAACTTTATAAACTGAGCGAACACAGTGAGTGGCATAAACCGAGTGAGCGGTGAGCGGTGAGCGAACGGTATAAACCGAACTTGCCCGTAGGGGCGAACGAAGTGAGCGGCATAAACCTTAAAGCAGCGTGTTAGCCTAATTTTCAACTACATAAACTTTATATAAACCAAGTGAGCGATAGCGAACGACATAAACCAAGTGAGCGATAGCGAACGACATAAACCCTACCATCCATCAGCATTCCGGGCCTCTCCTGTCTTTCCGTACACTTACCACTGCTGATTATCAACAACTTTCACTCCTACCAAAGCACCCAGAAGCCATATTCTTGCGGGAACTCCCTCCGTTTTCCTGTCCTTTACTGGAGGTAAAATTCATAGCAATTTGCCTTCATCTGCAAAGTACTAAACCTCATGAAAGCAATACTAAACTCCCAGTTCTGGCTGTTGGTGTTACTGTTTTCATACAGTAACGCCTCAGCTCAACTATTGGCCCAGTGGTCCTTTGAAAACATTGCTACGGCGGTTCCTTCACTGCCCATAGCCGCCAGTTCGTACCATAGTCAGGTAAGTGGAGCGTACGCCTCCCTGTCGGGAGGAAATAATACCGGCAGCCCTGCTGTTTGTAGTGGAAATGAAAGCTGGGCTACCAACTTCTGGCCTTCCGCTAGCAGTCGTGATCCTGGCGAATTTTTGGAATTCAGTATTACCGCCCAGCCGGGTTATACCTTTACCGTTACCGCCATTAGTTTCTCTGCGGGAATCTCTTCTTCCAATGGTGCAAGTGCTTTTGATGTATATGTCGATGTCGGTAATGGCGAAGAATTTGCCTTCAGCGGCTCTACCAGCATCGGTTGTGGGGGGCAGGCAGGTAGTTTCGTGGCAACAACCTCCGTTGGCGGGACTATCACCGTACGCATTTACCCTTACCTACAAAACCCTGGTGCCCTGGCCGCTACTTTCCGCCTCGACGATGTGACCATCCAGGGGTTAGCAGCCTTACCTGTCACGCTTGTCGATTTCCGGGGGCGACGCCAACCTGACGGGACTATTAACCTGATTTGGAAAACGGATCAGGAACGCAACAATGCCTATTTTGCAGTTGAACGGGCTTCAGCGCAAAACCCCTTCACCGAGATAGGCCGGGTCAGGGGTGTAGGAACATCTTATTTGCCCCAGACCTATTTTTTTACTGATCAGGCACCACACTCAGGCATCAATTATTACCGTCTACGGCAGGTAGATACCGACGGGAAAGCTATCCGACACCCTGCTATCAGTGTTGATGCCGGTTCGGAACCAACACCCCGGATCTATCCCTTACCTACTCAGGAAAACATAACCATCTATTGGCCAGCAACGGAGGTGTCGACTCAGCGGTCGTGGCGATTGGTACATACCTCAGGTGCGGTTATTCAATCCGGAACAATGCCTCCCCAAACCCCCTCTAGTGAAATACCATTGGCTGATCTTCCCGCCGGCATATATTTCCTGCAACTAATCAGTAGAGACCAACGGTTTATGGAACGTATTTTAAAACTATGAGACAGTGCCGGGTTGATGGCTTACTCTAAATAGAACCTCCAGGAAGTATCCTTTTTAACGCAGCCGGTAATTGATGCCAAACTCAATGAGTTTATCACCTGAGAGCCGCAGACCTTCTGCGTCAATGCGCCCAAAGAGCCGAACCTGGTTAATAGAAACCCCTCCCGCGAAAATGAACGAAGGAAAAAATGGACTGGGATCAATGTAATACTCCGGGCAATTGCCATCAACACATTGTGCCGTCTCCGAAAGTTTAATTCCAAACATAAAACCGCCGCCGATAAAAGGGCGAATAGCATTATTGGGGTTAAGTTTAATTCCGGCCCAAAGCGGCAGGCGGAGCCAATGCTGTTTTACGGTATTCCCTTCCGTTTCGAATTGCATAAAGGTGTAATGTGCACCGTAAGCGATAAATCCCCGACGGCTTTGCGCAGGATCCGTAGTTTCCAATAAATACCCGAACCCAAACCCCGAGCCATTCGCCAGGGAAGGACCATTGGGCAAGGTAATATGCGGGCCAACCTCCTGGGTAAGGGCCCCTTTTCGCCGAACAATGAGATTCGCCGAAGTAGCTTCGGGAGCTGCGCAAGCATTGTAGGCGCCAATAATAGCACTTATGCTTCTATCATCAAAGGTTGTTCGGTCAATGCGTGCCCACAGATCCTGACATTCGGCAGCTAAATATTTTAACGCCCCGACATAGCGCTTATCCAGGTATGACTGGTCATTGTCCACCACCTTGCGCAATTGCTCCAAGGTAACCCAATCATCACCCCGGCGTACTGTATATAAGTGGGCTACATCATCAAGAAACAAACGCTTGGCATCCCGCAGCGACACTTCTATCCGGTACAGGGAGGCAAAGCCTTCAACAAGCAAGCGGCCAAAACGCATTTCCCCCATCTCCGTATCAGCTTTTACCGGCGTATCCGCAATCCGTACCGCAGCGTACTGGGCACCGTCAGACTGAAAACGGAAACCCGCTATATCTGAAGGGTCATAATAGACAATCTCCGCCTGGCCTTCTTCCTGAAAGGCGATTATCCGACTTAATTCTGTATCAGCATTGCGTAAGATGATACCCGATAATGTATCGTTGGACGTTAGAAAAACCTGCCCGCGCTCGTAGAGTGCAGACTGTCCCGAGGCAGCTATCCCCGACAGGCATAGCCACAGCATAATTAATTTCAGGCGATTCATAGGTATTGGGTCTGGTCAATGAGGAGTCCATACTATACCAAGCCATCCCTCAAAGGGTTGCCTCGGATCCTCTATTCTTCCCTTAAAATACAGAAAGCCCTGTAAAACCAACTATGCCAAGTAAGAAAAATCCTAAACAGGAAAATGGCGGACAGTCCGGTTCCTATGATCTTTCCCCGCTGGAGCCTGGTCGCAACACATCAAGCTACTTTCCCAGAAGTATATCCCCATTCCGAAATGATTTGCGATGGGGATAGTATATATTTAGGCAAAAAACAGCTTTATGCCTATTGCCGAGCCTGTTGAGCTGCTCATTTGTGACCTGGATGGGACCCTGGTAGATTCGAAATATGACCTGGCAGCTGCCGTTAATCACGCGTTAAGCAACCTGGGTTTTCCTACCCTTGAAATAACTGCTTTCCCTCCTCTCCTGGGCAGCGGCTTAAGCTATTTATTGCGCACCGTACTACAAACCACGGATGAGGCTATCCTCTCCCAGGGCCGTGATTTATTCGATGCCTACTACCGCCAACATGTAGCTGATTTTACCCGATGTTATCCCGAAGTACTGGAAACATTGCAAAAATTACCCATGCAAAAAGCCATCTACAGTAACAAAGCCCAGTGGTTTACCGATGCGCTGGTAGATGCGCTGGGCCTTCGTCCTCATTTTAGTTTTGTCCTGGGAGCACAGCCCGAACGCTTCCCGCTCAAACCAGACCCGGCAGGAATCCATCTAATTCTGGAAGAATTAACTATTTCACCTCGTAGGGCGGTAATGATTGGCGATTCCACCCACGACCTTGAAGCAGGAAGGGCTGCCGGACTGCGGGTAGGGGCAGTAACCTATGGCTACCGCCCCGTTGAAGTACTTCGCCAACACCATCCCGACTTCCTGATCGATCATTTTGCGGAGTTACAACAGCTCCTTTAACCATACGGCATACCTCAAATTACCCTACCAACTCAGTCGGCACCAGCATCTGAAACTGCCAGGTCCACAATACCTCCAGGGCTTCGTCCGAAGGCTCTCCATTCTGCTCTCCCTGTATCTCCGTAACCCTATGCTCCTCCAGCGTAAAGGTAAGCTTGGAAACTTCCTGTCCTTTACCAATGTGCTCCCGAACCGACCAAAAAGAAGTTACACCATGCTGGGCTTCATACAGGTGTTCCAAGCCCAGGCAATGGTTCATCGCAACCCCTTCTTCCAGTAGTTGGGTAATCGTACCCAAACGAATCACCACATATTTCCGACCACTTCTCGGGGATAATACTTCAGCCCACTCGGGTATACCGGGTGGCGCATAAAATGGCTGAGATCGGTTAACGGCGACAATCCGTTCCTGTAAATGTAGCTCAAGGGTTCGCCAGCTATACCAACTCAACGGTGCTGGCAGTCCTGTTCCCGCCAAGGGTAGCAAAGCAGAAATAGAGGCTAATTCCCCTTGTCCAAACACGATCAACTCCAGCTGGTCAAACACCCGTTTAACCCGAAGATAACCCGGCAGGCATTTCTCCATGCGCAATTTCCGAAACACCAGGCGCCAGTAGGATACCTGGCTCATCCGGGAAGGAATCGGAACAACGCCCCCCCATCGCTCCTCAATCTCCGCCGCCCGGAAATGCTCAGTTTGTAAAACGGCAAACCAAAACGCCTGCATCGGGCTGAAATGGGCTGGTGCCTGAATGAAAAATGCATTAGCCCTGGGACTAAGTTCCCAGGCCACCCCTGGTGTACGAGCAGCATTGCCTCCTGAAGCCAAATGAAAGTACAACCGGAAACCCGGATTATCCAGTCCCGATACAACTTGCGGGTCTCCCTCCCGAATACGCGTTTGCCAATTAAACTCTTGCCAGGATCTATAAGTCCAGTTAAACCAAACCGCACGAATAAACGCAGGAACGGGATAGACTTCAAATAAAAAAGTCACCAATTCTGATAGATATTGTTCCGTGTTAGCATAATTCGCTTCCCGAGGGGTCCACTGTTCCAGATTCCGGATTTTTCGCTTAGGGTACCAATATTGCAGAGCCCGAATAAAATTTAGACGCGCATGCGTTTGCTCCTGTTCTTTTAATAATCTGAAAATTAGCGGAAACGGACCTTTCGCTGAGCGCAAGATCTTCTTTATAAAGAATGCTTCAGAAACGCCCAGCAGATCCCCTTTCGCGCTGGTGGGTTTTCCATACGGCTTCTTTGGGTGTCTGCTCCGTTTATACTTTCCGAAAAAATTCAAAATCAAAATGCGGGCTGGCAGCCCAAGTCTCAGCAGACCGAGTGCCAGCAAGCTCACGTAGACAATTAGAACGAGTTCCATGAAAACAGAAATAAGCACATAGAAATACCCTGCCAATATCAGCATGGACACTGGCTGGAAAAATCATCAATCGCCTCGAGTCAGGCTAGTGCAAATCCATCAGGGGAGAGAACACCAGCCTCGAAGATCTCGCGGGCGACTATGCCAACCAGGAGTAGCCGACACCCTATGTGTTGAGAAATGAGACATGGTGAAATAGTTTATACCCATCGCGAACTGGTTTGGGTAAGATTCAAAAGATAAACCCCTTACAGCAGGAAAAAAGTTCCCGCGCATTATTTATTAAACGTATCCTCGCAAAACATGAACGATTATCCGCAGTAGCCCCGTCCAGGTACCGGGAATAAGCACCGCACCAAATGCATACCCAACAATGTAGGCAGTAGATTGGGTTGCTGATTGGATGAACAATCGCCCATCAAACCAGGAAAGAATCCAATTGAGCGGTGCTAACCAACCATGAATCATGGCAGCAAAAAAGCCATAACTCACTTCTGGCTCAATATGCACCCAAAAGTATGCGATCGTGATATTGACAGCGCCAATAGCAAAAAGAATCCACCCCCTGGGGGTCATCACTTCGGTAAAAAGAGACATCGCTTTTCGTTTATGGCTTGCTTAAAGGATTTACGGAAAATGGGCAGACATTACGTGAATCTGAAACCGCCACCCGGCATAGATAAGCCTGTTCGCTAACGGAAGATACAAATGCCAACAGGTGTTTTCCAAAGCCAGGGTGGTGATTCCCCGGTATTTTATTGTAAATTTCCTTGGCAATTAATTCCAAGAGTATGTGGCCATTTTGGCAACCCTTATCTCCACGGAGTGAGCATTACAACGAACTGAATACCGGGCGTATTCTCGGAACGCTGGATCGGTTAATTGCTCGTATTGATGAACGGTTTCCCCAGGCCAACTTATTACAGGTAGGTCGGGAATTGCGGCAGGTAGCTCATGACGTAGCCTTGCTATGCCACTGGTTGCGGCGCCCCCTTTGGTCAGTCCGGATTTTGGCTATCCTGGTCGGAATCGGCATGATCGGAATAGCAGGCTGGGCCATTCAGCTATCCCTGCGGGTAGAGCTCCAGGTAAATGGGATTTCCGATTTATTACAGGGGATAGAATCCGCCATCAATGAACTTATTTTTCTGGCCATTGCCCTATTTTTCCTGGCAACCACAGAGGTACGTATTAAACGCCAGGCTGCACTAAAGGCATTACATCAGTTACGAAGTATTGCACACGTGGTTGATATGCATCAACTAACGAAGGATCCGGCTTATCTCTTTGGTCTGCACCAACCTACAGCTTCTTCGCCAGAGCGGATATTATCGGCTTATGAGTTGGCCAGGTACCTCGATTATTGCTCAGAGCTCCTGTCCATCACGTCAAAACTTGCTGCGCTGCATGCACAATACCTGAATGACCCGGTAGTTCTCAACGCTGTCAATGATGTTGAAACCCTGGCTCATAGCCTTTCCAATAAGGTATGGCAAAAAATCATGATCCTCGATATGGCCCGCCCAGGGGATAGCGTCCAGGGGGATTTTACTGTTGCACCTATAGTACCAAACCCCGCCTAAATATGCCTTATCATTAAACCCGCATCCAGCATGGCATCTTCATATCCTGTAGTGCAACATATGCAGGTCCAAATTGATCAGTGGGCTTCAACAGGTGATCCCCGGGCTACCTTCCTGCGTTGCTATGCCCTGATGACCAACAATATGTTATCAGCGATCGAAGCCGGCCGGTTTCAGGATCCCGCCTGGGTCAAGCAGTTGTTACAGCATTTTGCGGAGTATTATTTTCAGGCACTGACTCAATATGAAAAGGACTCGCCAGAGACGCCAGTTGTCTGGCGTTACACCTTCAATGAAACTTGCCATGCCGGGCATCATGTTCTGCAACGGCTACTACTGGGAATCAACGCGCATATCAATTACGACCTGACCTTGTGTCTGTGGGATATCCTGCATAACGATTGGTTTACCCTTAGCCCCGGCATCCAGCAGCAGCGATTTGCCGATCACTGCCTGGTGAACACAATCATTGCCGAAACAATCGACATCGTTCAGGATACTGTAATTGAAGTCGAGGACCCAAGATGGTCCATCCTGGATGATTTACTCGGGCGGCTGGACGAGCGGCTCCTCTCGGCATTAATCACCCATTGGCGCCAACAAGTGTGGCAACAAGCCCTGCAACTTATTGAAGCTCCCACTTCGGAAGAACGCCAGGTACTGCGCCAGCAACTTGAAAAGCATGCCCTCCAGCGCGCACAACGGATCTGCCTGCTCTGAATGGCTACGCTGGTGGCAGTGGGCAGTCAATATTCAATGCTCAACGTTTTCCAGTGCCAGCAGTAACAGTTACCCCGCCGCAGTCGGGGCCGGGCTTTTTGCCAAGAAAAATGAAGAAGTCCCGTGTACAGGCAAATACCATTTGGCCCAGCCCTGCGGTCTGAAGACCGGCCAATAACTCCGCTTGTAATCGAAAGATTCCTGCGAACAGTAGGCTACGGAGACGCAAAGAGGAATTCTGCCTTCTCACTGCTCACTGAAAAAACGTTGAATTGGTGGCTGGTTAACCGGTACCTGGTTTTTGGTTACTTGTTTTCCGCTTTTACCCGCCGAAACTTTAGTGCAGGCGGGTCCTTTGCCCGCCGAAGCCCGCCATAGGCGGACAAGCTTAGCGTAGGCGGGTCTTCACCCTTCACCTAATAACCTTCGCCAACCTTCATTTTCAAAGTTGACAAAACCCTAATCAGGCATCCAGCGGCTCGTCGATTTCCTCCAACGATTTCCCCGTCCGATGGCGCCATTTCCAGAAGAAAGGAATCCCTGTCAGGATGAGCAACAGTCCGATGCCCGCCTCTCCGGGACGATTATACAGGGTAATAATAATCAGGGCAACGCAAAACAGTACAAAAAAGGCCGGAACCAGTGGATACAGCGGTACCCGATAGGTGCTAGGAGCTCCTCCTTTGCGCTTTCGCAAAATGAAAACCCCATAAGCACAAAGCCCGTAAAAAATGAACGACGCAAAAATGAGCATATCGGTCAATTGGTCGAAACTACCGGAAAGAATAAGCACCGACGACCAAAAGGCCTGCATCGACAGGGCATTACTGGGGGTGCGAAAACGTTCATGCACGCGGCCTGCTGCTTGAAAAAACTCACCCCGCCGAGCCATTGCGTAGTATAAACGAGCTCCCAGCAGAATTGTGGTATTGGTACACCCAAAAGTGGAAACACAAACCAGCAAAGCAATAAACAGGATCCCTGCCGGGCCCAATATGCGCTCAATAACAGCAATGGCCGCCACCTTATTGTGTGCCTCATGTACTCCAATCATCTCTTCAATAGGCAATACATAGAGGTAGGCAAAATTGACCACCAGGTAAATGGCAATCACTGCCAGCATGCCAAAAAACAAAGCCAAGGGCAGGTTTCGCTTGGGATTGCGAATTTCTCCCCCTATAAAACTCAGGGTAATCCATCCTTCGTAAGCCCAGAACGCAGCCAGCATGGCCGAGAAGAAGGCTGCCGTAAACCCAAATCCCGTAGCGCGCAGCTCGGGAAAGCTTGTTGCATGGTGCGTAATATTCGCCCAACTCCCCTCACGGCTGAGTAAGCCCAGCACCACAATAGCCAGCAAACTGATCACCACTGTCGTTGTCGTCCATTGGCTAAGCTGGCCTGCTTTTTTTACCCCGCGAATATTAAACGCCGTCAGTCCCACCACCAGCGCAATGGCTAAAAACTTAACCCCCAGGTTCGCAAAAGGAAAAATCAGTCCAAAAATGGAAATGCCCGCCAGGCCCGATGCTATTTCCGGCAACGGCAGTAACGCATTGACCGATTCCGCAAAGACGTAGGCAATAGAAGCCACTGAAGCCGTTCGGATGACGGCAAAGTTGCTCCAGCCAAAAAAGAAGGCAACCGTTTTGCCGTAGATTTCTTCCAGGAAAATATAAGCGCCCCCCGAGCCCACAATTTGCCCCGAAACCTCTGCCACCGACAGGGCACCCGCCAGCGACACCAGCCCCGCAGCCACCCAGGCCAGCAATACCCAGGAGGGCGATTGCAGGTCAGCCGACATGGGCGCTACTTTCTTGAAAACACCGGAGCCAATAATCGAACTCACGATGAGAACACAAGCCATAAAAAGGCTTACCGAGCGGGCTAATTTAACCGACTCGCCGGACGCTGCTGGTGGTGTGGTCATAAAAGGGTGTTGGGTATTTTCGGAAAGATAGCCCACTTCCCACAATTATCCCAGCTTTCTGATCGGGATTACAACCGCCGGCAACTGCTTTCGGCCATTTAAGAGCGTGTTTGGGATTTACCCTTTGGCCTGCAAATGGCCATGATTTGAACCTCACGGCAGCCTTTTCTCGCTCCGTAGCGCTGCTACGAACCTCAAAAATGGCTTTGTGAGAACCCAATCCTGACCATTTTCGTCTTCAAAAGCAAATCCCAAACACGCTCTAAAGAAAATCCGTAACTTTCTGAAGCTCGACAAAAACCTTAAAAGAATTGACCATGCGCTTATTTATTTTCCTTTTCTCAATACTGACTTGTATTGCGGGAACCTTACCCGCACAGCCCGGTCCTGTTTTTCCCCAAAAATCCTGGACTACCGTTTCACCACAGGAAGCCGGGTACGCACCAGGCGCGTTGCAGGAAATTGATAATTACCTGCGTGATTCCTGTCAAACTACCGGCTTGGTGGTAATCGTTGGGGGTAAAATGCTCTATTCCTATGGCAATACCCGTGAACTCAGCTACCTGGCATCGGTGCGAAAAAGTATCCTGGCCATGCTTTACGGCAATTACATCTCCAGTGGCCTGATTGACCTTTCCCTCACGCTGGCCGATTTAGGCATTGATGACATTGGAGGGTTAAGTGACTTGGAAAAGCAAGCCACCCTTGAGCATTTAATCACAGCTCGTTCCGGGGTTTATCATCCTGCCTCCAATGGAGGGGATAATTCCGCGGATGCACCACCCCGCAACTCCCAGGCCCCAGGTACTTACCTCCTCTACAACAACTGGGATTTTAATGCTGCCGGAGCCATCTTCGAGCAATTAACCCAGCAAACGATTTACCAGGCACTGGAACATGATTTGGCCATTCCGCTGCACATGCAGGATTTTGCCATTAAAAAACAACGCAAAGGTGGCAATCTGAAGGTGTCCCGGTTTCCCGCCTATCACATTTGGTTATCCACGCGTGACATGGCGCGCATTGGCTACCTGATGTTGCGGGGAGGCAATTGGAATGGTCAACAGCTGGTGCCTGCCGATTGGGCAAAAAAAATCAGTAGTGTAGTGACCCCGCTGGAGGAAATGAACCCCGGCAGTATGCGGCAGGGAGAATTCGGTTATGGTTATATGTGGTGGATTTGGGACGGCCCGACCGCTACCGGACCGTTTGCCGGTGCTTATAGCGCAAGGGGTGCTTACGGACAGTACATCACAGTATTACCTGCCCTTGATATGGTTATTGCCCATAAGACAAACCCCAAAAAAGGCCGCTCCACTTCCTGGAAACAATACATGGGAGTCGTTAAGCGGTTGATAGCTACCCGCAACGAATAGCATTCGCCAACGCAAAACATCGATACAATGCCCAAAAAACCTCAGCAAAATCATCTTCAGGAATGGCTTGAACAATTACAGCGTGACAGCTGGAATCTGGAACTATTGGTTTCGGGATTTTCCATTTTCCTGCTGTTTGGAGCCATTGAGCGCCTCGAAACGGTATTTGGAAACATCTGGGTAGCTACCGGGTACCCCAATTCTTTCAACTTCATTATCAATTTCTTTGTCTCGGTACTTTTTTTCGGAGCAATAACGCTGGTCGTCAATTTGATTATTCACATCCTGCTGCGGGGGTTTTGGATTGGCGCCATTGGGCTGCGTTCCATCAATACGGAAATTTCGGTGGATACCCTTGGTTATACGCCCCGTTTTACGAGGTATCTTCAGGAAAGATTACCACGGCTGGATACCTTACTCGAACAGTTGGATCGCATATGCAGCGGCATTTTTGCCTTTGCTTTTTTAGTCGCCTTAATGTTTCTGTCGCTCTTCCTGTATATTGGGGTGAGTATCATCATCGTTTCCATCATTAATAACCTGGCCTCTGTCCTGCCTTCCTACCTGGAATTTCCCCTCCGCTCACTGGGGGTCATCTTTACGATCGCCTGGTTAGGATTTGGGTTCATCTATTTCCTGGACACCCTGATGATTGGTTCCTTTAAACGCCTGCGCTACAACCGCTTTTACTTTTGGGTCTACCGGATAGCCAGCTGGTGCTCCGGATCATTTTTATACCGGGCCTTGTATTACCACCTGGGATCACCAATTTCCCCCGCCGTTTGTTCAGGGCTTTTTGGCGCTTTTTATCCAGTTGCTGCCTTTCGACTACTATTTCTTTCGTCCTGGAGATATTTCCGGCATCAGCCCGACACGCCGGAACAATATCCTCCTCAGTGCGTATTACTATGACGAATTGAAGGCCTGCAGAAAAGCTGGATTCTCTACGCCAGCATAGCCGGGTTTGATGAAGCCGATCCGGGACTGGCCCAGCTGTTTATTCATAGCTGTTCCCGATGACAATGCGGAAATTGCTATTAAGGTGTGATTATACGCCCAGTAAATCCGGCGGTTTAATTTCAGGTATCGAGCTGCGGGGCGGGATAAAATACATGATCCGCAGGTCACGGAAAAGAACCCGGAAGCATTACCACGCTGCCTGTGTACATTATTATACCATTTACACCGACTTAGCTGTTAACCACCGGCCATCAGTATTACGTTTTTTACCAGGCATCCTGCTCAGATGAGCTCCGGGCTTGCTCTTGAAAATGAAGGCCGCGGATACCGGGGCACCACCAGCAGCGCATTTTCTGCCTAAATAAGGCAAGCCGGTATGAGAACATCATGATCCACTTTGGAAAAAGAAAACGGGCGGGGTATTACGGTGGTCTGTAAAAACTTCCCGAAAAGCCGCCTGAGGCGGGTAATCTCAACCAGTCAGTGATAGCGTATCGAAACTTCCTTGAACGAAGTATTAGCTGACTTTGTCTCTTTACAGGAACTTCATGCAACGGTTTAAAGTGCCATTTGCAAATAACTTCTAAGAGCGAAGACATCCGAATTGAAAGTGCCGCTATTTGGGAAAATTGTAGGCTGTTTCTATTTGCCCATATCTGACAGGCCAAATTCAGCTGTTAATATAGTAGAGAACGTTCACCGTCACGGGGTACCAAACGTTACCTGAATTTCAACGCATTGAGGAATTTGTTTCATGGATAATACAATCGCTTTTCCCCATAACCAGACGCTTGCGTGCTGAATAGCCAGATTCATATCTTATTGCGGGGTTTTGGATCGGTGCTGTAGGCCTGCGATCCATTAACACGGAAATCCCGGTGGAAAAGCTAAACTATACCCCCCGCTTCACCCAATTCCTCCAAGGCAAACTACCCCGCCTGGATACCTTGTTGGAACAACTCGACCGCGTTTGCAGTGGTATCTTTGCTTTTGCCTTTCTTGTAGCCCTGATGTTTCTATCCCTTTTCCTATATGTTGGGGTGAGTATCGTCGTCGTTTCGGTTATTAATAACCTGACGACCGTACTACCGGCTTTCATGGACTTGCCACTACGCTCAATTGCGGCTATCCTTACCATCATTTGGTTGGTAATGGGCCTTTTGTACTTCCTGGATACACTGACCTTAGGCTACTTCAAACGCTTGCGTTACAACCGCCTTTACTTCATGATCTATCGCATTACCAGCTGGTGTTCGGGGTCATTTCTTTATCGGGCACTGTATTACCACCTCATTACGAATTTTCCACGGCGTTTTATCCAGGGGTTTCTGGCCTTTTTTATCCTGATCCTGATATCCTTGCCTTTTGTGAAGCTGGATTACTTCCGCTTTTTTCCCGATACGCCCGAAGAAACGCTGCTTAGCGCCGGCTTTTATGATGAGCTCAGGCCTGCCGACCCTGGATTAGGTACGCCAGTATTCCTTCCTTACAAGTGGAGGGAGATTTCCTCCCCGTTTTCATTCGGTACGACCCCGATGCCAATATGGAAATCGCCGCAGGGTGCGATTATACGCCCAGCAAGGCGGGTGGGTTGATTTCCGGAATAGAATTTAAGGGCGGATTCAAAATTCATGACCCGCAAGTCACGGAAAAAGACCCCGCAGCGCTGCTGCGCTGTTTGAGCAGTTATTATACCATTTACATAGACTCGCTGCTCATGACTGGGCAGACATACTACTTTGCCAAACATCCGCGTTTGGGCAACCTGGCTTACAAACCGTGCTCGATCTGAAGCAAATACCCGCAGGGCATCACCAACTCCGAATTTCCTGTAAAGAAAAAGGAAGGAGGTTCCCTTACCATGATTCCCTTTTGGAAGGGAAGACGGCAGGAAAGTTACTAATTCCACTCCGCAGTAATATCCTCGTCGTAGCTGGCATCCAGGGTATCTACAACGACCGACTGAATTGAGTAGTGGAGAAAGCTGTCAAAAAGCTCCCAGGTTAACGGCGAAGGCCATTGGCTTTCATCCGGGCACCATTCCTCCAGCATGCTTGTTAGAAAGTCTTCATAGCTTTCCCGTAACCAGGCTTCCGCATCCTCTAACTCCCGAATTCTGGTATCAGATAAACATCTGTATCATCGTGTTCGGGTGATATCTGGTAGGTGAGCGGTTCCTCTGAGAGTTCTTGCTGGTTGATCCAGGCGATAAACGCAGGTTTGGGCCGCAAAAGCAGCGCAAAACGATTGATGGAAAACATTGCTGACATGGTGCCATTTTTGCTGAAGCAGATGCCAGCAAGATAATAGAAAATAATTTTGCACCAACATAAAAAGGGAACAGTTCAGTAACCACATTCTCTCTGCCAGCATAAGCATAGGATTAGGCTGGGCCCCTTTCATTTCTCTTCCTTCACCCCTCACTACGTCGAAGAGCCCATTTCACAGCCTTCATAGTTGGGCAAATAAGCACAAAAAAAGCCACCGGTTGAACCGGCAGCCTTTTGGATTGTTGGGATTTTAATTGCATGTCTAGGGCAAACGCCACTATTTTACAGGGATAAATAGTTATACGTAAAAGACTATTCCCCGGGATTTGCATTCCGCTTTTCTTTTTCAAGTATCTTTGATTCTTAAGCGGTCAACCCAAACGTTAGTCTATACTAAATGTAGGGCCGACCGATACCACTATTGCATGAGCCAAACCAAACCACTGTCGGCGCGACAACCGCTGGAAGAGCAGATTATCCGACTGCTGGCGACAAAAAGCCAGGCAGCTATCACGCTGATCTATGAGGGTTACGGGGGTGCCCTATACCACGTCATCCTGAAGATTGTCGGTCAGGCAGAGCTCGCTCAGGAGGTCCTGCAGGATAGCCTGGTCAAGATTTGGCAAAACAGTACCCAATACGATGCAGGAAAAGCTCGGCTATTCACCTGGATGGTGCAAATTTGTCGCAATGCAGCGATTGATGCCCGCCGTTCCCGCCGTTTTAAGGAAGGTGAAAAAACCAAAGAGCTACCCGATTTCGTATCTAATGTAGAGCGATTTAGTGAAAACCAGCGGCAAGGGATCCTGCGCTGCGGGCGATCCTCCAGCGCCTACCCGAACAAGACCAGCGTATCATTGAGTTATTATACTTTCAGGAATTCACCCAACAGGAGGCAAGTGAAGCCCTGGGAATGCCCCTGGGGTCTGTAAAAACCCGAGTGCGCGGTGCGATCAAACAATTGCGTGCTATTCTCGGCGACGAGGGTTTACTCACGTCCGCCGCAGTAGTACAACTAATACAATTTTACTTGAAAGACATTAAAACGTTTATCGAAAGCGGAATCCTGGAAAGTTACGTTCTGGGGACGTCACGGCAGCAGAACGGGCGGAAGTTGAGCGTATGGCCGCTGACCACCCGGAAGTACGCGAGGAAATTATCCGCATTGAAGAAACGCTGGAGGTATATGCACAATTACACCGGGGGTCTCCGCCGCCGGGAACACTGCAACCGGTACTGGAACGTACGGGCAGTAGTGTCACGCCTCCCGGTGGCAGCAATTCCAGCTGGTGGCGGTTAGCCGCTGTTTTCCTGGGGCTGATGACGCTAACCACGTCCTGGTTGTGGTTGCGTGAACGGCAGCAATTCCAAGAATTGGCGGCAGATTATTCCGCACAGGTCCTGGTCTGCGACTCCGTTCAACAACAACAGGAAAAATTATTTGCCGAGGCCAGTTTCCTACGCAACCCGGGTACACGCTCGGTGGTCATGGCCGGCACCGAAAAAGCTCCTGACGCCGAAGCCATTGTATTCTATAATCCTGCTCTTGGCAGGGCTTGCTTAAGTGTAAGTGCCCTTCCTCCGCCGCCCAGCGGTAAACAATACCAGCTGTGGGCCCTGATCGGTGGGCAACCCGTAGACATGGGTGTTTTCGACCTGCCGGTCACGGTCGGGCAGTTTCAGGATATTCCGTTTGTAGCAGGAGCCGAGGCTTTTGCTGTCACCCTGGAAGACCTGGGTGGCAAACCTACTCCGAATCTCGAAGCATTAACAGTTATCGGCCTGGTAGGGTAAGTATTTTTCCCTTTGCCAGGCAAAAGACGAGAAAGGGAGCCTCCGGTCCGGAGGCTCCCCTCTTAAAAAAGGCTTATTCGTTTGGATATTTCTTAGGCACCTTTTTCCTCAACCCCTGGATCAGGAGCGACACCTCATTATTAAGTACTTCTATAAACCCGGCATGAATCGCATAAACAATGCGGCGTCCGGGTTGGCTGGCTGTTTTAATCGAGCCACTTTCACCATCGAAATAGCGATACTCGCCGATGGACGTTACAATTGTAATGTTTCCTTTCCGAGAGCTGAAACAATCGGAGCGTGATTCTTAAGCACCTGGAATTCACCAGATACCCCAGGCACCTTAACTGACTCAACTGTTCCGTGGAAAATTTCTTTATCCGGAGTAAGTACCGTGATATTCATGCGCTTGAATTTGTAAGCCGTTTTGAGAACGACAAAAAAGTAAGTTGCTGGGTCGCCTTCTGGGGCAACCCCCGCAACTTTGTATTATTGAGCTGCTTCAGCCAACATTTTTCTACCGGCCTCGATCACTTCGTCAATCGAACCTTTGAGGTTAAATGCTGCTTCCGGATATTCGTCTACTTCACCATCAATAATCATGTTGAAGCCACGGATCGTTTCCTCAATCGGTACCATTACCCCGGGAGTACCAGTAAACTGCTCGGCTACGTGGAAGGGCTGAGACAAGAAGCGCTGTACCCGACGAGCGCGGTGTACAACCTGTTTATCTTCATCCGACAATTCTTCCATCCCGAGGATAGCAATGATATCCAGTAATTCATTGTAGCGCTGCAGGATATTCATTACCCGCTGTGCTGTCTGGTAGTGCTCTTCGCCAACAATAGCCGGGTCGAGGATCCGAGACGTAGAGTCCAGCGGGTCCACGGCAGGATAAATACCCTGAGCGGCAATCTTACGACTCAATACCGTAGTGGCATCAAGGTGCGCAAAAGTCGTTGCTGGTGCAGGGTCCGTCAAGTCATCCGCAGGTACGTAAACGGCTTGTACCGAAGTAATCGATCCCCGACGGGTCGAGGTAATCCGCTCCTGCATCAGACCCATTTCGGTTGCCAGCGTTGGCTGGTAACCTACAGCTGAAGGCATCCGGCCCAACAAGGCCGATACTTCCGAACCCGCCTGGGTGAAACGGAAGATATTGTCGATAAAGAATAAGATGTCACGACCTCCCGTAGGATCATTGAGATCACCATCCCGGTAGTACTCGGCGATAGTCAATCCTGAAAGGGCTACACGGGCACGGGCACCAGGAGGCTCATTCATCTGACCGAACACGAAGGTAGCCTTCGATTGCTTCAGGTCTTCAGCGGTAACTTTACTCAAGTCCCAGCCGCCTTCCTCCATGGAGTGCAAAAAGTCTTTGCCATAGCTGATAATGCCAGCTTCCAACATCTCCCGCATCAGGTCGTTCCCCTCACGGGTGCGCTCCCCTACTCCGGCAAATACCGAAATACCATCATAGCCTTTGGCAATATTATTAATTAACTCCTGAATCAATACGGTCTTACCAACACCGGCACCGCCGAACAAACCGATCTTTTCCCCTTTCAGGTATGGTTCGATCAAGTCGATTACTTTGATCCCCGTGAAAAGTACTTCCTTCTCCGTAGAAAGATCTTCGTAAGCTGGTGGTTTCCGGTGAATCGGATACGTATGTTCGCGGGAAACCTGACCAATTCCGTCAATGGCATCCCCAACAACGTTAAACAAACGGCCACGAATGGCTTCACCAACCGGCATGGAAATGGGCTCGTCCAGGTCCGTTACCTCTGTACCCCGGGTTAACCCATCGGTAGAGTCCATTGCAACAGCGCGAACGCTATCCTCTCCTAAGTGCTGCTGTACTTCCAAAATCAGCGAGCCGCCATCGGGTCTTTTGATTTCCAATGCGTTGTAGATCTCCGGCAAGCTATCCGCAGTAGGGAAGGCTACGTCCACCACTGGGCCGATAACTTGCTTAACGTGACCGATATTTGCCATGATTACTTCAACTTTATGTGCTCCGTAAAAGGGTTCTCTAAAATCGGCACAAATTTAGGCTTTTGTGCTGATAATCAAAAGCCAAATTGCTTTTTCATTTTCAAAATAACGCCCTTTTTTTTTCGGCGGCCAAAACTCCTTGTTTCATTAGGCAAATTCAACCAATTGCCAAGGCAAAATTTCAACCCCTCGAAGTGGTGTAAAATAAAATTTTGTAGCCCAGCAAAAAAAGTCCGGGGCAACCAAATTCTACTTCGTTCTTCCCGGCCGAAATCCCCTGTTTTATTGGCAGTTCTGCCTATTTTTTGCGAAATTAGGAGGACCAGCAGGAGAATTTCCCTCCTTATGCTGCTTACCATTTTACCCCCCCCACCTCATTAACCCAAACGTAATGTTCGAATTTATCACCCAGTTTCAGGAAACTTTACTCACCTACAGCAATTGGTTGGGCGCAAACCTGCCCCGGCTCGGCCTTGCTCTGTTTATTTTTATAGCCAGTCTCTGGTTTGGCCGACGACTCAAGCGAGTAGCCCATTATTTTGTCAAGCAAAAAGGAGCTGACGCCCTCTTGGGGATGTTCCTGGGTAAGGCCCTGCAAATTCTGTTGTTAATTATTGGAATTATCCTGATTTTGAATTTAATGGGACTGACCCGCACCGCCACGCAGGTAGTTGCCGGGGCAGGTATCACGGCCTTTATAATCGGTTTTGCCTTTAAAGATATCGGTGAAAACCTACTGGCAGGTGTGATGTTGGCCTTCAAACGCCCGTTTCGGGTGGGCGATGTCATCCAAACCATGGATATAAAAGGCAAAATCATGCACCTTAGCCTGCGTGAAACGATTATCAAAACCTTTGACGGCCGCGATGTTTACGTGCCTAATAGTGTTATCCTGAAAAATCCCTTGTTCAACTTCACCATGGATGGTTTTATTCGGTCCGACTTTGTCATCGGGGTGGAGTATAGGACGGACCTTGACCTAGCCATTCGCACCATCAAGGAGGTTTTACCGGAAATAAAAGGCATCCTGCAGGAAGAACGCCCGCCTACCGTTGTGGTAGATGACATTAAGGCCAGCACCGTTGCCATTAAGGTTTATTTTGGATGCACACCTACGAACACTCCGAAAGTCAGCAGGAAGTTCGCTCCCGGGCAATTACCCTGGTGAGTCAGGCGCTAACAAAAGTCGGGATTCATCTGCCGGCAGATCTGGTGGAAGTAAAAACTACCCGCCTCAGCTCGTATCTTAAGGTGATTTCACTTATTGAGCACCCATGTTCCTTTCCGCTTAACCAGTACCATTGTTTGCTGGAAATCCCGGTAGTGAATACGAATCACCGCTCTCCGTTTGGTAAAATTGAGGGCTGGAACTTCTACCGGATAGCGAATCGCCCGCATGAATAGTCCCTCCCGCGTCCATACGGGTATGGGCTTTTCGGGTAGGGTACTGTTGATCCATCGGCAAAGTATTCGTTGGCGAGGAGAGCCAAACCAGGGGCGCCCAGGCTGGTATGAAAACCCTGGAAAGCTTCCGTTTGTAGAGCCGCTATGAGTATCTCGGCCGGTTCTTCCGTTATCATGGGGAATTAATGCCACACAGTGATGTAAACAGGGTGAGGAACAAGATCGACATAGGCCTTATCTTTAGGTGAGTGAATGCAAGCCGATTAGGGTTTTTTCAAATTGAAGAATGTTTCCCATAAAAGCAAGCCGGAGAAGTCCTTCCTGACGCTATTAGCGCAGGTTCAGCTTGGCATAATCGAGGAGAAAGCAAATTGGTAGAAAGTTGAACACGCGCTTTCCCTGGAAAAACGTAATTTCCAACCAAAACGATGGATCAGCCCCTTTTCCAACCGGCTTTCTGGGGAACAGCTGCCTCCGCATACCAGACGGAAGGCAACAACCACCACTGCGACTGGTACCATTATGAGCAAAAAGAGTTGAAGAAGCCCCTGGCCGACGACGTATCGAGGAAGCCTGTGGCCCGGCCACTGAATTTTGGGATCGGTATGAAACCGATTTTGACCTTGCTCGGCAAATGGGGGTGCAAATACACCGAATGTCGGTGGAGTGGTCGCGCGTATTCCCACAACCTCACCAGCCTGACCAGGCAGCGTTGGTTCACTACCGTCAGCAGCTACAAGCACTTCAGCAGCGTGGCATCAAAACCATGCTATGCCTGCATCATTTTACGATTCCCCATTGGCTGGAAAAACAGGGTGGCTTTCGCCGACAGCGCCATTGTCTGCATCATTTTAGGGAATATCTGCAAACGGTAGTTCCTGCCCTTGGCGACCTGGTCGACTATTGGCTACCTATCAATGAACCAAATGTCGTTCCCCTGGCCAGTTACCTGGTTGGGTTATTTCCACCTTTTCTGCACAATCCCTTGCCTTCCGCAAGGTATACCGCACCTTCTTTGCTTTGCATGCGGCCAGTTACCACACGATTAAGCAGTACTTTCCAGCATCCCCGGTTGGTGTAGCCTTTTGCCTTTATGCATTTTCAACCGTTCCGCCCCCAATGGATACTCGATCGCTGGGCGGCCCGTTGGGCGAACCACCTTGCCAACCTGGTTTTCTTCAATGCGGTCAGTACCGGGCGGGTAAGCTTCCCGCTTGGTTGGGGAGGCATTGACCCCCAACTAAAAGGCACCCTGGACTTTGTAGGCCTGAATTACTACAGTACCCTCTACCTGAAAGGACTTATTCCTACTCCGGCCCGGCCTGATGATCAGGTTACCGATATGGGTTGGGTATGGCATCCTCCTGGTATTTATGAAATTCTTAGCTATCTGCGCGATCACGTTGAGCAACCCATTATTGTTACCGAAAAACGGGGTAGCCACTACCGACGAGACTTTCCGCATCCGGTATCTGGAGGCGCATCTCCAGGAGGTCCAACGCGCCATGGCTGAAGGTGCCCAGGTTAAAGGGTATATGGTTTGGTCGCTCACTGACAACTTCGAATGGCAACATGGTTTCAGCAAGCGGTTTGGGTTAATCCATATAGATTACGCCACCCAAAAGCGGGAAATCAAAAAAGCGGGACACTGGTTCGCTGAAGTTATTAGCCAGAACCGGTTGCCGGGGTAATGGGCCCATTAAAAAAACGAACCTCTAGCTTGACACACCTTGAAGTATTAGGTATATTTACTTACCTAACACTTCAAGGTATATGCAAAAAATCAGTAAAGACCTGACTGCTGCCACCTCCATTCCCCTGGTCATGGCTATTTTAGCCCGGGGAGAGAGTTATGGGTACGAAATAATCCGGCAGGTTCAAGTACTCTCTAAGGATGAAATCCACTGGACAGAGGGCATGCTTTACCCTGTGCTGCACAAATTGGAAAACCAGGGATATATTCATTCCGATTGGCGCGTAGCCCCTGATACGGGGCGCAAGCGCCGCTACTATCGGCTCAGCCCCGAGGGGCCTTAAGCAACTTACTGCCGAACAGCAACAATGGCAATTTATGAATCAATTACTAGCACAACTATGGCCAACGCAGACAACTTCAATTTAGCGCAAGTTCTTTCCTGTTGGCGAAATGATCTCGCCACAACCGGGGTATTCACGCTAGCTGATATAGCTGAGCTTGAGGATCACCTTTTGTTGTGCTATGAAAGTGACCCAAACCCTGACCGGGAGCAGGCTTTTCAGCAAAGCCTGCATCGACTGGGAGCTCCGGATTCCCTTCGGGAACAATATTTGGTTCATCATCGCCCCCATTGGCAACGCGAATTATTTCACTTTGCCAATCTCGGCATCATCATCCAGGTTTTAGTGATGATACCACTGGGGATGATACTCTTCATGCTCTTCGCTTTGACTGCCCAATGGTTTTCTTTATCTGAACGCCTACTGGCCGCCTTACTCTGGATACCGCTAGCCCTAATATCATTACTGCAACTTGGCAACCTACTTTTATTTATGACCCGGCACCGTCGCTGGCTTACCTTTTGGGGATATTTACTTCCCCAACGACATCCGGCCTGGCTTTGGCCATTTAAAGGGTTAGTCCTGGTGGTATTATCCAGTTTGATATTGATGATCGGGGATGAGGCCCAATGGTTTCAAATCCCATTAACCCATTATCCCGGATTTGAGAAAATGCAGACTATTTTTCTGCGTAGCCTCACCTATTCATGGATGGCAATGGTTATAGGTGGAATCGGCATGATGGGCTGGGGCTGGTGGAAAAAAAAAGCTAAAATTGCTGGTGTTAGGCCGTAGGCTCTCCAGCTCCTTTGGCATACCCATTCTGTGGGTCTTTGCGGCCAATCACCCTGTGCTAAGCATTGTAGCCGGAATTGTCCTCTGGGGAGTGTGTTTCTGCAATACCGTACCCTCCGAGCTTTACAAACCGAACAATTTATTCCAGTTTAACCCATTTGCATTATCCTAACTTTTTCTCATGCGTAAATTGATGTTAATCATTGGCGTACTTTTCGGGGTAGCCCTACTATTTTTTACCGGGTCTTTCTTCTTCGGTAAATATCAGGCGAAGAACATGGACATCCTCACCTTACCGGTCGTTCTGGAACCAACCCAGGAGGATTTTCCTGTTTTGAATCTTCCTTCAGGTAACCCTACTGACCGTTTTTTGGTTAATATTTGGGCAACCTGGTGCGCCCCTGCCTGGAGGAGCTTCCCCTTTTTACCAAGCTGGAGCTACCCGGAAGGAACAACCCTGGTTAGCCTATGTGGAGATTGCCCGGAAGGGTATCAAAATACCGCAGGTCCATTTCCAGTATATCGGCAAAAGCAAGAATTGTTTTTGTATGCCTGGCCAACCACCTTACTCATCGATGGTCAGGGTAAGGAATTAAATCGCCGCATTGGCAGTTTTGCCACCAGAGAGGAGATCCTTGCTTTCGCTACAGGTCAGTGAGTTCCCGGTTGGATAATCAGGAGGGAATGTATACTTTGAGCATCATGAAAATCTTTCAATGATGCAGCGTACTTCTCTCCTTATTTTATTCATGTTCCTGAGCCAATGCATTTATTGCCAGCAGCATGTATTTATCAATCCTATTCTCCCCGGTGCCTACCCCGACCCCTCCATTTGCCGGGTCGGGGATGACTATTACCTGGTCAACTCTTCCTTTGAATATTTCCCGGGCTTACCTATACACCACAGCAAGGACCTCATCAACTGGGAGCTGATCGGGTATGGCCTGCACCGCACCGAACAGTGTTCGGGGGTGGTAAACCTTGTTGATGTACAGTCTGATGGCGGTATTCACGCCCCGACGATTCGTCACCACAATGGTACGTTTTACATCATTACCACGAACGTTTACTACGACGAAAAACGGAAAGAAACAGACTTCGTCAACTTTATCATTACCGCTCAAAACCCGGCTGGTCCCTGGTCGGAACCTCACGTACTTGCGAGTGCCCCAGGAATCGATCCTGATATCTTCTTTGACGATGACGGCAAGGTTTGGTATGTGGGCACTCATTCTCCTGAGAATCCCAACTTTCCGGGGGAAGGAGAAATCTGGTTACAGGAAATAGACCTGACCAACTGGCAACTAACAGGAGAAAGAAGCTATCTCTGGCGGGGAGCCTGTGGTGGCGTTTGGGCCGAGGGGCCTCACCTTTACAAACGCAAAGGGGCTTATTATTTAATGATCGCCGAAGGGGGCACCAGCTATAATCATGCTATGATGATCGCTACGAGCGCACAGATACGGGGCCCCTACGTAGCCAACGACCGAAATCCGATTCTCACTACCCGGCATCTTTCCTACGACAACTGGGTGCACAGCACTGGTCATGCTGATTTACTGGAGTTGCCTGATGGGCGTTGGTATATGGTAGCCTTAGGTGTGCGCGGTGATGAAGAAAGAGGATCCAACATGGGCCGGGAAACCTACCTCCTGCCTGTTCAATGGGAAAAAGAGCCTTTTGCCTGGAAAGCGATCCAATATGAATGGCCGGTTGTGGCACCTCAAACAGGTAAAGTAGAACGCTTCACACCCGTTCCCTTCCCGGGAACCACGCAAAAATACACCCAGGCCTTTGCCGATAACTTTGATAGTGGCCAGCTGAACCCCGAGTGGAATTTTCGCAGAGTACCCACTCCAGGCACCTATTCATTGCAAGCGAAGCAAGGATACTTACGGTTATTTGCCCATCCTGCCACTATCCAAAAAAGGGGTAGTGCCAGTTTGCTGGGCTTCCGCCAAAAGGAAAGTGATTTCCAGTACCGGGCCAGCATGACCTTTCAGCCAACCGCAGAAGGCTGTGCCGCAGGCGTATCTATCGTTCAAAAAGACGACAATCACATCACCTTCGCCGTCATCCAAAAAAACAAGCAAGTTCACCTGCAACTAACCCTGGCTGAGCCCAACCAAACTCAGGTTCTTGTAAAAGAAGCGGCTATCCCGGATTATCGAAACACCCTCGTTTTTAAAATTGAATCCCGCGACCATTCCTATTCTTTTTCCTACTCGCTCACGGGAGCGGAGGGTCCTTTTATGCCGTTTGCGGAAACCCCTGCAAACCGGTTGTTGAGTAAAGGTTACACCGGTGCCTACTTAGGTCTTTATGCTACCGGTAATGGGTTGTCGGGCAGCGGCTTTGCTGATTTTGACTGGGTTGACTACCAGGGGTATTTGCGGCTGCTAAAGGATATTCCCCGCAATTAGCCAATGGGGCAAGTCAAATGAAAGGCTTGTCCGTCACTTCCGATGGACGATTCCGTAAAAAGTTATACTTTTATTGAGAAAATCCTGGTAGTAATTGAAGACAGAAGTGGTTCCTTACCGATTGTCATATTTCATGTTAAATCAATGTTTCATTCTACTACTAAAATGGCGATCAAGTAACTCCCAGTTAGAAAACCCATACTCATGAAAAAGAAGCTGCAATCTCCAAAGAAAGGGAGTAAAGCCCAAACTGTAACTGCGAAGCCTACCTACCCTTTATTTATCTTCTTCACGGGCTTTCTGACTATTTTTCTCCCGCTTTTCCAGCTTTCTTCCGCCCAGGATGTTACCCTGATGCCGAGAATCCTGGCCCTCAGTCTGTTTTTACTGATCATCAGCCTGCTGCTATTCGCCAATGGTGCCCAGGGAACCAAGGATAACGCCATCCTGCG
>JACJXV010000008.1 GCA_020636445.1 Lewinellaceae bacterium | reverse complement strand
TAACCCTCGATTTTATGTTTGTGGATAATGCAGCCATGCAGCTTATTCAGTACCCTAAACAGTTCGATGTGATTCTCACGGAAAATATGTTTGGGGATATTCTCTCGGATGAGGCCAGCGTTATCACGGGCTCAATGGGCCTCTTGCCCTCAGCATCCATCGGCGAGAAAACTTCCCTTTTTGAACCAATCCATGGTTCTTACCCCCAAGCAGCCGGCGAAGATATCGCTAACCCCATGGCTACCATCCTCTCAGCAGCAATGATGCTGGAGTCTTTCTCCCTGAAAGCCGAAGCACATGTCGTCCGGAAAATGGTACGCCACGTACTCGAACGCGGTATCGGCACAGCCGAATTGAACCTTGAAAATGTTTTCAGCTGCTCACAAATCGGCGACCTGATTGCTCACCTGATCGATGAAGCAGAGTTTATCACCATGGGCGACGATCAAATTAAGGTGCGGATTTCGACTATTATTTAATCCCTGCCTGCACGCTGAAGATTCACATAAGCGTCATTGCCGGACAAAAGAAACCCAAAGGTGAGTCATTCCAACTTTTGACATTGTTAGGATTTGGGATGACTTATGTTTTTTGAGCCCTAGCTCGTTGAGGTGATATTGAAATTACCACAAAAAATGCTGGGGGGAGTCTTTGGACTCCCCCCAAGGCCTGGAGCCTGACGATCTTTAGATCGATTTTCCAATTGCTTTGCCCCTATTCCCCGATAGTCGGATCGTGCCAAAATTCGGAATGGCTTATGTTTCGCATCGTAGATTCTCCCTTTTGAAAATTATCCAAGATCTACTAAATTGAATGTTCCCTACTCCCTTTTCAGTTGTTTAACTACATAGCCTTTGCTATTATGATTAAGCGCATGGCGCAATTTGTACATCTGATAAAAAAGAAACTATGGCCATCCCAACAACGGGGTGCGCCGATCCGTACCCAAATGATGCTGATGCTGGTTCCAGGGATAGTGCTGTTACTTTTGGTTACTATCCTGCAAGACTACCTCCAAGCCCAGCGAAATAACTATGCGTTCTATTTTTCTGAATCCCTGCTCTTCAAAACGTTTTGGATCCTTTTTATTCCCGTCGGATTTTGGCAATTCTTCCTTTTTCGTAAAACAGAGCCCTACTTTACCGGGCGAACAGGATGGCTCAGGATACCCGCATTCATTTTCTCCGCCACGATAACCCATATGGCGCTCTACGCATTGCTGGTTTTTGTGCTCTCAGGCTTATTCTTTAGCCATACCTATGCTGTGCAAGGAGTTATCGGGTATACCCTGAGCGAAGACACTTACAAGTACCTGCTAATCTATGGCGCACTGGCAGTTCTGCAAAACCCAAAGAGCCAATTCCGCATGACCAACACCCCGGCAAACCCTTTACAGTCGCCCTCCGATTACTTGCAGCAAATCATCGTCGGACAGGGACGCAGCCGGTTTGCTATTGCTATTGACGACATCATTTACATCAGTGCTGCTAATCCTTATATCGCTATTTATACCGCCCGTAAAAAATTCCTCCATGCAGAGACATTGAAGACCATACTGGCGCAACTCCCTGCACACCAGTTTGTCCGGGTGCATAAGTCTACTATTGTCAATCTGGCCAAAATCATTTCGTATAAATCGAGGTTAAACGGCGACTACGATATTATACTGAATAATCAGCACCAAGTTCGGCTCAGCCGGAATTACCTCCAAACGTTCAAAAAGCACATGGGGGAAAGCTCCTCCGGTTAACCTAGTATTCCCTCAGGTTATCCTAATTTATTTTGATGGTCAGGACGCGGGTTAGACTTTTGTCAAAACGCTTGACTTATGCACCTGTCCACATGCTTTGCTTCCGCGCTTATAACCACCTGCCTATTCCTGGTTGCCTGTAATAGCCAGCCCTCTTCCAATGCCCGGGAAACCCTCACCAGCCAACCGGTTGTAGGGGGAGGTTGTGATGGATGTGAATTGATGTATGCAGGGATGCCCGCCCAGCTCCATGCGGTAGACACCAGTGCTGGTTGGCACGAAACCGGGCAAAAGCTACTCATCACCGGAACCGTCTATCAGCTCAATGGGAGAACACCTGCTCCTGGGGTAATCCTGTATTATTGGCAAACCGATAACCAGGGCCTTTACTCCCCCGGACAAGGTATGGATGAAGAAGCCCGACGGCATGGCCATATCCGGGGGTGGGTCAAAACGGATCAGCAGGGAAAATATACTATTTACACCGTTCGGCCAGCCCCCTACCCCAACGCAGCAGATCCGGCACATATTCACCTCGCCGTCAAAGAACCCAACATCATCAACGAATATTACATCGACGAATTCGTTTTTGATGATGATCCGCTACTCACAACTCCCAGGCGAAAGGCAATGGAGAATCGGGGGGGAAGTGGTATACTCCGCGTGCTAATCTCCAGCGACCGCCAAATTGCCGAACACAATATCACCCTGGGCCTGAATATTCCTCACTATCCTGCTTCCCCGCATCAGGATGGTCAGTCATCGGGGTTATCCATTGGTGAAGATTGTCCGTCCTTTGCCCCCTATCACGCCTGGGGTCCCGACAAAGGGAGTCGCGCCTGCCCTGTTTGTAAGTACGGCCGTTACCAAGGTATCCTCTACTTCGTTGGCAACTACCCTGACTGGCCGGAAATCAAGGAGTGGCTATCTTTTCTGGAAGAGGAGAGCATCGCCCGTGGAAAGTTTTTAAAAGTCTATTTCGTTTATGGAAATGAAAAAAACTACAGCCCCAATCGACGCCAAAATGAATTGGAAACCATCGGCCGTGAATTGGGGTTGAAATGCCTGGCGCTGACCTATATACCAGCACTGAGCGATCGCAAGTCAGAGGTGTATTTAACTAAAATAAACCCAGACCAGGCGAACACCTTTATCATTTATAGCAATATCAGCATCGTTGAAAAATTAATTTCTATCCAGCCAACACCCGAAAATTTTCAACGAATCCGGTCTATTCTGGAGCAAACACAAAGTAATTACCTTGACTTATCCAGGCCCTGGGATCCCTAGTATTTTGTCGACTGAGAAGTTCAGGGGTAGCAATAGTCATTGGTGAAGGGTAAGGAGTGAGGAGACCCGCCTACGCCAGGCTACGGCGGGTAAAAAATCAGCCCTTTGCGAAAGGACTGCACCGGTCCAAAACGCTAAACGCTCAACGGGTAACGCTAAACTACTTTCCTCGCCTGAGTAGTGCACCAATCTAGTGACCATTATCACCCACCGACATTCTAAATGTCATTTTATTTTCAGTCAAATAAGGGTAACTCTAACCAGCGCAAAGTGACAGGTGATTTCCCTCGCCACCAAGTGTTCCGGATTTGCCAAAGGGTGGTTGCCATGACCTTTACCCCGCACTTGGCATACGGAATAGAAAAGATTCATTCCCCTTCCGCTAAAGTCACCTGCTCTTATTCCAGGCCACTTAATTAGGAAGCTATGAGAATCTACATCCTTCTTTTATGCAGTCTTTTCATGGTTGATCGGCTGCCAGCGCAACTGGACACCTTTCCACGGTCCTTCAAAAAGATTGACATTTTTCCGGCGATCAGTTATGCCCCGGAAACGAATCTCACGTTGGGGGTGATTGGCTATTACTATTTTGATCTGGCAAAACGCAGCACGGCCACACGATTGTCGAATGCAGAGTTCCTGGCGGCGTATACCCTCGCCAATCAGGTAGTAGCGGAGTTGCGGTGGGACGTATTTTCGGATGATAACGCCTGGCGGTACCGGGGTGAAGCCTTTTTCAATCGCTACCCCGATCGCAATTATGGCTTGGGAAATAAAGCGAATATTTTAATTGCTGAGATTGAAAACGACATCGCCGACACCTTGAATTATTTACGGTTTGATTCAGACCGGATCAGGTTTGCTCCCGTGGTGTTAAAACGTGCCGGCAAAAATCTTTACATCGGCCTGCAAGGGGACCTGGAAAGTCTTTACCGGCTACGGACGATCCCCAAGGAGTTTCAGGTAATTCAGGATGATGCCGATGCCCTATGGGTATCTCCAATAAAAGGAACCCGGGTTGGCCTGGGGCTGAATATGCTCTACGATAGCCGCAACAATATTATCAACCCGCTGTCGGGTACCTATATTGAGTTCAGCAATTTCTTCTATCAGCCATTTCTGGGCAGTGATTTTACCTTTAGCAGCTTCCGGCTGGAAGGGCGGCAATACCTCAGGGTAGCAAAAAATCACACGCTGGCCATGCGCGGCATTGCCAATTTTCGGTTTTCAGAAGACCCCATTCCGTTACGTGGGTTATCCCGGGTGGGCGGACGCAATTTTATGCGCGGCTATTTTCAAGGCACATACCAGGACAACCACCTGCTGGCCTTCGAACTGGAATATCGCCTGCCCTTCTGGAATGAGCACCTCAATGCACCCTGGTGGAAACTCTGGAAAAGATTGGGGCTAGTAGGTTTTGTAGGAGGCTCTCAGGTTTTCCATGAACCGCAGGATTTTCAATTTAACCAATTCAATCTGGCGGCCGGTGGCGGGTTGCGCATTCTGTTCAACCAGGCCTCTCGCTTGAATATCAGAATTGATTATGGCGTGGGCTTGAGCAAGGATTCCAACGGCCCGAGTAAAAGACAAACCGGGTTGTATTTCTTCCTGGCGGAAGCTTTTTAGGCAAGCATCTGATTCCTCATCTACTAACCCTATTCGTCAATGGCAGCTTCCGACCTGATTAAAAAAAACGACCCCAAAACCATCAACGCCTGGGCGATGTATGATTGGGCGAACTCCGTCTATGCGCTGGTCATCGTTTCGGCCATCTTCCCTGCCTATTACAATGAGGTAACCCGCACGAATGGCTCCAACCGGGTCGACTTCCTGGGTCTGGATGTGGAGAACACCGCCATCTACTCCATCTGCCTGGGCGCTGCTTTTGGAATCGTAGGACTCCTTTCCCCCTTGGTTTCCTCGGTCGCCGATTATTTAGGCAACCATAAGGCATTCATGAAGTTCTTTTGCTACCTGGGCGGAGTTGCCTGCGCAGGCTTGTTCTTATTTACCGGTGAAAACCTGGAGTGGGGCTTGAGCATGCTGATGCTGGCAACGATTGGATATTCGGGAAGTATCGTCTTTTACAATGCATACCTGCCCGCTATTGCCACCGAGGACCGCCAGGACCGCGTAAGTGCGTGTCTACGCCTTTGGTTATATCGGTGGGTCGACCTTACTGATTCTCAACTTAATGCTCATTCTGAACCAAAAGGCACTGGAGAATTGCGGATGGTTCCTTCCTTCCCAGGCTTTCCTTTCTTCTCACCGGATTATGGTGGATTGGATTCGCCCAGATTACCTTTAATCTACTCCCAGATCGGGTATCTACCCGGAAAAAAGCGGTCACCCCTCCTCAATGGTTACCGGAATTGCAAAGGTGTATCAGACCATTACCCGGCATAAAAGATCTTGAAAGCCTTTTACTGGGATTCTTTTTACATCATGGGCGTCAAACAGTCATGTTCATGGCCGCCTCTTTTGGTGAGAAGGAGTAAAACTCCGGTTACCTCTTAATGGTCACGGTATTGAGTTTGGAGTATATGCTATTGCCGGGCATTTTATTCGCCTGGCTTTCCAAGCGCTTCGGTAACTTCGCGCTGATTATCGCAATCCTCACCTGGATTGGCATTTGTTGTGGCGCTTATTTCATAAAACACCCACCGACTTCTTCATCACGGCTTTTTCATTGGCATTGTCATGGGTGGCATCCAGTCGCTTTCCCGTTCGACCTATGCCAAATTGATCCCATTGACCGACAATAATGCTGGCTATTTTGGTTTTTATGACGTCTGTGAAAAGGTTGCTATCATGCTGGGACTGGTTATGTTCGGCTACCTGGATAATCTTACCGGCAGCATGCGCAATTCGATCCTGGTGCTGGGGTCTGGTTTGTGATCAGTCTGTTTTCATCGTCAGGCTCTAATGGAAAACCCGGAGCCAAGCCTGGCTGGCGCTTCCGGGGCTCTCAGCTCATCAGAGGTATCTGGTTAGCGTTCATAAACCGTGGCTAAAACTCATTGAATCCGCGCGCGGCAGCTATACAACTCCTTCCGCCGCTACGGGCTTGTCCTGGTTTCACGCAACGACGCAAAGACGCAACGAACTCCTTGGCGGCTTTGCGGCCTGGCGCAAGGAAAACCTTTCCCTTACGTTTACTCAGTGTACAACAAATAAGCCTTGCGCATTTGCTTGTAAGCGCTGAGTTGGGGTTCTCTAACTGGCCCGGATTTCAGCCTCACTGCGTCCGGCTTGCAACATGGCCCGCAATTGCGCGCTTCCGGCCAGTTTATCGAAAACAAGGATTTCAAAAGAATTGGTTTTTATCCGGGTAGTTCGCATAAATATCAAGCAGGTATTTGAGGTTTATCCGCTTTTCGCCCAAATAGCCGCCGGGTCGAGGGTACTTAGGTTATAGCCATTGCAGCGTTTATCCTGGTGTGGCGGCTGCATAGCACCGGGTTTAGGAACTGGGGTAAACTGGTAGTCTCCGGCATTATACTGGAGCTCCCAATACCTGAAACTGCTGGTCGGTGCCCCGGCCCACGCTGATCTCGGTACCCTCAAAATAGCAAATGGAGGGATACAGGTGATCGCCCGATTGTTGGGCAGGTTAGGCGATGGCGGTATCGGAATTTCGTAAGGGGTTTGGTGGGTGTAATTAGCACAAGGCACCACCGTCAGCGCACATTGTATCCCTCCATCAAGCCAGCCCTGACCATTGATCATCTGGGCGTACTCCCCCACCGTCATCCCATGGACTACCGGAACCGGGTGCATACCCACAAAGGAACGATAGGAAGGATCCAGCAGCGGTCCGTCGACATAATGGCCATTCGGATTAGGCCGGTCCAGCACCATGAGGGGAGTACCAAATTTAGCACAAGCCTGCATCACATAATGTAAGGTGGAGATATACGTATAGAAGCGTACCCCAACATCCTGGATGTCGAAAATCAACCAATCCAAATCGGCAAGATCCTCCTGAGCGGGTTCGCGCTTAGCTCCATACAAACTGATAATCGGAGCCTGGGTGCGCTCATCCCGGCCATCTTTGATTTTGGCCCCGGCGTCGGCGTCGCCCTAAAACCATGTTCGGGAGCAAAAATGCGGGTAACCTGAATCCCCAAAGATGCCAGACTATCCACCAAATGGGTGTTGCCGATCGTGGAGGTTTGATTCACCACCAGGCCAATGCGCTTTCCGCGCAATTTTGGCAGATACTGGTCAGCCGGGCAGCGCCCACCGTTATATCCGCTACTGTAAAGCCGGCGTTGGAAAAGAAGAAATGGGTAATGACTGGGAAGTAGCCGTGCACTGAAGAGTCAAAACACAAAATTCCAACAAAAATGGCATCTTTAACATCTTTTGTTTTAATTTAGCCAGGAGAGAGGTTCTCGTGCAACAGCAGTATTCGGGCTGCCCGCAAAAATCCTTTCTCCAAATTTGCGAATTCTTTACTGAAAACAATAACCCTTTTCAGCGGAGCCCCTGAAATGTCCAAACAAGCGAAAGTTTACGCCATCATCGATGGGAAACCACCGGGGACGCGGCTAACCGCGACCGGGTGATTGATGTGGGCATTGTTCTCTTCGATGGCCTCCGTATTATCGACCAATGGGAAAGCCTGGTCAACCCCGAAACTTACATCCCCGGGCATTACCGAACTCACCGGCATTACTCAGGAGATGGTGGCCGATGCACCCCTTCCACGAAATTGCCCGCAAAGTAGTGGAGATGACCGAGGGTCATATTTTCGTTGCCCATAATGCTCGGTTTGATTACAGTTTTCTGCGGGAAGAATTTGCCCGCCTGGGATACACCTTTACCCGCAAGCAGCTGTGCACCCTGCGACTGAGCCGCCAGGCTTTCCCGGGGTTTAGCTCTTATGGGCTGGACAACCTCTGCTTTACGCTCGGTATCAATAACCAAGCGCGTCACCGAGCCCTGGGTGATGCACTGGCGACCACAGAATTGCTCAGCCAGATCCTCAGCCAGGAGGACAACTACACCCGCGCAGAGGATATTATCAATCTGGGAATTCGGGAAGCCTTACTGCCCGCCAACCTCAGTCTGGAAAAAATTCATGCCCTGCCTGATGCCTGCGGTGTTTACTATTTCCACAACACCGAGGGCGATGTCATTTACGTAGGCAAGAGTATTAATATTCAAAAACGCATTGCTGAGCATTTTGCCGACAAAACCGAAAAGGCCCGTAAGTTGCAGCAGATGGTCCACGAGGTCAGCTATGAAGTGACGGGCAGTGAGTTAGTCGCCCTGCTGCTGGAATCTCACGAAATTAAACGCCTGCGGCCTACGATTAACCGGGCGCAACGGCAGCGTTTATTCCCCTATGTAGTACACACCTGGATCAACGGCGGCGGCTACCAGTGCTTTGGGGTACACCAAGCTACGGCGGGTTCGCGCCAAAAACTGGAGATCCTCGCGGATTACCCTAAAATAAGCAATGCCCGTAACCACTTGTTGGCCATGCAGGCGCGGTTTGAATTATGCTCCCACCTGCTCACCGCGAGTAGTAATGGCAGCGGCCCCTGCTTTCACTACCACCTCAAACAATGCAGCGGAGCCTGTATTGGTCAGGAAAAACCGACCAGCTATAATGAACGTGCCCAGCAAGCCGCCGAGGCCCTGCGCACCCGCTTTGACAATAGCTTTTTCGTGATTGATCGCGGCCGAGAAGAAGGAGAATGGGCAGTCGTCCTCGTTGAAGAGGGCCTGTACCAGGGTTATGGTTTCTGGGAAGGCAGTATTCAGGTTACCCAAATCGATGAACTCCGGGATGTCATTCGCCCCTTACCTGGCAATGCCGAAACAAACCGGTTGATTTACCGATTCCTGGAAGGGAAGAACCCACAGGTGAAGGTGATTCCGTTGTCCTAGCGGACACAATCATTAAGTGTTTTTTGCCTACGTATTACGTTTACGAATCCTGTGAGGTTTCGTAAACGGAATGCGTCACAAGCCGTTCGTCGAAGTCCTACGACTCCGACACCAGTGTAAACCTAACGATCTTCAGATCCGCAAGGATTATTTAATAAGACCGGGGCTTTTCCTTTTGCATTGATGCAAAATTTACCAGCCAAAGGCGGGTAAACCCAGCTTGACCGCATGGGATGGGCCTGGCAAGGCGAACTTACTTTCCCCTAGGGAAGAAGCAAACCTCGCAAAGCCGCCAAATCGCTACGAAGATGCATAAGGTTATGCCAGATCACTGGGTCACTGCTCACTGCTCACTAAAAAACAACGTTACACCCCAAAATAAGCCCGGTACCAGTCAATTTCGTGGTGGTCTTTTTTTGTGTGATCTATTGGGTGAGCGGGGTCAATTTTGGCGTATACTAATTCAAGGGAAGCAAAATCACGCTGGCTAATCACCTGAAAGCCATTTTGCTGTAATAACGCTGCACAAACGCCGGCACCAATCTGATACACTTTATTTTCGGCGAACCGATTCCCGTTGTAAATAACCTGGCTACCGCAGGCGGCGCTTATATCCATGAGGATGGCCAATTCAATGCGCTCCTGCTGGGCTATTGCCAGCATTTTTTCAGCAGCTTTGATCATTCCGGCAGTCCAATCCTCGCCGCTTTCCGTGAGCACTTTGGCCCTGCCGGCAAGTACGTCAATCCCCGTGCCTCCGTGGATGTCACACATCTCCCGGGGGGTACCAAAGGAAAATTCTTCCGGACAGAAACGGGTAATGCGCACATTTTCGTAGGGCAATAATTTTAATGCGCTTGGGTATTCACCATTGGCCGTTCCATCATACCCGCAAAGGGTGCCGGCCAGGCAGGCACTCATCAGGATCCGCAGCGGTTCATCTTTCGTGGGGACCCGGAGCTGCTTGAGGTAGTTCCGATCAGTCATGTACGAACAATTTTTAGCTATTCCCAGACCAAATCCAGGGACCGGCTGAGTTATTCCGGTTTTGCAACCCGCGTGGGAGTATCTTTTCCGCTGATAATCGTCCGGCTGCTGATGGCAATGGCTTTAATGATTTCCGCCATGTTGTTCATATCCAGTGTTTCGATTTCGTCGGTCACCTTGTGGTAGTTGGGTTCATTGTTGGGGGCTTCTTCCATTTTGGAGGTGGAGATGGTATGTGCCGGCACGCCAAGTTCGGCCAGCGTAGCGTTATCACTGCGGTAAAATAAGTTCTGCTTGGGATACGGATCGGGCTCAAAGCGAAATTTCGACCCCTTGAGGTTAGCTTGCAATATTTCGCCCATATTACTCTTTTCGTAACCGGTAATGTAGGCGCTGTTCCTACCCCACTTGCTTTCCGTACCAATCATTTCAATATTGAACATCGCAACTACCTGGTCCGGGTTCAATTGCCGGCTGAAATACTGGCTGCCAAAGCCACCAATTTCTTCGGCCGTGAAGGCAACAAAAATCAACGTCCGTTCATTCTTTTGCAACTTGCTGAAATATTTGGCCAGCATGATTACGGCCGTAGTCCCCGCAGCATCGTCATTGGCACCATTGTAGATGCTATCCATCTGCTCGTTGGGCCGGCCAATACCCAAATGATCATAATGCCCGCTGAAGACCACATACTCGTCTTTCCTGCTCTTCCCGGGAATAACCCCAACCACATTGCGCAGCGACTGTTGGGTGATTTCGTTTTCTACCCGCAGCTGGATTGCGCGTGGATTTGTATTGGCAGTGAGAATAAATACCTGGGAAACACTACTGGGAAATTTAGGGTTTCCGGCAAACCGTTGCATGCTCCGGAAACGCCGGAGGTGAGCGGAATCAACCAAAATCAGGCAATTCTTTCCCGACTCAAACAAAGGAAATACCGTTTGATTAAAATCGGCATCCTTTTTTACCGCCACCACCTCATACGCCTGCAAGTCGTTGATGCTTAGCTGTGCAGCGGTGGTATTGACCACTACATTTTCCGTTGTTAAGGGTGCCTCATCCAGCATCCCGGTGATGCTCACCGGCTTAGACCGGGTCATCGTTATTTCCTGGTAATAAGAAGTATTATCGCCCAGGAACTTCAGCTTGCTTTTCCCAAACTCAGCGGCAATAAACGCAGCAGCCTTGTCAATACCAGGCGTAAACGTCCGGCGCCCTTCCATATCATCGGCCGAAAGGATTCGCTCAATCCGCTCCACTTCGGTGGCATTGATAACCTTATCAATTTTCTGACAGAACGCGAGTTGACTGGTGAGAGCAATAACAATTACGAACAGGTATTTCTTCATGGTTGATTTATTGGACTTTTTAATAAGCAAAGCTTTGCAGCAGCAAAACGTGCGTAATATAACAGGGAATTGATGAATCCTGCCAGTATTCCTTGCTTTTGTTCGTGCTGAGGGCGGAGTTACGCTGGCTGCTTTGGGTTGGCGAGGGTAAACATAATTGGGAAATCAGAAATTAGTTTGGCTTACTAGTGCTTTGTCAAGTTTGAAATTAAGGATTAATGAAACGTGAAGCGACATCGCTATGTCTCGTTGCGTCGTTGCGTCGTTGCGAGAAATTTCGGGGAGTAATCAGGCGCAATGGAAAATCCGGTAGGCTTTTTCGGGAGCTATCTGAACCCCTAAATTCATAGTTGACAGACCACTAGACCCACGAACTAACCCCAAAGCTTTTTCCCCTCCTGGAGAGGAGGGTCCAGGGGTGGAGTTTAGATCATGGGCGGAGCCTCCCCTTTAGGAGACTCAGAGGTGCGCGCGGGCTGCGGAGGAGAAATTGGACATGGGCCCGCCTATGCCAAGCTATGGCGGGTCAGCAATCAGAAGCCAGGTTGCAGGTACCCCAGGAACGGGGCTCGGCCGCCATTCGTAACGACGCGATGCCTCGCGTCGTCCCCCTGCCGGGGAAACCGAGCTTTTTAAAGAAGATGCGCCAAGCGATGGCGGATAAAAAACCAGTAACCAGATTCCAAATACCAGATACCTATTGGTTAGCCCAACCCCGCCTCCGCCAAAATCCGGGCCATATCCTTTTGCAGACTCAGCGCCGATTGCCGGGCAGCCGCGGCAAAGTCAGGTCCCGAGCTGGCATAAATAATCCCCCGGGAAGAGTTGATTAACAGCCCGCATTGCCGGTTCAGGCCATGCTGGCAAATTTGCTGTAAATCCCCGCCCTGGGCCCCCACACCAGGGACTAGTAAGAAATGGTCCGGCGCGATAGCCCGGATTTGCACAAACTGCTCAGGATGGGTAGCGCCTACGACAAACATCAGTTCATCCGGGGAGGCCCAGCCCATGGCTTTGCGCATCACCTTTTCAAAGAGGGGTTCGCCCTGGTCCTGAGGCGCAAACTGAAAATCCTGGCTTCCGGGATTGGACGTCAGTGCCAGCAAAATAACCCATTTATTGGGAAACCCCAGGAATGGCGTCACGGAATCCGCGCCCATATAAGGAGCAATGGTCAGGGCATCGACACCCATTTGCTGGAAAAACGCCTCGGCATACAGGCGGGAGGTATTCCCGATATCCCCCCGTTTAGCATCAGCGATAACCAGGTGGGTATCTGGAATATAATCCACAGTAGCGGCGAAAATATCCCAACCTGCAGGCCCCAGTGCCTCATAAAATGCCAGGTTGGGTTTATAGGCCACACACAGATCGTGCGTGGCGTCGATAATCGCTTTATTAAAGGTAAGTATGGGATGCTCGCCTGGCTGACCCGGTTGAAGCCCAGGAGGCAGCTTGCCCATCTCAGGGTCAAGCCCGACACACAGGAAGGACGCTTGCCTGCGGATCAGGTCAAATAGTTGTTGTCGGTTTCCCAGCATACTGGCCAAAAGGTTTAAACACCAATTCCGTTGATTGCTTCCACGGCCGTTACTTCCGGCACCCGCCCTTTGATGGCTTCTTCCAGTCCGGCACGCATCGTCATAAATGACATGGAGCAGTTTTCGCACGTTCCCAGCCACTTAATCTGAACCACCATTTCGGGCGTAACGTCAACGAGTTCTACGTTGCCGCCATCCACCAACAAGTGCGGACGAACATCATCCAGGGCTGCATCAATTCGGGTCAGTAACGTTTTTTTGGTTTCAACATTCATGTAAGACGTATAAATAAACAGTTATCAATAAACTTATTGCATGCGCACAATGCGCGTGGGGTCCAATGACTGGTTGCGCAGGTTGACCTGGCGCGCAGTTTGCTGAGCCAATGCGAGGAAAGCCTCCCGGGAAACAGGATCACTATCCATTAGCACTGCGGGTTTGCCCGCATCGCCCGCTTCCCGAATACCCTGTACCAGGGGAATCTGGCCCAACAGGACGCTGTTGGCCAACTGAGCCAGCTTTTTGCCTCCCCCCTGTCCGAACAGGTAATAGCGGTTGTCTGGCAGTTCTTTCGGGGTAAACCACGACATATTTTCTACAACGCCCAAAATAGGTACTTCGACGTTGGGCAGCAGGAACATATTCATGGCCTTAACGGCATCCACGACAGCAACCTCCTGGGGGGTGGTGACAATGACAGCTCCCGTCACCGGTACGGTTTGCACCAGCGTTAGCTGAATATCACCCGTACCGGGAGGCAAATCAACGATCAGGTAATCCAGGGCCGGCCAAAGGGTATCATTGAAAAACTGCTTGATAATTCCCGCCAGTCGGGGGCCGCGCAAAACGACCGCCTGTTCCGGCTCAATGATAAACCCAATGGACATAACGGGCATGCCGTAAACTTCCAGTGGCACCATCTTGGGTTGGTTATAGACCGTCTCAATCTTCGGGCGCTTACCCTGCAGGCCTAACATCGTAGGAAGTGAAGGCCCATAGAGATCAGCATCGAGGATACCTACTTTGGCGCCCATCGCCTGCAGGCCGAGCGCCAGGTTGGTTGCCACCGTAGATTTACCGACGCCGCCTTTTCCCGATGCCACAGCAATAATGTTTTTCACCTGGGGCAAAGCATTTGGCGGTGCCGAATCGCCACTCGCCGCCCGGCCTACCATATGCACGTGGACCTGCGCCTCCGGATAGATGGCCAGAATAGCGTTTTGGCAGGCAAAATTTAGCTCCGACTTATATTTGGTGTCCAAAGACCCTAATTCCAGGGTAAAAGAAACCGTTTGCTCCGCTACCTGCAGGTCACGAACCATATTCATGGTGATCAGATCCTGCCCGGTTTGAGGATCTTTGACCGTTGCTAAAGCTTTAACTACCTTGGTTGTATCTATACTCATTGGTGTAAATCTTCCGTTTAGGATTGGATTTGAGCTTGTTCCGGGTTTCATGATTGAGCGAAAGAGATCAAATTTTGTTTTGGGCAAGGCAGATTTTGTAGCCGGATGTGGGCAATCCGGCGAAAAATCTAACGAAGAACAAAGCAAAATTTGCCTCTTGCAGCCGGTTGATGAAACCCGGAGCAAGCTCTTGTGCTAACTTTTCCTGCAAAAATACAAACAAAAGAACGGAACAAACAGTTTTCCGGCGAGTATAGCAGCGGAAAGTATACCTATTTGGGGCTGCTGTTTTCAAAATTCAATTTACATTTGCACTGCCATGAGAGTACACCGTAATTTAGAACAGCTTCCCGCTTTCCGCAATGCCGTCATCACGATAGGTTCATTTGATGGGGTGCATTCCGGTCACCGCCGGATAATCGACCAGGTCCGTCGCCTGGCCCGCAGCGTCGATGGTGAAAGTGTGCTCATCACTTTTTACCCACATCCCCGGCAGATTGTTTATCCGCGCGATACCAGTTTGAAACTCCTGACGACTATTGAGGAAAAAATTGCCTTGTTGCGTGAGTTAGGCATCGATCATCTGGTAATCGTTCCCTTTACGGTGGAGTTTTCGCAACTCAGTGCAGATGAGTATATCGAAAAATTCCTGGTGGGTCGTTTTCACCCCCGCACGATTGTCATTGGCTATGACCATCGCTTTGGCCTGGGCCGCCAGGGAGATATTCACTACCTGCGCTGGCATGGCCCGCGCTTAGGGTATGAAGTGGTAGAAATTGAAAAACAGACGATTGATGATATTACGGTAAGCTCAACCAAGATTCGCAATGCCATTGAGCAGTGCAACTTGATCTCAGCAAACCGTTTGCTGCAACATCCTTTCCTCTTAGGCGGCACGGTTGTTCACGGCGAAAAAAATGGCGCCAAAATAGGGTATCCAACCGCCAACCTGGAGATCCGGGATAAATACAAACTCATCCCTCCCGATGGCGTTTATGCCGTATATGCCTGGCACCAGGACCAGCGCTATCAGGGAATGCTCTATATTGGTCGCCGCCCTACGCTACCGGACCTAAACCAACGAACCATTGAGGTAAATCTGTTCGATTTTAATCAACAGATTTATGGTGACGAACTGCGCCTGGAGCTGATTGAATACGTCCGGGGTGATCGCAAGCTAGACAGCCTGCAGCTGTTGAGTGCCCAATTGGCAGAAGATAAAATCCAGACCCTGGCTATCCTCGACGAGGCTGCGCGCACCCAAAATCAAAAAAAAAAGCATGACAATGCCCGTGTGGCCGTTGTACTGCTGAACTATAATGGACGCTCCTACCTGGAGCAGTTCCTGCCGATTCTGCTGGAGGATACGCAATATGAAAACCTGGAAATTATTGTCGCCGACAATGGTTCTTCCGACGACTCTCTGGCATTCCTCGCGCAGCATTATCCGGAGCAGATCCGGGTTATTGAATTGGCCAAAAACTATGGGTTTGCCCGAGGTTATAATGAGGCCCTCCTGCAGGTGAACGCGGACTACTACGTACTCCTCAATTCAGATATAGAGGTTACGGAGGGTTGGCTTGATCCTATTATCTCCCTGCTGGAAGCCGACCGTACGGTAGCCGCCTGCCAACCCAAGATCCTGTCTTTTCACCATCGGGAGCAATTTGAATATGCCGGAGCCTGTGGCGGATGGATTGATATCCTGGGCTACCCCTTCTGTCGGGGGCGAATCTTTTCCGAAACCGAAACCGACCAGGGGCAGTACGAAAACACCCAGGATGTTTTCTGGGCCAGTGGAGCTGCCTTTGTCGTGCGCGCAGAACTATTCCACGCCATCGGCGGATTTGATCCCGATTACTTTGCCCATGCGGAAGAAATTGACCTCTGCTGGCGCCTAAAACGTGCCGGCTACAGAATTTTGGTGGAACCGGCATCGGTCGTTTACCACGTCGGGGGCGGAACACTGCATTACAACACCCCCCGCAAAACCTACCTTAATTTCCGCAATACCTTATTTACCATTGCCAAAAACGAGCCCTTTATTAAAATATGGTGGCTCATTCCCTTACGGCTGTTGCTTGATGGCCTGGCGGCCTTCCTGTTTTTATATCAGCGGCGCCTGGACCATATTAACGCCATCTTACAAGCCCATTGGGACTTCCTCCCCAAACTGGGCGTAACCATGCAAAAACGCCGGCACTATAATACCCTGGTACGCTCGCTGCGAAAAAGATCATCAACGGTAAACACTGGTCGATATAAAGGAGTAATCATTTGGGATTACTATGCCCGGGGTCGGCGCACCTTTCAAGACCTCCAGAAGCCATGAAAAAAAACACCTCCCTGCTCTTTGCCGACGACGACCTGCTGATTGCCCTCAAGCCTGCAGGGGTGCTGAGTATACCCGACCGTTTTGATGCCTCCAAGGAAAACCTCCTCGACCAATTACGCCAGGAATGGGGCGAGGTGCTCGTCGTTCATCGGCTCGACCGGGAAACAAGTGGCATCCTTTGTTTTGCCCGTAACGAAGCAGCGCACCGCCACCTCAATCAACAGTTTTTTGACCGCAGCGTCGACAAATACTACCTCGCCCTGGTGGAAGGAAAGCCAGTTCCTGCTGAGGGAAGTATCGACCGGCCGATTGCCCCCCACCCGACCATTCCCGGCAAGATGATGGTTGCCAAGCAAGGAAAATCAGCCCTGACTCACTATCGCACCCTGGATACATTTCGCTTTTGCTCCCTCATGGAGGCCGAAATAAAAACAGGGCGCACCCACCAAATCCGGGTGCATTTCAGTGCACTGGGGCATCCCCTGGTGGTAGATTCTGTTTATGGTAAACGCAGTGGGCTATTTCTCTCCGAAATCAAAAACCGCGGATTTAATTCCGGGAAAGACACTGAGGAACGACCCTTGCTGGGGCGTCTTTCCCTGCATGCCGCCCGACTTATCCTCACGCACCCAAGTACTGGTGAGCGAATGGAGTTTGCCGGTGAGCTGCCGAAAGACTTCCGGGCTACCCTGGCCCAATTGGAAAAGTGGGGGAGGTGAGCAGGTGAGCAGTTAGCAGTGGGCAGTTAGCAACCTCAGCTAACATTTGTTAAATCGGTGGTCATCGGTGCAAATCTGTGGTGGAGCAGTAGGCAGTGGGCAGTTCACAGTAGGCAAACCCTGCATGCCAGTTGCTAAATCGGTGGTCATCGGTGCAAATCTGTGGTGGAGCAGTGAGCAGCGGGCAGTGAGCAGTTTGGGCTGCGAAACTCCGTGTAGCAAGCCGAAGAAATCCCTATCTTTGCCGCACTAAAATCCATTCTCATAACCACAACAAGACCTCTGTGACGGATCCTAAACGCCCCTATCCCTGGATGATCGCCCTGGTTGCTGCCCTATTCTTTCTACCCTTTTTAGGCGGTGTTCATTTGTTTGACTGGGACGAAATCAATTTTGCGGAAATAAGCCGTGAGATGATTGTACTCGGGGACTACCTCCGGATCAGCATTAACTTCGAACCCTTTTTCCAAAAACCGCCTTTGTTTTTCTGGATGCAGGTGCTGGCCATGAAAACGATAGGCATTGGCGACTATGCAGCCCGGTTGCCCAACGCCCTTTGTGGCATTGCCACCCTGGTCATTTTATACCGCATCGGAAAACAATTGTATGATTACCGGTTTGGCTTGCTTTGGGCCGGGGCCTATTTGGGTAGCGTCCTCCCCTTTCTCTACTTCAAGTCCGGAATCATTGACCCCTGGTTTAACCTGTTTATTTTCCTGGGGCTTTATTACTTTATCCTGTTTTACTGGAAAAAAGAAAACCAGGGGCTATCCCTGACCTCTCACGCCTGGAGCTATCTTTTTTGGGGCGGGTTTCTCCTGGGCTTAGGCATTCTCACCAAGGGGCCCGTTGCCTTCCTCCTGGTGGCCCTTACCTTATTCGTTTACTGGGTTTACCAGCGATTCCGTTTCTTTGTTTCGATACCGCAATTTCTCTTTTTTACGCTGGCTGCCTGCCTGGTAACCGGAGCCTGGTTTGGTGTAGAAACCTGGCTGCACGGCCCCCAGTTCGTAAAAGAATTCACCATTTACCAATACCGGCTTTTTTCCACCCCCGATGCGGGTCACGGGGGATTTCCGGGCTATCACTTCGTCGTTTTACTCTTTGGGTGTTTCCCGGCTTCTATCTTTGCTTTGCGGGCCTTTGGGCGCCAACCAGCAGAAGAACAGGCCTATCAGCAAGATTTCCGGCGTTGGATGAAATACCTGTTTTGGGTCGTGTTAATCCTCTTTACGATTGTCAAATCCAAAATAGTCCACTATTCCTCTCTGGCCTATTTCCCGCTGACTTATCTCGCAGCATTGACCTTGTATAAAATCCAGCGCGGGGAGATATCCTTCACAGGATGGATGCGTGGCTTGCTTTGGGGAATTGGCGGGGTCTATGCCCTGATCGTTCTGTTGATTCCTTTTTTGGCGCAGCACCTGGACCGCTTCCAAGACCTGGTAGCAGATCCGTTTGCCCGTGGCAATATGGAGGCAACTGTTACCTGGACGGGGGTAGAAGCCATCCCGGCTGTTGTGTTGGTGTTGGTGCTCGTGATGAGTACCCGGTATTTGCGTCAGCAACAATTAGGGCGGGGCATCCAGTGGCTCTTTGGCGGCACAGCCGTATTTGTTTTTCTCACCCTGATCTTCTTTATCAAACGGATAGAAGGCTATTCACAGCGGGCTGCGGTGGAATTTTGGGAAAGCCATGAAGGGAAGGACGTTTATTTAATGACCCATGGATTTAAATCATACGCACCTTATTATTACGGCCGGGTGCAGCCGGGGGGAGCGCCCCAACGCACCGATAAAGAGTGGCTCCTGCGGGGAAACATTGATCGCGAGGTGTATATAACCACCAAGGTGCATAAAGCAGATGAATTGCGTGGAATTCCTGGCCTGGAAGAATTGGGGGGTAAAAATGGGTTTATTTTTTTCCGGAGGCGGGTCCCCATTGCGCCTTTCTCGGAATAAGATCAGGTCAGGGGTAAATTAAAATAAGGTCTGTGGCACTATGCACCGAGGTAATTATGTACCTTAATGTAGTGTTCCGTCCTGCCACCGCAGGACAACTGATGATGTCTGATTAAGCGTTTGTTTAACCCTCAAACCTAAAAACCCATGCCCCGTACTACCATTCCGGGCCTTTTCGTCTTGGCCCTGTGCACTTTTTTCAGCTGCTCAACCAGCAAAACAGCCTTACAGGTACTTCAACCCTCACAGATTGTCTTACCTGATCACGTCAAAACCATCGCCACCCTTGATCGCAGTAAACCCGAAAAAGGGTTTGGCAATTTTCTCGAAGGGGTATTTTCCGGAGAAGCCCTCGGGCAGGACAAAGAAGGACGGGAGCGAGCGCTGAGTTCGATTATCACGACCTTATCCCGCACGCCCCGCTTTAATGTAAAAAGTACGGGAATCCAACAACAGGGAAGCCGCAATGGCAATTCGATGGCTCCGCCGATGGACTGGAAGCAAGTTGAAAGTCTTTGCCAACAATACAATGCCGATGCGCTCCTGGCCATTGAGTCATTTGACACGAATACCAACACCCTGATATCAACCACACAAAGCAAAACCAAAAAGGACGGCGTCGAAACGATTAAACTCAACTATACCGCCCGCAGAGATTTACGGGTATACGTTGGCTGGCGGCTTTACGACCCCAAGGCACGCGTCGTTTTGGACGAAAACATTATCAGTGCGGATGATGAAGACCGGGGCTACGGAAGCAGTGAAGAAATTGCGAAACGGAATCTCCCGGACCTCTTACGCGCCACCCGCGATTTATCCGGAAAAGTCGGGGAAAAGTATGGTATGCGCATTGCTCCCGTTTGGATCACCGTCAATCGTACATTCTATGCCACCAGCAAAGGCAGCCAGCAAGCAGAAATGGAACGCGCCAACCGGTTGGTGCAATCTGATGACTGGGAGGGAGCCATTGAGGTCTGGAAATCTATTCTTGATCGTCGGCCCGATGCCAAAACCGCCGGACGCGTAGCACATAACCTGGCCGTTGGTTTTGAACGCCTGGGGGCCTTACCCACGGCGTTGGAATGGGCCCAGAAAGCCTTTACGGACTACGGCCACAAACCTGCACAGTCTTATATCGACATCCTCAAACAACGCATTTCCGACCAGGATCGCCTGAATTATCAACTCAAGGTGAAGACATAGATAGAGGAAATTAGAAATTAGCCCAATTTGGAGGGGCTGTATCGCGTAAAAGCGATCAACGCTCAACGAGTAACACGTAACGTTTTCTGGCGCCTGCGGCGGATTACGAATACTAAACTTTTAAAGTTTAGTATTCGTAATGTGTACGCAATAAAACCGGCCAATACGCTGCCTGGAATCGCAAGATTCCTGTGAACGGCAGATGGCTTATTTTCAGCAACGGCACAGGCTCAACTGCTCTATTGACAAAGCACAAGTCGTTAGTGGAACGCCAAGTTGCTGCATAAAAGGAAAATAGCTGATTGATTTTCAGAAATTTCCGAGCAGATCTCAAAAAAAGCCGTACCTTTGCACCTCATTTAACAGTCATACATGAATGCGTTTACTACCCTGGGGCTATCCAGGGAACTAGGGGAGGCCGTTGAGCGCCTGGGTTATGAGACCCCTACCCCAATTCAAGAACAAGCTATTCCCCTTTTGTTAAGCGGCAAATGCGATTTTATCGGCCTAGCACAAACGGGTACTGGCAAAACTGCCGCTTTTGGTTTACCGTTGCTGGATCTGATTAGCGATGAAGCACCTTTTATTCAAGGACTGATTCTGGCTCCTACCCGCGAACTGTGTGTTCAAATTACGGGGGATTTACAGAATTTCATGCCGGAGGGTTCTGGCTTGCAAATTGTTGCCGTTTACGGCGGCGCAAGCCTTGGACAGCAAATCCGTCAATTGAAATCCGGTGCACATGTAGTTGTAGCTACACCAGGACGCTTAGTCGACCTGCTGAACCGGAAAGCCTTACAACTAAACCGCCTGGGCTACCTCATCCTCGACGAAGCGGATGAGATGCTCAATATGGGTTTCAAGGATGATCTCGATCTCATCTTTGAACATACTGCTGACCAACGCCGTACCTGGTTGTTTTCGGCGACCATGCAAGCGGGCGTTCGCCGTATTGCCAAGCAATACATGGAAGAACCTCAGGAAATCTCTGTAGGAGAGCGCAATAGCAGTAACGAGCACATTGAACACCGCTACGCAGTAGTTTCGGAAAAGGACAAATATCCAGCGCTTAAGCGATTATTGGATTTCCACCCGGATATCTACGCATTGGTATTCTGCCGTACCAAAATGGATACGCAAAATGTTGCGGACCAATTAATTAAGGACGGATATGCTGCTGGCGCGCTTCATGGCGACATGGACCAGCCGCAGCGGGACCGGATGATGAATAAATTCCGTAACCGTGCCATTCGGATTCTTGTAGCCACCGATGTGGCTGCGCGGGGTCTTGATGTCAACGGTATCAGCCATGTTATCCACATGAACCTGCCGGATGAAATCGCCTACTACACGCACCGTAGTGGCCGTACGGGCCGGGCTGGGCAGAAAGGGATTTCCATCGCCCTGGTGAGCAACCGCGATCAAAGCCGGATTCGCCAGCTGGAAAAACTTACCCACACCAACTTCCGTATCCTTACGATTCCAACTGGAGACGAAATTTGTCAACAACAACTGATGCACCTGGTTAGCCGGGTTCAGGAGGTTACCGTGAGCGACGAAGAAATGGATACTTTCCTTCCCGAAGTTGAGCACGCTTTGCGCAACCTCAGTCGTGAAGATATCATCAAACGCTTTGCTGCCCTGGAATTTAACCGGTTCCTGGACTACTACCGCGATGCGCCCGACCTTAATGCTGCACCAGGTAAACAAAGGGCAAACGATAAAGTAAGACCTACCGATGAAAGTGGCCCCCAAACGGCCTACCAAATCAATCTGGGCATCAAGGACGGCATGGATAAAGGAGGTATCCTCCGTATCATCTGTGAGTCAGGTGGGATCCAGCGGACTGCCGTTGGGAAGATTTACCTCGATCGCACCTTCTCTACCGTAATGATCGCGGAAGAAGTGGCTCCACAAGCAGCTAAAAAGCTAAGTAAAGCGAAATACCGCGGTCGGCCTTTAAAGCTAACTGCCGACGCTGCACCCCAGCCTAGCTCCGCACCCCGGAGCCGGCCAGGCAAGCGCCAAAAGGCTAAATGGTAACATAAGCAAAAGGCCCCCGGAAGAAACACCGGGGGCCTTTTGCTTTTTCCCGCTTCAGGATGGGCTTCTTTTTACTTCATTTTTGCTCTACCCACCATAATGCGGTACTTACGCATAGGCAAGTATCTGCGATCCGACCTGCCTAATCATTTGGAGAGGCCTTCGTTGCATACTTACAGCACGCTTTTTTAACAACGTTCTGTTTCCTAACGAGATTGGATCCCTACGCGACCAAGTACAGGATTTTGTAAAATTGTTCCCGTGGTCTCCCAAGGCGAATATGCCGCCATCGCCCCAAAATGATTTTGCACAGAAGCGAGTCTCTTTACGCTTCAACCTTCACACCGCACTAGATGACCTCGCAAGAACCGAAAAGATACAGACAGACGTTCTGCCTGCTCACTGCTCACTGCTCACTGCTCACTGCTCACTGCTTAGCTAATAAAAAAGGACGACAAGTCTAATTAAATTCATATTTTTGCTAGTCTAAAAATAAATTTAACTAACTCATGAATTCAATCATTGACTGGATCGGCCAATTTCACCCGGTGGTTCAAGCCCTCATCGCCACCCTATTTACCTGGGGAGTTACCGCGCTGGGTGCAGCCCTGGTATTTTTCTTCCGGGTGATCAACCAAAAAGTACTTGATGCCATGTTAGGCTTTGCTGCAGGCGTAATGATTGCAGCCAGCTTTTGGTCATTACTGGCCCCGGCCATTGCGCTGAGTGAAGAGGTAAGTTCCCTGCCCAAATGGCTCCCCCCGCTGATTGGTTTTTTGGGCGGTGGTTTGTTTCTGCGCCTGATTGACCAATACCTGCCCCACCTGCACCTGGGATTTGATATGGGCAAAGCGGAGGGTGTTCCTACCAGCTGGCGGCGCAGCGTATTACTGGTTCTGGCAATAACCCTGCATAATATCCCGGAAGGCCTGGCCGTCGGCGTCGCTTTTGGTGCTGTTGCTGCCGGATTCGACTCTGCGAGCCTGGGGGCGGCCGTAGCCTTAGCTATTGGTATTGGCCTGCAAAACTTTCCGGAAGGTACTGCTGTATCGGTTCCCCTGCGCCGGGAAGGTATGCCCCGACGTCGGGCCTTTTTTTATGGGCAGATGTCAGGAATAGTTGAACCTATCGCCGGGGTAATTGGAGCTGCTGCTGTTCTTATAATGCAGCCTATTCTGCCTTACGCCTTAGCTTTTGCCGCCGGGGCAATGATCTATGTGGTAGTAGAGGAGCTTATCCCCGAAGCACATCTGGCTGGTAATACGGACCTGGTAACCATGTCCACCCTGGTAGGATTTAGTTTAATGATGACCCTGGACGTCGCTTTGGGATAAAAAAAGCCGGTCGTGCAAAGCAGACCGGCAAACTGGATTAGTATGAAAAAACAATAACTCTTACTGGGATTTTACTCTTTTCAAACGACTAAGTCGCCTGAATGTTTAATAAAAACCCTTAATAAAATGTGAAAAAGCGCACGAAATCTTGCGGTTTCGGCGCTTTTTCAACCTCTCCAGGCATCATTGCTCCGGAGATAAACATATTGATGTAGATAGTTGCTAAAATCCACTCCCGCATGGAAACAAACAAAACCTGGAACGATGCCGTTGAAACTCCTTTTGGAAAAAGCAGCAGGCGACATCCACTTGTAACTTATTTCATGTCTAAGTTAAGGTCTTTAATAATCTGATTTTGGTGAAATCGGCAAACCGCCTGCTGAACTCAGGCAAAAGCAACTATTTCCCGCGATCTGGCAAACTCACCATCTTGGTGGTTGTTTAACTTCTTTTTGCGGTTACTCATCGCCTATTGCTAATTTTTCAGGTCCTTTATAGTAATTTGGGTGGTTGTCACAGGTTCGTAATTCATACTTAGGTTGGTAAATTCCATGGCAAATACATTCAAACTCGATTTTGAGCGATTATTATTTCCTCGCAACCGGATTCTTGGTCACGTGCTGTTTTGGGTACTATACCTCGCCTACTTCACGCTTTCTTATGCCAGTTTTCGGGACAATTACCTTCAAAGTTTTACTGAAGTTTTTTGTACGCTGCCTACCAAAATGGGGGCAACCTATCTAACCCTCTATTGGTTAATACCGCGCTTCCTGGATCAAAAAAGGTACTGGGCTTTTACCATTTGGTTTTTGTTGGTAGCCGTTGCTATCGGATATCTTGACCGCTGGATTATCCACTTGTATTATGTGCCTAAGTATCTTCCTAATTATGATTACGCTACCTACCCTATGCTGCACTTTGGTAAAGCCTTACAGCGTACCACTAACGTGTACACCATAGTATTTGCCGCAGCGGCTATCAAACTCATTAAGCGGAATTACCAAAATGAGAAGATTGCCCAGGAGTTAAGCCGGGAAAAACTGGATGCTGAACTAAAATTTCTGAAAGCCCAGATTCATCCCCATTTTCTCTTTAACACCCTAAATACGCTATACAGCCTGACGCTGCAGAACTCTCCACGATCCGCTGAAGTGGTGCTGAAGCTATCCAACCTGCTGGACTACATGCTCTACGATTGCAACGTTCCCCGAATTTCACTGCGCAAGGAGGTCAACCAGGTCAAAAACCTCATTGAATTGGAGCGCTTACGGTATAGCGACCGCCTGGAGGTGGATTTTACCCTGACTGGCGATGTGCAAAATCAACAAGTGCCTCCCCTGCTGATGTTGCCCTTCATTGAAAATGCTTTTAAGCATGGAGTCAGCAAAAAAACGGAGGATGCCTTTATTCACATCGACCTGCGGGTTAAAGAGGATACATTGATCCTGCGGGTAGAGAATAGCAGTAGCCCGGATGACAACGGCTCCCAGGAAAAAGAATATACGAAAGGAATCGGCCTGCGAAACGTCCGGCGCCGGCTCGATTTAATTTACGGACCGGAAAAATATGATCTCCAGGTTTTCAATGAAGAGGATACCTTCATGATTGTACTGCGTATCCCTCTAACCCAAAAAGAAGAAAATACGCCACTACCTAAACCCGAAACACCTGTTTCCATTCCTTCTTAACCATCACACCGAGGTGCTCTTGCGGGAAATCTCCCCGGGGATTGGATTTGCCTCTAATCCCTAGTCATACTTTTATACTGTTCTTGAGGTATCTTTTACGACAATCAACACCCCAACATCCCTTCATTCGTTCCTTTTATTAGGACTAGTCGTAGATTACCGGCTTAATTTTGGTATCTTTTCCCTTGTTATACGTACGCTATGCGATTAAGATGTTTATTGGTTGATGATGAGCCTTTGGCGCTGGATGTCCTGGAGTCCTATATCCACCGGATAGAAGGCTTGGAGTTGATTGCGCGCTGCGAAAATGCGCTGGAAGCATTTGAGATCATTCAACAACAACCAGTCGACTTGTTATTCCTGGATATTCAAATGCCCAAATTAGACGGGATTGAATTTCTCAAGACCCTGCAGTTCCCTCCGAAAGTAATCTTCACTACTGCCTATCGGGATTATGCCATTGAAGCGTTCGAACTGGATGCAGTGGATTATCTGCTCAAGCCAATCCCTTTCAGTCGTTTCTTAAAAGCCGTAAGCAAGGCTTATTCCCAGATCGGACAAAAGCCGAACACAGCCGGTCCCGTGCTGAATGCGCTTCCGGTAGCTAATATTCCGGACGACAGCCTTCCCATGGGTAGCATGGAGAATATTATCGTCAGGGCTGATAAAAAGATGGTCAAGGTCCCCCTAATGGACATTCTCTACATCGAAAGCCTAAAGGATTACGTGATTATCCACCTGGGAGGGCGGCGCATTGTCACCAAACAGAAAATCAGTTATCTGGAGCAAAAGTTGCCCGATGGCCAATTTTTGCGCATTCACCGCTCGTTTCTGGTTGCCATTAAAAAGATCCAGGCTTTTTCACCTAACCACGTAGAAATCAACGGCCAGGAACTTCCTATTGGCCGCAGTTACAAAAGTGAAGTAGGTAAAGTTTTAGGCTACTGATACCCTTACATCTGCGGGGATACTACGCGATTTACCACTGGCCTGGTGGTAGTTATGGTATCAGTGGCTGCGGGCACCAGCGTCGGAGGTAATATGGTGGCTTTACGAATAGAATCGCGCACCCATTCTGTTTCCCGGGCATCCAGCTGCTGGCGTTTTTGATCGACCTGCTTGTGCAGATAAAGCAACCCACCCAAGGCTCCCAGGTTGAGGACTATGAGAAAGACCAATAATTGCATTAAAGTGCCTGTCGCCGGAGCATTCGCATTTATCGGCGTAGTATTCGGTTGTTGACTCATGCTTGGTTTTGTTTAGGCAAGGTGGCTGGCACCAATGCCCGCAATAGAAATTGTACCAGATAGTTCAGCAATAGAAAAACAGGAATGCTCAGTAAAACGAAGCTGTTTTCCCGGATGAGCAGCCATAGCATAGCACTCTGTACCAGGGCAAACAACAGGTACCGGGCAAAAATAAATCCTTGCTGCGCCAATGAAGCATTGCTACTGACTGGATCCGGCGTATCAGCCCGATAAGTATAGGGGGCTTCCGCATTTAAGAATCCCTGAACCTTATTCCGCAGCATAGCAAAGTCAGTACCTTGCCAGCTATCAATTTCCTGCTGACCTTCCCGAATTCGTTTTTCTCCCAGGCGATCCAGCAGTGCCTGCCGAACCCGGTCCTCCCGCTGGCGTTCATATCCCGGAGAACTGGTGAGTTGTATTTCCGCCTCCAGGGTCAGTAGCCGGTCATATTCTCCAGGGCGGCCAGCCGCTTTAAAGGAAACAGGGAGAATATCCACCAGGACAAAGAAGATTATCAAAAACCACATGGTTAGGCGAACCGTACGCCCACCAACAGGTTCTTTTTGCAGCCGTTCCAGGGCTATTTCCCGTGCCAAATAATTTGTACTGAATTTTTCATTAAACTGCTGAAGCTTCGTTTCCCGTTCCTGCTGCAACTGGGCAATTTCAGCACCATTCAGTCCAATTTTATCATAATTCCGCCCGCGTAATTCGTTAATTTCGTCGTTGAGGTAGATAATTTCTTCTTTAATTTCCCGGGCCCGCGGTCCGTATTGCCTCATTCCGGAGGTAGTTCCGCACACCAGCGTGGTATCCTTCCCACTCATTTCAAACAACAAAAGTCGCTCCTTACACTGCCGCTCGGTGACTTTGGATTCAATTTCAGCATTGAGCAGACTGTCACGACCACGAACCGCATTAATCTTTCCCTCGTATTCTGCATAAACAGTATTAATACCTTCCTCTTTCATCTTGACTAACTCTTGCTGGAGGCTTTCATCGAAAACCAACAGTACCAATGGGTGGGAAACAATGATCCCTATCCCAATTGCAAAAATCAATCGGCTAAAGAACAGGATGGATAATAAATCCTTACGTGGGCTTTCGGATTTCCGAAAGGTCGATACAATGAAGCGGTCAAAGACAAAAACGACCCAGGCCCAAACCAACCCCGCACCTGCATAGGCCCATGGATTATCCGTAAGGGTGGAAACAGCATAAGTCATGGAACATGCTCCCAGGATGGCCGGAATAAGAACAAGTCCACCGTAACCAGCCTGCTTAATATGTTCGGAACGACCACATCGCTCAAGCAAATCGCGGTCGGCACCTGCACACCAGATAAAGAAATTATACAACCGTTGACGCATCGGGTGATTTTACGTAAGCGTATAAAGTTTGCCTTTACTTTTAAGCAAGTAAAGATAGAGGCAATACGCTGCGATTTACCTGCAAAGTATGGGTAAGGAAAGTTTTTTCGACGAAATTAGGCTAAACAGCGAATTGAGGGGAAATATGCTACTTCCAAGAGCTCGAGGTAGCAAAGTTTTGCCCATGCATCGCTTTTGAAATCGTCTGTGAAAGGTATCGGATATCCTGACGCCATTGGCGCATAGCATTTTTTCTAACCCAATGGCGTCAGGACATCAACCGACAAACGCTTGCTCACCACAATGTTTTGGTGGCAGGTAAATGCCCATTCCCACAATGGCTAGTGCTATGTCAACTTTAATAATAAAAGTTGGTAATGGTGATGCTGACAGATGCTCAAATTAGAGCGTGTTTGGGATTTGCTTTTGAAGACGAAAATGTTCAGGATTTGGTTCTCACAAAGCCATTTTTGAGGTTCGTAGCAGCGCTACGGAGCGAGAAAAGGCTGCCGTGAGGTTCAAATCATGGCCATTTGCAGTCCAAAGGGTAAATCCCAAACACGCTCTTAGAAATTAGAAATTGGAAATCGTGTCTGGCTTCCAATTTCTAATTTCTAAGTCCGCTAGCGGTCAGTTTCACTATCGAAAACCTTTATTTTCTTGGTTGACAAAACACTTGTGGCCAGCCCATTCACCTGTTTAGCTAGCGGAGGGAAGAACCGCTAATCATTCCGGGAAACAAACCGGCGGAATAATTTTTTGAACCCCTCGAATTCACTCACGAAATCGCCGAGGCTATTCTTTATCCGCCCGTGGTCCTGCTCTACCTCCAAAGGTGTATTGCTTTCCCAAAGTGCTTTTTCATGCAGCGAGATTTGCTGCCGAAACCCATCAATAGCTTCCAGCTTTTTTAGTAGAATACGACGGTATTCATTAACGTGCTCCAGCACGGACAATCCTGTGAGGTTTTTCCGTACTACCTGAGCAAGCTCATTCTGGAAGATTTTGACCTCATCCTGGTAGAAATCCAGCTGACTGAGCCATACCTGGTGCTCCTGGTGAATAGAAATGGGATCAGAAGAAACGACTGGTGTCATGGGAAGAATATTTTAACACAATGAAAAATCGCGCAAGTGAAAATGAGTGCCCTGGTATTCCGAACAGGTGGCCTCGGCAGCACAAAACAGTTTAGCATAATCCACAACTAAAAGGACCGTAAACCACTGTATCTGAAGCCGTATTGACCAGGTCAACCTTGCTCAATACAGGTCGATAGGCCTACCATATATTTGTCGCAGGTCACAATCATTAACCCCCAAAAGGTATTAAATTTCCCAACCCGTGGAAATGACGATTGTCAAAGGTTAGGCATGATTAAATTCACACCGGTCGATCAAGAAGAACACCCAGATTGGGAATATGAATGCCCGCAGCCTCAAAGCGGGCTTTAACCGACTCCAGTAAATCGCAATTGAGGGTGAAAGCATCGGCACTGTCCTTGGCCCAAATCCAGGCCCGTAGTGTCATTGCGTAAGGGGTGATATTGATCAGTCGAACTTGCAATTCTTCTTTTCCGGCCTCGATTTCCTCCTCGGTACGAATATCCAGTCGTAGTGGATGTTTCAGTGCTTCTTCCCGGAGGATCGTTTTTGCCAGGATCACATCCGAATCCAGGGTAATATTTATTTCAAACCACTTGCAGATTTTATCGTCCAAAAAGTCGGCATTGATGATGACTTCATTACTAATGACCGTATTGGGAATAATAATCCGGCGATTTTCAAAATCCCGAATTACCGTATGCCGCAAGGTAATATCTTCGACAACGCCCGTAAGCGTATCCCGAATCCGCAGGCGATCGTTAACGCGAAAGGGTTTAAACACGACAATAAACAAACCACTGACAATATTGCTTAGTGCCTGTTGCGAGGCAAAACCTATCGCGACAGCTAAGATCCCGGCACCTGCCAGGAGGGAACCCGCCAGTGCACGCAAACTGGGAACTGAATAAATAGCCAAACTAAACCCAATCAGGTAAACTACAGCGGTTAAAAAATGGCGTAAGAACTGATAATTGGTTGGGTCTGTATTCATGATCAGGGTCGACCGAATAATAAACCGCCGGAAGAGTCGGTTAAAAATATAGCCCAGAATAAGCGTTCCCAACACTATCCCCAAGAAAACAGCAATACGATTGAAACTAGCCATGAAGGCTTCATTTTGAAAAATTTCCATTTGACAATTTTCTGGCAATAAACAATTAGTGCTCTACGGAAATAATGGATTAACGGGAACAAAAGTAGGCCTATTCCCGGGATGGTGCAAGAAACCGGGACTTGGGGATTCCCGGTTACCTATGCGTTTTTTTCCAATAACCTATAAATAAGGAAAGTAGTTACCGAAAAATCAGTAACTACTCTCCCACCATGCATTACAGTTTAGTAATGCACACCACACACGGTAAACTGGCTAAACTTACCACAACATAAGAAATAGAAAACAAAGGTTTAAGTGATGGGACAATATTATCTATACCTTATTTCAGGCCCTTTTGGGCTTCCACGTCGTTAAAAAGCCTCGCCGACGCGCTGCGTCGCCTGCGTTTTTTGCCTTGTTGAACCCCAAAATTGCACTGAACAAAGCTTATACATAATAATGACCCATCACTTACTAACGCAAATCTGGACTAAGCCATCGCCGGATGAATTCCAGCTAGTTGTGCATAGGTTCCAGTACGTTTTCCTTGCGCATTTCCATGAACTTTTCGAGAAGTACAGGAAGTTTTTCAAAAGCTGCATTCAAAGCGCCAGGTTCTTTCGTCGGAACAAAAGCAACCTTTTCGCCGCGTGAAACCAGGAAGCCAATAGGTTCAACACCCAAGCCTCCGGCAAAGCCCATACCTTCTCCATGGGAGTTGCGCTTAGCTATATCTCCTTCGCCGGCACCTGAGCCGAAGCCCATGCCAACGCGGATTACCGGAACGCAGTGGAAATCACCTAGTAAGAAGGGTTCGCCAACTACCGTTTCGGTTTTTGCTTCCGAACGGAGAAAGTCAGTAACTCTAGGAAGAAGTTCTTCAAAATTGGTTCTCATGGCACAATAGTTAATCGTGAAGAAATGGATTAAAAAATGCCCAAAGTACTCGTCCCAGCGAGTTGCGAACGTCAATTTCCACGTCAAATTGTTGTTGGAAGTTGATATTCAGATGCTGTCGGGTGAATGGCAACAAGTACAAAACTGGAAAGAGATATGCATTGAGCACATAGTCATTCGTATCGATATTCAACCACCAGCGCCGGACTTGAAAACTGGTAAGTACCCGACGCCAGCGGCGAAATGCCCCCCATCGGGATCTTTTGGCTTTAGCTTTTTGCAGAGCCCTGGGTTGCTTCTCCGCAGAACGGGGCCTTTGTGCCAGCAACCGCAGCAAAGACCACTGCCGATGGCCAAACCACCACCAGAGGGATATAAGTAAATCATCTTTCTCGGGAATAATCTCTACATATCCTACGGAACGCCACGTCAACCGATATTGCCTTCGCGTAGAGTTAATGATTAAGATCCACGGGGCAAACAATAACCACACTAAACCTACCCCCAGTATCAGGAGTAATACCCAAACCCACATGGTGATTATTTTTACTGCCTAGAATGTATCTTTCTTTCTATTGAATTGCACTGATTTTTCACCCCGGGTAGATATGATTTTTATCACTGCGCACAAGAATCTACCTTCCTGCCTGAATCTGTTATCTTTGCAGCTAAACAGGGACTCGTTATGCAACCTAAAAAATCTTTTTGGCGACGGTTCCAACATTTCTTCCTAACCACTGTCTTCGGTGGACTGGTCGTTGTTCTACCGTTTACGCTATTCCTCTTTATTGTCAGATTGGTGTTCCGATTTATTTCCAATCTGCTGAACCCCATTAAACACCTTTTTGAATCGGTGACCCTGGCCACCTGGGTGTTGGACCTGATTGCACTGGCTATTGTCCTGTTGTTTTTCTTTTTGGTAGGCCTGGTCGTTCGAACCCGCCTGGGGCGGTATTTCTTTATGCAAGCCGATAAACGACTAATTGAATCCCTGCCCTTATATAAGGTGCTGCGAGATACAGTACAACAGTTCTTCGGCAAAGGCCGCCGCACCCCTTTCGGCGAAGTCGTGCTGGTGGATGTATACAATAGCCCCACCCGCATGTTGGGGTTTGTTGCCTCCGAACTCCCCGACAACCGGCTTTCTGTTTTTGTTCCCACCGGTCCCAACCCAACCAATGGATTTATTTTTTTTGTGGACCGTAGCCAAACCACCACGTTACCTGTCGGGGTAGAAGATGCCATGCGGGTCATCCTCGCGGTGGGTGCTGGTGCTGATTCTTTGTTTGCAACACCAACGGATGAATTACCTGCGGCACCAAGCAAGCCCAATGACACTAACCCTGAGTTTCGCCAAGCCTAGCTCTTTAAACAGATGGACCAAACGGCAATTATAACGGCGATTCGCCGGATCGTTCGCAGTATAAACCTGGAAAGTAAACGCCTGGAAAACAACCATGGCATCAGCTTACCCCAATTGCTAACACTGCGGTTTCTGCAAGCCAATCAAAGTCAGGGAGCCTCCCAAAAAACCATTAAAGACTACCTGAGTTTGAATGCCAGTACCGTAACCGGAATCATCACCCGGCTGGAAAAAAAAGGACTAATCGTCAAGTCTCCCCCAGCCAATGATCGGCGCTTACGCCTGCTTCAATTAAGTCCTCAAGGTGAAAACTTGCTGGAAAATCTTCCCGTTTCCCTCCTGGATGCCCTCAACCGCAGGCTATCCCAACTAGACGCAGAGGAGTTTGTTCAGCTCCAGGCCTCACTCCACTGGTTAGCAGAGCTTTTCGATCCGAAGGGCCCCGCTTCGCCTCAGGAATAGCGGGACTTGTTCTGTATTAGGTAGACCTAATTTTAGTTACACCGCCCAATGTTTTTCAGTGAGCGGTGAGGAGTGAGCAGTGAGCAGAACCCGAGTAAAGAGTAACGGTCAACGTTTATCAGTGGGCTGTGAAAAGAAATCAAGAAATCAGAAAAACCAAGTACCAGGCGTCAATTCAACGATTTTCAGTCACCAGAAAACGATTAACGGTCAACGTTATTTAGGCATCAACAACGAGAAACCAGAAACCAGAAATTTACCCTCGACGCAGTCGGGGCCAGGCACCAGTAACCAGTAACCAGTAACCAGTAACCAGTAACCAGTAACCAGTAACCAGTAACCCGTAACCCAATACCATCCATCGATAACAGTTTACCTACCTATGGCGGGCAGTTTTTTTGCCTGTACAGAAACTATTTTTCCCACCTGGGCGTTACAATAATAGTTTCTATAGAAAACAATCTGCCATTCTTACTACTACTTCTGTAGTATCACTTTGGTTCTCAGCAGGTAAAGCTTCTCTTTCGGATAGGCTTTACATTTCTTTTGCCATAATGGCAAAACCTCTTCTGCCTACCTGTAAAGTGTCTCCGGCAAATTTTTCCCAAAAAGAAACAGTAAAAAACCTTTAAAAACAAACTATGCTAATTATTGAAGTAAAGGATGGCGAGAGCATTGATCGCGCCCTCCGTCGTTACAAACGTAAATTTCGCAACACCCAGGTAATGCAAGAAATTCGGCGCCGCCGGGAATACGTAAAGCCCTCGGTTAAGCGCCGCCACGAAATGCTCAAAGCAGCATATCGAGAAGAGAAGCAACGGGAAATGGATGCTTTATAATTCATCCCCTGCAGTGGGCAAACGAGCTCACTAAGCTTTGACAACCCGGAACACCACTATATATATTACCAGGCTTTGCTCCTGAACAGGAAATTCGGCGAACTTTGGTGTTATCGCGGCAATTTTCGGATCTTACTTTAAAGATCATCTATGATAGCAACGATAGCACAAAACCAGTCAGCACTGATGCTTTCCTGGCGTCACCAGTTACACTCCTTACCGGAAGTTTCTGGCCAGGAAGTTCAAACAGCTACTCGTATTGCCCAATTCATACAGAAATGCACGGCAGATGCAGTAATTGAAAATCTGGGCGGAACCGGAGTCATGGGCATTTTTGAGAGCAACCAGCCGGGGCCTTGCACTTTAATTCGTGCAGAGCTTGATGCACTACCCATCGCTGAATCTAATGTTTTTGCGCACCGCTCAATCATTCCCGATACAGCCCACTTATGTGGACATGATGGGCATATGAGTATTTTATTAGGCCTGGCAGCGACGCTCCAGCAACATCCACCCCACCGGGGAAAAGTGTTGCTCCTTTTTCAACCAGCTGAAGAAACGGGGCAAGGAGCTCAAGAGGTATTAGCAGATGCTCGTTGGCAAAGTGTAAAACCAGATTGGGTTTTTGCCCTACACAACCTACCCGGGTATCCGGTTGGTCAGGTAGTATGGCGAAAGGGCCCTTTCAATGCTGCGGTAAAAAGCCTGGTACTCCGCTGGCAGGGCAAAACCGCTCACGCTGCAGAACCGGAAAAGGGTAAAAACCCGGTACGAACAATGGCAGAGCTGGTCTTACAACTTCCTGCGATAGAGGTAAGCAACGCCGCAGAACCTGACTTTTGCCTCATTACCCCGGTCCATCAACTATTAGGTTCTCCTGCTTATGGAACAGCCGCCGGGTATGGCGAATTACACCTAACCTTGCGTACCTGGTCAGAGGCTAGCATGGAAAGCGTAGCTCAAAAGCTCCTGAAAACGGCTGCTGCATTAGCCAGGCGCGATGACCTTGCCCTTGATTATTACTGGACGGAAGCATTTACCGCCAGTTGTAATGATCCCGCAGCGGTTGAACTGCTCAAAAAAGCCATGAACCATGGAGTAATCCCGAACTGCAATAGTCCGGAACCTATGCGCTGGGGCGAAGATTTCGGAGCATTTACGCAGTCTTATCCCGGAGCCATGGTGGGTTTGGGCGCAGGAGAAGATCATCCAGCCCTTCATCGTCCTGACTATGATTTTCCGGACGAGCTTTTAGTGAGCGGGCTTCATTTTTGGTTGCAGGTATTAACGCAGACCGGCAATTGGCAACCAGCCCGGGACTAGAGAGTCCTACAATTTCATTCGCTGTTTCCTGGTGTGAGGCATTTTCTACCACCGCTTTTTAGGTGAACAGCGATTCATTAACCACCTAAAATTGCACTACCATGCAAGGATTATTACATCGTGTTCGCACGTGGTTTGGTAGCAGCCAAGCTGCTGCGCAAACTGGTAAAGTAAAATTTTTTAACCGTCGGAACGGATATGGGTTCATTGAAACCCCCGAATTGGATAGCGATGTATTTATGCACGTTACCCAATTAGAGGAACCCGTGAAACCCGGAGACCAGGTAGCCTTCGAATTAAAGCAAAACGCAAAAGGCCTCGAGGCCGTTCGCGTTCGCTTGCAAGGCTAAGTCTTCCGTCACGCACTACAAGTACCTTTGATATTTTTCACGTAAACTTTTTTAAAATGCGCAGAAAGAATTTTGAATGGGGAGTTGGTAAGTACTATTTCACCATCAAAACCCAACCCAACAACATCACCATTTACCGCAAAAGTAAAGAGGCTGCATTATTAGCCTGCCAGCATTATGTCGAACTTGGCAAAGAGGTAGAATGGTTGGGTCGCTGGGATGGAAAAAAATTCATTGACCTCAGCGTTGGCGTAGCCCTTGGGGCCTGATTTTACATCCCTTTTCTATTAATCACTAAACAAAATGCACATGGAAGCCAGAAGTATTAAAGTCAAAATTGTTCGGGAAACTTCGAATACTATCACCATAAAATTACTATCCCTCAACCGTGACATGCCCGTACCCCGCAAGGAGTTCATGGCCCGCATGGAGGATGGCTTATACGAGGTAATAAACCCTGAAGTACTCGAAGCGGCAGAAGCCACCGAGTAATTAACAACGGAAAAAGAAGCGGGCCCAACGGTCCGCTTTTTTTTTGCCCTTTATGGCTGTGCAGGGGCATTAGTGCTTAGTCAACTGAGAAGTTAAGGGTGGTGATAATGATTCTGACCGCTTCCTGAGTTAGAAATTGGCCCGCCTTCGCCAGGCTACGGCGGGTAAAAAATTGAAAACTTGCTCCTACTGCCTCGGGGGCAGAAACTTGTCCGCCTTCGGCGGGTCAGCCCTGACTGCGTCGGGGTAAACCTTTATCGGTGGCGCGTTAAAACATGGAGCGGCCTATTGTTCGGCATGAAAACCAATGAAACGACCGCTGGCCCAAACCATTTCCACAAGGGCTGAGCTGCCAGGTTCTTTCCAATCAAGCAACTCTTTCATCAGTTCTGCTCCTGTTTTTCCTTACCCAGAGCTGATACTTTAACGCAAAGTAACCCCTCTCTTTCATAACCTTAATGAGCGTTTTACTGTTTTTAAAGGGCTTACAAACTTCTTTTTAATTTTCACTAATGGCGCAGGGTATTTACCGGCGGAACCACCGTGTTCGCAAAGCTTACTGGACGGCAACGATTATAATCGTAAGCTACCTGCGTCTTTTACTGGCCCGCAGGCTATGGGGACAGGCCTATTTTGACCGCCGAATTACGGCGCTGCATATTCGGAATGCCCAACGGATTAAGCGCACGATATTAGCGCTCAATGGTTTATTTATCAAGGTCGGCCAATTACTTTCTGTGCTCGGAACTTTCCTCCCGGAGGCTTTTCAACAACCCCTCGAAGAATTGCAGGACCGCGTGCCCCCGCGACCTTTTTCAGAGGTCCGCCAACGAATAATCCAGGAACTAGGCCAGCCACCGGAAGTGCTGTTCCAGAAAATGGAAGAAAACCCGGTAGCCGCTGCCTCAATCGGCCAGGTCCACCGGGCCTGGCTTCCCGACGGAACCGCCGTAGCCGTCAAAGTTCAGCATGTTCATATTGCCCAAACAGCTCGGGTGGACCTGGAAATTATTCGCCGGTTAACCAGGCTCTCCGCCTGGTTTTTCAACATCAAAGGCATGGATTACCTCTATACCCAGGTACGGCAAATGATTGAGGAAGAACTCGATTTCCAAAAAGAAGCCCAGGCAATGAAACGTATTGGTGACCAGCTTGCCGGCGAGCCTGGTTGGACTGTTCCCACCGTACATCCCCAACTTTCTAGTGAGGGGGTTCTTACGACCAGTTGGAGCGAGGGGATTAAGATTACCCAAACTGACCAATTGGATTTGTGGGGTATAGATCGTCCGGCCCTTATCCGCCGCCTGTTAAAAGGCTATTGCCAAATGGTTTTCCGTGACGGGTATTACCATGCCGACCCGCACCCTGGCAATGTCCTGGTTCGGCAAGATGGCACCCTTGTGTTGCTTGATTTTGGTGCTGTTGCCGAACTCAGCCCCCAACTGAGAGAAGGTATCCCCGTATTACTGGAAGCAATACTCATGCAGGATACGGCGACCATGATTGCCGTAAGTCGAAAAATAGGCTTCTTAGCCGAAGGCCAGGAGGCGGAAGAAATGGCCGCCAAGATGATCACGGCTATGCGCACTTTCCTACAGGAAGAAATTCGAATTCAGGGACTCAACTTTAAGGATATCCAGGTTGATCCGGTTAACAATAGCCTTGTCAAACTCCTGCGGGAGGTGGGTTTACAGGGTATTTCCGGAACAGTACAGGTTCCCAAAGACTATGTGCTGCTCAACCGCATGTTCACCCTTTTGCTGGGTATCTGTATCACCGTAGCCCCGGGCTTGAATCCACTGGACGTCATCCGGCCCTATTTGAAAAACTTCATAAGCGCCGGCAAAAAGGGGGGGCTATTAACCACCCTCACCCGTGTACTGCGCCGTACAGCTGGAGATGCTCTCGCTCTCCCCAAAGAACTGCGCAATTTCCTGGAAGAAGCTCGTGCAGGAAACCTCGTCGTTCGCAGCCCGGAAATCCGCCAGGGCACCCAAATGCTTTACCTGGTCGGGCAGCAATTAATCCTGGGAATTCTGACCCTGGGAATTATCCACCTGGGCTTTACCTTCCAGGAAGCAGGTGCCCTGCACGCCAGTCAGGTGAGTTATGGTTTTAGTGCTTTTCTCGGAGTGCTTTTCCTGCGCTTGTCATGGCTAAGTTATCGCAAAAGTAATCTGTAATCGCTACCCTTCGCCTATTCCGAAGACTGGTGAAGGGCAGCAAAACCCTGTTATTATCCTTACCTTTGCAGATAATCAGTCTGGAAATTTGACAACACAACCACGCGACATATTACAGCAATACTGGGGCTACAGCGATTTTCGGCCACTGCAGGAAGAAATCATCACTGCCGTGCTGAACAATCAGGATGCCCTGGCCCTCATGCCCACGGGGGGCGGTAAATCCCTGTGCTTCCAGGTGCCGACACTCTGTCGCCCGGGAATCTGCCTGGTGATCAGCCCGCTGATTGCGTTAATGAAAGATCAGGTCCAGCAATTGCAAAAACGAGGTATTCAGGCAGTCGCCATTTATGCCGGCATGCATTACCGGGAAATTGACCGTTTGCTGGATAACTGTATCTATGGAGAAGTCAAATTCCTTTACCTTTCCCCGGAGCGCTTACTCACTCCCTTGGCGCAGGAAAGGATCCGGAGGATGAATGTCAGTCTGATTGCCGTTGACGAAGCCCACTGTATTTCGCAATGGGGATACGATTTTCGTCCACCCTACTTACAGATAGGTGCTTTCCGGCAATTTCTGCCCGATGCCCCGGTTCTGGCTCTTACCGCAACAGCCACCCCCGAAGTGGTTATTGATATCCAGGAGAAACTTCTCTTTCGGAAGGGAACCGTTTTTCAAAAAAGTTTCGCCCGCCAGAACCTGGCTTACGTAGTGCGCGAAACGGAAGCCAAAGAAGAGCATTTATTGCGCATCCTCCAACGGGTTCCGGGTAGTAGTGTTGTCTATGTACGCAATCGCCGCCGAACCCGGGAAGTGGCACTATTCCTGCAACGGCAAGGTATTCCGGCAGGTTATTACCACGCTGGGTTGAACCCCGAGCAGCGATCCAAACGACAGGATGCCTGGCTAAACGGTCAATTGCGGGTAATGGTCAGTACCAATGCCTTCGGGATGGGAATCGACAAACCCGATGTTCGGACAGTAGTCCATCTCGAACTTCCCGATAGCCTGGAAGCCTATTTTCAGGAGGCAGGCCGGGCCGGACGCGACGGCCTCAAGTCGTATGCCGTTCTGCTATACCACGATCAGGACCGGCAACAGTTGGAACGCCAGTTTACCCTCGCTTATCCAGGCATGGAAGAACTTCGGCGCGTCTACCGCGCCTTGGGAAGTCATTATCAACTTGCCGTTGGCAGCGGTTCCGGAGAAGGATATGACTTTGACCTGGCCGGTTTTTGTCAAACTTACTCCCTGGATCCCATTCACACTTATCATTGTTTAAAAGTACTCGAACAGGAAGGTTGGCTTATCCTTACGGAAGCCGTTTTCGTGCCTTCCAGCATGAAAATGCTGGTTGACAAGGACAAATTATACGACTACCAGCTCCGCCATCCTGCCCTTGATAAACTCCTGAAATCCATTCTGCGCAGTTATCAGGGGTCTTTTACGGAGTACTTCCACATCCGGGAAAGCCGCCTGGCCCAGTTTCTCAACCACCCACTGGAGCAGGTTCACCGCGGACTGGAAATGCTCAATAAAGATGGGATTATCGATTATCATCCTCAGCGCGACCAACCCCAACTGATTTTCCTGCAGGAACGGGTCGCCGCTGAGAATCTCCAGATCGATTTACAACAGTATAATTTTCGCAAAAACCGGCATTTAGAGCGGATTCGCGCCGCCGTGGGTTATGCGACTACCGCGCTATGCCGTAGCCAACAACTGCTCCGGTATTTTGACGACAAATCCCCCCAAGCCTGTGGCATTTGCGATGTTTGTCTGGACCGCGAAAAGGCCGAGACCTTAAGTAACAGCGATCTTACGCGGTACCAGCAGAAAATCGAACGCCTGCTCAGCCGGGAACCCCTGACTATTCCGGATATTCTGGCCTGCTTTGCCCCCAAATTCCAGGAATCTATTTTAAAAACCCTGCACTATCTCCTCGACGAAGGATTTCTCCAGGAACATGAGGGCCTCATTACCTTGCCTCAATCCGGCAATTCACTTCCCTCTCATAACTCACTGGGTAACCTATGAAGGAAGGACCCGCCCGGATAATATGCACTGTCACCACCGACCTGACCTATGATCAGCGGATGGCGCGAACGGCCACTGCCTTGACCGAAGCAGGCTATCAAGTAAGGCTCGTAGGACGGCAATTACCTGCCTCCGTGCCTTTGAAAGCTCGCCCTTATGAGCAAACCCGCTTGTCTTGCTGGTTTTTACGCGGAAAAGCCTTCTACCTGGAATTTAACCTGCGGCTGTGCTGGTTGCTCTTGTTCTCTCCCGTAGATATTATCTGTGCAGTCGACCTGGATACGCTTGGCCCTGCTTGTCTGATTGGCAAATTACGTGGTAAAAAAATAGTCTATGATGCCCACGAATACTTTTCGGAACTACCCGAACTGACAAACCGGCCCTTCACCAAACGAATCTGGGAGTGGCTGGCGGCCTGGTGCATACCACTGACCGACCGAGCATACACCGTTGGACCGGCATTAGCCGAAGTCCTGCAACAACGCTACCAACGTCCTTTCGGCGTTGTACGCAATGTACCGCTTCGCTGGTCAACGCCAGCGTTTCCCCCAAAAACGCCCCCGCCCATTCTCCTTTATCAGGGAGCCCTAAATATGGGCCGTGGACTAGAGGCATTGCTGGAGGCATTACCGCTTATTCCTGACGTAGAATTATGGATTGCCGGTGAAGGAGATTTATCGGCAGCCCTAAGGCAGCAGGTCCAGAACCTGGGCCTTACTGAACGGGTGAAATTTTTGGGCTATTTGGTACCGGAGGCACTCGCAAAACTTACGCCACAGGCCTGGCTGGGAATCAACCTCCTGGAAAACCGCGGACTGAACTACTACCTCTCCCTGGCCAATAAGGCGTTTGATTACATACAGGCCGGCGTTCCCGCCCTCCACATGGATTTCCCTGAATATCGCAATCTCGCAACAACCTATGGAGGGTGTGTGCTGGTCGACAACCTGGACCCCAGGCGAATCAGCCAGGTTATCTCCGAACTACGTCAAGATCCGCATACCTATGCCCGCCTACAGCAAGCATGCCTAAAAGCAGCCGAAAGCCTGCATTGGGATAAGGAAAAAGAAAGCCTGATTGCCCAGTATGCGGGGCTGGTGGAACAACCTTAACCATACCCTACCTTCTTTCAGACACCAACCTATGCATTAATCGGCTGTAGTGCAGCAGTTTAATCACATCCAGGATTCGAATTTGGTAGGGATAACGCAGCAATCTTTTTTCCAGCATTGGCACCAACCAGGTACTACTCAGCGCCAGCACAGCAGCTAACCCTAAACTTTTAAAGCGGGCATACGTACGGCCTAAACGGGAAGGAACTCCCACCCCTTGCTGCTTGAGTGCTACTAAATTAGCAATCGCCTCCTTCGTTTTAGCCAGAAAGACTTCGTTGGTTTCTAACCCCAGGTGTACCACAGGGTTATCTAAATGAAAAATGGGCAAATTTCGTTCCGCCAAATCGGCACCAAACAGGGTATCCTCATGTCCATAAGCACGAATAGTCTCCCGGAAACCAATCGCCAAAAAGCGATCCCGGGGCATGGCAAAATTACTCGTTTTGAACGCCTCGTAGGGGTGCGCAAAGCGATCCACAACACTCACCACTTCCCGCTGTCGACCGTAGTGCCAGCGCAGGCGCCGTTCCGACGGAGGAACTACCGGCGAATAGGCCAACCCGCCGCAAAGCACCTGATTCGTCGGTAATAAAGTAAGGTATTCCCGGATGAAATCAGGCCGAAGCGGCATCACATCTGCATCCAAGAATAATAAATAAGGATACCGCGCTTGCTCGGCCAGCAGATTCCGGATCCGGGCACGCCCAACATTCTCAGAGAGCACCTCAATACGGACCAGGAGATCAGCCGGAAGGGTTCGATACTGTTCAATCCAGGGAGCTCCGGAAGCGTCATCCAGCAGGTTGATTTCTACAGGTATCGGCAAATCCGCAGCCTCCGCCAGCAGTCGTTCCACCAGCGGCCGGACATCTACCTGATAAACCGGTATTAATATCGAAAGCATGCCCTGCGCATTAATTATTCTGTGGCAAGGTACGGAATGCCAGCTAGACCTACCCCGATGAGGTTGTGGAATTTCACTTCAGGAACTGGCATTGTTCAGCGCGAAGCACTAAGGCTTGGCGAAGGTATCCAGACACTGGATTTACTTCCTTGTAGCCGGGTAGCTTATTTTCAATAAGCATTAAGCCGATTCCACTCTTCACGGACTGCTTACTGCTTACAAAATAACGCTCCTATCTCCTTTTGATGAAGGTAAATACCATGAACCTGGGAACAAAAAACATAAATCCCTATATTCTCCCCCTCACTAATCCTTTTCGCCATGAGAATTGCGACCAGCCAATTTCCCATTAGTGCCTCTATAGACCAAAATCGGATGTACATCCTCCGGCAAATGGTGGAAGCCAGCGCACAAAATTGCCAGGTCATTCATTTTCCGGAAGGAAGTCTTTCAGGGTATGCAGGAGTCGATTTTCCCACTTTTCAGGGCTTTGACTGGAGTCTCCTTCGCGAAGCTACTGAGGCCATAATGGCGGAGGCTGGCCGGTTGGGCATTTGGGTAATTCTTGGATCCGCACACCCCTTAACCCACCCCAACAAACCACACAATTCACTCTATATCATCAATGCCCGCGGCCAGTTGGTCGATCGGTATGACAAACGTTTTTGCGCCGGGGACAATTCAGGCAACAGCGGTGATCTGGCGCATTATTCTTCGGGCAACTATACCCCCGTTTTTAGCATTGATGGCATACGTTGTTCTACCCTGATTTGTCATGACTACCGCTATCCTGAGCTCTACCGGGACCTTGCCACCCGGAAAGTCGAGGTAGTGTTTCATTCTTATCACGCGGGCAATATGGATCCGGCACGGCGGCAATTTATGGAAAGTCAGATAGGTAAGCAGTATCATAACATCAACCCCGGCCGCACCTATCCCGAAATCACCATGCCCGCCACCATGATATCCTATGCAGCAAATAATTATTGCTGGATAAGTTGTAGCAACACCTCTGCAAAAGCAAGTTGTTGGGCCAGCTTTATAGTCCGGCCGGATGGGGTTATCGTAGGAAAGCTTCCCAAAAATCAGGCAGGAATTCTGGTTACGGAGATTGATCCCGCGGAAAAGTATTATGATTCCACCCAGCACTGGCGGCAGAATGCTATCCGGGGTATTTTGCATAGTGGTCACCTGGCCAGGGATTCCCGTTCAAACCTGCGCCAGGAACTTTAAAACCAGGATAATAATTTGCGCTAACTCCACATGGTAGCACGTTTCCGGAGCAACACAGTCTGGTACGGGGATCGTTTTAACGGAACACTGCGTTTGGGAAAATTCCCAATCCCCTGAGCTCCTTGTTCTTTTTCCCTGGCTAATCCTTACCTTTGTGGAGAGACTTTTTTGCTTTCAAACAAAACTGAAAGTTTAGAAAGCTTGTTATATGTCATAAATAATTGAGCCGATGGATTTCCATGCCGTTGATACATTAATACAGGACCCAACACTGAGTGCCCCTTTGCGCCAAATCGCTGAAAAAGTAAAAGCAGGTGAACGGATCACTGAAGAGGAAGGTTTACGCCTGTTTGAAGAAGGTGAATTAGGTTATCTGGGTACGCTAGCCAACTTCATGCGGGAAAAACGGCATGGCGACCGTACGTATTTCAACCGCAACTTCCATATTGAACCGACCAATATCTGTTTATACACGTGTACGTTTTGCTCGTATTCCAGGCTCATCAAGCAACGCCAGGAAGGTTGGGAGTATACGATGGAGGAAATAATGGATATCGTACGCAAGTATGATGGCCAACCAGTTACGGAAGTTCATATTGTCGGGGGTGTTTTGCCGCAGTATGATGTGGCTTTCTATAGTGAGTTATTCCGGCAAATCAAAGCCCATCGCCCGGAACTGCACGTCAAGGCCCTGACCCCGGTGGAATACCACTACATCTTCAAGAAGGATAAAATCAGTTATGAGGAAGGGATGCGCCTGATGAAGGAAGCAGGCCTGGATTCGATGCCCGGTGGCGGAGCAGAAATATTCCACCCCGAGATTCGCGATCAGATTGCCGGTGGCAAGTGTAGTGCCGAACAGTGGCTGCGCATTCATGAAATCTGGCATGAGCTGGGCGGTCGCTCCAATGCCACCATGCTCTATGGCCATATTGAGCGCTTTGAGCATCGGGTTCACCACCTGGAGGAGTTGCGAAAACTGCAGGATAAAACGGGCGGCTTCCAGACGTTTATTCCCTTGAAATTCCGCAATAAGGACAATCAGATGTCACATGTGCCCGAAAGCACTGCGGTGGAAGACCTCCGGAACTACGCCATCAGCCGAATTTACCTCGATAATTTTGATCACATCAAGGCTTACTGGCCCATGATAGGCCGTACTCTGGCGCAAATGTCACTCAGCTTTGGTGTCGATGACATTGACGGCACTATTGATGATACCACTAAAATTTACACCATGGCTGGTTCGGAAGAGCAAAATCCGGCCTTGAGCACCCGGGATCTGGTTAACCTGATCCGTGCCGTTAACCGTCAGCCCATTGAACGGGATACCCTCTACAATCCCCTAACGGATTATACAGATTACGTTTTCGAAGAAGATGAGACATTCAAGGGCTATGTTGAGTTACCGGTAGTGAATCCCAACGCATGAAAAAACAGATATATATTGTTCGCCATGGCGAAACTGAACTAAACCGGCTTCAACTGGTACAAGGCAGTGGCGTAGATGCCAAACTTAATGATACCGGACGCCAGCAAGCAGAAGCATTTTTCAACCACTACCAGCATATTCCCTTCGAAGTGGTGATTACTTCCGGACTGCAACGCACCCACCAGACGATGGAGCCCTTTATCAACCAGGGACTGCCCTGGGAACAAACAACCGATATCAATGAGATCAGTTGGGGTGTCCATGAAGGAAAAACAACTGATCTGGTCATGCGGCAGGAATACCAAACGATGATCAGCGACTGGCAGGCGGGCCGCTATGATAGCAGTCTGGAGGGCGGCGAAAGTGCTAATGACCTTGCCCTGCGGTTACAACGCTTTGTCGACCACCTCCGGCAACGGCCGGAAAGCACCATTTTGGTCTGCAGCCATGGTCGGGCTATGCGTTGCCTGATGGCCCTTTTACAGGAAGACCCCCTCAGTGAAATGGAAAAATTTCACCATCATAATACCGGCTTGTACGAAGTAGTTTACCAGCCCGACATCTTTAAATTAATCCGGCAAAATGATATCCGGCATCTTGAATCAGCACAACTCGTTTAACCCCTGGTGGTTACATCCGAACCTTTGAAGGTTTACAACAGTACAAAAGACCCTAACCGTGCAAAAAATAAATGTCACTGCCGTAAGTTATCTCAATACTAAACCGCTATTGTACGGCATCTTTAAGAGTGATATTGCTCAGCAGATCGATTTGCAATTGGATATTCCCTCGGTTTGTGCCGAAAAACTGCGCGATGGGCGGGCGGATCTCGGCCTGGTTCCGATTGCGGTTATTCCTGAAATTGCCAACGCCCAGATTGTCTCTGACTTTTGCATTGGTGCGGAAGGGGCCGTTAAAACAGTGTGCATTTTCTCCCAGCGCCCCCTGCAAGAACTCGATACCATCTACCTCGATTATCATTCGCGAACCTCAGTTGAACTCGTCAAAATTCTATTGCAGGAATACTGGCAGCTTGAGCCAAAACTGCTTCCCGCCCAGGCCGGTTTCGAAAACCAAATTTCCGGGCGCACGGGGGCTCTTATTATCGGCGATAGGGCTATTGGCCTGGACCAACAGTTTACCTACACTTATGATCTGGCAGAAGCATGGATGGATCATACGGGGCTACCTTTTGTTTTTGCCGCTTGGGTGAGCAACCGGCCTATGTCCCCAGAATTTATTGGGGCCTTTAACCAGGCTTTGCAACTGGGGCTTGATTATTTACCGCAATTGATGTTACTGTTGCCCCCACCCCATCCGTTTTTTGATCTGAATGAGTACTACACCCGCTACATCCACTATCACCTCGACGCCCCCAAGCGAGAGGCAATGGCCTTGTTTTTACAAAAAATCCAGGTAAATCAGCATGCTCCCTTGCCTACGGGGAAATAGCCTCGGAGGGGCCCCACACTTCATTCCAAATACCCAAAACCGAAAAGAGGGTAAGTTTGTTATGTCGGTTGTTAATTGGTTATTCTAGTTTACCTGAAAATAACATTCGTTATGGCAACAACACCTTCATCTCAGGCGATAGCTACCCTTGGCGGGGGGTGCTTCTGGTGCCTGGAAGCCGTCTATCAGCGCCTGCGGGGGGTCACTGAGGTTGTCAGTGGGTATGCCGGAGGCGATGCCGCTACCGCCAACTACGAAGCCGTTTGCAGCGGCCGGACCCAACATGCCGAGGTCGTGCAGATTCACTATGACCCTGCGCAGGTGAGTTATGCTGAAATTCTGGATATTTTCTGGACTATCCACGACCCTACAACGCCTAACCGGCAAGGCAATGATGTAGGGCCCCAGTATCGCTCTGCTATTTTTACCCATGATCCTGAGCAAGCTGCCATCGCCGCAGCATCAGCCCGTGAGGTAGCCACCCAGCTGTGGGACGATCCCATCGTAACGGAAATCACCCCACTGGAAGCGTTTTATCCTGGTGAGGGGTATCACCAGAACTATTATAATAATGTTGGTGATCGCAATCCTTACTGTAGTTTTATCATCACCCCCAAAGTGAATAAATTCCGGCAACGGTTTGCGGACAAACTCAAACCTGTATCCTGATTGCAAAGGACTATCCTCCAACCGATAGATTAGGCTAAAATAAAATGAGGGGCGGCAGCTAACTGCCACCCCTCCCCATTTGCCTGATAGTTAGTAAAATGCCTTTCGGTTCGTTATTGCAGCCCGGCTAAGTAGTGCTTTGCCATGGTAGCTCCGGTATCAGGTGAAATATTTAATTCGGGATCCAGGACCCACATTTGTATCAACCCGGTACCCAGAGCAACATATCCGAGGGCCACAACATAAGGATCCAGGTCGCGGGAAAACTCCCCACGAGCCTGGCCCTTGCTGATGATGTCCGTAAACTGGTTTACTGTCTTACGCCGCACGGCCACCAGATACTCCTGAAAAGGGCGCAATTCTTCCGAAAGTTCTACCTGATAAAAGGCAATCCGGCGAATCTGCATCAAGGTCTCATCGTCCCGCAAACTGCGTAAAAAAGCTTCCATGCGTTCAATGAGTGCCGCACGGGCATTTTCCGTGTGGACCTCACTTTCCATGATATCGAAAGCCCGCTGAAATTTTTCAGTGGCCAGCGTATTAAAAAGATCTGCTTTGTTTTGAAAGTTCCAGTAAATAGCGCCACGCGTTACCCCAGCTGCCTGTGCAATATCTTCCAGGGAGGTTTTCGCATACCCTTTTTTACTAAAAACGATCAAGGCAGCCTGCAGGATCTCCTCCCGGGTTATAGCTGCCGCCTGCTTTGTCCGTCGCATGTTTTGGTTTTCTAGCTTTCCGGGGGAACGGTTGCCAGGGAACATACGCCCACATACATACGTGAATGTATGTATAATTAGCAGTTCCCGCAAGAATCACCTTGTTAAATTCTTTTCGGTTGGAGCATTTAATGCCTATCCCAGGAAAAGTCTTACTCTTTTTCGCAAAACCCTAGGTTATTCCCTGGTATTTTGCCTAAATTCCGCATCAAAAGTCAAACATGAAATTTGGCATTCTACGGGAACAGGGGGATCACCGGGTGGCGGTAGTCCCAGAGACCATCCCCAAACTCAAACCACTCGGACTGGAATTCTTGGTCGAAAAGGGAGCTGGTGAAACAGCTTTCTATTCCGATGCTGACTATGCCGAGCACGCCACGATGTGCAGCCGCAAGGAAGTCCTCCAGCAAAGCGATCTAATCGTAAGTATCACGCCCTTAGCCGAATCCGAATGGGCTTCGCTGGGTAAGGACACGGTTATGATTTCGCAATTTGCCCCCTTTGTCGACGAGGAGATTGTCGCCAAGCTGGTGGCCGCCAAAAGGCGAGCCTTTAGTATGGATATGATTCCCCGAACGACGTTGGCGCAAGCCATGGACGTGCTTTCTTCGATGGCCTCGATGGCTGGTTATCGGGCAGTATTGGAAGCGGCTACTCACTTACCTCGCTTTTTTCCTATGATGATCACTGCTGCCGGGAGTATTCGACCAGCTAAGGTGTTGGTCTTGGGCGCAGGTGTTGCCGGTTTGCAAGCCATTGCAACAGCCCGACGCCTGGGGGCGATGGTAGAAGCCTTTGACACCCGCCAGGCAGCCAAAGAAGAAGTCGAGAGTTTGGGTGCTAAATTCGTAGTTGTCGAGGGTGCTCGCGACGATAAGGATGCCGGTGGCTATGCGGTAGCGCAGAGCGAAGAGTTCCTTGCCCGCCAGCGCGCTGAAGTGCAACTACGGGCTAGCAAAGCGGATGTAGTAATTACCACCGCCCAGGTACGGGGACGTAAAGCACCTATCCTGTTGCCCAAAGAAACGGTTGCTTTGATGAAGCCAGGTTCTGTTGTGGTGGATTTAGCCGCCTCTACCGGAGGGAATTGTGAGCTAACTCAGGACAACAAGGTAATCTCGCATGGTGGCGTTACCATCATTGGTAATTCCCAATTGGCGGGGCTAATGCCCCAGGATGCCAGCTTGTTGTACAGTAACAACATGCTTAATTTTCTTAAAATCATCGTCAAAGATGGTGCACTCAACCTCGACATGGGGAACGAGATCATTGCCGGAGCGTTTATCACGCCGCAATTGGTGCCGCAAGACGCTAATAACTAGAGGACTATGGATACCATCTATCAGTTTTTCAACGATAACCTCCTGCTGATTTATCTGTTGATTTTTACAATCATCCTTGGCTTCGAGGTTATCTCCAAAGTACCTACCGTATTGCATACCCCGCTGATGTCGGGGGCCAATGCAGTAAGTGGCGTAGTTATCATTGGCGCTATTTTGCTCATTCGGGAAGCTGCGCCCACCGACTACCTCACGCTCGGGCTGGGATTTTTGGGAGTCATTCTGGGTATGGTCAACGTAGCAGGCGGTTTTGTCGTTACGGATCGGATGCTGGAAATGTTCAAAAAGAAGAAAAAGTAGGGGGTAGCCTCCTTGCTTTGTTCATTCAATCAAATGCAAATCAACCATGGCTTTTAATTTCTTTATAAATCTGAGTTATATGGTGGGAGCCATCGCCTTCGTGTGGGGGCTGCGCCTGCTCAGTTCACCAGATTCCGCCCGGCGAGGGAATATCATTGCCGGCCTGGGCATGGGGGTAGCCATTATCGCTACGATGATTATCCCCCTAACCGGAGCCTCCAATAATTACCCTTGGATTTTCGGTGCGCTGCTGATTGGTGGCATTGCGGGTACGCTCGCTGCCAAACGCGTACAAATGACCGCCATGCCGCAAATGGTCTCCATTTTCAATGGACTTGGTGGCGCCTGTGCAGTGGTGCTCGCAATGGCCGAAATGGTCCATTTCTATGACGGCACCAAAACAATGGATGGCGCAGAGATGAGCACCGTCCTATTTACCCTACTTATTGGGGGCGTGGCCTTTACCGGTAGCATGCTGGCCTATGGTAAGCTGGAGGGCCTGATCGATGATCGTAAGGTAACCTTCCCCAAGCACAACATCGTTAACCTGGTGATGCTGGCCGTCGCCCTGGTGATGGCTGGATTCCTGTATATCGAGGGAATCGAGGCGGGGTTGCCACTGGCCATCGCGTTTATGGTACTTACCCTGATCTACGGCTTTTCTTTTGTGGCCCCCATTGGCGGGGCGGATATGCCCGTTGTTATCTCGCTGCTTAACTCTTTTACGGGTCTTTCCGCAGCGGCGGCCGGGATTCTGTACGACAGCCAGTTCATGCTGGTTGGTGGCATCCTGGTAGGCGCTTCGGGTACGATTCTGACCGTGCTGATGTGTAATGCCATGAACCGCTCCCTGCTCAATGTACTTATCGGGAACTTTGGTGGCGGTGGCACTTCAGCAGCACTGGCTTCTGGCGATCAGGTAGTCCGGGAAGTAACGCTAAATGATGCGGCGATCCAGTTGTACTATTCCCAATCGGTAGTTTTTGTTCCCGGGTATGGCTTAGCTGTTGCCCAGGCGCAAAAAGTGTGTAAAGAAGTAGACGATATCCTGTCCAAAAACGGGGTGGATGTTAAATATGCCATTCACCCGGTTGCCGGCCGGATGCCTGGCCACATGAACGTATTGTTGGCCGAAGCGGATGTCCCCTACCCAAAACTCCTCGACCTCGAGGATGCCAATGCTGCCCTGGCTAATGCCGACGTTGCGATAATCGTTGGCGCGAATGACGTAGTCAATCCCGCCGCCGAAGATGACCCTGGCAGCCCTATCTACGGGATGCCCGTGTTGCGGGTTTGGGAAGCCAAAACGGTTATTGTGTTGAAGCGGAGTATGCGGGCTGGTTATGCCGGTATTGAAAACCCGCTCTTCTTCCATAATCGTACCCGAATGCTCTTTGGAGACGCCAAGGATACACTTTCTAATCTGACTTCTGAACTAAAAACACTGTAAAGGGTTTAAGAAAAGATAACCCATACAAATAAAAAAGCCGCGACAGGGGAATCTGCCGCGGCTTTTCCTTTTCTACAACAAGACTTAAGTCGAGCTAAGCGTTTTGCCTATGCGTTTAATAGTTCTTTTGCTCTTCCTGCTCTCCGGATACGCCAGCTGTGCCCAAAAAATTGAAGTTGAAAAACGACTTCCCCTGAGCCAGCTTGAGGACACCTTGCGTCAATGGATCAACCAGTATTATCCACAAACGGGAATACTTAGGCTATATCTTGAACAAAGTGAGACTGGTGTTTTCCATGAGGTCAAGTTCCGTGCTGCTAAACATCGATACAGTATCAAATTTGCCCTCCCCATCGGCGGCCTGGTGGATGTCGAAAAAACAATCAAACCCCGTGAAATCCCCTCTGCCGTATATCATCAGTTACAACAGTCGCTCGATCAGACTTTAAAGCAATGGCGGCTGGTTAAAATTCAGGAACAATACCCGCATCCCACTGGAAAACTACAACGCTATGAGCTTGAGTTAAAGGGAATATACGAGGGTGCTGCCGGGCTATTTGAAGTTCATTTTACACCATCGGGAGCCCTGGAAAGCATCCGGCAAGTGCTGCAGCGCCCGAACGACTTACTCTTTTTCTAGCCATGGCAAGAACGCTGATTACCCTAAGCTTGCTTGGGTTCCTGACACTCCCACTAGCTACATACGCGCAAAACCAAACGACTTGGCTGGTTATGCCCCAACTGAATTATCGCCTGCGCCTGGATGACCGCTGGCAAGCGAATGTAGGGATTTTCTCCGAATTCATTTACGGACAACAAACAACCGGGCAAACCATCAATTGGGAATTCCGCCCACTCCACCTTAACCTGCAAGCCTTTGTCGCTTACCAGCTGGATCCAGCCTTTAACCTGGCACTGGGCTATCAGGGAGCACAGAGGCAACTCAATCAAATGCCAGCCGATCGCGAGCATCGCCTGATGCAACAGTTAACCTGGTCAACCTCCTGGGGCAAATACCGCTGGCAGCTCCGCAGCCGTACGGAGCAACGGTTTTTTCGCCAGCAAAACGACCAGGTGGTTCACCGCTGGCGACTTCGTACAGCATTTGACTTTCCGCTGAATGGGGAACGCCTCGACCCTGGGGAATCCTTCTGCAACCTGCAAGCAGAAGGACTCGTCAATCCATTTCAACAGGACGGTTGGCAGCGCCGGGAATGGCGTTTCTATCTTGGATGGGGGCGCATGCTTGCGGGTGGACAGCGCTGGGAAACCGGCCCCGAATGGCGCACCCGCATCCGCAATGCAGCCAGTGATCGCAGCCGTGCATTTTACTGGCGACTCAGCCTCAGTCTCCCTTAATACACTTTACCCGATTTTTGCCAGCCTTTATCGGAAAAGCGAATGTCTTCAGCGGGATTTTTCGTATCTTAATCCCTGATAAAACCGTTCATAAAACCAAGTTAAACGGCATTCGCGCTTCGACGCTTTTGTCTAAGCCCACTGAACAAAAAATTCACTACTATGTCACCATTCTTTTTGATAATATCTTTTTTTACGCTGCTGGTCATCTTATCCGGTATTTTTACCGTGCGCCAGCAAACCGCGGTCATTGTCGAGCGCTTTGGTAAATTTCATAGCGTTCGAACTCCGGGGCTCCAGTTTAAAGTCCCCTTCCTCGATCGCATTGTAGGACGTGTGAGTCTGAAAATCCAGCAGTTGGATGTTATCGTAGAAACCAAAACCAAGGATAACGTATTCGTGAAACTTAAGGTTTCCGTCCAATTCTGCGTACTCGTAAACAGTATCTTTGATGCCTTTTATCGGCTGGAAAACTCCCACGAGCAGATTACGGCATACGTATTTGATACGGTGCGGGCAGAGGTTCCTAAAATGCGCCTCGACGACGTTTTTGAACGCAAAGATGACATCGCTGTTGCTATTCGTCGCGAACTCGAGGAAGCCATGAACACCTACGGGTATGGTATCGTTAAGGCCCTCGTTACCGATATCGACCCCGACCAGGCCGTGAAAAATGCGATGAACCGGATTAATGCTTCCGAGCGCCTCAAGATCGCAGCCGAATACGAAGGCGAAGCCGAACGCGTAAGAATCGTGGCTAAAGCCAAAGCGGAAGCGGAAAGTAAGCGTCTGCAAGGCCAGGGTATTGCCGATCAGCGCCGCGAAATTGCCCGCGGTCTGGAAGAATCCGTAGATATGCTTAACCGCGTGGGCATTAATTCCCAGGAGGCTTCTGCACTGATAGTTGTAACCCAACACTATGACACCCTGCAATCTATGGCCGAAAAGTCTAACAGCAACCTGATTCTGTTGCCCAACTCGCCTTCCTCCGCTAGTGACATGCTGACCAATATGGTAACTTCCTTTACTGCATCTCAGCAAATCGGAGAGCAAATGAAGTTACATAATAAACCGGCTGCTGATAAGAAAGAGAAAATTGCCCTCAAGCCTGGCGATCACTCCGAACACCAGCACTAAACAATTTTTCTGTTTTTCCAAACCACATCGCCCACTTTGACAATTGTCAAAGTGGGCGATGTGGTTTGGGCCAGTTCAGCAGGCGCGATCTGAAGATCGCAAAGTCCTGGGCTGACGGCAATCTGAGGATTGCCTTTATCAAATACTTTTAAGGGGAGTCTGCGGACTCCCGCCAAAGCCCGGTACCGTGTTGGTGGGAGTCTCCCGACTCCCACCCTGGTCCGAAACCTAATGATCTTCAGATCACTTTTCCCTGCTACAGTAAAATCCAATCAATACATTTCAACGCAAATGCTGGACTGGCAGAGCGAACATTCGTTAGGCTAAAAAGCTAAATTCGCTATATTTGCAAAGCCAGTGGGCCACGAATTGCCGCTGGTACTTTTACCATTTGTAAAACAAGAATCATGTTAGCACGCAACTATTTACTACTACTCTTTTCCCTGCTGATTACCCTGCCAGGGTTTTCACAGGACGACGCCGCTCCCGGCAGGGAGGACTCTGGCAAAAAGGCCGCCAAAATCAAGGATTTTGAGGAGGTAATTACCAAGGAAGCTATTTCCGATGAGGGCCTGTTTAATGTCCATCAGCTTGGCGACAAGTACTATTTCGAAATTCCCAAATCCTTACTTGGTAAGGAAATTCTGGTTGTTAGCCGGATCGCGGGCCACGTCAAAGGACTTAACTTCGGCGGTGCCGGGATGAAATCCCGCCCACAACAGGTGGTTCGCTGGGAACGCATTGGCGACAAAGTCATGCTGCGGTCAGTTTCCTACGATGCAGTAGCCGATCCCAATGATCCCGTTTCCCTCTCGGTTACCCGCAATAATTTCGAACCGGTCATTATGGCCTTCCCGATTGCAGCAAATGGCAAGGAAGAAGGCGGAGTGGTCATCGAAGTAAGCTCACTCTTTACAACCGATGTACCGATGATCGGTCCTTTGTCGCGTGGCGAAAAGCGCACGTTCGAAGTGGGACAACTCGACGGCAAGCGTAGTTTTGTATCCTACATGAAGAGTTTCCCTCAAAACATCGAAGTGCGCCACGTCCTGACGTTCAGCGGCAACAGCCTTCCCGACAACCAACTGACCAACACGCTTTCGCTGGAGATGAATCAATCGTTCATCCTGCTTCCCGAGGAACCCTGGCAACCCCGGTATTCTGATGACCGGGTTGGTTATTTCAGCATCCAGCAAACGAATTACAGCCTTGACGAGCAGAAAGCGGCCCAGCGTCGTTTTATTACCCGCTGGCGCCTTGACCCAAAGGATCCTGCGGCTTACGCCCGCGGCGAATTGGTTGAACCTAAGAAACCTATTGTTTATTACATCGACCCCGGTACTCCGGAAAAATGGCGTAAATATATCAAGCAAGGTGTTGAAGACTGGCAGGTTGCTTTCGAAGCTGCAGGTTTCAAAAATGCCATTATTGCCAAAGATCCTCCAAGCCCGACAGAAGATCCGGATTGGAGTCCTGAAGATGTCCGCTATTCAGTTATCCGGTATATTACCACTGATATCCAAAATGCCCAGGGTCCTCACGTACACGATCCTCGTACCGGGGAGATTTTGGAAAGCGATATCTTATGGTACCACAACGTAATGAACCTGGTACGCAACTGGTATTTCATCCAGACTGCAGCTGCCAACCCCATTGCGCGTAAGGTTAAGTTTACGGACGAGTTGATGGGCGAGCTGATTCGCTTTGTTGCAGCTCACGAAGTAGGCCATACGCTTGGATTACCTCATAACATGGGAGCCAGTGTAGCATATCCGGTGGATTCGCTGCGCAAAGCTGGCTTCGTTCAACGTATGGGGGTTTCTCCTTCCATCATGGACTATGCCCGGTTCAACTACGTAGCTCAGCCCGAAGATCAGGGTGCTGGTTTCATGGCCAAGGTTGGCCCTTACGACCTTTGGTCCATCATGTACGGCTATAAACTCATTCCTGGTGCCAGCTCCCCTGATGCTGAAAAAGCTACCCTTAACCAGTGGATTCTGGAACGGGCAGGGAATCCCCTGTACCGCTATGGTCAGCAGCAGGGACGCGTTATAGACCCCAGTGCCCAAACAGAAGATATCAGTGATGATGCTGTGAAAGCCTCGGACCTGGGTATTGAAAACCTCAAGCGCATCACGGCTAATCTGATCAGCTGGACAACAGAAGCTGGTAAAGATTATGACGACCTAGCGGAACTCTACCAGAACGTTGCTGGCCAGTACCGCCGTTATATGGGCCATGTTAGCAATAACATTGGTGGTGTATATGAATTTGACAAAACTGCTGAAGAGCAAGGTCCTGTCTACACACATGTATCTCGTCAGCGCCAGCGGGAAGCCATGAATTTCCTTCAGCGGCAGTTATTCACCACGCCTACCTGGATGATCAATACGGATATCCTTGGGCGTATTGAAGGAAGCGGTATGATTGACCGGATCCGCGGATTACAGGTATCTACCCTCAACGGCCTGTTCGATACCGGACGGATGAAGCGCATGGCCGATAATGAGGCCCTCAATGGCAGTGCTGCTTACTCGATGTCAGACCTCTTCAAGGACACGCGCAGTGGCATCTTCAGCGAAATCAATAGTGGCGCAGCTATCGACCCCTACCGCCGTAACCTGCAAAGGGCATATCTAGACCAAATGGCCGAACTGCTCCAAATGGACGACACCGATGTAAACCAAACCGATATCACGGCCCTTGCCCGTGCTACGGTGAAAACATTGGAAAGCGACCTGAGCAAAGCAGCTAAACGCGGAGGTGATCCGCTTACCAAGGCTCACCTGGAGGATCTCGCGATGCGTGCTAAAATGATTCAGGCCGGCGAATTCCCACAACCCAAGCCACGCACCCCGGCGAATGGTCGTCCGGGCGCTGACGGAGGGATGCAAGGATGCTGGGAAGATGTGAACTGGTAATCCCAAATATTACCTTCTTTGACAAATATTATAAACAAGAAGCATCCCGGATTTTGGCATAGTTCAAAATTCGGGATGCTTCTTTTAGGCTCAGCCCTGGTAAGGCTAATAAAACGTAGAAAGGCATTGCAACAAAAGCTCAGAAGAGTTGGCACCAAAAATTTAATGGGCCTGAATTCAATCTAATAATCAGGCATCAGAACATTGAAACTTGTTCCAAAACATAGGCAATTGAATTCCTGAAATTCATTATTTCATTAATGCTTCCAGGGATAAGCATTGACCCACTCAGCCCCGTATCGGTCATACATTTGTCCGGCGCTAGTTGGTGTCCATATAGGGCTATATTGCCCCGGATTAGCCGAATATCCAGTAAGGTGATCAACATGGGGAACCTCCTGTACGGAAATTTGCTTACTACGATAGTGGGTATCAATACGCAAGACCTCATGATGATCAGCCGGGCCTTCCAAAATAGCACAGGAATTAAGGGCAATCAGTAAAGCGCAAACGCAAAAGGTAAGGAGGTATCTCATCGCTACTGTTTTTAGTGGATGGCACCTTCATAATTTTCAATCGGTTCGATCAAGATATTATTTTCCCTGTATAAATTCATCGACCAACGAATATTTTTTATCGATGAAATCGCTTTTATCATCGATCAACCGCTATTTTCAAAGGACGCCCCGCTTTCCCAATCAAATGCCACTGTGCGGAGGCACCGGGCAGGAGTCCCGTCAGGCAAAGTATAGATCAGCAGGCTGCGCTCAGCGCCAGGCAGAGACAATACTTCGGCCATGTTTCGCACAGCTCCTGCCGGCACACCAACATCGTTTAATCGGGTCATTAAGACATCTCTTTCCCAGGCAACTATAGCTGGTGCCAGCAGAGCATTCAAAGCATCCCGGTATCTGACCCGCTCCGCATTGCGGGTGAAGCGAGTATCCAGGATTAGTTTTTCAAGCTCCAGGACCTGGCATAAACAACGAAAATGCGCTTCAGTGCCAATGGCCAGCACCAGGCTTTTCCCATCCGCACACCGGTAAATATCACCGTAGGGCGCAATATTTGGGTGGCAACTACCCATGGGTTGGGGAATAGTGGCCCCCATGAGCCAGTTTGTAGCCTGGTTCGCCAGCGAAGCTAATGCCGCAGCCAGTAACGAGCAATGTACACGGCTCCCTAGCCCGGTCTTTTCCCTTTCCCACAAGGCTAACAATAACCCCTCTTTTAACTGGTGAGCGGCCATTAAGTCGATCAAAGCGACCGGCATTTTCACAGGATTCCGCCCCGGCTCCCCACACATATACAAAAAGCCCGCCTCCGCTTGTAAAACCATATCAAAGGCGGGGCGATCTGGATCGTCATCCCCAAAGCCGGTAATCTCGCCCTGGATCAGGCGGGGGAACCGCTGGTGCAGGGAAGCAAAATCTAGGCCCAAACGCTGTGCCGCCGCCGGTCGGAAGTTACTCAACACCACGTCCGCAGTCATCAGCAGGCTGTCTAACCAGGCACGATCCTCTGGATCTGCCAAATCAACCAGTAAAACCTCTTTGCCATAATTCACACTGGCGTAATACGCGGAGAATTCTCCCTGGGGATCCTCCGTGGGTAGTTTCCAGCGCCGCGTCACATCGCCGCCCGTTTTCCGGTTTTCAATTTTGATCACGCGAGCACCCAGCTCAGCAAAAAACATACCCACTGCAGGTCCTGCCAGAACCGAGGCAAGTTCAATGATCGTAATTCCAGCAAAAGGTTGATTGGATGGCATCGTCGCTTCAGATTTTAGCACGGCGTATTTTTACCGTTGGCTTGACAAAAGTAAACATCAGGCAGACTAAACTGGGAAATCAGAAACTTATCCGCCGCCGGCGGATCAGCCCTTTGACTTCGCTTGGTTACTGAGCGGAACCGAAAGGAGCCGAAGTGCAGGAACCACCAGCCGCAGCCAGGCGTAAGCGGATAAAAAACGCTCAACACCCAACGAGTAACGCTCAAAATACCCAGCGCCAGGAGAGCGACAACACCTTACATTTAATTTCGTAATTGACAGAACACTAGTGTTCTGTCAATTACGAAATTAAGGATTAAAAAAACGTGAAGCGAATCCGCTATATCTCGTTGCGTCTTTGCGTCGTTGCGAGAAATTTCGGTGAATAATCAGGCGCAATGGAAAATCCGGAAGGTTTTCCCGGGGGATTCTGAACATCTAAATTCTTAGTTGACAAAGCACTATAGACATAAAAATCACCCTTTGTTTTCTCAAAACTGGAAAACAAACCGGAATCTATTCCGTCCGTCTGGAAATTAAACAAACAGAACCTTCACCCCTTAATCATCATCGCCAACCCGGAAAGAAATTTTACAAATAACCCCAAAGGTGCTTATTTCACCATTCTTCACGTGTGCTTTTATGTCTTTCACATATACCGAATCGATATTCCGTACACTCTTAGCGGCTTCTTTAACGGCTTTGCGCACGGCGTCATCAATACTCTTGTCGGAAGATGCAATTACTTCGATTACTTTTACGATAGCCATAATTTGGTTGATTTTCTTTTAATTTACGCAAAAATCAAGGGCCAATCAAGTCCCCAAATTTCAGCAGGGTGGGTCACCCCTGAAATCTAAGCTTCCTATGAATACTAACCTCTTTGATGTTTTGGAAAATCCCCGGCCATTTCTGGAAGTCATGCTGGCCAGACTGCAAGGGGACCATATTACCGTACAAGGACTAACAATTGATCATTTATGTTATCGGGTCGCAACGCAGGAGCGCTATTGGGCCTTACGACAGCAACTAGGTGCATGGGGGAATTTATTGGCGGAAACGCCTGTTGCCGGCCGGCCTATTGCCACTTTTCAGTTGCATCAGCCAATTGTGTTTGAGGGATTCGAAATACCCTGTTTGGAATTACCCGCTCCAAAGTCCGGCAGCCCCTACGCTGAGGGGTTCGAACATTTTGAAATGGTGGTGGATAAACCTCTGGAAGAATGGCTAATGCAGTACCCCACCATTCCTTTTGACCTTTCGGATTTTAACAAGCCGCTAAATCGCGATGTTCGGATTCGGTATCCGGAGGGCAGTGTTAAATTTCATGAAAATAGCTTACACTACGTCATTACCGTGCTGGAGCGATAATCAGTTGGCCGTGGGATCCGCCCAGTCGCGCTTTTTTAACCACTCGGCAAGTTGAGTTCCCTGCTCATAAAATTGACGCATCTGCAGGGGTTCAAATAGATTATTATGCTGATAAAAAATCAAAAAGTACCCAACCCCTTCCAGAATCCACTTCTTTTCGACGCTGAAAAAGCGTAAAAAGGCATCCCCCAGTGAAGCACGCAGGTAATCCTCATCCGGACTGGTAAGAAAGTACCGCCGCGAGAATTCCGGGTATTCTTCAAAGTCAATATCCCGACGCCCAAACCATTCTCCAATCCGGTGAAAAAGGTGTTCGGGGCGCATCCAAAACTCCGGCAACCCCAGTTCTTTTGACTCCAGAAAAAAAACGGACTGATTATAGGTAACTGATGTTTTTCCTGAACTTATGGTATACTGGTAATCAAAAATCCGAACGTGGTATTCCAGCATATCCCCTTTGCGTTGCATAACGTTAGTGATCTTCTTATTCACTCCCTTGCGGAACAATTCAAACCCCTTCAACAGGGGCAACATGCCCCACTCATCTGTAGCAGTGAATTGTAAATCCAGGGAATTAGCAACGAGTTGGGCTGCCAATCGGCGTTCGGTTTTTTTCATTGTCGAAATGGTTTAGTCCGGGTCGGGATTTTACATTTGAGCCAGGGCCTGATCCAGGTCCGCAATCAAGTAGTCTGCATCTTCCAACCCGATGTATAAGCGCACCAGGCGATGGTCCTGATTATTTGCATCAAATTCTGCCTCCTGCAAACTGGCACAGCGGGGAATAACCAGGCTTTCATGTCCGCCCCAGCTCACGGCCAGCAGGATGTGTTGCAGCCGCTCACAAAAACGTACGATCTCAGCGCGTGTCTTCGCTTTCATCACCAGGGTGACCAGCCCACAAGCCCCCTTCATTTGTTGACGGGCCAGTGCAATTTGGGGGAAATCTTCATCCAACGGAAACCACACTGCTTCAATCCGCGGGTGTTGCTTTAGAAAGGGAAGCACCTGAGCAAGGGTTCGGGTGCAGCGCTCCAAACGGGCAGGCAACGTTCGTAACCCCCTAATCAACAACCAGGCATTAAAAGGTTGGATACCACTTCCAATATTGAGGTATTCCGAATCAAAAATCTTCTTGATCCGTTCCCGGCGACCGCTCAATACCCCGGCGACCGTATCGCTATGTCCACTGATGTACTTGGTAGCACTTTGCAAAACCAGGTCAACACCCAACGCTATAGGCTGCTGGAAGAGCGGCGTGCAATAGCTGTTATCACAGATCGTGACAATGCCATGCTCCCGAGCCAGGGCACTTACTGCGGCCAGGTCCTGTAGCGCGAAGGTCCAACTATTTGGACTCTCCAGATAGATTAACCGGGTATTGGGTTGCAGGGCTGCGGTGAAGTTTTCGATAATAGTACCATCCACGTAGGTTGTCGTTACCTGAAAACGCGGTAATATCTGGTCAAACATCTGCCGGGCCCAGGTGTAAGGCTCACGAACGGAGATAATATGATCGCCCGCAGCTACCTGGGAAACCACGCCGGCAAAAATAGCGGCGGCACCACTATTAAAGACCAAAGCATCTTCTGCCCCATCGAGTGCCGCTAATTTCTGCCGCAGGATATCCACCGTAGGGTTAATACCCCGGCTGTACAGATAACCACTATACTCATCGGCGAATAAACCCCGCAGTTCGTCCACTTTCTTTACCCGAAAATTGCTCGTCTGAATAATCGGTGGGGCAATAGCCCCAAAGTATCCATCGCGCTCTTCCCCTAGTTCATTTAATATGAAAGAGAGATCCATAGGTTCCATCATAAATCAAGATTGGTTACCACTTGCTTTGCCGGGCGAATCAACACCAGGTAAAGCACTAAAAACAACAATAATAGCCCCAATCCAATAGCTGCCGAGCCAGGGCTCTTAACCACCACTGCCGCCGCCACTAATCCATAGAGGGTGACGAAAAAACCCGCCAGCCAGGGCGTATAGCGATTCCATACATGACCAGCATTCGCCTCTCCTTCTCCTCGCCGACGCAGGATAAACAAGGTAAAAGCCGAGGTACACATGCCAATACTGTCCAGGAACATCGTAAAGCCCAGGATCTGATCCACACCCTTGCCAATAAATGTAATCATTATCGTAAGTACAGCAAAAACCGTAAGCCCCGGCACCAATGCTCCCGTACGTGCGCTACGTTGGCGAAACCAGGCGGGAAGCACCTTGTCTTCACTCATCGCATACATCACCCGGGGGTTGCTCATCAGCAGGATGTTCACATAGGCTAATACAGATAAAAACATCGCCGCATCAAAAATCTTCGCCCCCGCTGATCCAAACCAGGCCTCACACAACAAGGCTCCTATCGCGGAAGCATTGCGGATTTCGGTAAAGCCAATTACCTCCACATAAGCATAATTAATAGCCAGATAAAGTATCATCACAATTAAGATCCCCCAGAATATTCCTTTAGGTAACGTTTGCGGCCGACGCACTTCTCCGCCGAAGTTTATGGTTTGTTGATACCCGCCGAAGGTAAAACAAACCGCAATCAGGCTCATCCAGAGCAGTAAAAGACCATTATCCCCCGTATAGGTAAACACCTCTCCTTCCTCATACCCGTGCGGAGCAACGGAAAGGCCCGTAAAGGCTGCTGAGATTAAAACCAGGATCAGGCCTACCTTGACTACCGTCATGACATTTTGGGTATAACTACTACTACGGAGTCCCAATAAATTAACCCCATAGAATAAAGCTACGGCCAAAACCGCTAACCCGGTATTAAACCACCTGCCGGCAGGGTGACCATAAACCAGGTCACTGACATAATCCGCACCGATGAGCGCAACAATGGCTAAGGAGGCAGCATTACTTACCAAAATGACCATGTTGACCATAAACCCTACGGCTGGATGATAGCAGCGGGAAAAAATCTGGTAAAAAGCTCCCGTAACCGGCATCCGCAATCCGATTTCAGCGAAGGTAATGGCTCCACTAAAAGCAATCATTCCTCCCAGGATCCAGGCCATGAAAAAAATGGTAGGTGTTCCTGCCGTAGCTGCAATAAGAGCCGGGGTTTTAAAAATCCCCATGCCAATAATCAGGCTAACCACAATCATGGTAACCGAAAAGAGGCCCAGGCGGTGGGGCGTGGTGTTTGCATTCATAGGGCTAACGGCATCATTGGGTTTTCAATCCACTTAAAGTAAAAATTCTTTACCGATCCTGTAGCTAATAGCTCCCTGTTTTTTCTAAAGACCTGTACGGGGTATCTATTCCCTGCCAAGGATTCAAAGGTCACTTCGGCAATTACCGGAAATGGAGTATCTTTTACCCGGTTGCTCCGGTAACCCTTAAAAAACAGGCAACATGAAAATTTTCACCGCCGAACAGATCCGCCAATGGGATGCCTTTACAATTGCCCAGGAGCCGATTGCCTCGATAGACCTGATGGAACGTGCTGTTAGTGCCTTTACTGCATGGTTCACCTCGCGATTTCCTGAGCTGCCTCAACAGGTGGTATTGCTCTGTGGCCCTGGAAACAATGGGGGAGATGGGCTGGCCGCCGCCCGTCAGTTGCACCTGCAAGGCTATGATCCCACGGTTATCCTGGCAGAGGTGGGCAGTAATCCCAGTGCAGATTTCAAAACGAACCTCCAACGCTTACCGGGCCATAGCGGAGTAATCCAACTCAGGCTCAAAACCGGAGACCCTCTTCCCGACATCCCCCCCAATGCCATTTTCGTAGATGCCCTGTTCGGTTCTGGTTTAAATCGCCCCGTAACGGGTTATTGGGCAACCGTCCTTGACCATTTTAGTCAGTTCGCGGGGCCAAAAATCTCACTGGATATTCCTTCGGGGTTATTTGCCGATAGCCCCACCACCGGGACCGCCTTCCGGGCTGACTATACCCTTACTTTTGAGGTTCCCAAACTTGCCTTCTTTTTTCCGGAGAGTAATCTCTTTACGGGGGAATGGGGGGTAGCCCCCATTGGTCTGCATCCAGCGTATCCGGCCCAAACCCCTTCGCCGTATTCCTATGTTGAGGAATCACAGGCAGCCGGGTGGGTGCATCCCCGCCAGCGCTTTGCCCACAAGGGTACTTTTGGCCACGCTTTGCTCATTAGCGGCAGTTATGGGATGATGGGCGCAGCGATCTTAAGTGCACGGGCTGCGCTGCGCAGTGGCATTGGTTTATTGCAGGTACATGTCCCCCGTTGTGGTTACGAGATCATCCAGATGAGTGTTCCGGAAGCGATGGCCAGTATCGACCGGCATCAGTTTCAATGCTCCGAAATTCCCGATCTGGAACGCTTTCAGGCGATAGGAGCCGGTCCGGGGCTTGGGCAAAAACCAAGTACTGCTGCTGCCCTGCTGACCTTACTGGAATCCTATCATGGCCCGCTGGTACTCGATGCTGACGCACTGAATATCATTGCCGCCAATGAGTGGGCGACAAAAATTCCTCCCGGAGCCATCCTGACTCCGCATCCTAAGGAATTTGCCCGTTTATTCGGCCCCAGTACCGATAACTTCGCCCGGCTGGCGCACCAGCAGGAGTTGTCACGCCTACACGGCATTTATATCGTTTTGAAAGGAGCTTACACCTGCACCACGACTCCCGGCGGAGAGACCTACTTCAACAGCACCGGCAACCCGGGTATGGCTACCGCGGGTAGTGGCGATGTGCTAACCGGAATTATTACCGGGCTCTTAGCACAAGGGTATCCCGCTGAGCAGGCTGCCGTTCTCGGCGTATACCTGCATGGTTTAGCTGGCGACCTGGCAGAAGCAGCACTCGATCAGGAAGCCTTACTCGCTTCCGACCTGATCACTTATCTGGGGGGAGCATTCCAACAACTCCATGATAAGCAGCGGCAGCACCGCCAGAAATGACCATTTCCGTTATCTTTGCCCGATAAGTAAGCACCTTATGAAACAAGTCGTACTCATTACCGGGGCATCATCAGGATTAGGCCTCGCGCTGGCTACGCTGCTGCAGCAAAGAGGTTACACCGTTTTTGGTACCAGTCGCCAACCAGCCTCGCCGAATTTCCCCTTTACTATGCTCCAAATGGACGTTTTGGATGAAGCCAGTATTGCAACCGCCATCACCGATATCATAGCCAGGGAGGGGCAACTTGATATCCTGATCAATAATGCGGGCTTAGGGATTGCCGGCCCCGTTGAACAATTGCAGCTAGCCAGCATCCAGCGGGTTTTTGACACCAATCTCTATGGGGTTGTCCGAACGACTCAGGCCGTTTTACCGGTGATGCGCCGACAGGGTCATGGCCGAATTATTAACATCAGCTCTATTGCCGCCGAAGTTGCCCTACCCTATCGGGCGCTCTATGCTGCCAGCAAAGCGGCCGTAGATCGGCTTACCGATGGCTTACGCATGGAAGTAGCTCCCTTTGGTATCCAGTGCTGTATCGTTCATCCGGGAGATATCAAAACCAATATCAATGCCAACCGCATTATGGAATACGACCCCCAGGTGGCCGATTATCGGGAGAGTTATGAGCGCGTAGCAAAAGCCATCAACCAGGGTGTTGACCACGGAAAAGATCCCGCAGAACTAGCTGACCAAATAGCGGGATTATTGCTGCGCAAAAACTGGAAAAAGAGCTATGCCATGGGACGGCCCATGGAAAATATTGCACTGGTGATTAAACGAATTTTACCAGGCACCTGGTTTGAACGGATTATTAAGCAGTATTCCCATTTATAAAACAGGCCCCTGCAGGTGGTAAACGCAGTGGGTATTCGCCTTTAATTAATAGGTGCACTACGATGAACCGTGAACACATAATAGTCCTTACCGGAGCCGGCATAAGTGCCGAAAGTGGAATCAGTACCTTTCGGGACGCCAATGGATTATGGGAACAACACGACGTGATGGAAGTCGCCTCCCCCCAGGGCTGGCAGAAAAATCCAGAGCTCGTTCTACGCTTTTACAATCAGCGGCGGAGACAACTGCGCGAGGTAGTGCCTAATGCCGCACATTTTGCACTGGTGGAGTTAGCCCGTCATTATCAGCTAACCATCATCACCCAAAACGTAGATGATCTGCATGAACGGGCTGGTAGCACCAATGTCCTTCATCTCCACGGCGAGTTACGCAAAGTGCGTAGTGAAAAAGACGCGTCGTATATTATTCCCTGGGAGGATGATTTACACTGGGGCGATCACTGCCCCCAAGGCGGACAATTACGTCCACATATCGTTTGGTTTGGAGAAGTCGTACCGAATATGTATCCCGCATCTGCCCTATTGGAAACGGCCGACCGGGTAATCATCATCGGGACTTCAATGCAGGTATATCCTGCAGCCAGTTTAATTGGTTATGCACCAGCGGGCTGTCCAGTACACTATATTGACCCCCAACCATCCCTAAATTGGGAATTACAACAAAGTACCCGGTTGGAGGTTATTCCCGAAAAGGCAACTATTGGCGTTCGCAATCTGGTCGATCGATTACTTTCGCAGTAACACCACGATTTACCTGTTGAATCGATAGCCGACCAACAAGCCCAGTGTATAGTATACATCATCACCTTCGGTGCTGGCCGCTTCGCTAATCCCATCCACATAATCAGTGAAGGTTAGGCGAAAGCCACCGTCCAAACCTACCGTTAAATTATTGGTGACATCAAACTTAATCCCCACGCCGAGTGGAACTACAACAGCAATTTTGGAATTCCCCTGCAGGCGATCCCGTTGAATACCAGGTTGCAAAGTAGTACCCTGATATTTCGTAAAGTCTGGGTTTAAACTGAGAAAAGTAAAGCCGACGCCCCCATAGATATAGGGCGATATCAATTTATCCTGCGCCAAGTTACCTTGAGCATCCGAATAATATCGGTTTGCCCCAAAGGGTTCAAATTCACCAACAAGATTCAATTCCACCAAATTCGTACGAAAACTAAAGGCTCGTGACTCGCGTTCAGGGAAATTGGCATCATCGCTTTTCAATGCCGCATAAATTAAGCTGGACCGAAAATTTAACTTCCCGGTGACAGGTACCCTGCCAAAGAACCCAACGCTTAGATCTGAATCACCAAAGCGGGGGTTCGCAGTAGGAGTAATATCCCCTGAATATAAACCTACTCCGGCAAATACCCCCCCTTCCCAACTGAGTTGAGCAAGCGCAGGAAATGCGAATAGTAAGCTGAGTAATGTCAATAAGTACCCTCTTTTCATGACTTTCTTTATGAGTGTTCTTCCAAATAGCCAGCAAGCCCCTGGCCTGCGAGCACCATTGTACCTGCTGGTTAGCTATACAAAGTTAATATAAAAAAAATCTTCTTGCTTAACCACGCAGCTAATATACCCACACCTGGAGCTTACTCTACTGTTGCTCTCCTTGGGGAATATCCAAAATAAATTCAACTCTCCGGTTTAGTAGCCGGCCGGACGCTGTGGTATTCTCAGCGATAGGTTGCTCCTCACCGTAACCAGCATAATTCATCCGGCCGGGATCTGCTCCGGCTGCCAACAGATAATCCAGGCATGCTTTAGCCCGTCGTTGCGAAAGCACCAAATTACTGGAGGCTTTACCCTGACTATCCGTATGCCCGGCTATTCGCAAATGGTATTCTGGATAGCGAGCCAGGATATCGGCCACCTGATTCAGAATTTTGCGGGAAGCGGGTAATAATACCGAACTTCCTGTTTTAAACTGTACGGCCTTCATTGCCAGCGTTAGCACTCGCTTATCCTGTTCTGCAATTTCCGGACACCCCTGGCGATCTGCACTTCCCGCTTTGTTCGGACAGCGATCCTCCAGATCAATAATCCCATCACCATCCCGATCAGGACATCCCGAAAGGGTCGTCGTATCTGGAATTTCAGGGCAGGCATCCAAATAGTCCAGAACGCCATCACAGTCAGTGTCCGGCAAAGGACAGCCACTACCTCCAGGTAATCCAGCCTCTTGTGGACATGGATCATCACAATCGGCGAGCCCGTCACCATCCGTATCCGGACAGCCTAAAAGAGCCGCTAATCCCGCTTCCTCAGGACAGCGGTCGCGGGAGTCGATAACGCAGTCATTATCGCCATCCGGACACCCACCCGTATCCTCAAACCCAAATGCCGTCGGACACTGATCTACTGGGTCCATTATTTCGTCGCCATCCGTATCCGGACAGCCGCTGAATGCAGCAAGTCCTGCCAGGTCAGGGCATACATCCTCCGCATCTTCCACCCCATCGCCATCTGCATCAGGGCAGCCACGAGCACTAGCAACTCCCGGCAAACTGGGGCAACGGTCTTCTTTATCAATAATTGTATCCCCATCGCTGTCCCGCGGACCAAACCGCAGGGTAAGTTGCGCCTGCCCCGTCCAGTACCAATCGCGAGCCGCAGCATTTCCCGAGGCGCTGACCCCATCCAGTAGGTCATTTAGATTAGTCCTGCCAATGAGTTCCAATGCCAAGGTAGATTTCTTGCTCATGTCTATTTTGATCCCCCCACCTGCTGGCAGTGCCAAATGCATCTGGGAACCATTTTCTTGCTGGTCAATGGCTACCTTGGGAGGAAGCGCCTGTTCACCTAAGCTCGCGTATGTTGTTTGTACATCCTGAAATGATGCACCTACACCTGCCGTCAGATAGGGTGTAATGCGAGGGCGAAACCTGTACCTGGACTCCGGATACCGACTTTTTCCCCAGGGATCCCAGTCCAGTAGCAGGTCCAGTTCACCAATAGTTGTCCGAAAGGAATACCCGCGCTGGCGATGGGGCGCATTATCTGGAAAATAGGCATCGTCACCGGCAGCCTGGCCCCACCAGGCTATCCCGCGAACCGCCCAGACTGGGGTAAAATAATGACGCACTGCCAAACCAAGCATTGGACGAATGGATTGAAGAGGTGGATACCAATCGGGGGTCAAATCACCCTGATAGCCTATCCCCCCTACAACTATACTCCCTTCCATCTTTAACTGTGCTATACCCCCCAAAGGAATAAGCCCCAGTAATACGATGAGTACGTAGTTTCTCATACATCCTTGTTTTGTAGCCGCCAAGCGCGCAAACCTTTGCGTACCCATCCCTGCATTATTTATTACAAGGTCGTCCTTACGCCAAGGTACGTTCTGGTCAATCCATAGATCTTCAAGCCCTAAGATTGCGGAATTCCCAATCTCAGGAGCAGGATATACTGTACCTGAAGCCAGCCTGGCAGTAGCAAGCCCTGCTTAATGCCAGTATCGCTAAATGGGGGAATCACTTTTTTTGTAAACCAGCTATTGGAGGGGCATCCGGGCAACATACGCTGAGTTGCACCTGTTTTCCCGCGCCATGAACAAACCTGAATAAATAGGTAACGGAAAAATATAACTTAAATATATTTTTCCGGAGAAAAAATGGAATTCAAGGCAAAATAAAAAAAGGCGAACCGAAAGACCGGTTCACCTTTGCATCAGTAAGTTAGCGAGGCAGGGTTTCAGAAAACCCCTTAAAAATTGTAATAGTCTAAAACTAAGGAGATGCCACATGTCTTGGTGGGAAAAATTATTAACACTCTGTGGAAAACAGACACAAAACACTGCATTTCAATCAATTAACATTGTTAGGAAAGTTTTCCACAATGTGGGAAATTAAACCCGATACTTAAAAAAGTCTTTTCCGCTGAAAGTACCAGCCTAAAAGGAAGGAAATCACTACAGAGATAAAAATGATAAAATAAACGGCAAAAGAACTTTGGGCAAAAGGCAGGGGTACGTTCATACCAAAAAAGCTGGCAATAAGGGTGGGAACTGCTAAAAATATAGTTACGATGGTCAGTCGGTGAATCGTAACGTTCATGTTATTCGAAATGATGGAGGCATAGGTATCCATCGTTCCACTTAGGATATTACTGTAAATATTGGCCATTTCAAGTGCCTGCCCATTGTCGATAATAATGTCTTCAAAGGTATCCATTTTCTCTTCGTCCGCCCGGATGTTCAAAAAGTCGATCCGCTTCATTTTCATTTTCAACAGATCATTCGCGCTCAGTGAGTTCAATAAGTAAACCAAGGATTTCTCAATACTCAATAACTGCTTGAGTTCCTTATTTCGGCTGGCGTGATAGAGTTCCTGTTCAATCAAGTTGCGTTTGAGATCGAGCTTCTTCAGACAGGTCAAAAAACGGTAAACATTATGCTCCAAAATCTGAATAATAAACTGCGTTTCGTCGGTAGGGTCAAAGTTCTTGACCTTATTATCCAGGAACCGCTGTAATACCGGATTCTCCTCAGTGGAAGTAATCGTAATCAAGTGGTCAACGGCGATGATTATCCCGATAGGTACGGTAATATAGATGGCATCGTTTTCTTCTTCCGATTCGTTTAATACCGGGGTATTTATCAGGATAAGTCGAGCCTCATCTTCTATTTCATAACGAGAGCGTTCGTCAATATCCAGGGAGTCCGTCAGGAAATCCATGGGAACATCGAATCGCTGAGCAGCTTCATCAAGTTCATCCTGACTAAATGGCGGACAAATATTCACCCAACAACCTGGTTCTGGTTGTTCCAGTTCGCGCAGCCTGCCTGCAACTTTGGCGTAGTAACGAACCATGATGTTGAGTTTATTTGAACCTGTTTGCCAGCATGTACGGAAGGTTCTTATCCCGCAAACATACAATTTTGACGACGCTCCCCCAAACGGGTAACGCTTTTCCTCCGGCAAACGGCATGGAGAAGGTAATTATTTTCCTGGCACTTGGAAAGGGTGTCCTATTGATTTATGCTACTACCTCGTCAGATTCCGCTAATTGGCCTATCCAGTATGGAAATTCTTCATGTGCCGAAACATCCCGGGGTACCCAGCTTGGAACAAGTCCCTCTCGCAAGCAGTAATAATCAGCGACCAGATCACCTTGCTGCTCCAAATTCAGGTCCCACAACGTAGCACCTTGTTTACGCAAATGCCTTAGCTGTTCTACCCCCCCATAGTTGTATCCTGCTGCTGAGCGTTGTGCACGCAGTGCGCGAGGAATATAGGCAAGTCCTATTCGTTCATATTGCCAGATGTGAATGACTTCATGAACCAACAGTTCAGGAGGTATATGTCCCCAACTGTTAATGGTATGCCCACTCACATAGCATATTCCGCCCTTCCTGGTTCCTAGTCGGGCACGTTCGTCAATGCGAATTAAATGGTACTTGACACTGTCTGCATAAATAGTTCGGAGAAGTGCTATTTCTTCTGGTGACAATGCCCGGGTACGCCATTTAAATCCGGCCGTAAGTACTTCATAACCTAAACCAAAGCCAAGTAAATCCAGCGACAGCATTTTTTGTTCAAAAAACCACCATCCCCAATCTTTTGAAGGAAACTGCGGTAGTTTCCGCCATCCGTTAAGCCAAAGTTGAAAACGTCGGGGCCAAACTTGCCTCCAAAAGCCAACCCGATGGCTTACACCGCGCCAACGATCCGCTAAAGTAAGTGCCTTGCCCGGCAATATCATTGGAACCGAATAGCTTTAATCGGGCTAATCCGGGTAATCAGATAAGTAGGAACGAGAAGGAAGAGTAAGGTAACGACTAAGGTTCCGGCATTTAACCACAAAACACTACTCCAATCCAGTTGGATAGGTGCTACCGACAGATAATAGTTTTCTTCCGACAAGGTGATGAACTGCCCATATTTTTGTGCCAGACAAAGGCCAATTCCTATCAGGTTGCCCCAAAAAATCCCCACACCGAGTATATATCCCGCATAATAGAGAAAAATCTTACGGATACTCCAGTTACTGCCTCCCAGACTTTTCAGCGTACCTATCATATAGGTCCGCTCGAGAATCAGGATCATCAGAGCGGTAATCATATTAATAATAGCTACCAGGATCATAAGAACCAGAATAACTACCTCATTAATATCTTGTAATGATAGCCATTGAAAAATTTCAGGTAGTTTCTGACGTATCGTTTCAGCGTACAGGCTATTGGGAAGCTTATCGTAGTAAATGTATTCACTAAAGGGTTCCAGGTCATGGATATCATCCAGGAAAACTTCAAAACCTCCTACCTGATCAGCCGACCAACCCAGTAACTGTTGAATGCGCTTAATATCCACCAGCGCAAATTGGCGATCATATTCTTCCAGGCCGGTTTTGTAAAGTCCGCAAACGGTAAAACTTCGACGTAGCGTCTCCCCTTGCTCGACAAAATAAACCCGAAACTTATCTCCTACACCAACCTTCAACCGGGCAGCAGTTTGCTTGGATAGTAATATTTGATCACTGGTCGTACTATCCTGCAGAGCCAGTGGCTCACCCTCCTGTAGATACTGTTGCATGAATTGCCAGTCAAAATCCGTGTCAACGCCTTTAAGGATAATACCCTCCAGTTCGTCGTTCGCTTTAATGATCCCGGGCCGTAGTGCAAAGACTTGAATATGGCGGATGCCTCCTTTTGTCATCGCAGGTTGTTGCCATTCCCATCCAAACAAGTTTTTTGTTTCGTTGTAAGGAATAGGCCCTACTTCTCCCAAACTGGGATAGAAATCCTGGCGTCGACTAATGGGTTTTGCTTCCAGCAGGTTTTGATAGATATCAGCACTCGTAATATGGATGTGCCCCCAAAAACCAAAAATTTTACTACTAATCTCGGTCTTAAAGCCGGCAACCAGGGCCATCGCACAGATCATTACTGCAGTGCTTAGCGCGACTGCCACAACAGCGATCCGAATGATGAGCCGGGCAAAGGATTTTTCCCCGGAAAGTGCCACCCGACGGGCAATGTAGTATTCGTAATTCATGCAGCAATGGACAAGCCCTGCAAAAATAACAACTCCTGGCAAGTTCGGGGGGTGTAAATAAAAAAAAGGCCAAAGTAACAAGTACTTTGGCCCCTAAACAATATTACTCCCAGTTAAATCTTATGGTAAATCTACTTGCTCGAAGTCAATCGACTAATAGACACTCTTTACACGTTTGATTATGCACAAGTATAAACAGTATCCCTGTTTCGCCCAACTAAAAGGTGACCAGCGGTCAAAATGAGGTGACCAACTGCATTTTTAAAGAATTTTCAAGGCTTCCTGCAAGGATTTGCGGAAAGAACGGCCAATGGGTAGTTTTTGGTCAGCCACCACCAGATATCCTGTTTTGAGATCTATACTTTCTATCCAGGCCAGGTTTACAGCATAATTCCGGTGAATTTGTAAAAACTCGGCTTCTCCTTCCAGTTGCTCCAACATACGCCTCAGGGACGTTTTAATAACCAGGCGTTTGCGGTCTGCCAACAGGGTGGTATAATTGCCGTCAGCTTCCAGAAAACACAAATCGGTAGCATTTACCTGAACGAGTTTATTACCTTCCCTGACATAAAAAGTTCCTCCGATCGAAACTCCCTCAGCGCCTGTTTCAATGCCTTTTGGTGTAGTACTCTTCTCCTGCTCTGTAGTGCTGCCTAAGTGGTCAATAGCACTCAGCAGCGTGTATTTATCAAAGGGTTTTACCAAGAAGAAGCTATCTGGATTTTTGGATGCTTCCTGATAAAGAGCATCCGAAGGAAAAGCTGTCATAAAAACCACCGGCAACCCAGCCTTAGCGAGCGCTTTAGCTAAGTCTATCCCATTCACCTGGCCTTTGAGATGAACATCCACCAGAACCAGATCTACATCTTCTTTTTCCAGCATAGCCAATGCTGCGGCAGCACTGGCACAAATACCCACACACTTTTTATCCAGTTCAAAGAGCAACCGTTCAACCTTTACCCCGAAGAGCAAATCATCTTCAACTACCAATACGCGCATGCTCATGTTTAACAATTTTAGCTACAATGGGAAACTGAACCTCTACGCTTGTTCCCAACCCTACCTCACTTTGCAAGGTCAAAACTCCCTTGTTTTGTTCAATGAGCAACTTACTTAAATGAAGCCCTATGCCTATTCCCCGTTCATCGTTGGTACCCAACTGGCTTTCACCAGACTCATCTTCCTGGAGGCGTTGTAATAAATGAGGAGGAATACCGACTCCTTCATCGCGAATACGGAAGCCAGCCATCTCCTTGCCTACCACCAAATCAATATAGATGGTTCCTCCCTGATGGGAGAACTTGATGGCATTGCTTAAAACATTTCGCATGATAAAGGCAGCGGCATTGCGATCGGCACGCACTGAAGGAATTTTAGTAGGTAAATTCAATTGTAGAATTACTTCCTTCTGTTCCCGCAACAACGACAAAAAATCAATGCCCCCCTGTACTAAATCACCCAAATGAAGGTTACTGGGTATCAGTAAATTTTTGTTATTTTCTAAACGCCCCCATTGCAAAATATTTTCAATGAGCATAGTCATCTCTACGCTCGTACTATCAATTAATTTAGCAATATGCAAAGCTCGCTCGGTTTGCCCTTGGTGCAATAAATAACTAAATGTGGCACTAAGGTCCTGTAAACCAGCCACAGGAGTGCGAATTTCATGGCCTAAAATTTGAATAATGCGGTTGCGTTCTTCATTATATTGCTTCAATTCCTGGTTTTGCTTGAGGATAAGTTCCCGGTCCTGCTCAATCCGCCGTGTCCGCCGTTGAACTTCTTTTTCAAGGCGTTCTTTGTCGCGCCGCAGCGTCCGGCTTCTTTGCCAAATGCCAAGCCCTACCAGTGCTAAGATAAGCAGTACGAAAGCAATCCGAAAAAACGTAGTATTGTAGAAATAATCTTGCCGGATAATCGGAACAACCAACTCTCCCTCTGACCAGTCCTGGCCAGCACCAACCGCTCGCACACGCAAATCATACTTCCCTACCGGTAAGTTAGCCAACAGGATTTCCTCACCTTCGAAGTAGTGCCACCCACTATTTTGATTGGAAATAGTGTAGGCAAAAATAAGGTGATCCAACCGATCAAATCGATTATGGCTTACCCGTATGCGCAATACGGCATCATTAGGGCGCAACAAAATATGCCCTTGCTGATAATAAAAATCCAACATATTCTCCCGCTCACTAAGCAGGGCCCCACCTCGGTCGGCATCCGTCATTAATACCCGGCCGGCCTCTTGAGGATCCCCCCCCGTTATCCCTTTATCTCTAGCTCTGCGCAGAACTTCCTCCGGAAAAAAGGATACCATGCCATTAATACCTCCCAGATAGAATCGCCCTGCGTGGTCAGTAGCACTTGCCAGCCAATTGAATTCATTATCGGGTAATCCATCTTCGGTAGTGAATACGCGAAATTGGCCATCTTCAGGTTGATACCAGACTAACCCTTCCCCCGTTGCCAGCCATAAATTATTACGCTGGTCCCCCAGAATAGAATAAATTTCCTGATTGGGAACGCCCTCATTACTACCCAAAATGCGCAGTTTCTTACTCGAAGGTTTCCAATGCAACAGGCCAAGCCCCTGTGTTCCTAACCAAATATCATCCTTCCCGCGAGCATATATACTCATAATCCTGACTTCCGGGATTTCCAGGGTTTCTGACCAACGATCTTCCTGGAGATCATAGCGAAATAAACCTATATCGGTCCCAACCCAAAAATGGTCGTCAAAAACGTATACGGCGGATACGGGAACCTGTGCATTCTTTGCCCGGGGAAGTGAACCCAATTCCTTTGTCTGCGGGTTCCAACGCCGAATCCCTAGCGAAGTAGCCCACCAGTATCCACCCTGCTTGTCCTGAAAAAGGAAGAAAAGTTCATTATTGGGTCCTGAGAAAACAGGTGCCATAGAGGCTTTATCCTCCCGCGGTGAATACGTTGAATATTGAAAGCCGTGAGCCCCTGACCATACAAGTTTACGCTCCTTGTCCCAAAATGCGCCTAGCCCGATTAAGGGTGATTGGGGCTCCCCAGTTACCATCTTAAACTGCCAGGTTTGCGGATTAAACCGCGCCGCGCCCTGATAGGTATTTAAATAAATCAGCGTATCGTTCACCGGGGCTATTCCACGCACACTTATGGGAAATGGAATCGGTACAGGTTTGAATAATTGGGGTAACTGACCGACCATTGTCAATTCCCTGCCCGCTGTAATCCAAATATTCTGGTGGCGGTCTTCCAGTATTGAGTATCGGTTAAAGCCGGTATTAAGACCCTGTAATTGCCATGAAAAAACTACCACTCCTGAAACATCAAATACCTGTAACCCTTGGTTTTCTATTAACCATAACTGCCCCAGATGGTCGATATAAGGCACCTTCTGTTCACTGAACTTAATAGATTTCCCACTGGGGAATAAAAAGGAAGTATCCAATAGCCGATTCCCTTGTTTTACCCAAAGTTGGGACCCTACCGATTCTAAACAAGGCATTTCCCCATGGCGACTATAATCTTCATGCAGCAATAACGTCATTGTCTCGCCTCTGGCCAACCATGTGGCATAATACATCGAGCAGGGCAATGGCTCTTTGCTCAAGGTATTCCCGGCCGAATTCACCGTTAACAAGGAATCTTCCGTAACTACCCACCAGTTCTTAGCAGGTGCAGGGAAACAAAACCGCAGATCATCACGCTTTAAATCGAGAATCTTTTCAAGCGTTTCCCCCCAAAACCAAACCTCTCCATCCCAGGTAGTAAGGCCTACCCGATCGCCGTCAACTTGAAATATCTCCTTTATTTTTGATGTTGCTATCCCCCCTTTTAACTGCCAAACCTCATCTGCAGGTTGTACTTTTTTCCGGTGGGGATCCAACACGTCAAGAGAGAAGTTTCGCCGATAGCGCCGCTGCCCGTTATATTCCTGATAATTGACCAATAAAAGTCGCCCCCGGTAATCACGCAGCAGTCGCATGTAGGATTTTCGCTGCAAACCTTCAAAATCTGACAGTGGGTACATGCGGTATCGCTGTCCGTCAAAACGAACCAAATGGCGGCCGGTAAACATCCAAATGTAGCCCAACGAATCCTGTACGATCGAGTTGGCATTAGCCCGCCGAAAAATACTGGACTCTGGAAAAGTTAATGGCTTAAATGCTCGCTCAGACTGGCTCCATAGCACGGTTGCACTCATCAGACCGATGACTGCCAGGAGAAAAAACTTCCTTCTTGTTATTAGCTGCCGCATGGAATCGATTTCCATCCTCTAAGGTACGATATGTTGCGGCTATTCGCAATAATTGGGTAAGTGTCCATCGGTGGGGCCACTTCCTGATTAATCCCGCGGTAAATTCAGTGGGCGCCTCTCCTGAAAAAACAGATATTATCCTACCTTTGTACGCTGATTAAAATAAAGGTAAAACACCATGAATTTTCTGGAAGAATTGCGTTGGCGGGGAATGTTACAGGATATGACCCCGGGTATTGAAGAAGTACTGGAATCCGGTCAAGTGACTGGGTATATTGGTTTTGACCCTACCGCCCCTTCCTTAACCATAGGAAACTATGTGCAAATCATGCTCCTGCAACTTTTCCAGCGAGCCGGTCACCAACCTATTGTATTGATGGGCGGAGCTACTGGCCGCATTGGTGACCCCAGTGGAAAAGATAAAGAACGACAGCTTAAATCTGCGGAAGAACTAGATACCAATCTTCAATTCCAACTGGAGCAGTTCCGGCGCCTCCTCGATTTTGACGAAGTAACGAACCGAGCTCAGGTGGTGAATAATCTGGATTTTTACCGGGAGATGAATGTTCTGGATTTCATGCGGACCGTCGGAAAGACCCTGACGATTAGCTACATGCTCAACAAGGACTCTGTCCAAAACCGCCTGGAAAGTGGCATCTCGTTTACTGAATTCAGCTACCAGCTGCTGCAAGCCTACGACTTCCAGTGTCTCTATGAGCAGTATAACTGTACCCTGCAAATGGGAGGCTCCGATCAGTGGGGGAATATTACCTCGGGTACCGAATTCATTCGCCGTAACCTGGGGGCTAAAGCATACGCTATCACAACACCCTTGCTGACGAAAGCCGATGGCTCTAAATTTGGCAAATCTACCGAAGGTAATATCTGGCTGGATCCAGAGTTAACCTCTCCCTACCAGTTCTATCAGTTCTGGATCAATGCCGATGACGCTGACATTCCCAAATTCACCCGTTACTTCACCTTGCGCACACAAGCTGAAGTAGAGCAACAAGAACAAGAATTGGATATTCGCGAACGCAAAAGAGTACTTGCAGAAGAATTAACGGTTCGCATTCATGGCCAGGAAGCCTATGAATCCGTTCTGCGGGTCTCTGAACTATTATTTGGACGCCAGGCAGGCAAAGAGCACCTGGCATCACTCAGCGCCGGAGAATTGGCGACGGTTGCCCAGGAAATTCCTACTTATACTATCTCCAAATCCCTCGTAACGGAAGGCGTTAACATCGTCGACCTCCTTACCGACCTTGCACCTGTCTTGAATTCCAAAGGTGAAGCCCGCAGGGCTATTCAGAACAATGCGATCAGTGTTAACAAGGAACGGATTGATTCGCATGAGACCGTCATCCATACGGAAGCACTGCTACATCACCGCTACCTGATGGTTGAAAATGGAAAGAAAAATAAATTTATTCTGGTTGCGGAGTAAATATCACTTGAGCGTGGTGCATCCTCGTTCAGGCTGCTATGAAAATGAGTTATTCCATGCCAATGTTTTGTCAATTTTGAAAGTAAGGGTAGCGCATTACCCACTGACTGGCTTACTAGTTTTGCCAGCCTGCACCAAGCTAGCGCAGGTAAAAAATAAGGCCAACCTGGGTAGAACTGAATGGTTGAAAACCCCTCATCGAATAAGGCTCAACAAGTAACGTTCAACGTTTTCAGTGACACCTCTCCCTCAATTTCTTGGTTGACTAAGCATTCGTGGTTAATTGTTACCCCCGAATCATTTCCGCTTTTTCACCTGCACCTGAATTTCTTCAATGGCCCGGCCTGATTTGCTACTGGTACCCGCCACCTTGCCATCAGCAGCCTGTTCCGGTGTCGATCGCCCCTGTAGCTTGACCTGATACTGGACCTGATATTCATCCGCCAATGAACCCAGCAGTTGCATTTGCACGCCTACAATTTTTCGCCGTTTATCCAGGGTTCCGGTCCATTCACCGTCCATTACAAAGTTGGTTGCCCCAAGTCGTTGCACAAACACCCGGTATTGGATACGCAGCCCGGGATGTAAGGGGTCAATTTTTAGGCGAATGCCCGTCAGGCGATTATTAGCAGATTGATCCTGCGTGAAAACGCCGTTCGTTATTGGCACGACGGAATCACAGGTAAAATACGCAACACCTGACACCTGAAAATCATCGTGGGCCGTGAGGGTTGTCTGGGCTAACCGCACCGCCTGAGCGGCATTAACCCGACCGTAACCGTAGTAGATACTATGGCCGGTAGCATCATAGTTCCCCTGCACGGGGTCAATTTTATCACAGGCATCCCTGAGAAGTTGCTTGACTTGAGCAGCGGTAAGGCCGGGATTCATGCTCAAAACCAGCGCAGCTACTCCAGCTACGCCCGGACAAGCACTCGAAGTACCTCCAAAGGTCGCGGTATACAATCCGGCCAGATCGCCGATCAGGCTTTCCGCATTATTGCCGCCGGGGTTGTAACCCAAGCGTCCCCGCCGATCGGTAGTCCAGATACCCGCCGAAAGGGGACGTGGATGATTAAACTGCGGAACATAAAAATCATTACTCGGAAAAGCACACCATACTGCAGCACCATAATCGCTGTAGACACTGCGGCTTCCACGATCATTACAAGCCGCCACGGCAATAATGCCCGGGTAGCTGGCATAGCCGTCATAGCGGACATCCTCGTTGCCATTACCCGCAGCCCAAACAATTACACACCCTTTGCCGCCACGACCTTTGGTCAGGGCATATTCCAGGGCCAGGCGCGTAGAATCCGGCAGCGAAAACGCAGTCGTATGCAGCGGATCCCCGGGGTTCCACCAATCACCATCCCGCGGGCCCCAGGAACAAGAAATAACATCGGCACCTTTGTCGGCCGCCCAGGCAAACGCTTTGGCTTCCGCCAGGGAGCCCAGCCCTCCTGTCCGGATAGGCATGAGCCGTGCTTTGGGAGCTACGCCGGAAGCTTTATCAATCCCTGCAGCACAAGCAACCCCCGCGCAGGCCGTGCCATGATTATCACTGGCGGTTACCGGCCGGGCATCGTCGGTGTTTCGTACGGTATCCCTGGGGAACACTACCTTCCCCGGAACAGCAAACTCGGGATGGTCATAATCCATACCATCATCAATAACCGCAATAGTAATCCCCTCCCCTTCCGTCAGCGCCCAGGCGTTTTCAATGTCTATGTTCTGATCAATGATCTCCCCGTTGATAGTTGTGCGTTTTAAATGCCACTGGCTGGGATGAACAAAGCGGTTGCGTTTTTCCATGACCAGCTCCGGGTGGCAAAACTCTACTTCTTCGTGATTTAGCAACCCATTGGACATCGCGAAAATGCCCAGGCCAGTCCCTTCTTTTGCCTGCACAAAAAAGGAATTGGGCGCAAACGGCAGGGTTTCTTTCACCGTAAGCTGATAGTCGGCCAGCAAGGCCGCACAACGCTCCGGCTTGACCTCGTCCTTAAACTTAATGAAAAAATTCTCGGTATAGACAAAAATAGTCCCTGTTTTCTGATCCCGAAGGGCCCTGCCCGCAAAGCGGATATTTTCTTCCTGTTTGAAACAGCGCCGCACCTCATTCCGCATTTTGAGCGCATCCGGCGCCATCACCTTGTAAACGGTGACCTGGGCCTCCGGAAAAGAAGCTACGGGCAGCAGGCTAGGTACCAGGGAGCGCGCATCTCCCGACATACTGATGTCCTGTAGCGGAGCATCTTCGCGCGTTCGCACGACAACTAAATCATTGGCTTCAACTAATTGGTATTCCTGGCCATCCTGGCCACCGTAATGAAAGGTATACATAGGGATTATTTTAATCTCTCTAAGGTACTAAATTTGTCCGCACAGGATTAAAAATCAGGGTTGCCTTAAGTTAGATTTCGGATTTTTTTCCAAAAAATATTAGGAAAACCCGGGTAACCGCCCAAAAAAAGAAACCATCTTGCAACATATACCCTATTTTTGGGTTTAGGATAGGATAAAACACACCATTGACCAACGTTAAACCCGGGACGACCATTTCCATGCGCCGATCTCATTTGATGCTTGTTACCCTTTTGCTCTTGTCGGCCTGCACGGCCACACAATGGCTGTCCAGATCAACGGCAGCAACTGCGCCTTTCCAAGCTCAGGGTAATTTCATCGAATCCCATGGCTTAGTCTTTCTTGCCGTTGAAATCGATAGTGAAGATCACTACTTCTTATTTGACACAGGTGCCGGTATAACCGTCATTGATTCCACCATTTTCCGTACGGAAAAATCCATTTCCCAAGCGCTCGTTCTGGATGCTCAGGACCGCCAGCAAACTATGCCGATTGCTAATCTTCCATCCTTACGGATTCAGGGCGTGCTCTTTTCAGATATTCCGGTGGCATTGGGTCATTTAAAGGGGTTTCCGACCAGTGATAAGGTTCCCCGGGTCAGCGGCATTATCGGCGCTTCGCTTTTCACCCAAGCCAACTGGATTTTTGATTTTGCCCGGGAGGAATTTACGATAACCAACCAACCTATAGAAGGATTTTCGCATACCGTTCCACTGCAACTGGCCAAGGACAGGGAGCCCCATATCAACCTTAGCATCAACGGGACCAATGAAAAAGTAGAGTTAGATATGGGATCCAACCGCGAACTGGTTGTTGGCAAGGCAAGTACTGCCTTACGTGCTAGTCTTTATGCTATGCCCGGAGACCACCGTATCACCAATCGCTTTGCGCTGCACGGGACTAACCCTGATACGACCAAAATTATCAATAATGTGCCGGTCCTGATGCACCCTTCCTATCCACTTGCCGCCCCTACCATCGTGCTGGGAAATACCCAACAGTCGCGCGTTGGCAATCGCTTTCTACAGCGCCTGGGTCGAATTGGCCTTGACTTTCAACAGCAGCGGCTCTTGCTATTCCAAATTTCGGGGTAATGCCTATTTGCCTCAACTAGGTACTACCTTAGTCGCAGCCGCATTACGCCACTGCTGCCAATCAGCATAAGCCAGATAGCCAAAAGCGGAAATGGACAATAAAATCATGATTAAGCCAAAATAATAAAGGCCTAAAAACAGCATAATGCCCAGGTGTAAGGAAATAATTCCTGCCAACCAGCCAATACGCACCCGCGGAATCCACATGCCTATGCAATACCCGGTTTCTACAACCATAGTAAACCAACTCAGCAACTTCACAACCCACGGGTAGTCTGCTAACCATAAAAAGTTAAATTGCCGAAAATCAGGCTGTACTAACGAACGCCATAATACATTCCCATTCCACCAGTCGGGAGCAAGCATTTTTTCGTACCCTGCGGAAAAATACGCCAGACACATATGCAGTTGTAAAACGCGCATGGACATGGTAACTCCCCAGGTGGCTTCTCCTGTGACCCTCCCTTGATAAAGATCCAGAGAAAAGGCTTTCGCTACGGGCATCCACATGAGGTAAAAAAGGGCTATATGCAGGAAAATATCAACTCCGTAAATAAACGTAGGAACCGAACTCATGATTACCAAGTGGCACAACCAGGTAAAAATAGCTGCCAGGCGCGTGTGCCAACCCACCAACAGGCACCCTGCACTGATTACATAAATCCAAAAATGACCAAATACCACCATGCGCTCACTTAGCCCCAGGGGATGTAACCAGTCATACAACTGGCTGATATGGATATTCCACGCCTGGTTTAGCGCACGCGAGATCTCCCATTGGATCCAACCCTCACGGCCAAAAAAAGCCTCCCAATCAGGATACCAGGTAAAAGCTTGAATTAACACGAAAGCAGCCATCAAGATACGGAAAACTCCTAATGGCGCCGGGGCTTGCGGGGTGGAGAAGAAGCTATCCACTCGTTGAATAAGGGTTCGTATGGTTGTCATAGTGGGTGGTGTTGCTAACGAAAATTTGCAGGGGTTAACCTCCTTTTTCAGCTCCGTATAACGATAGTAGGTTAACAGAAATAGCGTGGGAGTTCGTCGACCTTTTTCCTATCGCAGCGCAAATTCTGTTTGATACAGCGGAGTAACCATTATCGCTGAATCCTGACGAAAACCAACCAATCCCGGATAACGAATGCTTTGGGTGGCATAGCTAACCCGCCAGGCATCCGGTTGCAGGTTTAACATCCTCACAGCCACCGATCGGGCACATAAGTCTTGGAAAAGGGTATCCGAGGACGTATGCACCTTAAAGCCATAGAAACGGTTGTTCGTCTCTTCTGTTGCAACAAAAAACCGAAATCCTTCCAGGGTTGAATACTGAATTGAATCGCCGTTTTCCTGATAGACTTTTATTTGAAGTTCGGTACTTTTCCCTACATCCGGCGAAAAAAAGCCATACTGCCAAACAGAATAATTTAAGCTGCAAAGAAAGGCTAATGGCTTTTCTAACCAACTACCGTTAACCCAACGGTCCATTCCATGAAAAATGACTACCGTAATCAAGGTTAGATGCAGGGCAATAAGGAGGTAAAATACTTTTTTCATAGTCGAATATCTTCGCTGGAACACTATGAAAAATCCGGTAATAATTGGCGGAAAACCAACTACTACCGGAGTTCATGACATGCTGATTAAAAAACAGAAAAAGCTTTCAACACTTGAAAGTTATTCAGTTTACCTATTTGTACTTAGCCATGATAGCGTTAAGCTTAGCCGTCTTTTCCTTACCCAGTACACTGGTTAATTTGGAGCTTCCTACGGCTAGCACATACACAACGTCATCCCCTTCTACAACAAAAACGATATAGCCCGCTGCTTCAGCAGGATTGGTAACTCGTTTGATTTGGTTGAGATCATCCATTGAAACGGCACGTGTTCCAAAAGCAGTTCGTTTACTGTTAAATTGCAGTCGATATTTTGAAGGATCGACATCTTTGAATAGTTCCTGAATAGCTTTCTGGTCTGCGTCAGAAATTCCGGTAGCGGCTTTGTTAGCTTTTACACTGGTAGTTGTAGTACGGGTAGGCTTTTGGGCATTTGCTGTCATGGTGAAACAAACCAAAGCTGCCAACAAGAGACTAAAAGGGAGCCAATTTTTCTTGTACATGATCAAAAGGGTTTTTGGTAAAATAATGGTGTTCAAAAATCTCCGATAATTTACGCCATTATTCAGAATAATGCACAAAAACAATGTCGACTTTCCGGACTTTAACACATTGGCTAATAACAAATTACCTCCTGATTAGTGGCCACCACCTGTTTACCGCCATCATTGGATTTCCTGTGTAATTATGGCCTGGCCCTATACAAAGCTATGGTGAGCATCTGCGGTGTGAACGGCAGAATGACGAAATTTGAGTCTATCCACTGATAAATGGGCAAAAAAGTCCTGCACGTATGTGTGGGATTAGCTCCGCTGATCCATGGGGGGGGGGGGACCTGAGTTGTAGGGATCTGAAGACCCGAGAATAGGTCCGGTGGGAATCCAAAGATTCCCACGAACAGAGTAGATTATCCCGGGGCTCCGCCCCTGATGATGCGGAATAAAAAAACCAGCTCAAGGGGGGATTAGCTCCGCTGATCCCTGAGAGGGGGGCATCAAACACACTTCACCCGTGGCTTCGCCACTGATGTGTCCAAACAAAAAATCCAGCTCAAGGAAACCTTAGCTGGATTTTTTGTTTGGACACATCGCCGCCGTTGGCGGCGGGTGAAGTGCGTTTGGCGGAGGAGGAGGGATTCGAACCCCCGGTACCCTCGCAGGTACGTCGGTTTTCAAGACCGATGCAATCGACCACTCTGCCACTCCTCCGGGGGCAAAAATAGTACTTTTCCTCTTTCAACAAATACTTCGTTGAAAAAAGTCTTGCGTTTCGCGATCTTTTATTCGTTGGGGTCCTGACTCCAGCGGAAATTCCAGGTTACTGCCGGGATTATGGGAAACAGTGAAACCTGGTAGCCACTGGCTTTTGCGGTTCCTTTGGCGGGATCCGTGGTAAAATCGTAATAGGTGAAAAAAGGATTCTTACGACTGTACAGGTTATAAACAGAAAACGTCCAGAAACTATAGAAATCCTTTCCCTCTTTGCGCCGGGGCCGGTAGTTCGCGGACAAATCCATCCGATGGTAGTCAACAATCCGGGCACTGTTGCGGGGCCCGTAATTGGGAACTATTTGCTGTCCGATCAGGAATAAACTCTGAATTGGCGTAAAGGCATTGCCAGTACCAAAAACAAAAACCCCCGAAACATCCCATCGGTCATTGATCTCATAGGTAGCCACAACCGCCAGGTCGTGGCGCCGATCGTAAACAGCGGGAAAAGAGTTACCTTCATTAATATCAGGGAAAATACGTTCCGTCCGGGAGAGTGTATACCCTATCCAGCCGGTGAGTTTCCCTTCGTTTTTTCGCAATAACAACTCTGCTCCATAAGCCCGGCCCTTGCCAAAAACGAATTCATCTTCTAAATCGGTAGCTGCGTTGTTGACATAGCTTTCCCGGTAATCAATCTGATTGCGTAAATCGCGATAGTAGACCTCCAGCGAGGTTTCATAGCGATTTCGGCTGAGGTTTTTGAAATACCCGAGGGCATATTGGACCCCTTGCTGGGGTTTAACCCGCTCGCTACTCGGCACCCAAACATCAGCAGGCAGGGTACTCGACGAATTACTTACGAGATGCAGGTATTGGTTCGACCAGGTCAAACTGGCCTTGAGGGAGGAATTTGTGCTGAATGCGTACCGTACATTCAAACGGGGTTCCCAGCCAGGATAGGTAACCACTGCTTCTCCCCGGGCAAATTGCCGGCCACTTTCCGGTGAGGTGTAAGGCCCTAGTTGAGTAAATAAAGAAAACCGCAACCCAGCCTGAACCCGCAAACGGTCACTCACTTTGAAATCGTCGGAGAAATAAAGACCACTTTCGTAAGCAAATTTAGGTTCAAAGTTATTGGAGAAGGTCTCCTCCCCACTGCGGGCATTAGCCACATTCGGCGTTAGTCGATGGTAAATTCCCTGAACGCCGAATTTAATAGCATGCCGATTGGAAGGAAAATAGTCAAAATCAATTTTACCATTCCAATCCCGAACGCCAGAAAACACATCAATGGAAAAATCATCCTGCCCGCCTTCAAACTCGAAATCGTAATCATTGTAAATAGCGGACACATTGACAAATAAGCGGTCATTGAACAGGTGATTCCAGCGCAAGGTGGCAGTGGCATTACCGTAGGGAAGGTTGAAAAAGAAATCGCGAGCTGGGCTGCGAAACTTAAGGACGTCCCGGCCGAAATACGCACTTAGGTAAACACGGTCTTTATCGGAAAAACGATGGTTAACTTTTGCGTTCAGGTCGTAAAAATAATAGTTAGTTCCGGCAAAATCGGTTTGTTTGATCGCCGGCTGAGCCAAGTCCAGCGCATACGTGCGGCGGGCAGATACCAGGAATGAAGACCGCTCTTTAGTAATTGGCCCCTGCACCGTAAGGCGTGATGCAATGAGCCCTATACCTCCATCTATTTCCAGGTGTTTTGCATTCCCGTCCTTCATTTGTACGTCGACCACCGACGACAGGCGCCCGCCGTACTGAGCTGGCATACCCCCTTTTATCAGATTGGTTGTTTTGATGGCATCACTGTTGAATACCGAGAAAAAACCCAGTAGGTGCCCCGAGTTATAAACAACCGCTTCATCCAGGAGGACCAAATTCTGATCAGGGCCGCCGCCACGCACGTAAAACCCGGCATTCCCCTCGCCTGCCGATAAAACGCCAGGCAACAATTGCAGCGTTTTGAGGATATCAACCTCCCCCATCAAGGCTGGGATTTTCTTAATCCGTTCAATAGGCAACATTACTTGTCCCATCTCCGTGCCCGACACATTATTATCGGCATCGGTGGCCGTCACGACCACCTCTCCCAAAGCGACACCCTCCTCCAGGTCGATGCTCAACCGACTATCTTCCACAAGCTCCAGCGGCACCTCCATGTCGGTGTACCCCAGGTAAGAAAATACCAGTGTATAACTACCCGCCTCCAAACGTAGTGAAAAGAATCCATAGGCATTGCTCTGAGTTCCCTGCTGGGGATTACCCTTGACATAAATATTGGCACCTGGTAAGCTTTCCCCGCTACCCAGGTCCCGCACATAGCCGCTAACGTTAAACTTTTCCTGCCCCGTTACGGTAGCCAGAAAGCCAAACATGAGCATTCCCAATAAAAATACCTTTTCCATACCTGATGATTTCCAGACTAAAAGCGAGGTGAGCCCGGAATTGTTGCGTCATTCCCTGGATTTTTGCGGATAAAAAAAGCCCCGGGAGTTGGTTCTCCTGAGGCTCAAAAACTAATAACAAATATCTTACACCAGCAGGTTTAGAATTCTCCATGGTCGAATTCCACCAGCTTAGAAAGCTCTATATCGGGTTGGATTTGTTCCTGACTTAGTAGAGGCACATCCAATACAAACAAATATAGACTAAACTCAGTATACCTCACCAGACAGGATTTCTCTTTTTTCGACACAAAAAAAACCATTAAACCACTAGATTATTAAGTTAAACAGTTGATTATCAAACTAGTATAATTAATAATTTTTTCAAAGAGTTTCATAGTTTCTGCGTCTATCCTTAACCCCTAGCGCAGAAGTTGCACCTCGCCACCCAACGTTTCCTGGCCCACCCGCCGATCATCCTGATACTGAATGTACAAACTAAAGATATAGGTTCCCATTGCGGCTTGCTGCCCTTTCCAGGTGCCATCCCAGGCCGTTTCCGGGTCACGGGTACTAAAGACCATATTCCCCCAGCGGTCAAAAATGCGCATCTCGTATGTTTGAATAACAACACCCGGATTGACAAACAACCGGAATTCGTCATTAATTCCATCTCCGTTGGGTGAAAAAGCATTGGGTGCATACACTTTATAGACAATACACCGGCGTACCATGACCTGAATCGAATCGCTGGTCAGGCAGCGGCCGTCAGCAGCTGTTACGGTATACATCCCGGGGGCAGTAACCTCGTAGAGGGGCCCTTGACTACCATCTTGCCAACGGTAGCTATCCGCACGAACATTCGCCTGCAAACGCAAGGTTTGATCATCACAAATGGTCGTATCAGCTCCTAAATTCAGGCGTAAGGGTTCACGAACCGTTACACGCAAACTGTCTCGCCAGGAACAACCCGCCAGGTCTGCAAAGGCAATAACCAAGCCTGTTTGTCGGGCCGTAAACGTTGCGGCAGTACTACCGTCCTGCCAAAGGTAACTATCTGCGGATGCATTGATCGTCAGCGGAAGTTGCTCTCCGGCACAAAGTGTCGTATCCTTACCCAGATTAAATACCGGTGCCGGCCGGAAATTCACACCCACAGTATCGCTTTTAGCGCAGGTACCTACCTGCACCTGAACGGTGTAAACACCACTTGCACTAACCGTATAAATGGCAGCCTGACTGCCATCCTGCCAACGGTAAGTTGCTCCGCTTATTCCCGGTGACAACTGTACAGGAGTGCCCTGACATACATCGCGATCAGCTCCTAAAAAACCCACCGGGATATCAATAAACGTAACCTGAACTGAATCACGCCGCCGGCAACCATTTAAATCCGCTTCCAACCAATAGAGGCCCGTGTTGGTTACACTTAACACCGGAGTCGTACTTCCGGTATTCCATAGATAAGTTGCTCCCGGTGCCGTTCCATCAAGGGTTACCGTTTCTCCCAGGCAAACGCTTTGATCCGCTCCCAGCGCAAAAACCGGTCGCGGCTGAAAGGTCACTTGCACAGAATCCTGCACGGTACATCCTTCCAGCGTAGCCATCACGGCATATAGGCCACTGCTGGATACATTAAGTACGGCCGAAGTGCTCCCGGTGTTCCATAAATAAGTCGCTCCCGAACTCGTAGCATCCAAAGCCACCGGGTCTCCTTCACAGGGAGTTTGATCTGCACCAAGGTTTAGAACCGGTAAGGGTTTGAATTCTATTTGTACCGAATCGCGACGCTGACAACCGTTCAAATCCGCCTCTAACCAATAGAGGCCGGTGGTAGTCACCGTAAGAACCGGATCATTACTGCCGGTATTCCATACATATGATGCCCCAGGTGCCGTTCCATTCAACGTTACCGTTTCCCCGGTACAGACCCGTTGGTCAGGCCCTAGTGCAAAAACCGGTCGTGGCTGGAAGGTTATGCGTACAGAATCTTCCACGGTACACCCATTGAGGGTAGACATTACCGTATACAACCCGCTGCTACTTACATTAAGAATGGCGGCAGTGCTGCCGGTGTTCCATTGATAGGTAGCTCCAGTGCTTGTTGCATCCAAGGCTACCGGATCATTTTCACAGGGGGCTTGATCGGGTCCCAGTTCCAATACGGGTAAGGGGTTAAAATCAACCTGAAGAGAATCCCGGAAAAGGCATCCTGCCAAACTTGCTTCCAAGGTATAAAGGCCGGAGTTCCTCACAACATAACGAGTTGTCGTTGGACCTCCCTCCCACTGAAAGCTAGCCCCGGCGATCATGATGGAATCGCCAAGAATGAGCGAATCGCCGGCACAGGCTGCCATATCGCCCCCCAACTCAAATCGGGGCAAAGGATTGTGATTAATCCGGATCGAATCCGTTTCACTGCAGCCATCGCGTGTGGCCGTCACCACATAAACCCCTGGTATCGTAACCTGAAAACTTGTATTAACAGATCCGTCCTGCCAACGCAAATCAGCATTGGCAATACCCGGCGTCAGGGTTACGGTTACATTTTCACAAACGGTGCTATCCGGCCCAAGCTCGAGCCCCAACGGAGCGCGGTAGTCAATCTGAATACTATCGTACCCCGTGCAAAAGCCAACCTGTACCCCTACGGAATACAGGCCGGAAGTATTTACTATTAACTGCGGTGCCGTACTTCCATCCTGCCATAAATAGGATCCATTGGTAGTTGTTGCATCCAACGTTACTATGTCCTCAGGGCAGCGAGTTTGGTCGGTACCTAAATCAACCACCGGAATAGCTTGATAGTCGATGGCAATGCTATCCACGGAGTAACACCCCGACAATTCTACCGCGACCCGATATTGCCCCGGAGCTGTTACCTGGAAGGTAGAAGCCGTAGAGCTATCCTGCCAGACATACCGGAGACCAACCAGGGAAAGACCGGCATCCAGGGTCAGGGTATCTCCAGTACACAAGGTCGTATCGGCGGGCAATGCCGCCGTGAAATCTTCCGGGGGTAATACCCGGATACTGTCCCGAATCTGGCAGTTATCTGAAAAACTAACCTCAGCCCAATAAAGACCAGGTTGAGTAACGGTAAACAGTGGATCAGTAGAGCCATCCTGCCAGCGGTAGGTTTCACCAGGGCTAAATGTCCGGGCATCCAATTCCTGATCCTGATTGCGACAGAGTACGATATCGACTCCCAAAAAGCCCTCATCAACATATATTTCCGGCGAATCAAAAACCCAACCGCGGTTGCTGTTGCCAATATCCGTACTGTGGACTCCTGCGTAAAAGGTCACCGAACCCTCACCTAGTTGGTCGCGCATTTGAATAAAATCCCCGCGCACTTCACCAGAATTCATAACTACCTTCGATGGTACGCCGACACTGGTGCTCGATAATTCAATCGGGTTGCAGTTATTGCCGATGACTTGAAAATAAGCGGTTATTGTCTGGGTATTTGTCGCATCCAGGCGATACGATTTTCCAGGGGCGAATAACAAGGAATCAATTACATGTGCCCCCAGAATGGTACCATTGTTGCGGATTTCCAGCTTAGCAAATGTACCTGTTCCCTGGTAGGTTTGAATCTCCGTATTGCCCGAACTGTTCGACATCAGCACATTCGGATAGGTTAACGGAAAATTGTCATAGATCCGAACCTCCTCTCCTTTAAACTCAATTTGGGCGTTACCGGGATCTATCTCAAAATTAGGACTACTGGTGTACCAGGCAAAATAAGTTGGATTGCTGCTGGTGATGCACCAGCGGCTATCCCCCAGAATAAGTTTTTGTTGATCCCCATTATCATAACAGGCAAAATATTCAAGCCTGACAAATTGATCATTGGCATCAAACGTACCATTATAGAGATACATATAAAAGGCATTTAAACTATCCTGGAGTATCCAGGAGCCCGATCCTTGTACTTCGATAATGGCAATATATTTACCGGCAGACGTCACCTGGTTACCGGGAAGTTCGCTGGCCAAATTTAGAGTCGTCAAATCACTAAACATCTCCTCCACAAAGGTGAAATTCCCGTAAACGCTCAGTCGCCAACAAAGAAAAGTAGGTTGATTGGTGACGCCCTCCCAGGTAATGTTCCGGCAATAATGCTCGTTATAATCACGGGCATTAACGGTTTGCCCAGGGCCATTAAACGATTGGGCATCAAAGAAAACATCATCTACGGGCGTGGGCACACACTCTCCGCCAGGTCCGCCACTCGTCAAGGACCAGTTGGCCGGATCATTCCAGTTGCCGTCCCCGCCAACCCAATACAAGGTTCGCGAAGCCAGCGTATCGATGGTCCAGCCAGTGGTATTCCCTAAATCAATGGAATTTTCCGCCAGTAAGGTCCCCGGGCCGGTATTGTGAATATCCTTGACTATGAAATAAGAAACGGTATCCGGTTGTAACATCGCCAGATATGCTGTACGGTCATCCTGGCTGGATTCGATATTAACAAGCCCTGAACAGTCACCATAGGGCACAAAATCTCTTACCCTCAGCGTGTCATTCGTATTCAACACATAGGAAAACCCCGGATAAATTTCCCAAACGCCCAAAGAGTATCGATTAGTAAAGAAACAGCCCGCAGTAGTGACCAACGAATCGATGGTATTTACGCCCGTTTGTAAATTGGCATAAAAACCTGTGTTTCCATACCACACTACCCGATGGAACTGCAATGGCTGAAGGCCTTCCAGCGAAAAATTCCCATAACTGCGAAACTCGATAGTAGAGGTACCGGCATCCAGTGTCAATTGTTCTGACTGCAAATTCCACGATACATAAGGAACCTTATTGGGTTGGAGTACAATCAGCGAACTTCCTAATTCCAGCCGTCGGGGGGTTACGTTGCGGCTATAGAATAGCTGAAGTTGCATGCGATTCCCCTGGGTTATAAAATTGCCTTGTTGAAAATAGAAATCCGATTCTATGGCCCAATCGTCTTCCAGTCGCCAGGTGCCAGTTCCATCGATATAAACATCCCGGAGGAAAAGTTGGTCGCTGGTGGTAATCGTATTATCCTGGCTACCTTCAAAAAGTACATCGCCGGCTATTTCCCAACGCATGGTCGGGATCAATGTTAAAGACCCAAAGATATGTAAGCGCTGCTCCGCCGTACCCACCAGGCGGGGGTTACCGGTAGCCCCGGTCCAGGTCATCGATCGGCAATAAGCATTGTCAAGGTCAAGCGTCACCGCTCTGTTCGCAGTGGGAAAAGAACTGGCATCAAAAAAAACATCATCGCCGGCGGTGGGCACGCAGGCGCCCCCAGGCCCGCCACTGGTCAGTGCCCAATGCATAGGGTCATTCCAGTTACCCGATCCACCTACCCAATAAAGTGCGTTATTGGTTTTGGGTTCGATTGTCCAACCTGTTGTGTTTCCAAGGTTAGTACTGTTACGAGCGGTAAAAGTTGCCCCGCCGGTACCCTGAATGTCGCGCATCGACAAGTAATCGCCAGCAATTTCACCTGAGGCTGCCTGAAAAATGGCTTGCACACCAGGTTGCGTACTAAACAACTGTATAGGTTGAGCACAGGTACCCATTGCCAAAAAGGAAGAAATAGTGTAAGTATGCCCTCCCTGAAAACGGAAGGTTTTTCCGGGTCCCAGTTCAAGCGAATCAAATTGGAGGTTACCTTCCACATTCGATTCGTTTTGGAGGGAAAGTCTAGTAAGGGTAGTCGACGCGGGGTTCAGAACAATCACCCTGGATTTTCCGGTGGGGGCTGAGCACTTTACCGTGCCCAGTGTCATGCCGGGGTTTCCCGTCAGTAACAAATAGGCATTTGTTGAGGTGAAATCGATGATGGAACCGGTAGCCGTCAATCCAATATTGGCCATTTGCAGCTCAGCACTGGGATACTCCACAGAAAAGCGAATGGGATCAAAAAAGGCTTTCCCTGTCACCGTAATCACCGAACCCGAAATATCTAATTGGCCCGGCGTTCCCATTTGAAGATGCCAGTATTTCGTTTCTACCGGAAACCCTGCCGTCGACAAACTACCGCCCTGGATGGCCAGCAGGCTATCAACGGCAAAAGCACCAGCAAGCGTATAATCGCCGGAGCCATCCCGAAAATAAGCCACCCGCTGCAGGCGCTGCCCACCTAAATCAATGGTTGCTCCGGCAACATTGGCGGCAAAAATAACGTCACCGGCAAATGCAAACTGCATCCCGGAATCCAGTCGTAGCGTGCCAAAAACATTCAGAATGGAGGTAGCATCTCCAACGAAACGCGGATTACCCGTAACCCCATCCCAGATAAACTCCTGGCAAAAGATGGATTGCACATTAACGGTTACCACTTGATTTGCCCCGGTAAACGAACTAGCATCGAAAATTACCCGGTCATTGGCAGTGGGGATTGTTGCATACTGTACCGAGCCTCCGGAAGTCGTGGCCCAATGCGATAAATCCGACCAATTACCGCTTCCTCCAACCCAGTAATAATCGGCGGCTTTAGCTACGGATCCACTGAATAGGGCGCAAAGAAGGAGCAACCAACGGAAAAAGGCAAATTGATTTTGGGAGTCAGATCCCAAGCTAACAATCTTATTCATGGCGTTTAGGTATAGTGTGGGTGTACAGCACCTGGAGGAATAATGAAACGCCGAAGTATCGGTCTATTACCCTTCCAAATACTGATTACTGGGAATAAATAAACATCTCCCAACGGGATATGGTAATGATCTTTCATCTTTGTGTCCTGATTTTCCCTTCCCGGTTTCCTTTTGTTTACAAAGGATCCGGCGGGCATTTTGATTTGTTATTTACGCCAACGTTCCAGGCTGGTGAGTACCCGATTTACCCACCCCATCCAACGGGGGCTCTCTGGTAACGTATTTCCGGCCTCTTTTTCTCCATCCTCTTCGGAATCTGCCGGTGAATCACCACCTGCAGTTGGCTGGAAGGTATACAAGTCCTCAAATATACGCCGTACATTTTTGGCAACCATCCCCCGAAAGGGAATTCTCGCCATTAATCCATAAAGGGCTGCATTGCCCTTGGCCGTCATAGCTGGATTGGCTTTGGCATATTGAATAGCCTCCTGTAAATTATTTATATACGTTTCCACTACAGGAATATTGTAGGGCATAACCGTAACATGGATGCAGTTGGGAAACTGTTGCCGATCAACCATCCAGCCTTGCTCTTCCAAGTAATCCGCAATGACGAAGATATCCGGTTGGTTATTTACCGTCGAGAATGCCAGGATATTCATACTGGGCTTCCCAAGAATTTGCAGTTCCGGAATGGTCGCAAATGCCTCCTTCATTTTTGCCGCCGCCGCCATAACTTCCCCGGCAAGCCGCATATATCCTTCTTCCCCCAAAGCATGCAATGCGGTCCAGGCAGCAGCGATAGCTCCTCCCGGTCGCGACCCCAGCAAGGTGGGGGTCACATAAATTCCTCCCGGAAAATCAGTGGCCACATAGAACTGATGCTTGAGGTAATCCATGCTGCGGTAAAGCAAGGTGGAAGCCCCCTGGGCAGCGTATCCGAACTTATGGAGATCAGCGGAGATGGAAGTCACCCCCGAAATGC
>JACJXV010000007.1 GCA_020636445.1 Lewinellaceae bacterium | reverse complement strand
GTGGCCCCTACCAGCCGGACAACGCTAACCGGAACCCGAAATTAGAATCAGCGCTAACCAGCTGGTAAAACCAATAGCAACAGTCAATAACTAGTGTGAATGGTCGGCCATCGGAATTTTCCGATGGCCTTTTTACTATTGGCTAAGGGCCAGGGAATACCCAGGAGGGGCCGGGTGATCAACCAGCAGTTGGTTTTTTCAAGGCAAAATCACTAGCTTTAGCCAAAAGATGTATTTTACGCTGGTGGCTTCTTTTTCAGGAACCCCCAAGTTACCAGACCCTAATAGCTAGCGAGATTCTCTATGTTGAAAGTTGACCCTTCTTTAACCGCGTTTACGGCTACACTGGAAGAACGGATTCGGGCTGCCTGGGCTTCTCAGGAGTCTAACGAAGCGCTAGCTTCATTAGTCGAAGGGTTAGGGGTTATAGTAGCAGAAGCAGTCCAAATAGGAGACACTGCCACGGAATATATAGCGGCGTCCGGAAAAAAAGTAAGTGAAGACCTTCACGGACATTATATCACATCGTACTCCTGGCCGGCGGCAGTTAAGTCCTTTGGGCTTTTGTGGCGCGATACGATTTATCAGTATCAAAAGGCGGTTTTACTGACCGCTGAGGGCAAGGTAACAGCTTCGGGGTTGGCACAACTAGCCGTACAATCGCAGGAAGTCCTCCTGGCTGCGGCTGCCGAGTTAGCTGATTTTCCCCAGGCGGAAGTGCAAAAAACAGGCGCTGCGCGTGGCGGGAAGCTCCGTCAGTTGCGGCAGTGGCAATTGCAACAAAACCCCTGGCCTGTTTACGCCGGGCAATTGAACGCACTGGTTCAGCAAGGACAACAACTCACCCGGCAATATGAAATGCTGAACCAGCAACGTCAGCATTTTAATCAGATCAGGGATCTGGTACACCATGTATTGCAAAAGAGCAGAGCCTCTTTGGTCAACCAGGAGGTTTTAGCAAAGGAGATGATTACCTACATAGGTGAAAACCTGCAGGAAAAGCCTGGGAAAATTGTCCAGGAAATTGATGAGGTTGTTGAAGCAGGAGATAATGTTCCGGAAGAAGTAGTCGCTTTTGCCGATGCCTTGACAGGGATTACGCAATTGTTGGCTGGTCAGGAAAAGGTTTATCAAGACCCTCAACAAGGATTACTACCCTATAAGGAGATTCATTTTCAGCGCAGCACCCGCGCCTGGTTGGAGTCCGAAATATTACCCTTGTACTATGAGGTGATGGAAATTATGGAGCAGGGTGGCAATAACCTGCGTATGTCCTTGCTCAACATTCGCAACCGGGTGCTTTTGTATGCCAATGAACGCAAAGAGGGACGCACCTTGCCGATAGCATCGGAGGAGATGACCCGACCACTTCAGCATTTTCAGGCGAACGTAAAATCCTGGATCGGACAATTGGACCAGCTTATTCAGGTAATCACAGAGCGACTGGGAGAAACCCTGCAGATCACTTCAGTATACAGCCCTAAGGGGGGCTTTTTGGCGATTCCTTTTCAAACCAACACCCGCCGGCAGTTAAAAATACGCCGTAGCGAATTAGTAAGTCGTGCACAGGCCTGGATCCAAAACCAAGGTAAGCTTATTCGCCGCTTCCGGCGGGAAATTGCCCAGGAAGAAGCACTTAGCGTTTCAGAAAAAATAGCCCGGCTGGTCCAACAGCGTACCATAGATCCCACGAATACCGCCTATTCCAGTATTTTTTTAACCAAAGGCTATATCGGAGAATCCTTCTGGGTGGGGCGCGAGGAAGTGCTAAACCGTATGGAAAGACTGATCGGCCAATGGCGGGGAGGGATTCGGGGTGCCGCGCTCGTCTATGGCCGGCGTTTTGCAGGGAAATCGCTTTTCGGAGAACTGGTAGCGCATCGTTTTTTTACAGCCAGGGAAGTAATTCGCCTGCAACCCACGCAACTGATTACCGTCAATGGCCGCACGATGAATCCCGGCTATGACCTGGGAGCAGCCCTTGCGTTTATTCGCAAATATGCCTTACAGCAACGGCCACTGATTTGGATAGATGACCTGGAACTATGGAATGATCCTCCCGATAATTCTATCAGTAATAATGTGCACCAACTGAAAGCATTTATTGACGACTATTCCGATCAATTCTTTTTTTTGGTGTCGATGAGTACCTGGCTGCGGGCGCATTTACAGCAGGCATATCAGCTAGGCGAAGCCTTTCAGGCGGAGATCAATTTGGATATGGTTTCTTCCGCGGAAGTGTTGGATGCTATCCTGATCCGTCATGGGGCAACCCATAAAACGTTGGTCGATGAAAACGGGGAGCCGGTAACGCCGCGACAATTTGAGCGGATGACACAAAAGGCCTACCGCAATGCTGGAGCCAACCTTGGCGAAGCCCTGAATTATTGGGCATACTGCTTAAAGAAATGGGATGATCATCGGGTAGTATTTCGAGACCCGCCAGCAGTAGGTCTACCTGATTTTCTAACCTCGGATACGGCGTTGGTTCTGGCCGTTGTAATCCTGGAAAAGCGAACGAATGAATACCGCTTGCGGAAGCGTTTCGGGCCTGCTTTCAAGCATACCTATGGGAGTGTAGTGCAACGCTTACTGCATACCGGAATTCTCGTCCGCCAGCTGGATGGTTGGCTGGAGGTCCGGGAAATACTGGTAAATGAGGTCGCCAGTGTGCTGGAGCATAAACAATATTTTCCCACCGCCCCTAAAGCCAAAGTATAATGGAACCCCTGTTTCCTGCACGACTGGGCTGGGCTGATCTGGAAATACTGGGTCTGGTATTGGTCGCCCTTTATTTTCTATTCCAGCTGATAGAGCGATTCAGTGGCTTTGTGCCCTTGGGTATTCGGGGGAAAGCAATTCTGAAGCAGGGTGTTCACACTATGCTGCTGCTATACGAACCCCTGGTCGTCATCCTGCTGGCAGCCACCTTTTTGCTGGTCAACCCCGTTTTACACGGGATTATTTTAGGGGTGCTGGGGCTGGTTGGATTCACCCAACTTCGCAATTATCTGCACGGCCGGCTCATTCAGTTTGACCCTGCCGTCAGGGTAGGCAATCGGCTGCGGATCAAGGATGTTTCCGGGATGATTGCCCGGGTGAGTCGGTTGGGTATCTACCTGAAGACAACGCAAGGGCTTCACTTCTTCAACTATGCGAGTGTATTTGATCAGGGCTACGTATTGCTGGCCGGAGATACGATTGGCGGGTATCACCAGATTCCTGTTGTAGTGCGGGAGGAGGCCAACGAGTATGCGGATGTCCGACAGGCATTACAAGATTTACTGATAGTCTCTCCTTTTGTCGATTGGCGGTTTCCACCGGAAGTGGTTATGACGAGTGGGGATGCAAAACAATTTGAAATCAAAATAAATGTTCGGGAGGAATACCACCTTCGTCATCTGGCCACCATGCTGGAGGAGAAAGGGTTTTCCTGCGAACTTACCGGCACACGTTAACAACAAGGCATATGGAAGTATTATCGGCATATAATATCATTATTGAGGCTTCGGTTATTATCATTTTATCGTTCGTTTTTGGGGAAATTGCCCGAAAAACCAATATTCCTTCCGTTTTGATGCTAATCATTTTGGGCATTGGCCTTAAGTTCGGCCTTGATCAATTGGGTGCCGGGAGTATCGATTTTTTTCCTGTTCTGGAAGTATTGGGCATCGTTGGGTTGATTATGATTGTATTGGAAGCGGCTCTGGAGTTAGAGCTCAAACGCGATAAGTACTTACCCATAGCCCGGGCTTTTGCCATCGCTTTGGTGGGGTTGATGGTTTCTATTTGGGTGGCCGCCTTGATTTTGCATCAGTTTGTTCCGGGAATGTCAATGCAGGCCGCCTGGTTATATGCTACGCCGCTGTCGATTTTGTCTAGTGCCATCATTATTCCCAGTGTCTCGGGTTTAGTAGAGCGCAAGCGGGAATTCCATATTTATGAGAGTACCTTTTCCGATATTCTGGGCATTATGGTATTCTATTTCCTGGCCGATCGCTTTCATTCTTCTTCCGAATTGGGCGGCGGCAATGGCCTGTTAAGTTTTGGCGGTAATCTGTTGCTCACGATTGCTATTTCGGTGGTAGCCAGTTATTTGATCGTGTTGATTTTTCAGCAGATCAAAGGCCAGACAAAGTTGTTTTTGCTCATTGCCGTCTTGTTATTGCTTTATGCCGTGGGTAAAAAAATGCATTTATCCTCGCTGATTATTATCCTGGTCTTTGGCTTACTTATTGCCAATATGCCTTTGTTTTTCAGGGGCAGGCTGGGCAAATGGCTTAACCCCAAGGAAGCAGAAAAAATGTACGAAGGCCTGCACGTGATTACGGCGGAATCAGCTTTTGTGGTACGCACTTTCTTTTTTGTCATTTTTGGCCTGACGATATCCCTGGCCTCCCTGGCAAACGTCCAGGTGGCTCTGGTGAGCGCGCTGATTGTATTATCGATTTATGCCATCCGGTGGGTAATTTTGCGCCTGTTTTTGGGTCGTGATATTTTGCCACAACTATTCATCGCGCCAAGGGGATTGATTACCGTGCTGCTCTTTTACGCCATTCCGGTGGAGGCCCAGGTTCCCGGGTTTGAACCCGGCATTTTACTTTTCATCATTATCGGCACCAGCCTGATTATGACGGCTGCGATGATTTATGATAAACGGCGTACCTCCCAAGCGGTAAGGAAGGCTCAGCAGGTGCCGGTGGGAATAGAACGCTGGCGGGCACCCAGTATTCAGGAGGTTACCCCCGAGGTGGGGAAAATGGATAATGGTACAGAGGGTAAAGGATGATTTTGCTAGGTATTGGCTCAGATAATTAAAGTTTTTACCCCGGGCTACGGTAAACAGACGTAGCCCCGGTTTTTCAAGGTGAAGGGCAATACTTTTTGACAATGTTTTCCAATAAATTTAACGCACGGGCTTCTGTTGAAAAACTTAACTTGGTAGGGCGTTGTTGCATGAATCAAAAAGATATACCATCCCTATCCGCGCTCCATTAAGCGACCTTGACGGAAATAGGCATACCTTGGGCTGTCATCTTGTTTAGGGCTTTGGTTTTTATCTGGGCTTCAGTTTGCTGTTGTTTAAAGTCTCTGGAGTAAAGGTTATTACCAAAAATGGTCTTGAATCGAAACATGGCCGTTTCACTCAAACTACGTCGATGATAACCACTATGCTGTTTCCAGGCCTTTCGACCAAACTGGTCGATATGTGCTAATATTTTATTGCGAGGATGATCCAGCATGTTACCCTTTTCATCCAGCCAATAAACCGCATCTTCTCGCGGTGGAATATTGGGTTTGATCAACTGCTCCGTCAAAACATCCCAGCATTTGCTTTTGTCATAAGCCCCATCACCACTGAAAGTGTCTACCGGAACTTCAACTTGATCGAGCATATCTTTTACTTGTGCTGCATCATCAACATCATTCTCGGTCAGGCAAACAGCGTGAATCATGCCTGTACGTTCATCTACTCCCAGGTGTAGTTTTCGCCAGGTTCTACGTTTAGAATAACCATGTTTACGCACTTTCCACTCGCCTTCACCAAACACTTTTAGCCCCGTACTATCCGCAACCAAGTGGATAGAATCACTAGGCGGCACATCTAAGGTAATAGCCAAATCCCGTGCCCGACGATTAAGCTGGCTATAGCTTGGCGTGGCTACTTCTATTCCTAGCAACGCTAGTATAGACTCGGCAAAACCCTGCGTCTGACGATAAGGCAATCGGAATACAACTTTTAACATCAGCAAGCATTCTATGCACTTATCGGAATATTCGTATTGGGCACCTCGTTGAACAGGACCGTCATCATACCACCACTCGGCACAGTCTTCAGCTATCCATAAAGTCAAACTGCCCCGATTTTTCAAGGCGTTATTGTAGGAAGACCAGTTGCGAATTTGATAACGATCTTTAGCCGTGTTGTCAGGATACTTTGCTACTTTTGACATGAGTCGGTCGGTTGCGTTTTTAGTATTGGTAAACCAAAAATACAACTCCGACTCATCTTTTTATTTTGACCCTTCGATCCGATTCATGCAACAACGCCCTTGGTAGTATGAAAAGGAAGTGCCGCAAGCCCGGGCCAGCCTTTGTCACTTTTCCAGAAGTTGTTCTTGAGTATCCAGTATTTGACATCTGGTGGGAATGCCAAATGGCAGGGAAGAGCCGGCACCAAGTGCAATGGGTATACAACTTTACTGAATTATAACAATTGCAGACCATTTCAAGAACCAAAATCTAAAACAACTTTGAGAAACATCTTCTTTATCCTCACGATGGTGTTGCTTCCTCTGGTCGCTACGGCAGGGAATGGTTTAAAACGGTATGAATTTGCCGAATTAGGTCTCAGTATTCCTTTTTTTGAAGACGCAATTGTGTCAAAAGCAAAAAACCAGCAATCATCCGAATATTTGCTGTACAGTTATGAACAGAAAGCAGGGGATGGCAGGATTATTGGCACTATGCATTACTACAAGGATTGGGGGTGTATGCGGGCAGATACTTTTTATAATATTATGGAACGGTATGCTGCTAATTATGATGGCTCTAAATTCAGGCCTCTCACGCAGAAGAGTACAACAATGTACTTGGGATGGACCTTCTATGATGCTACTCTAACAGTGGATAAGGTTAAGGAAAATGTTATTCGGAAGGTCCAGGCCTTTTTCAACGGAGAGCAATGTCTGCTGGTAGATGTGATTTTTATCAATGAGGATTTTGCGGTTATTGGTAACGAGATTTTTGATGAACCTGGATACCAAAGCATATTAAGACCGCTACGACTGCCCAAAATTAATCTTACCTTATTGGTGCGGGGGCATGTAACTGCAGCCTACAGCGAAGGTGAAAAGGCCTATGTGATAGGGCGTTGTGATAAACTGGGGAGTTCTTATCCGTGTGTTATGCTGGAAAAGGTACAGGGGGATCCCGCTATGAATGCGCTGGGTGAGCTTGCTTCCGCACGGGCTCTACTGGGCTTTGATAACGTTACCCTGCAAACTGTTGAGCCAAGCGCTAAGCTAGCTCAGTTTCCAGGGGGTATCCAGAAAGTCATTGCTGATGAAACAGGCGAAACAAGCGGACGGGGCATCTACTATTTCTTTATGCTGGGTGGAGAAAGTTATAAAGTAAGCCTATTGGTTCCTTACGGCCCCGATGATAACCGCCTTTTCTTCAAAGAGGATCGCCAAATTTCCCAAGCCACGGCGGATGAAATGGATATTCGGGTATTGGAGTTACTGGGAAATATGAAGAGAATCTAAACGCAACTTCACTGCCCCACTACTTATAATTTACGCCGGCTTATCGTTGGGAGGCCTCATCAAGGCAATAGCAATTGTGTAAGTGGACTGATATTGCTCGGCTACCTTAAAATTATAAACCTTATTTCCCCAAAAGGAACAGCCATGCATAAAATCCAACTGCTTATTGTCATGTTAACTATCTGGGTAAGTGATCGCAGTATTGCTCAGGTATCAGGAAATGTTAATTATCAAAATAAGTCCCAGTATCCGGATCAGGTCAGCATTGCTGAATTCAGTGGAAATTCAGATATAATCATCAGTATTAAAGGGTTGGCAAATATTAAAGCGGATACTTATGTAGCTATGTTTAGTGTAACTCAGGTAGGAAAAACTGCAGCCGAAGCTAACGAGTTGATAAATACCCGGCTTAACGATGTACAAATGAGTATGGCCAATAAACCCGGAGTAGAAACATATGTAGATATGGTTTCTTTTGTTCCGGTATATGAATTTGAGATGGAGAAGAAAGTTTTCAGTAAGAAAACATACAACGAGATTCCAGCAGGGTTTGAATTAAAGAAGAACCTTCATGTCAAATTCAACGATCCACTTTTTTTAAACGAGCTCATTACCACTTGTACAAATGCAGAAATATATGACCTCATCAGGGTCGATTATTTTTCAAGCCTGATGGAGCAGACCAAAACAGAACTGATGCAAAAGGCAAGGAAGATGCTGTTCGAAAAAATGACCAATTACCAGGAAATATTGAATACTGAGCTAGCTGCGTACGAAAAGCAAATCGCAGATGATTACCGGGTTGTTTATCCTGTCGAAATGTACAAGTCTTACCAGGCCTACTCTTCGTCATCGTTGAGTCAGCGCAAATTTACCAACAGCAACCAGACCGATAAGTCAGTCACTGTATATTACCAACCCGTTAATGACAAAGCATTTGACTTTATCATTAACCCTATTATTGTAGAGCCCGTTATTCAAGTGATGTACGAACTTAAGCTTAAAATAAACCGGGAAAAAGAGGCCAGGTCGAATAAAGAATATATGATAATAACACCCAATGGTGATCTCAAGCCAATAACATTCCACAATTGATATTCGTGAAATGGTTGGTGGAGGTTCTTGTAGAAAAAAATCGTTCGGGGCTTCACCATGGGATATGCGCCGACATGCGCATCTAGTCAGTCATGGGAGGGGTTTCTGGGAAAAAAGGTGATCGCATTTTCCAGGGTTGGGTAGCCCGGCAAACCGTACAGGTGCGGGTGAGTAACAAATAAGAAAGGGTTTCTATGCAAGGGAGTTTCAATAAATGGACGGTTATCATTTGGGTAGTGCTTTTCAGCTGGAGTTGCGACCGCAGTGCCCGGGTTTTCCCTCCGGCGGACCCGCTGCTATTGGGCTTGGGGATTGAAGTGGCCTCAGATACCAGCGGTGGGCGGGAGTATTCTTTTACCGATAAAGAAGATGCCTATTACTACGGCCGTACGCATGCGTCGAGTAATCCGGATTATTTTTCGGGATGGAATGTGCGCACCCGCCGTATTTTCAGTGACTACCAGCTATTGGTCAATGGTCAACCGCTGGACCGCAGCAAGGCCCGGGCAACGGTATACCCTCACCTGTTACGCCGGGAATATCCAGTGCTCACAGAAGATTTTCGCCTCTTCGATCACCAGCACGTCCTGTCGGTAGCACTGGATGCTAAAGAGGATGTAACCACTCTTGCTATGACCCTGCTAGGCGAAGCCCTTTCGGCCGATACCACAGAAAAAGAAATTTTTTACTATCGGCACCGCGACTACCCTGAGCTTAGTCTGGGTGTAGCAGCCCGCATCGCTTCAGTGCCGGTGGCGTTTACCCAAAAGGCCAACGCCGTTTACCTGACGAGTTCAGCCGCCGGTGGTGGGTTTTTGATTGTGCTGGACAGCAGCCGTGCTGCTGTAAAGATACGACTCCAGGAAGCCCGGCGCTCAGAGGTAGACTGGGCGAAAGCCCGGCAAGACCGGATGGCAGGTCTCATTAAAGGGGCGCATTTTTTCGCTGCTGCTGATTCTCTGCTCACACAGGCTGTTCGCTGGGTAACGCTGACTACCGATCAGTTGATTATGCAGCAAACCGGGTACGGGATCTATGCCGGATTGCCCTGGTTTAATGATTACTGGGGGCGCGATATCTTCATCACCTTACCGGGTGCTTGTTTGGCTACCGGACAGTTTACCGTAGCCCGGCAGATTCTTCGGGATTTTGCCCAATACCAAAACACGGATGCCAGTTCACCGAACTACGGTCGGATTCCCAACCGGTTGCGACCGGATGATATTATTTACAACACGACCGATGGTACGCCCCGGTTTGTGTTAGCCCTGGAACAGTATCTTGAGTATACGGGAGATACCACTTTGTTGCGGGAGCTGTTTCCCGCCGTTCGTCGCTCCATTGAAGGTTCTTTACGTTACTGGGTGGACGGTCAGGGATATTTAACCCATGATGATGCGGACACCTGGATGGATGCCCGCATCGAGGCGGATTTACCGATGGAGGAAAAACTCCCCTGGTCACCAAGGGGTAACCGGGCAAATGATATTCAGGCGCTCTGGTACGGGCAGTTGCAAGCGGGTGCACGGATGGCGCGGATCCTGGGGGAAGGTAAACTGGCGGATGATTGGCGGCAGCGGGCGGGACAGGTTTCAGCCCGGGTCATTACTGATTTCAGGGACCCCCGTTATCCTTACCTGGCGGACCGGTTGTTCGCAGATGGTACGCCGGATTTCACCATGCGCCCCAACCAATTATTTGCACTCGATCTTTTTTCCACGGACCCACGCTTTTGCTGGTCCGTCACCCGAGAAGTATGGTCTAAACTGGTTTATCCCTGGGGAGTGGCTTCCTTGAGCCAGGATAATTCTCGCTTTCACCCATACCACGAAAATCCGGCTTTCTACCACAAAGACGCCGCCTATCACAATGGTACGGTTTGGGTGTGGAACAACGGTATCGCCATGCAGCGTATGATTGAAGCAGGCCAGGTAGAGCTAGCCTATGAGTTATTTAAAAACATGAGCCGGATGGCGGTGAAGGAGGGAAGTATTGGCGGTTTACCGGAAAATACGGATGCCTTACCCTTATCGGGAGCTAAGGGAATTCGGTTTACTGGAACCTTTCTTCAGGCCTGGTCGAATGCTGAATTCCTGCGGGTTTGGCATGCCTGTTTTTTGGGTTTTCAAGCTTTGCGCATTCCCGGGAACATGATTAAACTGGCTCCTGCTATCCCTGCTGAAATCCAAACACTGGAGGTTCATGAACAACTGCGGGGAACGGCTATTACCTTGTTATACAGCAATGCGAATGGTGTGCGTGAATTTAAATACCGGTTTTCGGAAAAGCCATTGGAAGTCATTGTGGAAGTGGGTGCCCGGGAGTTAATCCAACTTCGCCTGTTACCCGGGGACGAACTGCGCTTGTTGCCGGATGGCGATAATCCGGTTTATTGGATAAATGACCAAAAACACGACTGGCCGGAGAATCCCCAGCGTAAGCAGTACCTGGAAGAAGCCAATACATTCTTCGCTGGCCTTGAGTTTTGTCAGCCGCGACTGTCGCCAACCCTGCCCGCACTCGGGGAGAAGGACTACCTGAAAAAGCTTCGCGAGAGAGAAACCCCAACCGGGCGTTAACTTCAATCTAATGTTTCCAGGGTTTCAAAAAGCGCATCGAGTTCGTCGAACGACTTGAAGCCTACTTTTTCTTCTTCACCACCTTGGACACTGATTCCGGCAGGTTGCAGGTCGCGCAGCAGCGTCTCAATCATCTGGGCGGAGCCATCCATTTGCAGGAGTACAGGATAGTTGGCACACACCTCCTGAAGCCAGGCTGGAGAAAGACATTTACCGGCCAGTATGTCGGGCCAGGTAATACCGTTTTTTGCAAAATTCAACAGAAAATACTGGGTGTAAGGGGCAAAATCACTGAAGGTAGCCAGGAGCTCTTCCGGGGAGCTGTTGGGCTCAATAATCCATTCCTTGATCACGGGAACCAGGTTGTTCAGCTCGATCAGGGTGTTCAATTCAGTAAACACGCCGGCCTGGATGGCATCGAGTTGTAAATCATTAACCAGCTCGGTGATTTCAGCTGCCGTTGCCAGGTTAAACTCACCGACAATCAGGGGCCCGTCGACCCACTCTTTAATGGCATGAACTTGCCGGGGGTCGATGAAGTTTTCGGACTCGCTGGCAAAAGTAAAGCCGAGCCATTCTACTTCCCAGGCGGCAAAATAACGGGCATCAGTTAGGTTGGTTATAGCGCTGGCTTTGACCTTGGTGCGGAGCATGCGGATTCATTTGCGGCAAAGGTAAAAAATGTTTAGCTTCCCCTGAAAAGCAGGAGTGGTGAAAGAAGAACCCACCTATTACGATTTGGTTTATGCCGTAACCCGGCAAGTACCCCGGGGACGGGTTACAACGTATGGGGCTATTGCTGATTATTTAGCACTAGGTTCGGCCCGGATGGTAGGTTGGGCCTTGCACCAGTCTTTTGGCGGGCACGATGTACCGGCACACCGGGTTGTCAATCGCAAAGGCGAGCTAAGCGGGCGCGTCCATTTTCCAACACCGACAATGATGCAGGAAATGCTGGAACAGGAAGGGGTGCGAATAGTTGATAACCAAGTGGTGGCCTTTAAGGATCTCTTCTGGCACCCGGCAGCACTGGATGAGGAGTAAAGGGCTAGACCCACCTACGCTAAGTAACGGCGGGTAAAAAACCAGTCGGCAGTATGCAGTTGGCAGTATCTCCAACTAGTTGGCCAGCCTGCCTACGCCAGGCTACTGGCGGGTAACCCTCCTGCACCGAAGGTTTCGGCGGGTAAGAAAATGCTTAACGGTCAACATTATTTTGGCATCAACACATCACACCAGCAACCAGCAACTAGTCACCAGTCACAAATCCCGCTCACCTCAAATCAATCCCCGCGATTTTAATTCCAGGTATTTATTAATGGTATTGATGGAGAGTTCTTCGGGTTTGGTAAGGATAGCCTGAATGCCGTATTGCGATAATTTTTGTACCAACTGCTCTTTTTCGGCGAGAAATTTCCGGGCTGTGGTTTGTTCATAAACGCCTTCGAGGTTGGTGGGTGGGGTTTCGGCAAACTGGCGGATTTCACTGTTTTCAAAAAATACCACGACAAGCAGGTGAATGCGGTTGATGCGGCGCAAAACCGGGAGAACTCTTTCCAGTGCATAGGCGCTTTCAAAGTTGGTAAACAGTAGCAGGAGGCTTCGGCCCGTGATTAATTTGCGGGCGGCAAAGTAGAGGAGTTCGTAATTCGCTTCGAGGGGGCGTTCTTTTTCCTTGTAAAGGGCCGTAAGTATTTTTTGCAGTTGCTGCGGGCGGCTATCAGCTTTAATAATAGCTCCCAGTTTATCAGAAAAAGAAATGAGCCCGGCCCGATCGTATTTACCCAGCACGATATTACTCAGGGCTAAAATTGAATTGATAGAATAATCCATCAGGCTTAGTCCGGCAAAAGGAAGTCGCATGGAGCGGCTCTTATCGAGGAGGCAGTAAACTTGTTGTGCTCGTTCGTCCTCATATTGATTTACCATCAGGTTACCCCGTCGACTGGTTGCTTTCCAGTTGATGGAGCGGTAGTCGTCACCCCGCACGTAATTTTTTATTTGCTCAAATTCATAACTGTGGCCGATCCGCCGGATTTTTTTGATTCCCGACAGCGTGGAAGTGCGATTGAACGCCTGTAATTCCATCTGCTTCATCTGCAGAATAGAGGGGTAAACCCCGACGGTCATTTCGGAAGGGTTTGCTATTACTCGTCGTTCGACCAGGCCAAGTACCTGGCGGATAAAAATATTGGTTGCCCCAAATGTATATTCTCCTCTTTCAGTAGGGCGTACTTCGTACCTGATCGTTTGTTCCTCACCAGGGGCTAATACAGCATCCCGGGTAAAATCGCGGATCTGCAGTTGTACCGGAAGTTCTTCAATGAGGGTGAGTTGTAATTTTAGCGGACTGGTATTCTGCAACTCAAGGCGCACCACATTGGCATCGCCGAGGTTGAATAGCCTTGGCAGGCGGCGAACACAGGTTAGGGTAATATCCGGCCGGTAAAGACGCCAGACATCCCAGAGTGTGACAAGTAATAAACCCATCGCCAGGGCAATACTTAGCGATAGCAGGCTGGGTACAAAAAACGCCAGCACAAAAAAGCAGATTAACCCTGCTAAAGCACTAAAAAAGCGATTCGTCAAATACACAAGGGCTGGCGGTTAAAAGATGAACAGTACCCACGGAAGATCAATACCGATCTACCTCGGCAAATCAATTTTCTGAATAATATCGTTGATCACATCAACAGGATCCAGGCCTTCCATTTCTCGTTCGGGCTGCAGGATAATCCGGTGGTTAAGTACGGGAAAAGCAACATGCCGGATATCTTCGGGTGTGACAAAATCACGACCCCGCAGCGCGGCAATGGCTTTACTCATCTTGAGGATAGCCAGCGAAGCCCGCGGGGAAGCGCCGAGGTATAAATCGGCATGACTGCGGGTAGCGTGAATCAAGGTGGCGATATAATCCAGTAATACCTCTTCAATAAACACCTGCTGAACCAGCGCCCGGGCTTGCCGTAAATCCGCTGCTGCGAAAACCGATTGTACGGTATGCCGAACCTCCTGCGTGAAATCTTCGCGAAAGCGGCGGAGAATAGCTTTTTCCTCGTCCAACGCAGGATAACGCAGGATGATTTTGACCAAAAAGCGGTCCAGTTGCGCTTCAGGAAGTTTATAGGTCCCTTCCTGTTCAATGGGGTTTTGGGTCGCCATGACAAAGAAAGGAAACTCCAGGGGGTAGGTAACACCATCGACCGTAACCTGGTATTCTTCCATCACTTCAAACAGGGCGGCCTGGGTTTTAGCGGGAGCGCGGTTGATCTCATCGATCAAGATAAGGTTGGCGAATACCGGTCCGGGGTTAAACGAAAACTCGCTGGTTTTTTGGTTAAAAACCGTAGTGCCAATGACGTCACTCGGCATGAGATCTGGCGTAAACTGAATGCGACTGAAATCAGCCTGGAGGGTTTGCGCCAGTAATTTGGCCGTTAAGGTTTTGGCAATACCCGGAACACCTTCCAGCAAAACATGGCCACCCGCAAACAGGGCAGCCGCCAATAATTCGATCAGGTCATCCTGTCCGACAATGACTTTGCCGATCTCGGCTTTGATGCGCTCCATGCCAGCGGCAACGGGACCTACGTCCAGCCGGTTACGTCCCCAGATTTCTTCTTTAGGGTTGACTTCCGCGGGGTGGTTGTTTTCCTGATCGGGATTTATTTCGTTGTGGTCTTCCTGGGTCATGTCGTTGCTAGCATTCGCAAGTGAAAAATAAACACTTTTCCCCCGACCGAATTAGCCAGGGAGTAAGAAAGCAACCCAAAAGGGTTCCTGAGTAAAGATACTATTTTGCAAAATATAGGACTCTAAAACCCTGCCTGATAGCAGGAATTAGACTGCATCAAGTATTCGTTGTAATACGGGTGCCTTGCTGCGCAACTCCCGATAGAGGCATAATTGATTGCGCGCCCGAACCAGGTTATGGTCCGCATAGGCGGTTTTGTAGTAGGGGTCTCCAAGCAGGTAGTCGGCCAGAAAGCGAATCGCTTGTTCGAGAATAATCCAGTGTGCTCCCAAGAGCAAATGCTTGCCTTCAACGGGGGCCAGGGCATCGCGCATTTCGGGGATAAAGCCCTTCACCAACGCAGCAAACCGCTCTTCATCCAGGTGAATTTTCGCAGGGTCGGGCTCGTCTTCAGCGGCAGTTGTTACCAGGCTGCGAACCATATCCCCAAAATCACAAAGGATAGAACCAGGCATAATCGTATCCCAATCGATAACGGCACAGGGCTGGCGGGAGTCCTGGGAAAAAAGCACATTGGCTATTTTGGCATCATTGTGAACGACCCGTTCGGGAAGGGGCAGGCGGGTTAGGAAAACAAAGAGGGATTGCTCCGCCCGGATATAAGCCAACTCAGGTGCTGCCTCCCGGCAGCGTTGGGGTAAGCCCTGGAACGCGGCATCAGCCAATGCCCGACTGCGGCGAATGGCATTGTGAAAATGAGGAATAGTTGTAAAAACGTCGACTGGGCTTAGTGTAATCAGTCCCCGCAGGAAACGACCAAATACCTGACCAGTGGCTGAGATCTGATCCAATGATTCCGCTTGCTCACAGCCAAATGTTTGGGGAATAAAATCACAAGCCCGCCAAAAATGACCGGCAGGATCGTAGGTGTAAAAGGCTCCGTTCTGCCAGGCCCGGGGAGCAAGCAAGGCAAGGCCGGTTGGTTGTGTTTGCAGGTGTTCAAAGACTCGCAGGTGATTGGCTACCACCTGCTCAGGATGCCTGAAAACGGTTGTATTTATCCGTTGCAGAACGATTTTGGACCCTTCCGAACTTCCGACAAGCCAGGTGTCATTAATATGACCACCACCCAACGCTTGGAAGTTGAGTCCCTCAGCGGGCAGGCCAAACCCGATAGCCAGGGTAGCCAGATCTGTAATTGGCTTACCCATCAGGCGGAGCGCTCAAGTAAAAGGTCGCTGTAGGAATGTGTCAGCAGGTCAGTGGGAACAATACCCAGTAAGTCCTGGTAATGCAGGCATTGTTCGCGCAGCCGTTCTTCGCCGATGGATCCCTCGCGGTCAATCGCTTCAATCTCTACGAAAGTGCCCAGTTCAGTGACCCTGTCAAGGTGGAACTTCACGTTGTCGATGAAAAATATTTCCCGTTTTTTATCGACAACGACCAGGATGCCCAGGGAGGCTTGCAGTAATTGGCGCAAGGTTTGACTTTCTGCAGGAGCAACTGTATGCAGCCAGACATCGGCCCGTTTAGCCGCCGCCTGATTTGAACGTTGGTAAAAGATCAAAGCATTCTCAATGGGCCCCTGCCGTAGTTTCATTCGCCCGGAGGGCACTTTGAAATACGTATCGGTTTGGTGGTCGGTACCGACAACCCTAACGCCGGGCTGAGCCAGCAGGATTTCCCGCAACCGGTCCAATTGCGTACAGAAAGCTTTTATCTCAACATTAAACATAGGCTCGGTGTGCGAAATATCAGAAAAAGGGATTGTGTTGGCGTTCGTAGCCAATCGTGGTTTTTGGGCCATGGCCAGGGTAGACGACTACTTCATCAGGAAGGATGAAAAGCTGCTCCCGAATGCTCTTCAGCAACAGGGCCTCATTTCCCCCCGGCAAATCGGTACGACCAATACTATCCCGAAAAAGCACATCACCGGCAATAACGAACCCACTGTCCGGACAGTAAAAGGATAAGCTGGCGGGTGAATGACCCGGGGTATAACGCGCCTCCAGGGATGTTTCTCCGAAGGTGATCAGGTCGCCACTGGTAATAAACCGCCCAGGTTCAGGAGAGACTTCCGGATATTCGATGCCGTAGAAAGCAGCCACTTGGCTGGCTTGCCGCAGCATATTTACTTCGTCAGCATGGATTTCCAGCTCCAGGCCATAAGTGTCGGCAACAAAGCGATTTCCTAAAATGTGATCAATGTGTGCATGCGTATTAATCAGCCGAACCGGGCGCAACTGCAGGCGTGAGATAGTACTGACCAACTGTTGTTTCTCTGCCAGATTACTGCATCCGGGGTCGAAAATGACACACTCACCGCTGGCATCGTAGACCAGATACGTATTTTCCTGAAAAACATTGAATGTAAGCCCGACAACAATGGCCATCCTTTTTTGATTTAATCATTGGAGTTGCGCAGGAAAAGCGCTAAATTATTTTCTTGTTACCAGGCAAGGATTCCGTTTTGCGTGGATAAAAGCAAAAATAGCTTAATCCAGGCGTAGGACGAGAACGATCTGCCAAAAAAATAGCCGGGAGGTGTGGTTCAAACCTATTCTTCCGACCTGTTCAAAATCAAAGCACAATATGCGAAAAGGCCTATATATCCTCTTACCCCTGCTGATTGGATGCAGCACCCTCATGGCCCAGGGGGTACAAGTTGAATTTGGCAAGAACCGAGTGCAATATCACCGCGACTTTGATGAGTGGTCGCAGTATGAGAGCGATAATTTTATCGTTTACTGGTACGGGCGTTCGCGCAACGTCGGCGAAGCTGCTGTTCAAATAGCCGAGTATGATTTTGAAGAAATTCAAGGCATCCTGGAACACCGGATCAATGAAAAGGTCCAGATCGTAGTATACGCGGATTTAACCGATATCAAGCAAAGTAATATTGGTACCGAAGAGGTGTTTGGCAATACTGGTGGCCAAACGAAGATTGTTGGTAATAGTGTTTTTGTGTATTACAACGGCAATCATAATGACCTGCGGCGCCAAATTCGGGAGGGCATTGCTTCGGTATATTTGAATACCATGTTATTTGGTTCAAATCTGCAGGAAATTGTACAAAATGCTGTGCTCCTTAACCTGCCAGCTTGGTTCACCGATGGTCTGGTAGCCTATATTGGCGAACCCTGGAATACGGCTCAGGATAACGCTTTGCGTGATCTGATGCTACGGGAAAAATTCCGGGACTTTGATCGTCTTTCTGAAGAAAATCCCCGGTTGGCCGGACAATCACTCTGGTATTACATCAGCGAGACGGAAAACCGAACAACAGTTTCTAATCTGCTTTACCTCACCCGTATTAACCGCAGTGTGGAAAGTGGGTTTCAGTACGTGCTGGGGAAATCATTCGAGACGGTTGTAATGGAATGGGAAGACTATTTCCGGCAACGCTACCGGGAAGAAACCCTAACCCGTAAGGCTCCTCAAGGGGAGCCGCTCGTGGTCAAAAATCGCCGGCAGTACCCGGTACCCATGCAGAAGATAAGCCCGGATGGTATTCAATTGGCCTATTCGATCAATAACCAGGGAAAAACCCGGCTTTATCTTCAGGATCTAACCCGGGGTAGCCGGAAAAAAATCTTCCGGTCAGGAACCAAGAATGTCTTTCAGCAAGCTGATTTAAACTATCCGCTCTTCGCCTGGAACCCCAACGGGAACCAGCTCAGCATTATTTATGAGCACCGGGATAATCTTTTTTTCTTAACCTATGATATCTATACGGGAAAGACAACCCGCGAGCTGATGTCAGAACAATACCAGCGGATTTACAGCATGGATTTTGTTGATCCGTTCACCCTGGTTTTTGCCGCTGATGTTAGTGGGCAGTCGGATATTTATCTCTATTTCCCCCGGACGCGCCAGAGCCAGCGGATAACCAATGATTTCTATGATGATCTGCACGCCAGTGCGGTTACCCTGGACGGCAACAAGGGCATCATCTTTGCCTCAAACCGGACGGACACACTAATCCGGCCTATGCGGCGGGATACTATCCTGCCATTGCAGCCCTTTGATATATTCTACTACAATATTGACCGGGATCTCTCCGAACTGGTGCGTATAACCAATACCCCGCTGGCCGATGAGCGTTATCCGGTAGCGGTGGACAGTTCGCATTTTGCCTATGTGAGTGACCGGAGTGGCATTTTCAACCGCGAGATGGGTTATCTGGAAGATTTCGTGCATCACTACGAGCGTCATATTGTTCTGGAAGATGGGACACAACTCACCTTACACGCAGATTCCTCGCTGGCTGAGCTGGATACCGCCCTGGTTGATACCATGTATTTGGAACCCATTATCCGGCAACGGGCCATTACCTATTTTAATAGTAATTACGACCGGAATATTCAGTACCAGCATAGCGCTTCCCGCGCAGGAAAATTAGTTGAGTTGGTGCCCCGGGAGGGTAAAAACCTGGTGTACGTACAGCGCATGCAGCCGGATACTTCACTGCGGCAACGGCCGACCGGTTTTCAACAGCGGCGCCGGGACATGGTCAATGAGGTCCAGCGAGTCCTTGCTCCAAAGGATTCTCTGGGGAACAATGCAGCACCCATCGTTCTGCAACCGACACAAACCGACCCCTCACTACAGGTAGAGGAGGAAATGAACCCTGGGTTTTTATTTCAAAGCGAGTTTGGTAATCCGGATTCAGCCTTAGTTAAAGCGGCTGCCGTTAAAGAAGAAAAAGCCACTGAGCTACCAGAAAATATTAGCCTTGTTCCGCCCGTGGCCAATTTGAATATTCCGGTCAGGGAAGGAGTAGTGAGGCCCGTGTATAAGTTGCGGCCAACCCGGCTGACGCCCTACCGCTCGCAATTCCATACCGACTATGTGGTCACCCAAATGGACAACAGCCTTCTTTTTGAAGGGCTGGATCAGTTTGCGGCGAATCCGGACGGCTTTAATGTTCCTCCGCCAGGAATCTTGTTAAAAGCCAATGTTAAAGATCTGTTTGAAGACTATGAATTTGAGGGGGGCATCCGGGTACCCACTACCTTCAATGGCGCTGAGTATTTCTTCTTGTACAACAACCGCAAACACCGACTGGATAAGCGTTTCGCACTGTATATGAAGAACCAGCGGTTTAATCAAGATAGCCCAACGCTGGTACCCCGGCGTTCACGCTATAACATCATGCTCGGGCAGTTCAATGTGCGCTATCCCCTGGACGTTTTCCGGAGCTTACGGGCAACGGCTACTATTCGCCGGGACCAGGAAACGCAGCTGGCCACCGACCGGGCGACCTACAATCAGCCCGTTGATAACCAACAGCGGGTAGGTCTGCGGCTGGAGTACGTTTTTGACAACTCCAAAGAAATAGCCCTCAACCTGCGCAATGGCGCCCGCTACAAGGTCTATGCTGAAATGATGAAAAGCTTTTCCTTTGGCAATGCCGCTACCGGAGGAGGTTTCCAGTTTGATAATGGATATTTAGGTGTGATTGGGGTGGATGCACGTTTTTACCAACCCATTCTCCGGCATTCGGTATTGGCTACCCGCCTTGCCGGATCCAGTTCTTTCGGCAACCAGAAGATTTTATATTTCCTTGGCGGTGTCGACAACTGGCTATTCCCCGAGCGCAACGACAATATTCCAGTTCCACCAGGAGAGTATGCTTTCCAAACGCTGGCCGCCAATATGCGCGGTTTTCCATTCAATACCCGCAACGGGAATACCTACCTGCTCGGTAATGCTGAACTGCGGGTGCCGGTATTCCGCTATATTTCCCGCAGGCTGCAGTCGCAGCTATTGCGCAATTTCCAGCTGGTCGGTTTCTTTGACGTAGGCAGCGCCTGGACTGGCAAAGATCCTTATCGCGAGGACAATCCGCTCAACACCTCGGTGTTCGAAGATGGCAATGTCATCACAGTAACGGTGAATTACTTCCGAGACCCCATCGTCGCTGGCTATGGCATCGGTGCCCGCACTATGCTGTTCGGCTACTTCATCCGGGCCGATTATGCCTGGGGTATCGAGACGCGGCAAATTCAGAAGCCGCGGTTACATATCGCGTTGGGGGTTGATTTTTAGGGTAAAAAGAGGAGTCTACTCCGGGTTAATTATTATCTGGCATATTATGGGAGGTATGGTCGGGTAATCCCCAGCAATAACTGACAGGCACCGCGCAAGGCGCCTGTCAGTTTAACATCCTGGGAATAGATAAGGGTCCACAAAAAAAGCCGGACCAGGAAAATCCCTGGCCCGGCTTTTAATTTATGCTAACCTTTGATCGAGTTAGATATTCCCCAGACTCCGCTGCACAAAAGCATTGAGATCGGCACCTTTCAGCATACCACTTTCCAGCATAGCGAGCTGGTAGAGATACTGAATGGTCGTTTGGCGCTGCTCAGCATCGGTTTCCTGGAAAAGGCGCTGTGCGATCAGTGGGTGGTTGGTATTGACCACCACATTGAATGTTTCGGGAAACTGGTCCATCCGCACACCTTGCATAGCCTGCATTTCCTTCATACGGCGCATGAATTCAGGGCGGGTAATCGTTACCGGCATATCATTCGGCGAAAGGGGTTTGAGCTGGACGTGACCGCCGGTGGTTACGGCGCTGAACCACTCGTTCACCTGCTTTTCCTGCTCTTCGCTCAGTACGGATTCCTTCTTTTCGTCTTTTTGCACCAGGTTGTCAACGGTATCTGAGTCGACCCTGACGAAGGTGATATTGCCGAGCTTATACTCCAGGTGCTGCATGTAGTGGTTGTCAATAACCTGGTCCATCAGCAGCACATCGTATCCCGTATTCACGCAGGCCTGAATCTGGCTGTATTGTTGTTCTTCCTGATTGGCGTAAAGGAGAACCACCTTGTTGTGCTTGTCCGTTTGGGCAGCCTTGACCTTTTCAATATAAGCCTCGATAGGTTCGTACTCATTCCTGGTGTTTTTCACCAAGGCAAAAGGCAGAGCCCGATCGTGGAATTTTTCGTCAGACAGCATACCATATTTGACAAATACGCCGAGGTCGTTCCATTTTTCCTGGAAGCCTTCGCGGTCGTTTTTGAAGAGCTCGGCCAGCTTGTCGGCTACTTTTTTGGTAATATGGCTGGTAATTTTCTTGACGTTGCCATCCGATTGGAGGTAGCTACGGGAAACGTTCAGCGGAATATCCGGGGAGTCGATAACCCCGTGGAGCAGGGTCAGGAATTCCGGAACGATATCCTTGACGTTATCCGTTACGTACACCTGATTGGAATACAACTGGATCTTATTTCGTTGCAGCTCCAATCCGTTCCCCAGGTGTGGGAAATACAGAATCCCCGTCAGGTTGAAAGGATAGTCAATATTGAGGTGAATCCAGAATAAGGGCGCTTCAAAGCTGTAGGGGTACAACTCCCGGTAAAAGGCCCGGTAGTCTTCGTCCGTCAGATCCGTGGGTGCTTTTTTCCAGGCCGGCGCAGGGTTGTTGATAATATTATCGACCTCAACGGTAGTCGTTTTAGCCTCTTCGCCTTCCCCTTCGGTGACGGATTCTGATTTTTTGCCAAAGCGGATCGCTACCGGCAAAAACTTACAATACTTTTCCAGCAGACCTTCGATACGCTCCTGCTCCAGGAACTCGAGACTATCCTCGGCGATGTGGAGGATGATATCTGTGCCGCGATCGGCCTTGTCGTTTTCGGTAATGGTGTATTCCGGGTTTCCTTCACACGACCAGGTAACACCCTGTGAGTCGGGGCGGTAGGAATGCGTGATTACTTCGACTTTACGGGCAACCATGAAAGCGGAATAGAATCCTAATCCGAAATGGCCAATGATATTGGCGTCATCCTTATACTTTTCCAGAAACTCTGCGGCACTGGAAAAGGCCACCTGGTTGAGATATTTTTGTACTTCGTCTTCCGACATTCCGATACCCCGGTCGCGGATTGTCAGCGTCTTGGCCTCTTTATCCAGCAGGATATCAATGGTTGTTTCACCAAGCTCTCCGCTGAATTCACCCCGCCGAGCCAGGGTTTGCAATTTCACCGTGGCATCAACAGCGTTAGAAACGAGTTCGCGCAGGAAGATCTCGTGATCAGAATACAAGAACTTCTTAATGATGGGAAAAATATTTTCGGTTTGTACCGAAATGCTACCGCGTTGCATAGACTGTCATTTTTGGTTTGCCATATCTCTTGCAAAGCCTGTGCCACGCCTGTTAATACTGCCATTTTGACACGCGCCGCTTTCTTGGTAAAACCCTCCGCTTACCCCGCTGAAAATTATGTTGGCCAAAAATTTGGCCTTTTTCGGAAAACCCCTATCTTTGAAATGCATTTGAGGCAAATCTATTTTCTTTTCCAAAGGCTTTCGGGGTCTTTGTTTCCTTTCTACATACCATTTCCATACAACACGATTGAAACGAATTATTCTTGCTACGCATAGAATAGTTTACCTGTTTTGGGCATAACGCGAACTGGCGGTTTAATCCGGCACGTGTACTTTGCTCAACTAAGGGACTATGATCTTAGGTGGGCAAAAGACCATATTTGGGGGGACGCAATGGTCCGATGCCCACCGACCTCTTTTTATTTAGGAAGTAAACCTGAATGGATTTTTATGTGCCGGTTCCACTGGGGGGTAGAGCCGGCATTTTTTTTGCCCTAAATCAAGCCAAAACGACCAGCTCTATTCCTCCAATCGATTACTCTTCCGCAATAGGTTTATCCACCACAATCCGCCGATCGCGATTCGCCAATTCCCAGGTCGTATGAAAAATCAACCGGCCGGTTCGCTCCATTAATGGAAAGTTGATCTTATCAACTGTATCGCTGGTGCGGTGATAATCCTTATGGGTACCATTAAAAAAGAAAATGGCCGGAATACCCTTGCGGGCAAAGTTGTAATGATCGGAACGGTAGTAATAGCGGTTAGGATCTTTTTCGTCATTATACGTGTAATCCAATTCCAATTGGGTGTAGGTAGCGTTGACATTTTCGTTGATGGCGTGCAGTTCGCTACTGAGCCGGTCAGCGCCGATGACATAAATGTAATTGGGGTTGTCGGCGTGCTTGTCATCAATGCGGCCCACCATGTCCACGTTTACATCAACGACTGTATTAGCAAGGGGGAAGATCGGATTGCTGGCATAGTATTGTGACCCGAGCAAGCCCTTTTCTTCTCCGGAGACCAACAGACATAGGACACTGCGACGCGGGCCTTCACCGGCAGCTTTTGCCTGAGCGAAAGCCTGGGCAATTTCCAGTACGGTTGAGGTTCCCGAGCCATTATCATTAGCCCCAAAGTAAATATCATCGCCGCGTTTGCCGAGGTGGTCATAATGGGCAGAAACAATGACTACCTCTTCCTTTAGCTGTGGGTCAGATCCCTCGATGAACCCGAGGACATTAGCCCCTTGCAGGCTGCGCTCGCGTTTCTTTTGTGTCAGATCGATCTGGCATTTCAGGCTTACCGGGCGCAGCTTACCCTTCCGGAAAGCGGCATCGCGGGCAGCAACGACGGCATCGACCTGGTTACCGAGTATTTTGCGGGCTAATTCACTACTGATAAACCAGTTGTTTACGTAATTATCCTGAGGGTTTTCACTTTTTCCGATATCCATACGGCTGTTGAGAATTTCCTTACGGGCATCCTGAACATTAACCTTGAAGTTTCGATCGATGATGATTACACCAGCGGCACCTTTGGCACGGGCTACCCGTAATTTCTGACGCCAGTCGGTCGACCAGGAGGAAGGTGTAGTTGTTCCGGTCAGCCGTGACTTACCCGATGAATCCATGGGTTCACCATCATAGATAAGTAGTAATTTGCCATTGACATCGGCTTTGTGATAATCGCTGTAGGCTTTATCATCAATGCCAAAACCGAGAAATAGTGCTTCGGTAAAGGTTCCCTGTTGGCTGACATTGGTTCGGGGGTAAGCGTAAAAATCCCACAAATGCCGGGTTTCTTCGCCATTTACTTTCAGGTCAATATCCTCCCAGCTCTGGGCAATAAAAGAAATAGATTGCAGGTAACCACCATTTTCGCCTATTGGCGGCAGGCCAAATTGCTGGAACTGATCTGCCAGGTAGGCCGCCGCTTTTTGCTGGCCCGGAGTACCGGTTTCCCGGCCCTCAAACTCGGTAGAGGCAATACGGGTTAGCTGTGCTTGCAAATCGGCAGCGGAAATAGTGGATGCGTAAGTCATTGCCTTGGTATCCGGCGGCAGCGCCATCTGCGCCAGCAGGGTGCTGGTAGAAAGAACCAACAGGAAAACAGGAAAAAGTAAACGCTTCATAATGGTTTGGCCGTTATAGTTGATGTAAGCGGCAAAAGATAAGGATATTTTGGGCTATTTCAGGTGGTTTGCCGGCGGGAATGATTGTCGCGACAACTCCCTTTCTAAATTTGCACCTGCTCCAGAGTTGAGTCCCACATTTTACCTTAAGCCGAGCTTATACAAAACAGACATGATCATGACCATAACCCTTACGGATCACCGGGAAATCCCCCTGGCTGCTATCCTTGATCTTTACCATGCAAACCAATGGAGTTCGGCGGAAAAACCTACCGCGTTGTACCAGGCATTGATGCATTCTCATACACTCTTATCCGCCTGGGATGGCGACCGTCTGGTGGGCATCGGCAATGCTATTTCGGATGGATATTTGGTGGTTTATTATCCTCATTTGCTGGTGCATCCAGCCTACCAGGGCCAGGGCATAGGCCGGATGATCATGGAAAAGATGCAGGAAAAATATAGCCACTTTCATATGCAAATACTGACTGCGGATAGTGAAGCAGTGGGTTTTTACCAACGAATGGGATTTGTCAGAGCGGGCAGGACAGAACCCATGTGGATATACCAGGGGGAGGAACATTAGGGGTTTTGCTTAACCCTTGCTTTTTTCGGGAAAAGCAGGCAATTTAAAAGGGATTGAATGCTTATGACCGTGGTGGTGAAATGAACCAGTAATCCACAGGTTATGAGGCAATTACAACTATCCCTTTTTCGATCCCTCCGGAGTTTTTCAGGGTGCAGGACAGACTTAACGCTGTGGAGCCAGCTGAGGATAAGCAATACCTGGAAATGCTTTGCGATCCGGGCCAAACGCAGAGTGTACCAATTATTTACAATTCCGACGAACAAGTATGCCGCAGGCCTGGCCGCCTATGGGGTTCAGGAAACGCAGGCTTCTGTATAGCGTGCTGTTTCTGGTTAGGGAAAAAATTAGTCAGTAACGTACAAAAATACCACGATGAGTACCCGAACGTTAATCCTGATTTTACTGACCCTTGAAAGTATTTCCGCAATAGCCGGAGGGGCCATGCTTATGCTTGATCCCTCCGGCGGAGGCATTGGTCTTCCGCTGGCTTTTTTGAAGGGGACCCCATTTGCGCATTATTTCATTCCTGGGTTATTTCTTTTTCTTTGTAATGGCGTGCTGGGGCTGATAACGGTGGCGTTTACCTTTAAAAATGCGCCGATTCATCCCCAATTACTGTTCTTGCAAGGATGTGTTTTATTGGGCTGGTTAAGCATACAGTTGTGGCTTAACCCGGCTTTTTTTCTGCCACATCTTCATTTTCCTCTTTTCCTGATCAGTTTTCTTTGCATCGGCTATGGTAGCCAGCGTGTTTTTTTCGCAGGGAAGAGTAAGTAGGCCTATCTTTGCTTTCGGTCCCTGCCCTATGGCAATGGGCGTTATTTCCGGAAGTGAAATCCAAACACCGTGGAAAGATCGAACGAAGATTCTATCAGCCTCAATAAATACATCAGTGATACGGGCATCTGTTCACGCCGCGAGGCGAACAAACTCATTGAAGAAGGGCGTGTAACCATCAATGATCAACCAGCAAAGCTGGGTAATCGCGTTTTCGAGGGCGATGTGGTAAAAATCAACGGAAAGCCACTTCAGGAAAAGCCCCGCACCATTTATCTCGCTTTTAACAAGCCCCGGGGTATCGTTTGTAGCACCGATCTGCGGGAACCTAAAAACATCATTTCCTATATCAACCATCCCGAACGCTTGTTTCCGGTCGGCCGCCTGGATAAGCCTTCGCAGGGGTTAATTTTCCTGACCAATGACGGGGATATTGTCAACAAGATCCTGCGAGCAGGAAACAACCATGAAAAGGAGTACGTCGTTACGGTAAAGCAGCGTATTACCCCTTTGTTCATCAAACGGATGAGCGAGGGAATTCCAATTTTAGGCACTGTGACTAAAAAATGCAAAGTCACACCGGTGAACGAAAACACCTTTAGTATCATCCTTACACAAGGGCTGAACCGGCAAATCCGGCGGATGTGTGAATATCTGGGCTATGATGTTGTTACCCTGAACCGGGTAAGAATCATGAATGTAACCCTGGGAAAGCTCCCGATCGGGAAATGGCGGGAACTTTCCCCCAGGGAAATCAATCAGATTAACGCAATGATCGCACATTCTTCCAAAACAGAGGAAGCATCGCAGGATAGGAATAAAAAGGCGAGGCGAAAGTAGCTCATAAGCCTTCTAATGTGCGGCAAAGGAAGTTATTGTTATTGGCGCTGGGAAAACGGGTGTACATCACATTTGACTGTGTTATTTTTTCCCAAATCTGGATATTGAATCAAGGCCAGATAATTAGCGCTCCGTAATCCAGACTTGAGTTGGGTGATTCGGTTTAGTTCGGCATTGGACATTAAAGTTGCTGCTTGTTGATTGGGAGCTACTATCCAGCGATTACCTTTGGCTGCATAATACATGCGGTAGCCATTTCCTGGTCTTAGCGTTACGAAGCCTTGGGTGTCAGGGGAAATCTTCAGGGCACCTCCTGCTGCTTTTTGCAATCGCATGGCTTCCTGAGACGGGAGTCTTAAACCACTGACGGCTTTAAAATCGCTGACCAAAAGTGTCCGGCCTGGCTCACCCTTAAAGTAAATTAACGTATCATTAATGATTTGCCCTGAAGCAGTAGCCAGCGTAAAAAGACAAGCAAATAAAAAAAAGATAGACCTCATTGTTGTTTGTTTTTTGGGATAAAAAAGTGGAATAACTATTCAAAAATGACGGAAAAGAACCTGCTGTGCCTCACCCACTAGGGTGATATTATACTACCTTGATACCTTTCAATCCGCCAGAAGCCTTTGCCATGCCTGAAAAAAGCAATAGCTTGAGCGAGGTTACGACGGGGGCTGTAGTTTGGAAAAAGAATAATACCCAAACAAGCGCTTAAACCTTCTCTGCCATGAAAGTAATCTTTACTCTGTTGTTGAGTTGTCTTTGTCTGGGACAGTACCTGTCTGCTGTGCCCGTGGACCCGGGCCAGGAATACCTGATGGCCTGGCAGCAGTTCTATCCATCCCAGGCGGTGGACCAGGGCATACATGCGGCGATTTTCCAGTATGAAGACCGCTCTCCGGAAGCCGTGCGGACCTGGATCACCTTTAACAAGCAAATGCTGCTGCGCTTGCAGGACCCAAAGGATGCCTACCGGACAGAACAAGCTATCGACGCCCGGTTGCTGCGCAATCAGGTGCGGGCAGAACTCGAACGCTGGGAGCGGGAGGCTCCTCACCAGCATTCCCTTACGCATTATGCCACTTTGATTGCGGACGCAATCCCCAGGGTACTGGACGCTGACTTCCTGACGCTGGATGAGAAAAACCAGTTAACCTGCCGACGACTAACAGCTGCACAGGCTTTATGCAAAGCAGCTCGTCAGGGGCTAATGTCGATTAGTAAGGCCGAGGCTGATCGGGGCAATCAGATGCTGATTACGGCCCTGACTTTTTATGGAACAATCTTACCACAACAATTGCAACAGCGGAGTTTACCGGCTAATTGTATTGATGTATTGGCCGCATGCCAGGCAACCGCAGCACAGGTTCAGGATCTCATCCAGTATGTAGAAACAAGGTTACCCATAACCCCTGCGGTAACGTCCATTCTGGGGCGGGAAGAATATGCCCGGCAACTCACCCTGTATACGGATAGTCCTTTAACTCCGGAAACCTTGGCGGCGATGGCGCTTGACGATATTGAACAGGCAAAAAAACAGATGGCAACCATAGCCCGGGAGTATTTGATAGCGCAATACCCCCGGGAAAAACTTCCTGAGGATGAGGCGGCTATGGTGAAGCGAGCCCTGGCCGATATGGAAAAAGATGCCCCCCTGGATGCGGCCGATTACCTGAATTTTTGGCAAGAACTGGCTGCTGCTGCGGTCGCTTTTCTTGAAGAGAAGCAAATAGCCAAGCTTCCCGCCGTACCCACGCTGCGCATTTTGACGGCCCCGGAGAGTGCAGGTCCGGCGGCCCGGATAGGCTGGGTGGATAGTGCCCCGGCATTTGCGCCAAATCCCGTAACTACCCTTTACCTGCCGTCGATACCGGATACCCTCTCAGCACAGGAGCAGATCGACTTTTGGGCTTCATTCAACAAACCATTTAACCGGATGATTGTCATCCATGAGTTGTTTCCGGGGCATTATATGCAGTTCAAGGTAAGCCGTGAGACACCCCACCCGGTGCGGTTATTATTTCCCTATGAACCATATTTCGAAGGGTGGGCTACTTTCGTTGAGCGGGTTTGCCTGGATGCAGGTTGGGAGGCAGGAAATCACCTAACGTACCTGGCGCATTTGCGCAAGCGGGTGGAAAATGCCAATCGGGCCTATACGTCGGTCCAGGTACATTGCAATGGCTGGAGTCAGGAACAGGTAATGCAATTTTCAACAGAGACCTCTTTGTTGGCACCACAGTTCGCCAAAAGCCTCTGGGGGCGTATTATACGCTCGCCATTACAATTAACCTCCTACTTTTGGGGCGGCCGTCAGTTTACGGAGCTCATGGCAGCGGAACAACGGCGACGCGGAGAAAAATTTAATCTAAAAGAATTCATGGATACCATCATGCGAACGGGACCCGTTCCTATCGATGAATTCCCCAACATTTTTAGCAATAGTACAAGAGAATGAAAAAGAAGACACCCATTGAACGGATCGAACTACAGCCCGGGTACAGTATTTCCCGGATTATTAAAGGAGGATGGCACCTTGCCGGTGGCCATGGTTTTGTAAATGAACAACAGGCGCTCGAGGATATGCGGGCTTTCGTAGAGGCGGGGGTAACTACCTTTGATTGCGCGGACATATACACGGGGGTGGAGGAATTGATCGGCGCATTTTTGCGCAAAGAAAAAGATGCCTTTGCATCGGGAGCCCTGGCTCCGGTCCAGGTGCATACAAAGTACGTACCCGATTACGATGCGCTGGCTACCTTGAAGAAGACGGATACGGTGAAAATAATAGACCGGTCATTGCGGCGACTGGGAGTTGAGCAGCTCGATTTGGTTCAATTCGCCTGGTGGGATTATGCTATTCCGGGGTATGTGGAAACGGCAGCCCACCTGGCAGAGCTACAACAGGAAGGCAAAATAAGATACCTGGGCGTTACCAATTTTGATGCTGCCCATTTGCAGGAAATCATTGCTGCTGGAGTGCCGGTAGTGGCCAATCAGGTCCAGTATTCGGTTCTCGATCACCGGCCCGAGCAGGATATGAACGGGTTGGCTGCGGCAACGCCCTTTGTATACTTATGCTATGGAGTGGTTGCGGGAGGTTTTTTAAGCAATCGCTACCGGGGAGTACCGGCCCCGGCTGAACCTTTGGAAAACCGCTCATTGGTGAAGTACCGTCTGATCATTGAGGAGTTTGGCGGGTACGAATTGTTCCAGGAATTACTGGATGTATTGCACCGGATTGCAGGTAAGTATAAGGTACGTATTGCCGAAGTAGCTACCCGCTATATGTTGCAAAAGCCGCTGGTTGGCGGGGTAATCATTGGTGCCCGCAATAGTGATCATTTGGCGCGCCTGCTGCAGGTAAGTACCTTCCAGCTTGATCCCGGAGATTTGGAGGATATCCAACAGGTAGTAGCCAAGTCCAAAGGACCACGCGGGCCGGTCTATGCCCTGGAACGTGATAAAAACGGCCGTCATGGTGCGATCATGCGCTATAATCTCAACCGTCAACGAAGCTAAATGGATATACAGGTAGCGGAACCCCAGAACGCTGTGCCGCTGACTTTTTACGGAGGCCTCTGGGGGGCAATTCTGCCCTTCGTCGTATTTGTCAGCGGCGTGATCTTTATCGCTCTTTCGGGGGCACCCGATGAACGGGGCTTTTGGCCGGTTTTGTTACTGGCTTTAGGCATTGGTTTATTATTGGCCAGGAATCGCCATCAGTTTAGCGAAGCAGTTATCGAAGGGATGTCGCAACGCATTGTGATGATTATGATTACTGCCTGGATCCTGGCTTCAACGATTGGGGTGTTGATGACCATCACCGGGTTTGTCGAGGCACTTACCTGGTTAGCGGCCCAGCTCCATCTGGGTGGAGCTGGTTTTGTGGTAGGTACCTTTGTTATCTGTTGTGTGGTGTCCTTATCGACTGGTTCAAGCTTTGCTACAATCCTCATTTGTGCGCCTATCCTTTACCCTGCCGGTGGGTTGCTGGGCGCCCATTTGCCAACGCTGGCCGGTGCCATTATTGGAGGAGCAACCTTTGGCGATTTTTTTGCCCCCATTTCCGACACGACAATTGCCAGCGCCTTGAGTCAGAAAGCAGCAATAGGCGCCGCGGTGCGAAGTCGCCTGAAGTACATTTTGCCTGCGGCGATGGTGGCTCTGCCTGCTTATTATGTCAGTGCTACGCTGGGGGGCAGTGGTTTGCTCACCGGTGGTGAAGCGTTGCAAGGGGATCCCAGGGGCTTGCCGATGTTGTTAGTGCCGGCATTGATTATCACGCTATTTTTGCGAGGGAAGCATTTGCTGGAGGGTTTACTCCTTGGGTTACTTTTTGGCGTTATTTTAGGCTTGTTATTAGGTCTACTGCCATTGCAGCAACTCTTCTCGCTGGATTTAGCAAACTTCACGGCGAAGAGTTTTGTCATAGATGGGATTAATCGGGCTACCGGAATTAGCTTTTTCACCATTCTGCTGATGGGATTGGTCGCTACGCTAAAAGCCAGTGGCTTAATCAACCGGCTGGTCAATTTGGCAGGAGCGCGCAGCCAGACTCCCCAACACGCAGAAGCCTGGATTGCAGCAACGGCAGGGGCTAGTGTACTGTTAACCACACACAGTGTAGTTGCTATCCTGATGGTGGCTGAATTCGCGAACAAAACGGGAGAGCGCCTGGGGATTCCGGCGATTCGTCGGGCTAATTTATTAAGCTTGGTGGTGTGTGTGTTTCCTTTTCTGCTCCCCTATTTTATTCCGGTAATCCTGATGGCCAACACAACCAATGCTGGGGAAGCTTTTGGCATTCCTCCGGTAGCACCCCTGCAGGCAGGGTTGTTTAATTTCATCGCCTGGGGGCTGGCGGGAATGACTATCCTGGCTGTCGTATTCGGGTATGGCCAAAAAGGAGATCAACAAGCCAGTACAATCTCTCTTTTAAAAGAGAAGGACTGATAATCGTTAATACAACCTAACTTCCAAGGAATGAGTGACAACACTAACCTACGTGCGGATCAATTTGAATTGTATGACTTAACGGTGGTTGTTGAGAAAATTTCGGGCCATTGTACCTGTGCGATGTCGGTGGGGGACTGTTTTTATTTGCGCGGCGGTAAAATTTCCATGCCCAAAGGAGCTGACTTTTGCTTGTATGCCCTACAGTCTACTATTCCACTGCTACCTGCCAAACAACGCAAAGGCCACCCTGCCGATTGGATGGAGACCGATGCACGGATCATTTGTCCTGACCCGGCCTGCGGACTGATTATGCGTATTGACCGGGATCAGCTGCGCGTGTTAAATCACGATGATGTTAGTCCTATTCCCTGGGATGGCATAGAGCCCTAAGTGAAAAACGACCTGAGGATTGGCTACTGTTTGGGCGAGCTGTAATAGACCGTCAGGAAGGTCATCATCATTTTAAAGAGGGGATGGATATCGAGATCATCGGTAATCACCCAGTCGCGGGGGTCTCCCGGGTATTCGGCTTCCAGTGAAAATGTTCCAGCTCCAGTGTCGCGGAGTTGCCATTCTTCGGCAGTATTACCGTAGCGGGTTTGCCAGGTAATCTGCGTATGGTTATCGGTAATGCGCCACTGCCGTGGGTCGTTGGGAGCAATCGGCCGGGCGGTAAAGATGCGATTATCGGCACGCAGTTCCCATTCCCATGGATTTTGCCGCCACTTGGGCTGAATGGTACCTGAGACTTCGCCAATACGAAACTCCCATTCGAGCCAATTATCCTGTAGAATCCAGCGCAGGCGGAGCTCGCCGAGTTCTTCCTCGTCCGGGCCGTAGAAAAGCGTCCATTCCCGGAAAGAATCATTGTACCGTGCACTGATGCGACTCCACTGTGCCAGGAGGGGTGTGGATGTCAGCAAAAAGGCTCCTGCAATAAGCAGGAGTGACACAAGGATTCGATTGTTCATTCGATGGAATTAAGTGATGGCGGCACAGTCGGCAAACTGTGCCGCCATCAGGGGCTAGATATGAATAGCCCGATTATCGGTAGCTGCCAGGGCAGCTTCTTTAAAGGCTTCAGTATACGTGGGGTGGGCGTGACTCATGCGGGCTGCGTCTTCAGCGGATGCCCGGAATTCCATCAAGGCTACCCCTTCGGCAATCATATCAGCAGCCCGTGGGCCCGTGATATGAACCCCCAGAATCTCGTCCGTTTGCTGGTGTGCCAGCACTTTGACTAAGCCTTCGGTGTCGGTACTTGCCCGGGCCCGGCCCAGCGCTTTGAACGGAAATTTCCCCACTTTGAAGGGAATGTTTTCCGCCTTGAGTTGCTCCTCGGTGCGACCTACCCCGGCTACTTCCGGCCAGGTATAAACAACATTGGGAATGAGGTTGTAGTCGATATGTGGGTGTTGCCCCGCGATGGTTTCGGCAACCAAAACCCCTTCTTCTTCGGCCTTATGGGCCAGCATTGCTCCGCGGATGACGTCACCAATGGCATAAACTCCCGGAACACTGGTAGCCAGGTGATCATCAACGGGAATACGGCCTTTTTCATCGGTTTGGATGCCAATGGCTTCCAGGCCGAGGTTGTCGGTATAGGGCCGACGACCAATAGATACCAGGCAGTAGTCCGCCTCGATACTGAAAGCAGTATCCGAGTCGCGCTTCTGAACGTCGACCTTAACTTTATTTTTGCTTGCTTTAACTCCCGTAACCTGATGTTTGAGATGGAATTTCACCCCAATTTTCTGCATGGCGCGTTGCAGTTCTTTGGCGCAATCGGCATCCATGCCGGGGATGATACGGTCCATGAATTCCACCACTTCGATCTCCGTACCCAGGCGAGCGTAAACAGAGCCCAGTTCCAGTCCGATAACGCCCCCTCCGATGATGACCATCCGTTTGGGAACTTCGGTAATGTTCAGGGCTTCAGTCGAAGTAATGACCCGCTTTTTATCGTAGTTGAAGGCGGCGGGGACAATCGGTTTTGATCCGGTAGCAATAATAGTCTTGTCCGTCTCAATCTCTTCGGTACTGCCATCGGCTTTGGCAATGCTGATCCGGTTGGGACCGACAAAAGAACCGTGGCCCTGATGTATCGTGATGTTGTTTTTCTTCATCAGATAATTAAGCCCACCGACAGTCTGTTCGACCACTTCGTTTTTACGCTTAATCATCTGGGGCATGTTGACCTTGAGATCTTTAAGCTCTATGCCGTGTTGGCTGAATTTTTCATGTGCGGCATGGTAGTGTTCCGACGAATCCAGCAGTGCCTTGGAGGGAATACAGCCTACATTGAGGCAGGTTCCGCCAAGGGTGCTGTAGCGTTCGATGATGGCCGTTTTTAACCCTAATTGGGCACAACGAATAGCGGCCACGTAACCTCCGGGGCCAGATCCTATGACGGTTACATCGTATTTCATAGACAAGTGCTTATTTGATTCAACATAGTTGGGTTATACGGAGTACTAATGGTTTTGACGCAGGTTAACCTATGTCAAGTACAGCAAACACCACCGGTTTGTTCTGGGTTTTTCCAAAACAAATACGATTAGGTATTATCACGCTTATCGGTAGGTTTGTCACCACCCGGGCGGGGAGAACGTTTGTTTTTGTTGTTCCACCGGCGTTTTTTGGGCCCACTGCTCCTGCCTTCCTTTTCTGGTTTCTCCCGGTTGCCGCGATTTTGCTGGGGCTGCTCCTGGTTACGTGGGGGATTTTCCTGGCGTGGTGGCCGGCTCTCCTGGCGCTGGTTGGCGTTCCCGGAGCGGTTGGGTTCAGCATTACCTCCGTTATTATTGGATCGCGACTGATCTTCAGGGCGTCTTTTCTTTTTCTTCTTTTTCTTTCTGCGGCGCTGCTCTTCCGGTAGTTCAATTTCGCCGGTGCCGACAGCGAAGTCGAGATTCTTATCGGATTCCTCTTCCGTGAGGTAAACCGTTTCGACGATGGTAAAATCCGCTGGTTTTTCGCCCCGGGCATTCATTTCCTGAATTTCCCGGACGGCGGGGATGGTTAGCGGGTAAATTGTACCGCGGCCCCGGTCATGTTCATAGACATAAAACATGAGTCCTTTGAAAATATCCGTTTTGATCAGAATAGCCTTCCCCTTTTGGGTGTCGAGGCGTTCTGCGCGTTGCGGAAAGTTTTCAATGGCTTCGATATAGGTGTCGAGTTCGTAATTGAGGCAACACTTTAAGCGACCACACTGGCCGGATAGCTTTGCCTGGTTGATGGCCAGGTTTTGGTAGCGGGCTGCGGAAGTTGACACGGACTTAAAGTCGGTGAGCCAGGTGGAACAGCACAATTCGCGGCCACAGGAGCCAATGCCCCCAATACGGGCTGATTCCTGTCGGGCACCAATTTGGCGCATTTCGATTTTTACCCGAAATTCTTTGGCATAATGCCGGATCAGTTCGCGGAAATCGACACGGCCATCGGCGGTATAGTAGAAGGTCGCTTTACGGCGGTCGGCCTGGAACTCCACATCGCCGATTTTCATATCAAGACCCAGGGTACGGGCAATCGCCCGGGCCCGAATCATCGTAGGAATATCCAATTCCCGTGCTTCCTGCAGGCGCTCCAGGTCCCGTTCGTTGGCAGTGCGGATAACAGGGTTTAGCGCAGCGCTTTCCCGAACCCGCATTTTTTTCATTTGCAGCCGCACGAGTTCTCCGGAGAGCGTAACCTTCCCTACATCATAGCCGTTGCCGGTATCAACAACAACCATTTCGCCGGTAAAAACCCGTTGGTTTTCGACCACTTGAAAAAAGCCTTTGTGTGCGCCGTTTTTGAAGCTGACTTCAACGACATCAAAAGGGTCCGTATCGGCAATATCCAGTGCCGACAACCAATCGTACGTATTAAGCCGGTTGCAGCCTCCGGTGGAACAGCCGCCATTACTCTGGCAGCCTTTTACCGAGCCATTGCTGGTGCCACAAACCGTACATCCTTGACATCCCATATACTGGTTAATTTATAGCATCGCCAAGTGCCGGAACCTGTTGTGCCAACTCGGGGAGTCGGCGCTGCATGATTTTATGCAAGCGGATTGAGGTATCCAAAAACAGGATTTTAGGGTTGGCGTTGCGTTCTACGTGCCCATAACAGGCATCGAATAGTTGAGTAATAAGTGCTATTTGATCAGGCGCCAGCACCTGACTCAGGCGCTGGGCGGTTGATAGTTCATCTTCCTGAAGGCGGGCTTGTTCCTGCCCCAACAGAGGTAGAACGAGCAGCTCGCGCATAAAGTGCAGGCCATACTGCAGAAAATGTTTTTGGCTTTCGCGGCCCCAGCTGGCAAATTGCTCCACCCACTGCACCAGCTCTATGCCATTTCCCCGGAAGCACTTGCGCAACCAGTCAAGGAAAGTAGATGCGTTGTGGTTGGTGCGATTATCGGCAAGCGACAGGGCCAGGTTAAAATTACCATCGGCCAAATGAGCGATCGTCTGTGCCTGAGGTGCATCGAGTTCGGGATGCCGCATTTGTAAGCCGGCGATAATTTCGGCATCCGTCAGGGCCGGTACTTTCACGAGCTGGCACCGCGATAAAATGGTATTCAGAATCAGGGAGGCATTTTCAGCAACCAGGATGAAATGGGTGCCGGGAGGGGGCTCCTCGATAATCTTGAGCAGGCGGTTACCTTCTTTACCCAGGTACTCAGGTAGCCACATGATCAGTACTTTGACATCGGCTTCGAAGGTCTTTAGACTTAGCTTCCGGATGATCAGCTGGCATTCATCTTTATTGATGTTGCCTTGCTTGTTGTCAGCGCCAATCGCCTGTAGCCACTGATTCACATCCAGGTACGGATTATCCAGTAGGGCCTGCCGCCAGGGAATCAGCAATTTATCGCTGGTAACATTAGTACCAACGGTCGGGAAACTAAAGTGAACATCAGGGTGGATATACTTGGCGGCCTTCAGACAGGGAGCACACTTGCCACAACTTTGACCTTCCTGGCGGTGCTTGCAGAGCAGATATTGCGTAGTAGCGAGTGCTAGTGGAAGAGCACCGCTTCCCGCAGGCCCCAATAGCAACATAGCATGAGGAAGACGACTGTCTTCGACCAGTTGCCTTAGGGTATGTTTAATGCTATCCTGACCAATGACGTCAGCATACTGCATAGGTTTCTTCCTTGTGCACAACCGGGATGCCAGAGCACCGGGTTCCGCTATCTGAAAACCGCATAGCCAAGTGAAGCTACAGAGGGCCCGGCCTAGGGCGTAACGAGGTTCAATATATCCTCGTCCAACGGGCTAACGGAGGAAGGAAAGGCTTGCAGGAGGCAACCGTTTTCATCAAGCAAAAACTTGGTAAAGTTCCAGCGAACGTCAGCATCCAGTACGCCGTTTTCGGCTTTGCTGGTCAGCCAGCTGTACAAGGGATGTTTATTCGGGCCTTTAATGGTGAGTTTGGTCGACAAGGGGAACGTAACCCCATAGCGTACCGAGCAAAAAGCCTGAATTTGTTCGTTGTCACCAGGTTCCTGGCCACCGAAATCATTGCAAGGAATCCCAACAACCACCAGGTGATCCTGAAATTCCATAGACAATTCCTGCAATTGGGCATATTGTGGTGTGTAACCGCAAGCTGAAGCTACGTTCACAACCAATATTTTCTTGCCTTTATAGTCGGCAAAGCGGATAGCTTTTCCGTCAATACCTTCTACCGTAAACGTATGTATTGAATTCACTTAGTTTCGGTTGAATAAATATCCGGGTAAAAATAGGTAAATAAAACGAGAGAATCTAGTGCCTTGACAGATGATTCCCTGCGCTGTACAAAACCTTGCCACTGGTTTTTTGTTTGGAAAATGGAGGGTAACAACAAGTGTTATATTCCCCGTCATTTACCATTGTAAGGATCTGAAATGAAAGTAGCTGCTTATCGGAAAGCCCATTTTAATGCCGCCCATCGCTTGTACAATCCTGCATGGTCGGAGGAGAAAAACCAGGAAGTATTTGGAAAGTGTAATAATCCCAATTACCATGGCCACAACTACGACCTGGAAGTAAAGGTGGTTGGGGATATTGATCCGGAAACAGGGTATGTAATTGACTTGAAAATCCTCAAAGACCTGATCGAAGAAGAGGTCGAAAATCGATTTGACCACAAAAACCTCAACCTGGATACGGAAGAATTCCGCAACCTGAATCCAACGGCCGAAAATATCTGTGTAGTTATCTGGCAACGTCTGCGTGCAAAGCTTGACCCCCGCTATGACTTGCAGGTGCGCTTATATGAAACACCCCGGAACTATGTGGAATATCCGGCGTAGATTCGTCTGGCTGCTTAGGATGGTACGCGTATTTTTTACTCTCCAAACACACGCAGGGCAGGAAGTGCCCGAAGATTAAAATCCCACAAGGCCTGATTCTCCCACGGAGAGCCGTCGGTGGCCTGATTTCCGCGATAGGCTACCCATTCTCCTCCCCAATAGGCATAACCGGAAAGAGCCTCACTTGTCTTTGCCCACTGGTGAATAAAGCGCAGATACGCTTGTTGCCCTTCCGGTGTAGCCGGATAGGCATCGAGAATCTGGGAACTATCTCCGATGATGTTATTCGTCCAGTCGTTGTACCCAAACGTAAAGGGATAAGCAACTTCGGCCAGGAAGATAGGTTTCTTGAACTGCTGAAACAGCCGGCTAACGTTCGCTTGTAATCCAGTCAGGTTTTTACCATGCCAGATTGGATAGTAGGAAAGACCATAATAATCAACAGCGAGCCCCTGCAGACTGGTGAAAAAAGTTTGTGCACCATCATGGCCGGCAAAGTGCAGCATTATTTTAGTCGTCGGGGATTGTTCGCGAACGGCCTGAATGCCGGCTTGCAATAAACCCTGCATTTGGGTTGGTTGGTTGGCATGACCTTCCGGCCAGAGCAACCCCTGATTTATTTCATTACCTATTTGAATAATTTCCGGTTGAATTTCCCGCGTTATCAACCGGGTATAGGCATAAAGGCTATCGCGAAGGATAGTGTAACTCAGGTTTTTCCAGGCGGCGGGTTTCGTTTGATGCCCGGGGTCGGCCCAGGTATCCGAATAATGAACCGTTAACCACACGTTGATCCCTTTAGCGTGGGCTTCCGCTGCCAGTTTTTTTACAGATGCCAGACCTGCATAGCTACTCGCCGGGGTGTGCCATAACCGCAAGCGAATCGTGTTGACCCCATTTTTTTGCAGGGCGGTTAGCATATCTTCTTCCTGCCCTTCGCTGTTGCGAACCAGAACCCCTTGCTCCCGAATCTCGGGAATTAAGGAGGCGTCTACTGCCCGGATCAATACCGAAGGATTGGTGGTGGGATTTTCCCGAGAAGGATCACCATTGTTATCTTTCTGGCAGGAAGAGCCTAAGTATAAAAGCCCTAAAAAGAAAATCGAGGCAAGCGATAAGGGGTAGCCAGTAAGGGAATATTTCATTTTTTAGGGTCGCAGACCGCGTTTACTCAGGCGAATGGTTTTCAGGGCACCTTTCTGGTTATTGATTAAGCTGACCAGATACATGCCATCAGGCAGGTTGCCAATCGAATAGCGTTGCCCGGGGCCGACCAAAAACTGTCGCACAGGAATGCCCAGAATATTATAAATGACCAACCGGTCAACACCGCGGTAGTCCGTCAGTTGGAAATAATCATCAGCGGGATTGGGAAAAACGCGAATCACATCAATGACCCGGGGGGTGTAGCTGCTGGTGACCAGCGCCTGTACTTCTACCACGAAGGACATAGTCCCCAAGCGTTCAGTTGGCTTGTTGGTAAGGAAAAAATCAATATCAATCAGACCGGTACCAGGCGTTCCTCCTGGCAGGACATGTAAAATAAACTCCCGTGACTCATTGGGTTTCAGCGTCACCGGATCGTTCAGTTGATATTGCGGATCGATATTGGTGGATACAAAAGGCTCGTAACAGGTGATTCCATCACAAACCTGCGTTTGCCAACTGGAAGGCCGGTCTAGTTCAAGGCGTGACCATTTGAGGTGAATCGTATCAGCGGAAACGTTTTTTATCGTGGCATAGACCTCCAGGTCGAGGTATGGATCCGACAGGTCAGTCGTGAAGGCTTTCTTCGTTTGGGCAGGACTAATGGTAATGACCTGTGCGGGCAGGACCTGCAGGCAAATGAGAAAAACAAAAAAGAAAAGTAAAGTATGCTTCATAAGATATGTACTTGGGAATAACAAAATGGGCTTAGTTTAATAAGTCCCTAAATATAGGAATACTTCTACATACCAGGCAACGGGTACCCGGGTGATTAGGATATAGTTAACACAATTCAGGCCAAATTGTGAAAAGTGTCGCCGCCAGCACGTTTTTTACTAGCGGCTCTGGGTAATATTGCCAGGATAGGAACAACGTAAGATGGCCTCTGAAGAGCATTGCTTGACGCTAGCGTTGCCGTTACTTAGTGCCGAGAGCACTAGCTTTTGATCAAACTGGAAAAAAAGAGCACTTTTATTGCGATAACGAAATTGCTGAAGTTTAGTTAGCGTAGCCCTTTTACGATCTACTAACGCAGCGGCCCCAGGCCGAGTTAAAGGGGGAGCATGACAGGTGCTACGCGGCTGATGACCAATGCAGTATGAAATAAAATTGCGATGGCTGCCCAAAGGATGAAATGAGCATGGCGACTGATGAAGTAAATTTGAACACTCGCATGATTATCATTAGTTCTGATTATCTTAATCCTCGCAACCTTATCCGATACCTATGCATGTAGTAATCATTGGCAATGGAATCAGTGGAATCACTGCCGCCCGGTTTATCCGTAAACACAGTGACTTTGCGATTACGGTCATCTCGAATGAGAGTGATGAGTTTTTTTCCCGAACGGCACTTATGTATGTCTACATGGGACATATGCGCCTGCGTGATACGCAGCCCTATGAACCGGGTTTTTGGAAAAAAAACCGTATTGACCGCAAGCGCGGATGGGTGCAAAAGATTGACCAGGGCGACCGGGTGCTATACCTGGCTGATGGCGAGCGGATCAGCTATGATCGGTTGATTATTGCCACCGGCTCCCGGTCCAATAAATTTGGCTGGCCGGGTCAGGATCTGGACCGGGTTCATGGGTTGTATCACCTGCAGGACCTGGAGGCGATGGAAGCCGCCAGTGCAGGGCTTGAGCGGGCGGTCATCGTAGGTGGCGGATTGATCGGCGTTGAAATGGCGGAGATGTTTCATTCCCGGCATATTCCGGTTACCTTCTTGGTGCGGGAAACAAGCTTTTGGGATATTGTTCTCCCTCCCGAGGAGTCCGCAATGATCAATCGCCATTTGCTGGAGCAAGGGATTGACCTGCGGCTGAATACCGAATTGCGGGAAGTTGTAGGTGATGAACAAGGGCGAGCCGTTGGGGTGATAACGCAAAGTGGAGAGGAAATTGCCTGTGGGTTTGTAGGCCTGACAGCAGGTGTAAGCCCGAATATTGGCTTTTTACAGAACAGCGGCATTGAGGTTAAGCGCGGGGTATTAGTGGATGAAAACCTGCAGACCAATATCCCGGGAATTTATGCGGTTGGAGACTGCGCCGAAATGCGAACCCCACAGCCGGGGCGCCGGCCCATCGAAGCGGTTTGGTATACGGGCCGCATGATGGGCGAAACGGTAGCACATAATATTTGTAACCCTGATACCCCGGTTGCCTACAATCCAGGAATCTGGTTTAACTCAGCTAAGTTTTTCGACATTGAATACCAGGTTTATGGTGATATCCGGGCGCAGGCACCGGCCAATCATCGCAGTTTGTATTGGGAGCATCCCGATGGCCGGCGGAGTATTCGTATCGTTTATGATGCCGGTACGGAAGTTGTCTTAGGCTTCAATGTAATGGGCATCCGGTATCGCCACGAAGTTTGCCAGCATTGGCTGGCGCAAAAAGCGACCATCGAAACGGTGCTGTGCGAATTGCCATTGGCAAATTTTGACCCGGAGTTTTTCCCTGCCTATGAGGCGTTTGTTCTGGCAAAATATGCGCAGCAGACCGGAAAACAAATACAAACCAATCATCGCCGTGGATTGCGCGAAGTGCTAACCTTGCTGGGGAAGTAAGCTAATCCAATCAAATTCAGTAAAGACATTCCTGATATGGCAGCTGTTAATCCAAGTCTATCCTTAATAGGGGCACGTACCCATCAAGTGCTTAACGCCGGACAAAAAGGAGCCCTGACCCTAACCGGCATCGGCCTTTTACTGTTGTTTCTGGCTTTTTTTGGTGTTTCCCTGCCGGCGCCGACGGTTTGGCTGGTGGTTTCGCTCCTGGCATTGGGCCTGGGAGGAGCGTGGTACGGCTGGGCTGCTTACCGGCAGCTACCCGCAGGAATAAAAAACAATGGCGTTTGGTTGGCAAGCCTCACCAGCCGGGGCATTCTGGGCTGGCTTACTGCTATCGTTCTGACGGGGTTTTATGTTTTGCTATATTTTTTTCCTGCCCATCTCGGGCTGGCAACCGTGGCGGGGGAAGCCAATCAGGGAATAGTTGGCTTTTTTGATCCCCTTAGCCGGGTCCTTAACGGGAATCCGGCAAGTCAATGGTTTGTTTACGGAACCCTTTACACGGTGGCCATTTTAGCGATGGGGGTTAAGTTTATTTATAAATACCGGCACAATCGTTATCAGGTAGTTCGCACCCTGTCGGTAATGTTTTTTCAATTGGGGTTCGCTTTTCTGATTCCCGAAATCCTGTCAGCTTTGCAGCAACCGTCCATGGATTTAAAGAACATGTGGCCGCTGAATTATTACTTTTTTTACGACTGGAACATTAAAAAGCTGGCCACCAGCGGTGGGTTGGGCATATTTATGCTGGGCTGGGGAGTGGCGATGATCTTCGTGGTATCCCCGGTGCTTACCTATTTATATGGTAAGCGGTGGTACTGTTCCTGGGTTTGCGGTTGTGGCGGGCTGGCTGAGACAGCGGGGGATCCCTTTCGGCAGCTTTCCGATAAGTCGTTAGGTGCCTGGAAAGTAGAGCGCTGGGTGATTCACAGTGTTTTGGTGTTGGCGGTTATCATGACCTTGGCTGTTTTACACAGCTTCTTTCGGAGCAATCCTGCTACCTACTGGGTAACCCGGGAAATGTTTCTGGGAGTGGCTATTGCCACGTTGTTGGGGGTAGCTTTACTCCTTTGGTTACGCCCCCGGGTGTTCAAGGGAGTTCCGGTTTGGGTAAAAGGGTTGGCAACCGTCCTGTTAATCGGAATCGTTGTGCTGACGCTCCAGGCATATCTGCAAAATCAGTCGCGGATTTTTGGTTTGAGTAGCTATAAACTGCGCGAGTGGTATGGGTTTTATATCGGCTCCATTTTCTCCGGGGTTATAGGCGTTGGGTTTTATCCTATTTTCGGGAGCCGCGTTTGGTGCCGGTTTGGCTGCCCAATGGCTGCTATTTTAGGGTTGCAGCAACGCTTTTTCAGTCGTTTCCGCATTACCGTAAATGGCGGGCAGTGCATTTCCTGTGGCAACTGTTCTACCTATTGCGAAATGGGGATTGATGTACGCGCCTATGCACAGCGTGGGCAGGACGTAGTGCGGGCTTCCTGCGTTGGCTGCGGTATCTGTGCCGCTGTCTGCCCGCGGGGCGTGTTACGGTTGGAGAATAGCGCTGCCGATGTTTCAACGCGGGCCGCTGCGTTGCGAACATTGCATCTTGACCCTAAGGAAGGGGTGCGACTGCTGTAATTTTCCCGATAGGGATGTTTTCCGGGGGTTGTGTTAGTCATGGGAAATGAGTCATCATGAATGATTTCTTTTTCCCAAAACATACACGACTTCCAGAGCAGCACCGGAAGGTATAAGAGGAGCCCCACACCCAACCATACTAGGAGCGCCGCCGCCGGCGGTATTCCAGGTAGTCACCAGCTTCCGGTTGCGATAGTAGCCGATGCAAGGCTTCGCGGGCCCGAAACAATTGTGCTTTCACGGTACCAATGGGAAGGTCCATTTGTTCCGCAATCTCATCATACGAAAGTTCCTCAAAATAGCGCAATTCAATCATCAGGCGGTACCGCGGGTTGAGCTTTTCCAGCGTTCGGCGCATCAGCACCCTGCGTTGTTCGCGAATGATGTGTTCCTCCGGATTCGGCCCGGAAGCCCTGATAAAATTGGCGTAGTCAGTATCCGTATCATCATCACAAGGAACATCAATAGAAAGGACGGTGAGCCTTTTTTTGCGGATATGATCAATACAATTATTGATCGCAATACGAAATAACCAGGTGCTAAAGGCATAATGAGGCCGATAGCTTTCCAGGTGGTGAAAGGCTTTGCCGAAGGCTTCCAGGGTTAGATCCTCTGCATCGTTTTTATTACTGACCATTCGCTGAACCGTACGGTGCAAGGCATCGTGATACCGGTTCATCAGTAACGCAAAGGCCTGCTGATTTCCAAGCACGGCCTGCTGGATCAGATGGTAGTCGTCGGAAAAATGATCAAAATGTTTTACTGGCTTAAGAGCTACTGCTTCCATGACTGTTTATTACCGATAAAAAGTACCGGCGCAAACAGGAGGTAGTAAACTGTCAGGAGCAAATCCAGCAAGGGAATCCAGCGGAGTAAATCCGGATGGTTCAATAGGCGTAGAATGCGTCGATACTGCCAGGCTACTAATCCCAGTCGCGCCACCAAAAGGAGTAATGCGAACCCCCAAGCAGCTGGAACCCAAACCAACAATGCCACCAACCCCAGGTAGTGTCCCACATGGCTGAGGGCGATACTACCCAGCAAGAGCTGGTGCAATGGCCGGTACCGGGTACCGGTACTCAGGTGTCTTTTTTTCTGGTTGTAGTAGCCTGTCCAAGTATCTTTGGATGCTGAATAAACAAATGTTTCGGACCGCAACACTACCGCGGTATTTTTCTTTTGCGCCACCTGATTGACGAACAAATCGTCATCACCAGAAGCAATATGGGTATGAGACGCAAACTGATCGCTTGCCAGAAATAATTTTCTGGTATAGCCCAGGTTACGACCTACGCCCATATAGGGAATCCCAACTAATGCAAAGGAAAAATACTGAACGGCAGTGTAGACGGCTTCAAAGCGAATAAACCGATTTAATAAACCGGTGCCCTGCTGATAGGGACTAAATCCGAGTACGATTTCGATTGCTCCCTGAAGAGGGGCTTGCATATTGGTCAGCCAAAGAGGACCGGAAGGTCGACAGTCGGCATCACTAAACAGCAATCGATCGAATCGTGCCTGTTGAATTCCCAGCCGAAGTGCTTGCTTTTTACCTGGCTGGGTAGGCATACCCACATTTACGACGGTTAAATTCGTATAATTTTTTTGAAAATCCAATAAAATGCGACTTGTTTCATCCTGTGAATTATCATTTACGACCAAAACTTCAAATTCGGGGTAGGTTTGCTGCAGAAAAAGGGGCAGGTTTCGCCGAAGGTTTTCGGCTTCATCGCGGGCACAAATGATAATGGAAACCGGGTGGGCTGACGATGTTTCTTGCGGCACATCGGGCAACTGGAAGCGGGCTAACCTATCAAAAAGAACACTCCAGCAAACCAGCTGAAATGCGGTGGCTACCAACACCGCAACGACCAGGAGGTTGATCATCATACGGAAGATGGCCTTTGCGACCAACCATCCAGCAGGGCTTGGCGTTGGTTTTGCAGCGCAATCCGGACATCCTGGGAAAGGCGCTGATAAGTCCGGATCTCCATGGCTGCTCTCCAAGCACGCCGGAACCACCAGGCACCGATGGCGCCAAGGGGTAAGCTGAGCGCATACAGCAGGGGCCAGGGCTGCGGGAGTATCAGGGATAGAAGCCAGGTTTGGAGGCTATAAAAAAGCGGAAAAGTAACCAGTCCACCCACTAATTTCACCGTCGCATCGTATCCCACATAGAGGTTAAGGCGTGTAACGAGCCAGCGGGGGATGTTTAAGGGCAGCCAGTTATTGAGCCAGGCGAAACCGTAAACAGGCCCCAGCACACCTAAAAGCCACCAACTCGCAGTGGTGGGTTGTGGCGAACCGGCCATTACGCTATCGGTCATGGCATGCTTATTTAGTTGGCTATGGTAGGCTTCGAGCTGTATTAACCACACTTTAGCGGTGTCCGGATCCGCAGCTTGCCAGTGGCGTAAGTGTTGAAGTAATTCCTGGCTGCGGGCGATTTCCTCCGTCGGGTGTAAGGGGTATTCATTACGCATAACCGACTCCCAGCGCATGAGGTGTTGATCTTCGGTGTCATCCAGGGTGTTAATGATCAATTGTCCAAGCCGATCCTCAAGCTCGGCAGTCAGGTCGATTACAGCCTGTCGTGGTCCGGTATGGTAGCGGTCAAACCAGGGCGCCAATAAGATCGGCTCCCCGACATTCACCCAAAGTCTGCTGCCTGCTGCGCGGGGTTGGTCGTAGTTGAGGCCAACCGGCAGAATGCGGATATTGGTAGTTGCTCCGTATTTTTCCATAGCACCCAGGCCAATGCGGGCGGTGCCGGTACGCAACGGGCGAAGGTGGCGTTCGAGGTAACTCGACCCTTCCGGGGCAATATACAGGTGGCCACCTTGAGCAAGGTGTTGGTAACTCAGCGAAAAGGATTCTTCATTATTCAGGGGGCGGCCGTTGGTATCCTGGGGTCGCTCTACCGGAATACAATAGAGAAAACGAAAAATACTACCGATGATCGGGTTGGTAAACAAGCCGGCATTCGCCAGAAAAAAAGCCGGATCCGAAACACGGGCAACCACATTAAGGGGATCCATGAGCGTATTGGGATGGTTGGATACGATCAGAGTAGGTGCGGAGAGCTGCAGGTGTTCTTTCCCCTTAATCGTAACAAAGGGATAATAGATTCGTAAGCAGCCCTTAACCAGGGCTTTTAAAATGGCGAATAAGGCACGCTGAATCCAGCTCATCAAGGGCTATCAGGATTTGAAGTTGAGTAAAAATTGTTGAATAAGGTCATCGAACCGGGCGCCATCGTCGCCGTGAAAGCGAACGGCTACCGGCAGTACAAAAATCGGCATTTTCTCCTGCAACAGGTACTCCCGGTGCAACTCCAGGCGCATGGCATCTTTTTCGGTTGTCAGGATAGCCTTGTGTTCTGATTCCAGCCGATCGAAGCGCAGCTTGAGTTGCGCTACTTCATATTTGGTGAAAAGGTGATGGTCTTCATATTGAATATTCGTTACCGACTGCACCAGCGGCTCCAGAAACTCCAATAGGTAATCGGTACCGGCAATCGCACTGAGCAGCACAACATCCAATCCTGGGTGCAGGTTAAGGCGGTAATCAGGTTGGAAGAGGAAATAGGCTTGCCCGTAAGCGTAGTAAGAAAAGAATACGCGTTGATGGGGTAACGGATTAATTTCTTTCAGCAGGCGCTGGCGATCTGCGTCGGGTAGCTGGGGCGGACATTTGCTGACAATGATGATATCGGCTCGCCGATACGCTGAGCGCCACTCCCGTAGGCGGCCACTGGGCAGCAGATAATCGCGGGTAAAGGGTTGCTGGTAGGTGGTCAGAACGATTTGCAGTCCCGGTCGGATTGCCCGGTGCTGGAAGGCATCATCCAATAAGACCACTTGAGTTTCCGGATGATCAGCAATTAGTTGGGTAACGCCAATCGTGCGACTTTCACTCACGGCAACGGGAATGGCAGGATATTTACGCTTAAATTGCAGGGGTTCATCGCCTGCTTGTTCAGCGGATTGCCGGGGATCAACCAGGAGATACCCCTTACTTTTACGCCGATAGCCCCGGCTGATTATGGCAACATGAACATAATCCTTGAGTAGCCGGACAAGGTATTCAATATGGGGTGTCTTCCCCGAACCCCCTACGGATAGGTTACCTACTGAAATGACGGGAATACTAAACTGGACGCTGCGGAGTAAGCCGATGCGGTATAACCACTGATGGATCAAAACGCCAATGCCGTACAGCAAAGAAAAGGGCGCCAGCAGGATGCGAAAAAGAATTTGTTGGACCATAAATACGCCCGACCACGTTCTTATAACTGTAGCCGGATTCCAACAAATCTAAAGGATTTTTTTTCTTTGTACAGAATTCAACCTCGATTCCCATGAAGGCGATGATTTTTGCGGCTGGTTTAGGTACTCGGATGCGTCCATTTACGGACACGCTGCCCAAGGCTTTAATCCCTGTGGGAGGGGAGCCTTTGCTGGCTATTGCCCTGTATCGCTTGCGGCATTATGGGTTTCGAGACATCATTATTAATGTTCATCACCTGGCGGACCAAATCGAGGCGTACATAATTGGGAACCCCGCCTTTGCGGATCTGCGCATTACTTTTTCTGATGAGCGGGCCCAACTGCTGGATACAGGTGGCGGACTCAAACAGGCCTCCTGGTTTTTTGATTCGGAACCATTTCTGGTTGTTAATGCTGATATTTTAACCAACCTGGACCTTGGGGCGCTTTATGCTGCTCATGTGGCACGTCCGGAGGCGCTGGCCACCTTAGCTGTTCAGCAACGGACGAGTTCCCGGTATTTATTGTTTTCGGCCGAACAACAGCTTTGCGGGTGGCAAAATAACAAAACCGGCGCGCTGAAAATGAGCCGGGAGGGAGTTTCGGCAACTCCCTGGGCTTTTAGCGGAATCCAGGTAATAAGCCCCGCTTTATTCACCTGGTTTCCGGCCGATAAAGCCGTGTTCTCCACGATTGATACGTATTTGGAGGCCGCCAAAAGCGCTGCTATCTATGCCTACCCCCACGATGGTGATTTGTGGTTTGACGTGGGTAAGCCCGATCAGTTAGCCCCGGCTTCAGCGGCCCTTCCGGCTATTCTTGGGTCTTTAAATGTTTAGCGGCCGCTGAGTCTGCCTGGAGAATATGGTGTCCAATGGCACAATGCAAGCACTGCCGTTCATCGCAATAACGCTTCTTTAAATGATAAAGGGCCTGCGTTTGAAATGCCGACTCAGCCTGGTAGCCCAATTTTTTCCAGGCACGAATCTGGTGATTATCTTCCGGAGGAAGTTGTTCCAGGATTGCCAGGGCTTTTTCCTGGTAGGCCATTTCCTGGTGGTGGCGTCCGTAGGCAAAAATTAAGGGAACAATGGCATTGATGGTTACAATTTGCATCATCGCCGGGCCCAACACAGGAACCTTACCTGACGCTTCCTGTCCGAATCGGTAATGATGTCGCCAATAAGGGGAAACTCTCACCGTTAGCAGGTGCTGGATTTCTGCCAGGTTTTGGACGGCGCGAATTTTATCGAAAAGATGTACTGTTTGAAACAGCAATGCCGCAAACTGGGCAATACGCACCGTGGGGAAATTGGCCGGACGCATGCGAAGCATCTTCCATATTGTGCCTGGTAAAGACTCCAATTGGTATTTGTGGCGAAGGAAATGATATTCCTGCTGGAGGCGGAGCGCATAGGGATCTTCAGCAGGAATATCATCAAGGAGTCCGGCCTGCCCAAAAAGCAAGGCCTCCAGATCCAGTAGTTTGGCCCGGTGTCTTCCAATTAAGGTCAGGGGCAGGCGCTGACTGAGCAGCAGAAAGGGATCTTTGTTAACGGGCAAGCCAAAACTCCGTGCCATGACCTGAAAACAGAGCGTTTCCCAATCGCCACCCACTTGATTTAGCCAATTTTCTAATTCCAGTGCCCGTTCTTCGAGGCGTTCAATAGCTTGTCGGTCCAGCCAAAGTTCCTTGGTAACGGTAGTGACCTTCGGCCAAAAATGTTGACAGGGCACCCAATCACCTTCTTGTAAAAGGCGAAAATAGGCTTTGGGTAAACCGGGCGGGATGCGTTCCCGAAGGGTAAGGCAGGGAATTTTGCTGCCATCTTTCCGCAATACCTGGCGATCTTCATCGAGTACCACATGAAGGATTACATTGCGGTAGGCTGGATCCTGATCGTGCTGGTGTTGATACCACTCTGATGATCGACAATGAATTTCAACGTTTCCAACCCATAAGGTATCGCCGATCCGGATCCGGGCATCCGTAAAGTCGGGGCCAGCATGGCGGTTATAATCGCCCCGGCGCAGGAGCTGAATAGGTTCCCCGTCTGTAGTGTGAAGGTTCCGCTGGTCAAAGCGCTGGTAGCGCCAAATGTAGTGAATGAAATCTTCCGTCATAAGCTAAATTTTTCAGCATTGAAACGCAGAGCCGTTGCATGCAACGGCTGTACCTGGATTGCGTTGAATTGCAGAGCCGTTGCATGCAACGGCTGTACTTGAATTGCATAGAAATACAGAGCCGTAGGCGACGGCTGTTTCATTACGGAAGGGTGCTGATGCAGAGCCGTTATGTATAACGGCTGTATATAAATATGGAAGGGTGCTGGAGAGCCGTAGTACAACGGCTGGAATCAATATTTGCTGCTAAGCGGCAATGATCTCATGCAATATAACAACATAATTGCGTAAATGCAAATTTAACTTTGGAATTTAGGTTGGCGCATATTCAGCTACTCTTCTTCGTCAGCAATAGCACTCGGGGCGGTAATTCGTTCGAAGCGTTTAAACGTATAGGGGAAGTCATTGCGATCATCGGCGGGTTGGCGTTGCTGGTAAAGCTGTCGCCATTCGCTGGGGTCAATTTCCGGGAAAAAGGCATCCCCTGAGACGGTTGCTTCAACCTGGGTAAGGTATATTTGGTCCCAATAGGGCATTGATTGTTGGTAAATTTGGGCCCCACCGATAATGAATGCCTCAGTTTCGCCATTATCGAGTGCTATTTGTAAGCCTTCCTCAACGGAGTGTACCACTATGCAATCATTGGCCAGAAAGAAGGGATCGCGGGTCACAATAATATTGGTTCGCTTGGGTAGTGGGCGGCCAATCGCCTGGAAGGTAAGGCGTCCCATAATCACGTGATGATTCAGGGTTGTTTTCTTAAAAAACTGCAAATCTCCGGACAGGTGCCAGGGAATGTCCTGGTCATTACCGATGACGCGGTTTTGGGCCATGGCCACAATAGCAGAAACGATCATAAGTGTTATTCGTTACCGGTGGTGAAGGAGCCAGGAATGAGTTCAGCGATGGACACTTTACGCTCGGAGCTGCCAAACTTACCCAGGTGTTCGCGAACGGCTTTTAAGGTTGCGATCATACTGGCCCGGGTACTGGCAGGGATTGGCAAAGGATCGTTACTACTGGCGTCGGCAAAGGCAGCAGCGGGGAGCGCATAATAGACGGTCCGCCCATTCGTGTCTTTGTGAATATACCGAAAGATAGGAATGTAGTCGTGTCCGGCAATCCGGGTGCGTTGTGTGGTCCAGTCTTTTTCCAGCTCTACCTCAACCATTAGTCCCATATCCGTATATTTTTTGTTCTGGGAGGAAACGAAGTTTCCCAGGGAATAGGCTACTAAAACCTGTTCCCGGGAGCTATCGGGCCTTACAACGGTGCGCTCTTCGAGGGGTTGTATCACGTGCGGGTGAGAACCAATAATGACATCGGCTCCCCATCGAAATAGTTTGTCGGTAAGATCTCGTTGCCCTTGATTTTCGCGGAGTTGGTATTCGTCACCCCAGTGCATAACGACAAAAATAGCATCGGGTTCCAGGGCGCGGGCAACGGCCATATCTGCCTCCATCTGCTTTTCATCGATCAGATTAACAATGGTAGGTTTGCGATTTGGAAGGCCGTTGGTGCCGTAGGTATAATTCAGGAATACCAATTTAAAGGGACCTTTATAGACAATTAGCGGGTAGCGGGCATCGCGATGGAGGGAGTCGAGAAAGGTTCCGGTTTGCCAAAAACCATATTCCCGGAGGGTTTTGATGGTGTTTTGCACCCCAATTAAACCACCGTCATTCGAGTGATTATTGGCGGTCACGAGGAGATCGAAACCTGCATTGCGCAATGCCAGCGCTAATTCGTCGGGGCTTCGGAACATGGGGTAACCCGTGTAAGGAGGACCTCCGGGGAGCGTGAGTTCGAGGTTTCCAACAGCTAAATCTGCTTGTTGAAGCAAGGGGGCAACGAAACGAAACCCCGGGGAGTAATCATAATAGCCAGGTTCAAGTTGAGCTGCAGCGATCTGACCACCATGGCCCATGATGTCACCGACAAACGTTAACCGCAGACGGGAAGTAGCGGAGGGAGTAGCAGCTTCCTGCCCCAGAACAGATCCTCCGAGGCACCAGGACAAAGCAATAGCTAGAAAGATGCGGATCATGGTATAGGTTTACAGCAAAATGACTTTTTGAAAATGGCCGGGGAGCGCTAGGGTTTGATGTTGAGCAGGTTTTTCTCCAGCATTTGTGTTTCCAGCCATTGGCGTTGGGTACCCCGTATTTCTCCCTTTATGTATTTTTCGATCATCAGGCTGGCGATAGGTGCGGCGTACGTTCCGCCAAATCCAGCGTTTTCGATATATACGGCAATGGCAATCTTAGGGTTTTCCTTAGGGGCAAAACAAAAGAAAATGGAGTGGTCTTCGCCGTGGGGGTTCTCGGCGGTTCCGGTTTTTCCGCAAACCGAAATGTCCTCGATAAAGGCGCGGCGTGCGGTACCGGCAATAGTAACTTTTTCCATACCGTCCACCACAAGGTCAAAGTATTCAGGGCGGATACCCACTTTTCGGGGCGTGCGGTATTGGGCATCAATTTTTTCCTGGCTATTTCGGTAGCCTTTCACCAGGTGGGGCGTTATAAACCAGCCCCGATTAGCGATCATCGCGGCCGCATTAGCCAACTGAAGGTTGGTAGTAAGCATTTCGCCCTGGCCAATACCTACGGAGCGCACCCAGACGGAGTTCCAGCGTTGACCCTTAAACCAGTTGTTGTAAAAGGGGGTTGTTGGGTAGTTGCCGGGCTTTTCTCCGGGAAAATCCACCCCTAAAGGCTTGCCAAACCCGAAAGCAGAGAGGTAATTACTAAGAGTATCCAGGCCGCGGCCTGGATTATTGGAGCCGTAAGCATCGAGGAGTTCCCGGAAAACGGTAACAAAATAAGCATTACAAGAATGCTGAATGGCCATAGATACGGAGGTACAGGTAGGATGACCATGGCATCCGGTTAAGCGTTGTCCGCCCAGGAAATAACCACCGCTACAGCCGATGGTGCGATTTGGTTTTAGCGTTTCTTTTTGCAGGGCAACCAACGCCAGCAAGGGTTTAAAAAGAGACCCCGGGGGATATTGAGCACTGATCGCACGGTTGAACAGGGGAATATTTTCATCAGTTTGGAGATCCATGTACGCATCGCCCCGGTTGTTGTTGGTAATGGTCAGCTGGTTGGGGTCATAAGTTGGGGCGCTAATCATCGCCAGGATTTCCCCCGTTGCAGGTTCAATGGCCACAATTCCTCCACGCTTATTTTGCATTAGCTTTTCTGCATAGAGTTGCAGTTCCAGGTCAATGGAGGTTATGAGGTCTTTCCCTGATTTTGGTTCCGTATCTAAGGTGCCATTTTTGTAGGCGCCCTGGACCCGCCCCAGGTTGTCCTTTAAAATAAAGCTGAAGCCTTTTTCCCCGCGAAGGTGATCTTCATAGGATTGTTCGAGGCCACTGGCCCCGATGTAATCCCCGGGAACATACGTTTCTGGGGTTTTTTCGGTTTCAGCTTTGTTTACCTCCCGGATGTACCCCAGCACATGGGCAGCCACCGGAATGGGGTATTCACGCGCGTTGCGGAGCTGTACTTCAAACCCCGGGAACTGGTACAGACTTTCCTGAAAGCGGGCGAAGCGTTCTGCAGAAATTTTACTGAGAAAAACGAAAGGGACACTTTTGGAAAAACGGCCACTGCGCCAATCCTTTTGCAGGTTCTGGACAAAATACTCCCGGTCGATTTCCAGAAGCTCACAAAATTTAGCCGTATCCATCGCCCAGTTGATTTGATTGTAGGTTACCAGCAAATCATACATCGGGTTGTTGTAAACCATCAGGCGCCCTTCCCGATCGTAGATCAATCCCCGGGCAGGATAATTCGTATATTTTTCAATAGCAACGGTATCGGCTTTACTGCGGAAGGTTTTATCAAGTACCTGTAAATTGAGGGCCTGGAAGCCAAGAATGAGTGCCGCAACGACAAACAAAACCTGGATAGACAACTGGCGACTCTGTGTTGATGGCATTTTAGTAAACTACGGTTAAGTTAATCCCTGGTAAATAAGGATTGAATCGGGCTCAATCTAAGGGATTGAAGATCAACATTAAAATTAAGACAAAAATCAAGGAAACGAGGGAGGTAAGCAAGGTTTTAACTAGAATTTCTATCCAGAACACCGGGGTGAATACTTCCAGCGAGAAATAGAACAACAGGTGAAACACCAGCATGAAGGCCGCATAGCGCCAGAACCAGGCGAATGAATAGCGGCGCATTGTTGGGCTATAAGTTACCGTATAACCACCACGAGGTTCAAGCCGCCGTAAGATAGCCGGCCGTACAAAGGCCGTAAAAACCGCGGCGCCAGCATGAACGCCGGGTGAATCATAAAAGAGATCGACAGCCAGGCCCATGGCGAACGCCAGTAGCAGTATTAATTCGCGGGAGGTTCGAAAGGGTAGCAGCAGGATAAAAAGCGGATATACCTGGATGCCGATGAAATAAGGGCCAATGGGCCCAAGGGAAATTTGTTTGAGTACAAGCACCTGAAGGAAAAGCAGGATAATAAAGCGGAGGCTGTTAATGAGGATTGGGTTTCCAGTCATGGTTATTTCGCTTGTCGGAGAGAGTCCAGCTCCGGTTGGAACAAGTTATTAACAACATAAACGTACTGGACGCGGGCCAGGTCGGTAGTCAGTTTTACCGAGATTTTATAGTTGCTTTCTCCTGGCGGCAGGGAATAAGCAGTGATGGTTCCAATCAGGATTTCGGCCGGAAACAGCTCGGAATAACCACTGGTTTCGACGGTGTCGCCAACGGCTATTTGTGCATATTTGGGAACATCCTCCAGGGACATAATGCGGGGGTCAGGGCCTTGCCAGGTCAAGGATCCGAAGTAGCGTTCTCCCCGAATACGGGCACTGATCCGGGATTGGGCATGCAGTACTGACATAACCGATGAAAAATGACGGCCTACCTGGCGAACAATACCTACCACCCCGTTTTCAGTAATAACGCCCATGTTCGGGCGAATTCCATGGCGGGATCCCCTGTTCAGGGTGAGCATGTTATTGCGGAGCGCAACCGAGTTGCCTACCACTTCCGCACCGGTAAAGGTATACTGTTGCAGAACCAGGCTATCGGGGCTAAGGACAATGGCGGAATCACGTTCTAGTTGATCCGGGTATTGTGCGCTGGCAATTTGCGCACGCAGGCGGGCATTTTCGGCTAATAGCCGGGTGTTTTCGGTGGATAAGTTGAAAAAGCGATGGAACCGGTCGCTTTGTTCGGTAAGTTTGCCGGCGATGATGTTGGTGGAATTAATAAAAATTCGCTCCTGTCCTTCGTTATACCGAACAACCAGATAGATGCAGATACCTTCCAGGAAAAGGAAAATAAAAACAGATCCCAGGCGCGTAAGTAACTGTAACAAGGTGGACATCGGGTAGCAATTTCGCAGTTAATCCGAAACCAAAACGATTGGGAAGACTCCCATTGGCATTGGATTGGGGATACGCTGGCTTTAAAGATCGGTTGCAGTACCCTGGTGGGTTGTTCTCTTTTCAACTGGGTGGCAGGCAAGTACTTACTGCCACCCAGCTAAAGATTAGACGCTTTTACGGTCAATCAAGAAAGAGAAGCGGTCGGTATTCTTCAGGGCAATGCCCGTACCACGCACCACGGCGCGCAATGGATCATCGGCAACATGTACCGGAAGTTTGGTTTTCATTGACAAGCGCTTGTCCAAACCACGGAGCAGCGCGCCACCACCGGTGAGGTACAATCCTGTGCGGTAAATATCACTTGCCAATTCCGGGGGAGTCGCTTCCAGGGCTTTAAGAACAGCGTCTTCAATCTTGGAAATCGATTTGTCGAGGCAGTGAGCAATTTCCCGGTATGACACTTTGATTTGTTTGGGGATGCCCGTCATCAAGTCACGGCCATTAACGGCAAAATCCTCAGGGCCGTCCTCCAGCTCATGCAGGGCAGAACCAGCATGAATTTTGATTTGTTCAGCAGTACGTTCGCCGATCAAAATATTATGCTGGCGTTTCATGTAGCTGATAATATCGCTGGTGAACTCATCCCCGGCAATACGGATGGATTGATCGCAAACGATCCCCGAAAGCGCAATGACGGCAATTTCGGTAGTCCCTCCACCAATATCAATAATCATGTTTCCCTGTGGTTCTTCTACATCGAGGCCAATCCCCAGGGCAGCCGCCATCGGCTCGTGGATCAGGTAGGTTTCCTTGGAGTCTACGTGATCAGCAGAATCAAAAACGGCTCGCTTTTCCACTTCGGTAATACCGGAGGGGATACAGATAACCATTTTCATATGGGAAAAGAACCGGCGACGCCCTCCGATCATATTGATAAAGCCTTCAATCATGCTCTCGGCGGCCTGAAAGTCAGCGATAACACCATCCTTAAGGGGACGGATAGTTTTGATGTCTTCGTGGGTTTTTTCATGCATCTGCATGGCTTTTCGCCCCACGGCAATCGTCTGGGAGGTTCTGCGGTCAATTGCTACGATGGAAGGTTCATCGACAACAATTTTATCGTCTTGTATGATGAGCGTGTTAGCCGTACCTAAATCTATGGCGAGCTCCTGCTTAAAAAAGCTAAACAGTTTCATTCAACTCTTTTACCTAATTCAAAAAATCGGTTCTAAACGTCAGAAAGGAAGAATTTATTGTACTACTCAATTGGTTTAATACACTGGTATTGAAAAAAATGAGTCGTTATACTTCCTGCTGTTGTGCGCTGCAAATGACGTGAAAAATAAGCGAAAATTAAAAAAAACGCGCGGGCAATTTGAACAAATCCACGGAAAGCCCGTCCGGAGAAAGAAATTGACCCTAAAGTGTCGAAATCAAGTGGTTAACCACGTGCCCCCACCAATGTTTCATACATGTCCTCGGGGCGAAGGTAAAGCTGTGCGAGGTCGCGAATTTGGGTTGCATCGATTTCGCGGACAACATCAACGGCTTCGCGGAAAAAATCAAGGGTAAGGCCTTCGGAAATCAGGCTGCGTACGAGGTCGCCTACATTAAAGGGACCATCGAGGGTGGTGAGGTAAGTGCCCAGAATATAGCTACGCACCATTTCCAGTTCTTCTTCATCGACCAGGTCCTGTTGGAGGCGGTCGATTTCTTCGTAGATCTGTTTTCGGGTGTCTTCTACGTAGGTATTACCAACTTCAGCGGCGATGTAGAAACAGCCGTCAAACCGCATAGTATCCAGCGTAGAATAAATATTATAGGTGTAGCCTTTTTCTTCCCGGATATTCGTCATTAGACGGGAGCCAAAATAGCCTCCCAGAATAGTATTCAGCACCGACAGCCCATGGTAATCGGGGTGGTGGCGGCTGAACATGGGGCGGCCGATCCGGATTGAGGTTTGCAGGCTATCCTGGCGTTCAATGGAGACACGCCGTTCTCCGGGCTCATAAGGGGGTAATACCGTTGGTGGCGGAGCCGGACGCGCGGGCAGATCCTGCCCCAGCGAGGCATTCAACTGTGCCAGCGTGTCGGCAGTTACCTGGCCCGCGACAAAGCACTGCGCATTGCCAGCGTGCATCCAGGAGTGGTAATGCCGAACCAGGTCGTCGCGTTGTAGCGCCTGATATATTTCCGTGGTGCTATTCCATCCGTAGGGGTGGTGAGAGCCATACAATTGTTCGGTAATTGCGCGGTAAGCTACTACATCGGTTTTGCTTAACTCCACCTGCAAGCGCTGCAAATTCCGGCGAATATAAGAGACCAGTTCTTCTTCCGGGAAAGCCGGATCCGTCAGGATATCTGTAATCAAAGGCAATACCTGGGGCAGGTATTTATTCATGCAGTGAACCGTCAACTGGGAAAAATCGAGCTGGGCGGGCGTCGACAGGCTACTGCCAAAATAGTCAAGCCGATCAGCCAGGTAAGCTCCCGAAACACGCGGAGATCCTTCGCGAATTTGGGCGATAGTGGCCCGCGCAACCATCGGTTTGTGTTCATGGGGACGCCCACCATGAAAAATAAGATCCAGGCGAATGACTTCCTGGGTGCCCATGTTCACGGCATAGACCGGCAAGCCATTATCCAGGCGGTACTCCTCCACGGGGGGAATAGTAAGTTTTTGTACCGGATGAATACGAGGTGCGCGACGACGATTGGGCATTTTTATTTTTTTCGGGGCAAAGGTAACGCAATCTGCTGGACAAAACAGGTTTTCCACAGCCTGTTAATTATTTGGTCAAAATAAATAAGCCTGAAACACTACCTTTGTTAGTTGAAACAGACTACATATAGCCCTGGAAAATACTACCAACAACTATGAAATTCAGCGTATCCTCTTCCGAATTGCTCAAGCACTTACAACTTGCTGCCGGATCTATTGGTTCCAATCCTGTATTACCTATTCTGGAAGACTTCCTCTTCACGATTAGCGATAACAAGTTGACCATTGCTGCCTCCGATCTGGAAACCTCAATTACTACCCAGATTGATGTGATGTCCGATTCGGATGGGATGGTTGCAGTACCTGCAAAAATCTTACTGGATACGCTTAAGGCCCTGCCGCAGCAGCCCATAACCTTGACTATTGATGACGATACTTTTGCCATTGAGATCACCTCGGCATATGGGAAATATAAACTCGCCGGAGAAAATGGCGCGGACTTTCCGGCAATTCCGGAGCCCGATAATGTAGAAACAGTTACCTTATCCGGCGGAGCATTGATCCATGGGATCAATAAAACGCTTTTTGCAACGAGCAACGATGAGCTTCGTCCGGCTATGATGGGGGTTTATTTCCAGGTTGATTTTAATAAACTCTCAATGGTTGCTACGGATGCGCATAAACTGGTTCGGTATATTTGTACCGACATTTCGAGTTCCGTATCGACGACCTTTATTGTTCCCAAGAAGGCGCTCAATTTGTTGAAAAATGCCCTTCCTGCCTCCGAGGAAATTACGCTCTCCTTTAATAAAGCAAACGCGTTTTTCTCCTTTGGCGGGGCCCAACTGGTTTGCCGACTGATTGATGCACGTTACCCCGATTACAATGCCGTTATTCCGGTGGACAACCCTAATTTGCTGGTTATTTCCCGGATGGATTTTCAGAATTCCCTGAAGCGGATTGCCATTTATGCTAATAAAACCACTAACCAGGTTATTCTGACAATTAGTGAGGGTAGTCTGACGGTTTCCGCACAGGATTTAGACTTTTCCAATGAAGCTACCGAACAATTACCCTGTAGCTACGATGGGAATGCGCTGACGATTGGATTCAATGCGAAGTTCCTCGTGGAAATGCTTAGTGTAATGGAATCGGATGAAGTACGCATCGAGTTATCAACCCCAACGCGGGCAGGAATTCTGCTTCCTTCCGAACAAGCTGAGACGGAAGATATCCTCATGCTGGTTATGCCGGTTATGCTGAGTAACTAATCGCAGGAGCGAGCGGGTTCCACCAGGACAGCGGCTAAAATACCTTGCCGGCAGAAGTGCTGGTTCACTAAAACGCTTTGCATGAATAGGCTTTGCCTGGGATTATCATCCCTCTTATTGGCTGCCACGTTGTTTTCCTGTGGTAAAAAAGATCCTGGAGGGGAATCGCTTTCCGAACAGGTGCAACTGCCCAACACTCCCGAAGATGTTGTTCGCCAGTATCAGGGGTATATAGATCGGAACGACTTTGCCGCGGCCAAACTTTTAAGCACCCCCGAAGAGCAGGTTCGGCTTAGCGAAATGGCGACTATGTTCGCGGGAGAGGTTGGTGACTCTACACTGCTGACAACGGAATTTCTCAATCTTGTCTGCACCCCACGACAGGATTCAGCCTTTTGCAGCTGTACGCTCAAAGATCAATACGAAACGTACGAAACGCAATACCTTCTTTTGCGGATCAACAAGCAATGGTTAGTCCACATTCCCCAGGAAAGTGAGTTGTTATTCGATGATGAGGAGCTGGAGTATACCATGGATAGCCTCATCAATGTTTTGGAACGCCAGTTACAGTAACAACCGATGGAACAGCCCCCTACCGGAACTAAAATAGGCCTGTTTTTTGGCTCTTTCAATCCTGTTCATGTAGGTCATTTGATCATTGCGAATTATATGGCAACCCGGACCGACCTGCGGGAGGTCTGGCTGGTGGTTAGTCCGCATAACCCTCTTAAAGCTAAAAATACCCTGGCAGGCGATTACGACCGCTTGCATCTGGTTCAGGAGGCTGTCGCCGAAAACCCCCGCCTTCGGGCGAGCGATATTGAATTCGGACTACCGCGCCCTTCCTACACTATCGATACCCTTACCTATCTGAAAGAACGTTATCCGGAGCGTGAGTTTGTTCTGTTAATGGGAGGGGATACCCTGCCCACCCTTCCCAAGTGGAAAAACTATGAAGTGCTATTACGCGATTATGAGATCTATGTTTATGCGCGGCCGGGAATAGATCCTGGGCCATGGAAGGATCAACCCCGGGTTCGTTGGTTTGATGAAGTGCCGCTGCTGGACATCTCGGCTACCTATATCCGGGCTTGCATTCGCCAGGGGGAGTCGGTTCGGTATATGGTTACCGAGCCCGTGCTGGCCTATATTGAACAGAGCGGGCTATATCGAAAATAGTCAGGATCATGACGCCCTGGCAGCGATACGGAAGGGCATAGGGTCTTATCTTGTGAAAGAGTAGCGCGAAGGCCCAGGCCAGGCAATTTTTTCCGTAGCAGCTAGTTATACTTGACATCATTAGGTGTCAGGATTTTTCCAGCAGATTGAAATCCCCGTTGTTATGAATTTACGGATTTGGATACTTTTTAGCCTGAATCTTGGTATACTACCCTTGCTGATGGGACAGGATGAGTCAGCAGGCACCACGCCACTGGCTATCGGGCAGTGGCGGGCACACCTTCCTTATCGCGTGGGGCGATTGGTAACCCAGAGCCCAGAGAAGGTCTATTATGCAACTGAACTTTCGCTGGTTGCTATTGACAAGACTGATGGGGCGGTGGAGTTTGTCAGCAAAGTGGATGGGCTAACCGATGTCGGTATTTCGCTACTGACCTATAATGCAGGTCGGAAACAACTAATCATTGCCTATGAAAATAGTGTGTTGGATCTAATCTCGGAAAATGGAACCGTAACGACACTGCCGCAGATCAGGAACTTCACCAATATTGTGGGCGCCAAAGAGATTTACCATTTTTTTCTGGCGGATCCCAATACCTTGTTTATTGCCGCTAATTACGGAATATCCCGCGTAAATCTCGACCCCGCAGAATTTGCTTTCACCACCTTTACCGGCACCGAGGTTACAAGTGTCGTTACCCTGCAAAATTACCTCTATGCGGCAACGGAAGAGGGGATTTACCGAATCCGGCTGGATAACCCTAATCCGGAAAATTTTGGCAATTGGACGCTGATGGGAGATGAGCAAGGAATCCCTGCCGGGGCTACCCGGGCCCTGGCCGTTTATAATAATACCCTTTATTTTGACGTCAATGATCAGTTGTATCGATTGGATGGTAACCAGGCCATTTTGGTCCACAGTACTACAGGGTTGACCATGAAGTATCTCACGGCCGAAGGGTCTCATTTATTGGCCGGTTATCGCTGTCGCAGCGGATGCAGTACTGGGAAATTATTTTACTTCACCTCTGCAGGCCTTGCCGGATCGGCTCCGGAGGACTGCTTCGGATTTCCCAATTATGCAATCGAAGACCAGCAAGGGCGCATTTGGTTTGGTGATGATTTCCGCGATCTGCGGGTACTGGCCAATTTGCAGAATGGTTCTTGTGACCGGATCAGTTTTAATTCTCCCTGGTCGGCGATTAACCGCGAAATTACGATTGCCGGCGATCAGGTATGGGTAGCTGCTGGTGGGGTGGACCAAACCTTTAGCTATCGCTTTCTCGACCATGGTTTTGCTTCCTTGATTGATGGGAAATGGACTATTTACAATCGGTTCACTAATGATGCTTTAAAAGGGGAAAACCTCAATTCTCCTGCTGATGATCTTTTTGATATTATGACCATTGCGGTCCATCCGGATAACGGGAAGGTCTATGCCGGGTCCTTCATTGAGGGTTTACTGGAACTTTCCCCCGGTGGGGTATTCAAGCTCTACAACGAAAAAAATTCGTCGTTGAACAATACGGTCGGGGATACTGCTCGTACCCGGATAAGTGGGCTGGCATTTGATGCCGACAATAACCTCTGGATTGCGAATCACCTGGCAGAACGGCCTATTTCCGTGCTGACCAATAAGGGAGAATGGAAATCTTTTTTACCTGCTTGCAATGAAACGCGTATTCACCAGGTGGGTGTGGATGGGAATGGATACAAATGGTTTGTGAGCAATTCCAATGCCAGCGGGTTGTTGGTTTTTGATGAAGGAGATCTGGATAATCCGGCGGACGATCGCTGTCGTATCATTAATACCGGCAATAGTAACTTACCTACGAACCTGGTGAATTGCCTGGCTGTTGACCAGGATGGATTTGTTTGGGTCGGAACGGCTGAAGGCGTGGTTATTTTTGAATGCGGTAGTACTGCCCTGGATGCTACCTGCCTGGGCGAGCGGCGCATAGTTGATCAGGATGGTTTTTTGGATTATCTGCTGGTAACAGAAGATGTACAAACCATTGCAGTTGACGGCGCAAACCGCAAATGGGTTGGCACGAAAAACGGGGTATTTCTGCTGTCTCCCGATGGTGAAGAGACCATTGCCCGCTTTACAACCCGAAATTCACCACTTCCGAGCAATACGATCAATGATATTGCGGTAGATCCCCTTTCCGGTGAGGTGTTTATCGGAACCGAAAATGGTATTATTTCCTATCGCGCCGAAGCGATTGTTGGCGGGCGGGTACATAAGGCATCCGTAGAGGTTTTTCCGAATCCTGTTCGCCCAGACTATACCGGGCCTATCGCAATAAGAGGATTGGCTCGCGATGCAATTGTTAAGATTACGGATATCAGTGGGCGGTTGGTATTTGAGACGAAGGCCCTGGGGGGGCAGGCTATTTGGGACGGCCGGGATTACACGGGGCAGGTTGTCCAATCCGGGGTCTACCTGGTGTTTAGTGCTTCCAATCCACAGCGTATAGGTTTCGGGCAACCCGATGGGGCAGTAGCGAAAATTGTTTTCATCCAGGGAAACCGCTAATCGGTAGTCGTGTAGACGGCTGTTTTAATAATGGTTTCGTAGTAGGATTCGTAGTGGGGAAGAATATTGCTGATATCAAACCTGCGTGCCTGTTCCAGTGCATTCGCCCGAAACTGATTGAGTACTTCATCATTACTGAGAATATAGATCGCATTTTTGGCCATATCATCTACGTCGCCAACATTGCTCATAAAGCCCGTTTCGCCGTGAATGTTCACTTCGGGTAAGCCGCCTGCATTGGTCGAAATGACCGGGACTTCGCAAGCCATAGCCTCCAGCGCTGCTAATCCAAAGCTCTCCTTTTCTGAGGGCAGTAGAAAAACATCGGCAACGGCCATCAACTCCTCAATAGCATCTTGTTTGCCCAGGAAACGAATATCATCGCAAAGGTGAAGCTCCCGGCAAAGGGACTCGATATTGCGCCGTTCGGGGCCATCACCAATCAGTAATAATTTAGAGGGAAGTTTTTGCCGCACCTGGTGAAAGACCTTTACGGCATCCTCGACCCGCTTTACTTTGCGGAAATTACTAACATGAATCAGTACCCGTTCGCCCTCGGGGGCAATGGCTTTCTTGAAATGATCTTTATTGCTTTTCCGGAAACGCTCGAAATCAACAAAATTGTGAATCACCTCAATGTCGCGGGTGATGTTGAAATAGTCATGTGTCTGTTGCCGTAAGCTGTTTGAAACCGCTGTAACGCCATCTGATTTATTAATCGAAAACTCGACTACAGGCTTGAATGCCTTATGCGTGCCAACCAGGGTAATGTCCGTTCCGTGTAGCGTCGTAACGACAGGAACGTAGCGGCCTTGGGAGAGTAGAATTTTTTTGGCCATATAGGCTACCGCAGCATGCGGTATAGCATAATGAACGTGGAGGAGGTCAAGGTTTTCATACTTTACAACATCCACCAGTTTGCTGGCCAGCGCAGTTTCATAGGGAGCGTATTCAAACAGCGGGTATTCTTCTGTATCGACCTCATGGTAGAAGACATTGGTTTGAAAATGGCTTAACCGGGCGGGGCGTTTATACGTAATGAAGTGGATTTCATGCCCGCGCCGGGCTAGTCCAATACCCAGCTCTGTGGCCACTACGCCGCTACCGCCGTAGGTAGGATAACAAACAATACCTATTTTCATTCTTGCACCATTAGGTTCCTGCTTGGAATTACCGGATTCATTTCCGTCTCCGGGGTATATGAAGATACAACTGTATGGGGAAATAGTTTAGCATTGCGCGTAACTATGCGTATGTCGAAGTTGTTTGCCCTGGCTGTTTGGCTACGTCGAGAGGGAGGAGGAGGGGCTCTGCCAATGGTCAACTTGCCATTTATTTAGGTTTATGCCACTCACTGCGTTCGTTCAGTTTATGACCGTTCGCTAACGCTCCCTCGGTTTATGGAGTTTATTTTTTTGCCAATGCGCCAACAGCTACCAGCCAACGCGCCAAAAAAACCATCCCGAACTTCGGGCGGCGCCAAAATTCGGGATGATAGTGGGGTTATCATAGCCAACCCCTTCCAGGTGCGATTGTGTTAATGGGTCAGCAGTAATTTGGTGGAGTACGTCTGCCCGTGAGCCAGGGCGCGGATCAGGTAAATCCCCGAAGCCTGTTGATTCAGATCAAGTGGGATTTGGTGTTCGCGAGCGGCCGGAGCTAGTTGCTGGGCAACAAGTTGTCCGGTACTATTAAAGACCTGAACTACGATTGGGCCCGACTCGCGGAGGGTGACTTGCAACCAGGCATTACCGGTGGTCGGGTTGGGTTGTAATGCAACAGCATCAAATCCATCGGGTAATTCGCGGATGCTCGTTATGGTACCAATGGTTACGCTTGCCTGGTCGCTGCAGCCGAACCGATCGGTAACCGTTAATTGATAAACACCAGATCGCAGACCATTGATGGTCCGGGTATCACTACCATTACTCCATTGGAAGGTGTAAGGGCCATTGGCGACACCAACGGAAACCGTTGCACTACCGTCCGCAGAGCCTGTGCGGGTTTCATCCTGGATGACGCGTGCATCGAGGGCCAGCGAGGCAGGACAATTGAAAGTGTTGAAATTGTCGAGGTCCAACCAATAGTCACTTTGTCCCCAAGATCCGAGAATAGTAATTTGAATGAATTTCCCCGTGTAATCCCCCAAATGGATGGTATAGGAGGCAAAGTCGGCTGAAGGCTGATGATTATCTTTATTGATTTCCCCGACTTTCGTAAGCGATTGACCGCAATCCGTAGAAACAAAAATTTCGACCTTGTCATTGGCTCCGGGGGTGAAGGGGAACAGACCTTCGCCGGCATAGCTTACGAGGCGATAATCGAAGCGGATACTGTCATTTACCCCTAACGGGCCAAAAACGGGCGTAGTAGCGTTGAACCGGGGTTCGCCGCTGAACAAATTACCAGCAAGAACAAAAGACGAATTGCCATGGCCGTTAGTGACGATAGCCCGCGAACTGGTTTGCCAACCAGCAGGGATTTCACCGCCTTCAAAATTTTCGGTAAAAGGCAGATTTTGGGTCGAAAGGAAGGTGTAGTAGGCGGTATCGTTCTGGGTAAATGCCGATTCTCCGACGACCCAGGCCTTAATGTCATAGCGGCCGGGTTGGGAAGAATCAAAAGGCTTGCGGAAGGTATAGGTCCGTTTTTGCCCTGCGCTAAAACCGGCGGCAGAGGCTTGCTCGGTAGTTATCGGGCCTCCATTGACCTGGTACGCAACGGTAAATGCATTCAGGCTGGCGCGACCCAGATTACCGAGGGTGATGGTAACCTGATCATCGGCGATCAGGCAAATATTTTCCCGGGTGTTGCGAACACTTAGCGCGGCGAGGTCGAATGCAGGAGAGGCTAGTTGGATGTTGTCAATCATAACCCCTTCCCGGGCGTTGGCGAAATCTCCCTGAAAGGCAAAGCGCAGGCGAATATCACCTTTCCCGGCCGTACCTACCAGTGGGTGGGCCGCGATAAACCAGCCGTCGGCGTGGCCGGAACCCGTCCACAACAGCCGGTTGGGGTCGGTATACCAGTTGGTGCCGGTACTGGCGGTGCCGAGGCGTGACCAGGTATTGCCACCATCCTGGCTGATTTCAACCCAGAGGCCATCACAACAGTCTTCCGCCCGCAATTGGAGCGCAAAAGAGAAAACCGGATCTTGCGCTAGTGAAGAAAAGTCGAGACACGGGGATAACAGATAAGACAATTCGCCATTGGCATAGTTGCCATTGAGGTTGGTCGCCCAAACGCGCTCTCCGCTATAGGCTTCCTGAAGAACACGGCCATTGGGGATGCCCAGCGACCAGGTAGAAGCCCGGCTGTCGGGGCCAACCATCCAGCCCGTGAAAGTATTTTCCAGGTTGTTAAAATAAGGGTAGCTGGTGATTGTTGGTACACTGATAATACTTACGCGGGCAGTATCATTAGCTAATAGGCTATCCGCTTCCAATTCCGTCCAGGCATAGATTTCGTATTCTCCCGGCTCGGAAAAATTGAAGGTTTGGTCAAATTCAGCCACTTCGGCGCTGTCTTTGGCGATGACACCGGTATAAAACCCATCAACAGGCATATTGATGGGGACATTTTCGCTATTAACCCCATAGCTAAAGGGAATCAGGGCTTGCGGTTCACCCCCATAATTGCGGATGAGGACCCGGACGGTGTCCGCTATTCCCAGGTCGCAATCACTAAGAGGGTTTAAGATGTCAATGACGCCTACATCATTCGCCCATAAGGTTTCAAAAGGGAAGGGGCCCGCGGCAGCACTCGTATCCGTGGAACTGCAAAGTGTTTGCAAATAAACATCATACTGCGTATGCTCAGCAAGGTCCGTGAGGGTAACTTGGTTCCCCGGCACCTGGCGGACCACGCCGCTACCCGGCAAAAAACCCCTGACGCCGTACTCCAGCAGGAAAGCGCCGGAAGGATTTTCAGCTAGCCACCCTAGCTGGGCGGTAAAAGCGCGAATATCGCCGGTTCGGAAACCAAAGGCCGGAGGAGCAGGACAGGCAGGGCAGCTAATGACGGCACTAAAGGATTGCCCGGTAACAGGAACGGGGCCAAGTTCTTCAAAAAGGACCTGGTTTTGCGGGTTCCGCAGGCGGTAAGCTATTTCTTCATCAAAATTTCCTGAAAGAAAAGCCAGTGTGAGCGTGTCCCCCTCCTGTAGTCGCAATAAGAACCGGTCGCTATTCCCGGTTGTTAAGGTATAGGCTGTGACCAGGCTATTGACTGAAACCTGGAGGACGGCGCCATTCCAACCGTCACCACCGCGATCTTCCAGATCCAATGCATAAAGGCAGGCCGGGGATTGCCCTTGGGCAACGCCAACTAACATTCCCGATAAAAGTCCCAGGCATAAAAGCAGGCTCCGCTTCATAAAGATGATATTTTGGTGTGCTTCTCCCGGCCGTTTGTTGTGGTCGGGGAATGCTGCTAAAAATAGTAAATAAATTAATACAGCCGGCGATTTAACCCAATCCCGTAAGCCATTTGACGATTCCAGGACAACTTCCCTATCCGGTTAACAGCAAAAGGAAGCCTTCCCGGTCTTGAAAACATTTTTCCCCCTTTTCTGTTACGATCAATGGAAAAAATTTGCAGGAATTACTTATGTTTCAGGGATTAATGACCTGACCTTAAAGCGTCAATTGTGGCCGTTTATTCGATTAAAGATTTGGAAAAATTGTCGGGGATCAAGGCCCATACCATACGCGTTTGGGAGCAGCGCTATGAGTTAATTTCTCCGCAGCGCACTAAAACCAACATCCGGTACTACCAGGATGATGACCTTAAATTTTTGCTCAACATCGCGTTACTCAATAAAAACGGCATTAAGATATCCAAGATTGCCAAAATGAAGAAGCAGGATATCGAAGAGAAAGTGGCCGCTATTGCTGAAATAAACTTTGAGTACGGGACACAGCTTGATGCACTGACCATTTCGATGATCGAGATGGACGAGTTCAAATTTGATCGGATCATTTCTACGAATATCCAGCAATTAGGTTTTGAGCGGACGATGATGGAAATCATCTACCCTTTTCTGGATAAGCTAAGTGTATTGTGGCTTACAGGGTCAATAAACCCGGTACAGGAAAACTTTATAAGCTACCTCATCCGGCAGAAGGTTATTGTAGCGATCGATAGTGAGCCGCTGGTAGCGGGGCCGGACACCCGAACCTTTATCCTTTATCTTCCGGAGGGTGAGCGCCAGGAGTTGAGCTTGCTCTTTATGCATTACATGCTTAAATCACGCCGTCATCAGGTGCTATACCTGGGCCAGGACATTACCATTCCCGACCTGAAGGATGCCTGTAAAATCAGGAAACCGGATTTTATTTTTACCATGATTACCGAGACCTTTGCCAGGGAGCCGGTACAAGCGTATGTAGATAAGCTTGCCGAAAATTTTGCTGAAAGTCATATCCTCCTTTCGGGATATCAGGTGGTAGCTCAATCGGTTACTCCCCCTTCTCACGTAACTATCTTGCGCAGTCTTGATCACATGTTGCAGTTTTTAGAAGAACTTTAGCCTCTCTACTATTTAAAGCTCTTCGCTGGATTTCTTATCTTACTAGCAATAAGTATAGTAGCAGATGGATTTCCAGTTTCTGTTTGAGCTGTTTCCTTATCAGCAGGCCCGTTTTCCTAACCCGGCAGCATTAGTAGGTTACCGGGATGGGCAGTGGCATGAATTGGACACCCAACATTGCCTGAAAGCTATTGAGCAGAACACCCTTGCCTTGTTGCGGATGGGGTTGCAATCGGGAGAACGGGTTGCCTTGATCGGGCGGTATAATTGTCCCGGCTGGATTTTGGCGGATCTTGCCCTGCAGCAATTAGGCCTGGTCGTAGTACCTCTTGCGGGAAGCCTGGGCGATGAAGAACTTCGGTTTGCATTAGAGGATGCTGGGGTTCGGATCCTGCTTTCGCCGGAACCCACTCTGGTACACCGGTTAAGGGAACTGCTTGGGGAACGGGCACTGGAGGACGTTTACGAAATTGATACCCTGAGTGGATGGCCATCCGGCAGCAGTGCCGAGCCAGCAACACCAATAGAGTTGGAGGAAATAAGTCGCCGCCGGATGGCTATCCAGCCGCAGGACTTAGTAACACTTATCTATACATCAGGGACAACGGGTTCTCCAAAAGGAGTTATGTTGTCGCATCATAACCTGGTCAGTAATCTCAAGGCAACCTTAGCTTTGGTGCCAATCAACTGGGAGAAGCGTGCGCTGAGTTTTCTTCCCTTAAGTCATATTTTTGAGCGGGCTACCGTCTACGTTTATATTGCCGTGGGAGCGAATGTATATTTTGGCGAACGGGGAGAGCGTCTTCTACAACAAATACAGGAAATTAAACCACATTATTTCACCACTGTTCCGTTGGTGATGGAGCGCTTTTTTGCATTGATAGAAGAAAAAATTCGGCAATTGCCAGCGTGGAAACGACGCATTGCTAACTGGGCGATTGCGCTGGGCCGTCGTTTTCCGGAACGGCGCATTGCTCCTGCTTATGCACTAAAGCGCTTTCTGGCTTATGTACTTGTCTACCGGCACTGGCGGCGCCAATTGGGCGGCCGCGTCGAAGGCGTTATTGTAGGTGCGGCGGCTTTACCCCCGGCACTGGGGCGACTGTTTGCCGCTGCGCATATCCCCATTCGCGAGGGGTATGGATTAACAGAGACATCACCTGTGGTTGCTTTTAACCGTTTTGAACCCGGGGGATCCCGGTTTGGTACGGTTGGCATTCCCTTACCCGGGGTAGAGGTACGCATTCAGCCTGCTGTTGGCGAAGAGATTGACGGCGAAATTTTGGTTCGGGGCCCGAATGTAATGCTGGGGTATTACCGTCAGGAAGAAGCTACTCGTGCCGTAATCGACGAGGAAGGATGGCTGCACACCGGTGATTTAGGCCGCTTCGTGCATAAATACTTTTTGCAAATTACTGGTCGACGGAATGAATTGTTTAAAACCGCTTCCGGAAAGTTCGTTACGCCACAATCGCTGGAGCAACACATCAACCAGTCACCCTTTATTCTGCAAAGCATGGTGGTTGGGGCCAATCAGCCCTATGTAGGTGCCTTGCTGGTGCCGGATTTTTCCGCCCTCGAAAAGTGGTGTAATACGCAACAAGTCCACTGGACCGCTCCTCCCTTCATGATTCACAATCCCAGGGTAGTTCAGTTAATTCGCAGTGAACTCGACCGCCTGAATGAAGCATTGTCACCCTATCAGCGCATTCGGTCATTTCATTTACTAGATCAGCCCTGGACGGAGGAAACCGGCGAGCTTACACATACCCTCAAACTGCGTAGGAAACAAATCACGGCACGGTATATGAAAGAAGTTGTCGCCCTTTTCACGGCTAGTTGACGGCGAATAGGACCCCATCTTTTGTATTGATATTCAGGAATTTGTACAAGATTTTTTCATTTCGCGGCAAGAATGAAACTTGAAAAACTCTTAATCCTGTACTTCGTTGAGAAGCCTCGCCGATGGGTTGGCACCACCTTGGTCAGCCTGCCCGCGTTGCGGTTAATTTGCCCATTGGGTTCGCTCATGCATGCCTCGGTCAATAAAAAATTGAGCTCTTTCGCACGAACAGGGCAATTTGAATAAGCTATAGCATAAAAACAGGCAAAAATGAAACAATTGCGATTTGTCGGTATTGGCGTGATATTGATCTACCTCTTTTTAGTGCCGATGGCGGCCCAGGAGTCGGCGGTACCCGGGATAAGCTGGATTAGTCAGTGGCATGGTGCTGAGGCACCTGTTGTGGAACTGACCTTGCGGACCGACCTGAAGGTGCTTAGCAAAGAAAGGTCAGCAGGGAGCTATCAGCCAGCAACTTTGCAGTATGTTAATCATCGGGGAGAAAACACGGAAGCGGATGTGAAAATCAGGGCCCGGGGAAAAACACGCCGACAAATTTGTCAGCTTCCTCCGATAAAGATGAAAATGCGCAAATCATTTCTGGAGAGCCAGGATCTTCCTCCGCTGAATGAGGTAAAAATTGTCTGGCAGTGCCAGAATGGTAAAGGTTTTGAGCAAGTTTTACTTAAGGAATACCTCATCTACCGGCTCTACAATGTAATAACACCCGCTAGTTTTCGGGTACAATTAGTGCAATTCTCCCTTTATAACACTCATACACCGGATAAGCAACCCATCCATCGCTATGGCTTTCTGGTGGAAGATGATGAAGAGTTAATTAGCCGCATTCCCGGAGAATTGGAAGAAACCTGTACTTACGCTTCGAAATTGCATTCCGAGGCCTATCTGCGGTATTGCCTGTTTCAGTATATGATAGGAAATACCGACTGGAGTTTCGCCAACGGGCACAATACCTGTTTTATCCAGTCAGAAACAGATAAGCTATTGTGTCCGGTTCCTTACGATTTCGATTATGCCGGACTTGTTGATGCTTCTTATGCTGCCCCTCATCCCTCCATTCCGATCAAAGATGTGACTGAACGCTATTATAAGGGGTTCACCTCTGCCTCGGAAGAATTATTGGGAGTTGTTTGTGCTGATTTTATTGCGAAAAAAGAAGCTTTAATGACACTCGTTGATGATTTCGCGCCCTTGGATAAAGGCAATCGGACGGAGATGAAAAAATACCTTGAGGAGTTTTTCTGGATATTGGAAGACCCTCAGCGTATTTACCGGATCACGCATAACTAGGCGCGGGAATCAGGATTGGCAAGGAGAACCACTTTTAGTCCGTTAATCCTGGAAAAATTCTTTACAAAAATTCTTATTTTCCGCCGACAAACACCCAAATGTTTTGTTTTCAATAGTAAAATACCCTATCCATGGAACCAACTCGATTATTTGATTACATCCATTTCCAAAAGGCCAATTATCCACAAGACCGGGCATTTGGTGGCCGGCAGGAAGATGGTTCATTTACGTATTACAGCACCGCAGAGGTTATTGATCTGGCGAACAAAATTAGTAGGGGACTGCTAAAAGCCGGTATAAATAAAGGGGACCGCATTGGTGTAGCCGTTTATCAGAACCGCCCTGAGTGGAGTATTCTGGATATAGGTATTCAACAGATTGGAGCTATTAACGTACCGGTTTACCCAACGATTAGTCCTGCTGAATACGAATACATCTTTAATGATTCAGAAATCAAACTTTGCTTTGTTGGAAAACTGGACTTATATGACAAGGTTACCCAGGCGCAGGCGAATGTACCTTCCTTGAAGACAGTATATACCTTTGATCACCATCCCGATCGTCCGTATTGGGAAGATATTTTTTCCAACGAAGGTCAGGAAGAGGTGGACGCCCGGATGGCTGAGGTACAGCCTGGTGACCTGGCAACGATCATTTATACTTCCGGCACAACGGGGGTTCCCAAAGGGGTGATGCTGTCCCATGATAATATCGTCAGTAATGTTCATGCATCTGCCGCTATCATTCCAGTAGTTAACGGGGATATTGCCTTGAGTTTTTTACCCCTTTGCCATATTTTTGAGCGTGCAGCATCTTACCATTATACGTATCGGGGTGTCTCGGTAGTCTATACGGGAACAGATAACCTGGGCGGTGATGAGGGTGATTTGAAAAAGGTAATGCCCCATTTCTTCACTACGGTTCCCCGGTTACTGGAAAAGGTATACGAACGTATCTACAACAAGGGGCTTGAGCTTACCGGAGTTAAAAAGAAACTTTTCTTTTGGGCGCTGAATCTTACCGAGGACTATGCTTTTGATAAGCCTATCGGAGGGTTGAAGGGAATTGTTGCCGATAAGTTGATCTTTAGCAAATGGCGGGAAGCTCTGGGGGGCAATGTTAAAGGTATTGTAACCGGTGCGGCAGCACTACCGTTGCGCATTGCGCAGGTGTTTTCAGCTGCCGGTATTCCGATCCGGGAAGGATACGGCCTAACCGAAACGTCGCCGGTACTAACAGCCAGTACCTTTGAACCTGGCGGTGCCATGCTGGGCACTGTTGGGCAACCTATTCCCGGGGTGGAAATCCGGATTGATGAATCCGATGGAACCTACCGGCCCGGTGAAGGTGAAATCCTGGCGAAGGGGCCCAATATCATGATGGGATATTACCGCAAGCCAGAGGCAACGGCTGCTGTTACAAAGGTGATCGACGGCGAGCCTTGGTTCTGTACAGGAGATGTAGGCACTTTTGTTAAGGGCCCGGGCGGGAAGCCTTTTTTGAAAATTACCGATCGGAAGAAAGAGTTGCTAAAAACTTCCGGAGGTAAATATGTAGCCCCGGCGCCAATCGAAAACTCCTTTAAGGAAAGCTTCTTTATTGAACAAATGATGGTTGTCGGGGAAGCCCGCAAATTTGTCTCGGCTATAATTGTCCCGGCAGAAGAAGCCCTGCGCGATTGGTGCAAGCATCATAATATTGCCTGGACTACCTTGCCGGAGATGATAGACCTTCCGGAGGTGCAGGCAAAATACCAGAAGATCATTGATGAGATTAATCCAAAGTTCAACCATATCGAGCAAATCAAAAAATTCAAATTAGTTCCTCAACAATGGGAACCCGTTAAGGCAGATGGCTCGGCAGCTGAACTTACGCCAACCATGAAACTCAAGCGAAGGGTTATTCTGGATAAATACCAACCGGTGATTGAAGGAATGTATGCAGAAGGCTAAAGTTGTGGATTGCCGGTGAAATGAAGGCGCCTGTTTCCTTGACAAGAGGAAACAGGCGCTTTTGTTTTTGCCGATACAAAGGATCTCCCTTGTAGGGAAACCATATTAAGTCAGGGATCGCCAGTAGCATGCATTTTCACTTCACAACCATGTCAACACCATTAGCGAAGTTGTCGAACCGACGACTGTTCCTGATGTGCAGGCACATGCTCTCATTAGAAACATGAACACACCGCAAAGGGGAGCGTGGCTTAAGCGAAAACGATGGCGGCGGACACGAAAACCCTCAGGGTACTTTAGCCCAGCCCGTTCTGGTTGCTGGTGTAGATATAGACTACCAGCATAATAAACAGTAAAAAGAAAATAAAGAAATACATTAGGCAATATCCTTTGCTGCCGGCATTTTCGATCTCAGACATAGCATCAAGTTTATTGGATGGAAAGCAATGGATATACGTACAATGAATTGGATTGTCGAAACAAAGCTACTTCAAGTACAGTATTTACAGACAGAAGTAGTTGAAAAATCTTAAACCACTTCTCGTCATGTATAGCACCCATTGACGCCGTGCAAAGATGATCAAAAAAACAAAAATGACCAAGCTTTTACAGCGCTCTCTGATTCCATTAAACACAAAAGGGCTGTAGTGATCACTACAGCCCTTTTGTGTGGTGGGAAATTCTTCTGAAAGTTAGAAGAACTTAGCCCGGTTATCAGCAATAGAAGCTTTTTCACGTAAAACCTCCATGAGCTTTGCATTTACCTGAGAGCGCAGTGTGGTCTCGAGCGTACGGCGTAAAGCCGGCAAATTAGAAGGTACAGATGGCTGTGATTTGTCCGTAACTTTAATGACGTACACCCCTCCATTTCCAACAATGGGCGCTGAGGTTTTGCCATTGTCCAGCCGGAAAGCAGCCCCCAGTAATTTAGGTTCAGCACCAATGTTCGGAATGAAAGAAGAGTTGAAGCGAACATCGAGAACTGTATCCACACTTGCCGAGTAAGCGGCAGCGGCAGCGGCCAGATCTTTACCCTTTAGCTTAGCGCTGATCAATTCACCTTTCTTACGGTTAACCACCGCTGATTCAATGTCACTTTTCACCTGCGCCACTTTAGCCAGGCCGGGCTTAACGATATCCATCAGGGTTGTTACCACATAGCGGCTATCGTAGTAAAGGTTAGGGTCTGTGAAGACGTAAACTTGCGGGGATACATCTCCTTCATCGCTTTTGAACGCCCAGCGTACAATATCCCGCGTTTGGCTGCTTGAGCCAAGAGATCCGAGGAAATAACCGTTGGCATCCAGGAGGGAGCTGGTTTCCAGCGTCAAGGCCTTGTTTTTTTCAACCACTTTTTTGATGTCATCAAGGCTCTTGTTGCTGCTTTGGAACGAAAGCGCTTCGTCATAGCGCTTCTTTTGGGTTTCATCGGAAGGCACGATGTTTTCCGATAAGAAGCCCAGACGCACTGCCGGTTCATTTTTAATGAACTTCTTTCCGGTTACTTCTACCAGGTGGGCGCCAAATTGCGTCTGTACCGTATAGAGTTTACCCTGGTCGGCAGTATAAAAGATCAGGTCGTTAAACGCCTGAACCATTTGCCCCTGAGCGGCATATCCAAGGTCTCCGCCTTTATCTTTGGTGGCATCAGAGCCATACTTGGTGGCCATCTCCGCAAAGGTAGTTCCCCCAGCTTCAATTGCCGTTTTGATACTGTCAATGCGTTGCTGAGCAGCAAGCAAGCTGGTAGGGTCCTGGGCTGAAATCAAAATGTGGCGCGAGCGAACCGAATCCGGAACGATGCGGCGGTCTAACAATTTAACAGCCTTAAATGCACTACCATCAATGTAGGGCCCGTAAACCTCACCTACACTCATCTGGAAAACAGTGTCGGCAATAATGGGGCTAACTTCAGCCTTCACCTGGTAGATAGCATTCATCGAGCCTTGATTCCGCTCAATGAAGGTGGTATCGTTTTCAGCTACCGTAAAATCACTGACGAGGGTAGTCATTTTATCCCGGAGAGCAGCACTGTCAGCGCCAGAGGGCTTAACATCGAAAACGACATAACCAATACGACGCTGTTCCTTATCATAGGTATACATTTTTGCATTTTCCTTGATATAAGCAGCATAGTCATCTTCACTAACAGAAACTTCGCTGTTTTCAATTTCGTCGTAGGGAACGAGTACATATTCCAAGTTGACATACTGAGCCTGCTCGTTATAGAACATTTCAGCTTGCCAGGTTGGTGTATACATTCCTTTGGCGACCATGTTGATTAACTTGCTCTGCATGCGATCTTTAATAATCTCCTCTTCTTGGATCCGCCAAAATGAACGCAACTGAGGATCCATTGTGTTGGACTCAATTTGCTGCTTGATTTGGTTGAGCTGGTCGCGGTTGATTTGCCCAGTGAAGGGATCGCCAAAGCGCTGCATAATAATCGGGCTGGGTTCGGGACCGAACTCGAGGTCGAGTAATTCGGTTTTACTAACACCAATACCCAATTCACCAGCTTCCTGCTGAACCAGCGCTTTTTCGACAAAATAATTCCACAGGTTCTCGCGGCGGGCGAAAATATCGCCAGCAGATCCACTGTAAAGAATGCTTTCTGTCCGGTTGAACTCGTTGATATCGAGCTTTTCACCGTTTATTTTACCGAGAATCGTCCGGGCACTGCCGAAAATACTGGTTTGACCGGTGGTCATATCCATCAGGATGAACCCGCCCAAACCCAGCGCAATCAACACTACTAAAACCCAGGATCCCTGTTTGCGAATTTTACTAATCAGAGCCATCGCTTACTTGCTTGTACTTATGTTTAACGCAATAACCATTGTGCATCCTAAATCGGCGGCGTAATCCGGGCAGGAAACGCCGATTTCCGCTAAAGGCTTGCAAAAATACACTTTCGCTTGTAAAACAAAAAGATAGCAGAACTTTTTAACGATCTGCCATCGCTGCAAATGTAATGGCTTCAATGCGATTAACCAAATTTCTGCAATTGCATAAACGTGTTGCGACAGCGGAAGTGGAAACGGAACCTGATAAGGATGTTGAGGAAAAGCTTTTTAGGGCCCTGGAAAACCATGACGAGCGTAATACCCATTTTGAAAACCATGCTGTGCGTGTAACAATAATTAATCCGGACAGACTAACTGGAAGCCAACGCCATGAATGGTGTCGATGCGCAATCGATTATCGGGGCGTACATATTTACGCAAGCGGGAAATAAAAACATCGAGACTGCGGCCAAGGAAGTAATCATCCTCGCCCCAGAGTTCTTCCAAAATGGTAGAGCGGCGGACGACCTGATTTTTGTGCTCCAGTAAATACCGAAGCAGGTCAGCTTCTTTTTGCGTTAAACGGCGTTCATCACCCCGGGCGTCCTGTAGCAATAAATTTTCGTGGTCGAAAACAAGGGTACCCAATTTAGTCAGCGCAGGTAATGGGTCGCTAACGACATGCCGACGGCGAAGGAAAATTTCAATTTTTAGTTGCAATTCCTCCATGCTGAAAGGCTTGGTCAGGTAATCGTCGGCACCAAGCTTTAACCCCTGGATGCGATCTTCTTTTAAAGATTTGGCGGTTAGAAAGATTATCGGGACAGCGGGATCGCGACGCCGAATTTCGCTAGCCAGCGTATAGCCATCTACGTGGGGCAGCATAACATCGAGAATACATAGATCGAACAGGAAATCTGCACCAGAGATAACCGCTAGTGCTTCCTGGCCGTCATGGCAACAAGTAAGCTGATATCCCTGCAGTTCAAGGTTGTCTCGGGTAACAAAACTCAGACTTTGGTCATCCTCGACATATAAAATATGTGCTTTCATCATTCTTGCTTGATCGGCATCTGAATGCAAATCAGCGTGCCAGATCCCTCTTTACTTTCCAGTTTCAGTCGCCAGCCATGCGCCTGGCAGACTTTATTGACATAGTATAACCCAAGGCCAAACCCTTTCACATTATGGATGTTACCCGTGGGTACCCGGAAGAATTTTTCAAAAACCCGGGTTTGTAGCTCCCGTGGAATCCCTACTCCATTGTCTTCAATTTCCAATTGCAGCCCCGTTTTGGTCCTGTGGCAACGCAGGTGAATGATCGGGTTCTGCAGACAGTATTTGCGCGCGTTATCCAACAGGCTGTGCAAAATATTCGTCAGGTGAATTTTATCAGCCATCACGGTAACGTCCGCAGCGGCCAAGTCGGTATTCAGCTTTCCTCCACTTTCTTCAATCCGCATGGCTTCACTCTGTGCAATAGGCTGAATCAGAGAAGCCAGATTGAACGGTTCTTGTTGTAAATTAAATTCTTCGCGTTCCAGTTGGGCCAGGCGGAGTACCCGCTCAACCTGTTGGTTGAGCCGCGCATTTTGCTCTTGAATAATGTCTGCGTACTGATGCAGTCGGGCATCGGCGATAATGGCCGGACTTTTCAAAAACACCTCCGCAGCAATTTTAATCGTCGACAGGGGCGTCTTGAACTCGTGCGTCATATTGTTGATAAAATCCTTTTGCGCTTCCGATAAGCGCTTTTGTCGCAAGATAACTCCCAGCGAATAGGTGAAGAACACTACTGTCAGCAGGAGAATGCCCGAAAAAAATAACGATAGCTGCATACGCCCCCAAAGGAATCCGGATCGGGTGGGAAATTTAACCCCAAAATAGTACGTAAATTCGTGGTAGCCAGGTAATTGGCTACTGCGGGGAATGGCCTTGCGTTCGGGGTCGTAGCTGCAATAGTTACCGTAAACCATCTCGTTGGTATTACAGTCAAAAACAGCATATTCAAAATCAATATTCAACACCAGGTTTTCCAGTTCCCGCTGGAGGTAATACTCCAATAACTCAGTGTCAATTTCATCGGCGATATTAACCACGAAATAATTGGAACTGCGTTTCTTAACTACATCGCGTGCTGGAAGAGCTGTTCCATTCGCATCGGCAAGGGCTTCTGCTACCCGGTAAAGAGCCAGGTGTGCCTTGCGGTTAAACTCTTGTTCGTTAATATTCCAGGTGCTCAGCACCCAATAGGACTGCATGGCAATGATTCCGGTAATGGCGATCATGCCTAAAATCACTACCCGCATTATTTGAATATCCCGCATATTCGTGGTTAACCCCAGATCGATCAGCAAATTACAGGGAAAAATGCCATTCCCACAACTGTTAACAGCACATTAACACCGCCGAGCTTGCTGATTAACCTATCGCGAAGTGTCCGGGAAATGGGAATGCCATTGGCCCTGATCAGAGCATAGACCATCAGCCTGTGCTGGCGTCAACGGGCGAAGCAAACCAGAAAACAGGGAGTAAAGAAAAGTGGACGGGTGAGGAATGCGTTTTACCTGCAACAAGTAACCCCTTCATTACCACCGCTGAATAAACCGAATCATTGGAGATAAACTAATTCAGGTCAATTTTGTAACTTTGCATCAAATTACTTGGACATTGGGACGAAAACTCCTTGGTGTTTTCTTGTTGGTTGGCTCCTTGATGGGGGTATGTGCGCAGGAAAGTCCGAATCCTTTCGACTTAACCTTTCGTCTGCCTGCTGGTAGCCTGGCTTCCACAAGCAACTCTTCTACCGATGTAGTAGCAGTAACCCCGGGAACTGGAAATGATAATCCCTTTGAACTCCGCAAGCGGCCGATGCCCAAATCAAAGCGTCCGACCGTGGCACCTGCCGCACGTAAGCCGTGGTTTTCTTTACCAAAGCCTTCCCCTGGCAAGGACAGCGCCAAGGCCCGGCAACACATACAATTCCTGGTTGTTGCCGTAATTTTTGTACTCCTGGCTTTCCTGATGACCCTGCTTCGATCGGTGGTGGGTCGTACTTATCAGGCTTTTCTGAACGAAAATCTCCTTAACCAATTATTTCGCGAGCAGGAAGGGCGGGGAATTTGGCCTTTTCTCTTACTCTATTTGCTTTTCCTGTTCAACGGGGGGAGTTTCGTTTATTTTGCCATACAATACTGGAAGGTAGCAACCCCCTTCTCTCCCTGGAGTTTGTTTGGTCTTTGCTTGCTGGGCGTAACCTTGCTTGTTTTGGCGAAGCATATAGTTCTGGCCATTATCGGATTTATTTTTCCGGTCGAAAAGGAGGAAAGCAGATATCAGTTTCTGATTATCGTCTTTGGGATTATTCTGGGGCTTTTTCTGGCACCTGTAAATATACTATTGGCTTACGGCCCGAATAACCTTCATGCTTACCTGATTCAGGGAGGCCTGGGAGGGGTGGCATTAGTTTACTTGTTTCGCATCTTACGCAGCATTCTAATTGCTAATCGTTTTATTGCCGCACACAAATTTCACTTTTTGTTGTATATTTGCAGTGTCGAAGTTGCACCTATTATGGTTCTTTACAAATTGATTTTGAATTAGTTATAGATATTTTGGGTGTTTCTTAGATACAAAAACTTTACTGAATGGCAGCCAATGGCAAAGCAAAGGAAGAAGCTTACAAGCGTGTAAGAACAATCCTGGTATCCCAGCCCAAACCCGAGCGTTCACCTTATTACGAGCTGGAAAAGAAGTACAAGGTTCAAATTGACTGGCGTCCCTTTATCCATGTGGAACCAGTTGAAGCCCGCGACTTCCGTAAGCAGCGTGTACATTTGGAGGATTTCTCGGCGATTATTCTTACCAGTAAAAATTCCGTAGACCACTTCTTTCGGATGTGCGAAGAAATGCGCACGAAAGTATCTCCGGAACTGAAGTATTTCTGCTTGTCGGAAACAATTGCCAACTACCTGCAGAAATTCATCATCTACCGCAAACGCAAAGTTTTTGTGGGCAAGCGCAGCATCGAAGATCTGGCAGCGGCCCTCAAGAAGCACAAGAATGAAAAATTCTTGCTACCCTGTTCCAACCTGGGCGCTAAAGAGATATGCAAATATCTTGACGACCATGGGTATTCCTGGAAAGATGCGATCATGTACAACACAGTTAGTTCCGACCTGTCGGATCTCAGCGATGTAACCTATGACATGTTGGTATTCTTCAGCCCACAAGGAATAGAATCGCTTTACGACAACTTTCCGGATTTCAAACAGAATGAAACCCGCATTGCCGTTTTCGGCAATAGCACCTGTAGTGCTGTTGAAGAACGAGGCCTTACCGCCAATGTTAAGGTGCCAGCACCTGATGTACCGTCAATGACGGTTGCGCTGGACCTTTATCTTCAGAAAGCAAACCAGGTAGAACCCGTGGAGTAACCCACAGTAGCGGACTTATCTTATGGCAGGAATCAATCGGCGATCGGTTGATTCCTGCTGTTGTTTTAGCTCTCCGGGGAAATTGAAGTGGCTTTCAAGGCAGATTAGTGGAAATATAATCAACCCTTATGTGGGAGCTGTTGTTACCCACACGGAGAAAATTAGTAGGATGGAACTGATTCGTAAAATCGAGCAGGGGTTGCAAAGGCCTCTACCTGGGCAGCAAGCGCAATTCCGCATGGCGCATGCGGCTCGTTATGATAATTCCCCTCCGCCTCCAACGGCTAAGCAGGCAGCGGTACTGGCTTTGTTTTTTCCAAAAAAATCGGATTGGCATCTGGTGCTGATTGAGCGGGAGTCCCATAACGAAAATGACCGCCATCGCGGACAAATTAGTTTTCCCGGGGGGCGCTGGGATGACACGGATACCTCACTGGCCTATACCGCCCTCCGCGAAGCCGAGGAGGAGGTGGGTGTCAACCGGCAGGCGATACGCTTGTTAGGCCCTTTAACAGAGCTGTATATTCCGGTTAGTAATTTTAAGGTCAGCCCCTTTGTCGGATTTACCGAAACAACACCTGTATTTCAGCCCCAGGAAAGTGAAGTACGGCGGATCCTGGAGGTTCCTTTTGCGGAATTCTTGAATCCGGCGGTTTGCCAAAAAACCAATATTCCCATCGCGCCTAACCTGCTTTTGCGCGATGTACCCTTTTTTGCTGTTGAAAACCAAGTAGTCTGGGGGGCAACTGCCATGATTCTCAGCGAACTGTTAGCGGTATTGGAAGGTGAATTACCCGATTAATGGTATGCTATGATTGAGTTGAATTTCAAAACCTTTGGGGAAGGGTTTCCCCTGGTCATTTTACACGGGCTTTTTGGTACGCTGGATAACTGGCAAACCCAGGCGAAAGCGCTTGCCGACCATTATTCGGTATACATCCTTGATCAGCGTAACCACGGACGATCTCCTCACCTGCCGGATTTCGACTACCCTACCTTAGCCGAAGACTTACATCAGTTTCTCGACCAGCACTGGATCTATGAAACGTTTCTGCTGGGACACTCTATGGGAGGGAAGACGGCAATGGAGTATGCGCTGCGTTATCCCGACCACGTGCAAAAACTGATCATTGTCGATATCGCACCCAAGGAATATGCTCCTGGCCACGAAGATATTTTTGCTGGCCTGAACGCTTTTGATCCGGCCACCATTACCAGTCGCCAGGAAGCGGAAGACTATCTCGCCCCCAAAGTTCCAGACCCCGGGGTTCGGCAGTTTCTACTCAAAAACTTAAGCCGCAATAAGACTGGGGGCTATGAATGGAAAATGAACTTGCCGGTCATTCAGGAAAAATACGCGGATATTTTGCAGCCACCTCAGGCAGAAGGTCCCTACAATGGGCCGACTCTTTTTATTCGCGGCGAACGGTCGTCGTATGTGCTGGATGAAGATTTGCCGCGTATCCACCGTTATTTTCCCCGCGCCCAGCTGCTGACGATTCCCGATGCCGGTCATTGGGTTCATGCGGAAGCGCCCGAAGCCTTGCTGGATGCTGTGTTGCAATTTCTGCGCGAACCGGCATAAACCAGATCCTTGCTTTTCTGCGTTACTATGGAAAGGCGGGCAACTATTCCGGCTCGCCGTTTGTCTTTTTAGCATTACCTTGTAAGTTGTGGAAATTCTTTGATACAATTACTTATGAAGAACCGAACGCTTAATCTCACGCTGGTACTTTTGGTGTTGGTTGGTCTGGCTTTTACGGCTGGTCCGGACAATCGCCGTGAATTTGAAATCAGCAAGAACCTCGAAATTTTTGCCAACGTCTACAAAGAACTCAACAACGGCTTCGTTGATGAAATCGACCCCGGTAAAATAATGCGCATAGGCCTGGAAGCAATGGTTGCGTCCCTGGACCCTTTTACGAATTATATCGCGGAATCAGATATTGAACGATACCGAATTCTGGCGGAAGGCAAGTCTAACAGTGCAGGCCTTGACTTCCGCCAGGTAGGCGATTATGCCACTGTGGTAGAGCTTTACGAGGGGCAGCCCGCTGATCAGGCAGGGATTAAAGTGGGAGATCAAATTGTTTCCATAGACGGGCGTGATACCAAGGGAAAGAGTACCGAAGAGGTTGATTTTTTTCTGCGCGGGGCTTCCGGAACAGCAGTCGAGTTGACGTTACGTCGGCCCGGGCAAAAAAATGAGATTAAGGTAAAGCTCAATCGGGGGGATTTTGAAATCCCCAACGTCCCGTATTCAGGGTTGCTGGAAGGGGATATTGCCTATGTGTCGCTGACCACCTTTACCCGGGAAGCTGGCCGTAACGTTGGTAATGCCATTCGCGATATGCGCAAGGAAAACCCGAATATAAAAGGCATCATCCTCGACTTACGGGATAATGGAGGCGGATTGCTCAATGAGGCGGTTAGCGTATGTAATGTATTTATCCCGAAGGGCGAACTGGTCGTTTTGACCAAGGGACGGATTAAAGAACGCGATTTGAGTTTCCGCACCCCTGGTTCTGCGATTGAAGAGGAGCTTCCGCTAACCGTATTAATCAATAAGCGGTCGGCTTCGGCTTCCGAAATTGTTAGTGGGGTTATGCAGGATTATGACCGCGGGGTGCTTATTGGGCAACGTTCTTACGGGAAAGGCCTGGTGCAGAATACGTTGGATGTGGGCTACAATTCCAAGCTTAAATTTACCAGTTCCAAGTACTACATCCCAAGCGGACGATGCATTCAAAGTGTCCGTTACGAGAATGGTGAACCGGTGGAACTGCCCATTTCCGAACGGGTAGCGTTTGAGACCCGCAATCACCGCGCTGTTTATGATGGAGGAGGTGTGGATCCTGATTTAGAGGTACAACAACCGGATAATATCCCGGTCATTAAAGCGCTAAACCAACAGGATGTCATTTTCCGGTTTGTGTCGCAATATTGTGCGGGGAAAGAATCGATGCCTTCCCTGGAAGACTTACACTTTACAGAATTTGATAGCTTTTTGACTTTCCTGCAGAAAGAAGGCGTCATTTTCCGCACAGAATCAGAAAAAATTCTCGAGCAACTAAAGGCGGAAACAGCTAAGGAAGGGTATGCGCTGGATGGGGCCATCAAGTCCCTGGACAATGCTCTTCAGCAAGCACAGCTTGATAATATCCGGCAGTACAAAACGATTCTCACCAACCTGATCGAGAAAGAAATTGCGGCCCGTTACTACTATGCCAATGGCCGGGTAAGGATTGGTTTGCGCAATGATCCGGAAGTTAAAGAAGCCATCAAGCTGCTCCGCGATGACAAGCGTTACCGGCAGATCTTAGGGCAAAAATAAACTTCCCTGATTGGCATACGTGTTTCGGTACGCACATAGGGCGGTACCAAAACACGTATGTCGAATCTTTACTCTTTTATCCGGTACCAGGTTTGGGTACGATAGATCCCGGACCAATGTTTGCCCCGGACACGCAATTCATTGGGCTGCCCGGGTTCTAACCACATAGAACAACTGTAATAATTACCGTTTTCAGGGTCCATAATATTGCCACCCTTCCAGGTGTCGCCCTGCTTGCTGAGGCCGTCGACGATGACCATCCCCTGTACCGGCTTATTGGCCTTGTCACCCTTGCATTTTTCGCACACCGTATCGGCCGGTTTGAGTAATAGCCGGGTGACTTTCCCATAGAGCTTACCGCCCTTTTCATACACTTCAACATACGACTTTGCCTCACCGGTTTTGTCGTCAATGGTTTTCCAGGTGCCTACTGGCGAAGATTGCGCCTGAACAGCCACCCAACAAGAGGTGGATAATAGCAAGATTTGCCAAAACTTGTACATACAGTATTTTTTCTTGATTAAACGCAGGAGATGCTAAAATGATGATTGATTAACCCAGAAATTTATTGCTGGAACCAGGACGCTTGTTCCTCATATGGAGGCATTATATACTCAACTTGTCATCCCGAATGCTGATTTGGTAGCAGGCAGGGTTTACCCGCCTATGGAGGGTTTACCCGCCTTTGGAGGGCAGGCTGGTTTAGAGCCGCCACTCACTCCGCTCGTAGCCCAGACCCATACGGGCAAGCTGGGCAGGCTTAGTTTAGCGTCGCACCTGCAGTGCTGGTTTAGAGGGTTTAGCTTGTTTTCTGGAACTACCTTTTCTTATAAACCCTCTCTAAACTAACGCGGAGCAACGCGACGCGCGGCTCTAAACCAGTGAGCGCAGCGAACGGCTCTAAACTAGCAAGCGCAGCGCAGCGGCTCTAAACCAGAAAGCCAGGTTGTCCAAAATTCGGGATGACTCATTTTGGACGACTACTTTAATTGCCCCAAAATCCAGTCGATTGCCCGGTCGAGTTGCGGGTCCCGCCCTTCGAGTCGATCTACGAAGGTGTTGTTTACGATAATGTCCGGAACAACCCCGGTTTTTTCGAGATTATCTCCATCCAGGGAGTAGCATCCCCAGGAGGGTAACCGGTAAAAGGACCCGTCAACGAGTGATTTACCACTGGTGAAAATGATCCAGCGATAGGTGGGCATGCCAATGATTTTCCCCAGCTGCAATACTTTGAATCCCTGGCTGGTCATTTCGGCATCACTCAGGCTTTGTTCGTTCGTAAGTAACACAATAGGTTTGGCGGCAGGGCCAAAATTGGGTTGTGGACTCATCGGGTTTTCCCGGTATTTCCACTGCAGATAAGGACGCTGGCTTAAGAATTGCAACACCTTGTCGTGGACGTTGCCCCCGGTGTTATAACGCAGGTCGAGGATCAGGGCATCCCGACGATATCCATCGCTCACCATATCGCGCAGAAATTCATCCAGTTCCCCCTGACCCATATTGCGCATGTGTACGTAGGCAATGCGTTGTTTGCCGCGGTCGTCTACCCTTTCCTGGTTGCTGTCCTCCCATTCTTCGTAAAGCAGACTGGTAATCTGCCCGGCGCTGACCGGATGTATTTTTACGGTGTAGCGGGAATCCTGGCGGGAAAAAGTAAGACTGATTTCCTCATCCAAAGAAGGGCGCACAAAATACCGTTCCCGGTTTTCCTGGGTATTTATCCCAACCCCATCTACGGCAACCAGGCGATCGCCGGGTTGAATATCTTTGCCCACCAGGGACGCTGGACTACGACGGACGATATGATCTACCCGATAGGGGTCAGCCTCGGAAAAGAGAACACCAGTACCGGCTGACTGGGATTTATAGAAAACGGATTCTTCAGGGCCTGTGCTCCGGAACCCGAGGTGGGAGGAGTTAAGTTCGCCCAACATGTCATTTAACAGCATTCGCAAGTTGCTGCGATCCGTAATATGCGGCAGGAAAGCAGCATAGCGATCGCGCATTGCTTCCCAGTCTACGCCGTGGAATTTTTCGTCGTAGAAATTTTCCTTTAGGTTGACCCAGGTTTCGGTGAACATCTGGTTGAATTCAGCCCGTAACGGACGGCGAAATGTATAATCGATGGCAAGCGCTTCGGTTTTATTGCCATCAATGTCCAGGGTAGAGATGGTTCCCCGGGAGAGCACGTAGTGTTTTTTTCCAGTACTGCGAATTTCTGCACTGCCCACGCCGGTGATAGCATCTGTTTTGGGTTCTTCAAAGGGTTGATAGACCGTTTTGTACAACCCGGTCCGGCCTTTATCGTGGTTGGATTGAAACAAGACGATTGTTTTGTCTCCTTGCTGGATAACAAAAGGGGCGCTTTGAGTGCCAAATCCCGGGCCGACTACCTCGGTGCGTTCCAGCAGTCCAGCCTCTTCGATGTTAATGACAGGAAGCGCATCTTTTTTGCTGGTGTCTTTAGCCGCAAAGAGTTCATTGAATTTATCCGAACGGTAGGGTTCGTCATAAGCCTGCAGGGACAACCGATAGATGTTGGCATCCTCCAGCCCGAAAGGATAGGAGGGTACGGTAGGATTACTGGTATACAGCAGGTATCGGCCATCCGGAGTCCATACGGGCTCCGCTTCGGTAACGCCGGTTTGCGTTAGGTTGCGGGTGGTATTCGTTTGCAGATCATAAACGAAAACATCCCGTTCAAAGTCGCGATAGGCAGTAAAGACGATATGACGGTCATCGGGACCGAATTGTGGCCGGTCGCTGTAAAGGTCCCAAAAGGTTTCCTGAAGCAATGTTTTGCTGGTCATGGATTCCAGGTCGAGTAGTCGCAGTTCCTGGCGCCCGGCCAGGTATACCGCCTGGGTTTGTTTGCTGTTAAAGGAAAGCAAGCGATTGTTATGGATGTCGTTGGTCAATTGTTTTTCGCTGCCGCTCCCATCTGCGGGACAGGTAAACCAATTGAGGTGGCCGTTTACGGTTTGGCTGTAGATGAGCGATTTGCTGTCTTTGAGCCAATAAACTTCCATGACCCGTTCCTGATCGCGGGTGGCCAGTTCACGGACAAATTTGCCTTTGCTATCCGAGACAAACAGGCGCCCGCGGGAGACAAAAGCAAGTTTTTGTCCATCGGGGGAAGGATCAAATGCGGTAATGTTTCCTTTTACCGAGAAATCCTGCTCCAGGGGGAGGGTGTTGTACTCAGGCAGCCGAATCGGCACCAGGGTAGTTTTGCGGGAGGCAACCTCATAGACGTATAGTTGATAATCACGGCGGAAAGCAATTTTACTGCCATCAGCGCTGATATTCGGATTCCAGATGGATGTCGGAAAATTCGTCAGGCGTTGTTTTTTTCCGGCAGCCTCGAGGAGGTATAGGTTGTATTCCCCATTGGATTCATCGGAAAGGAAATAAGTGGTTCCTTGCTGGTCAATAATGGCCCCAAAGTCCTTTCCTTCCCAGGAGGTATAGACCTGATATTGTTGTGTCTTGGGGTTATACGATTTGATATCGGGGTTAAAGGGGCCTTTATAGCGTTTCCGGGCCAGGTTGAGGGAGCTTTCCCAGGATTCGTTGAAAAAAATGGCACCGGTTTTAGGATGAATGGCAGGGTTGTGAACCGTATTATGGAAATGACCAAAAAGGCGCATGGGAGTCCCTCCATCCCGGGAGACACTATAGATACTTAAACGATTGTAGCGCGAGGATTCGAAAAGAACCGTCTTGCTATCCCAGCTCCAGGTAGCGGCATTGTCGGTGGCGCTGTGGTAGGTTAACCGAACAATTTCACCGCCCCCAAGCGGCATCACATATACGTCGGTATTTCCCGATTGATTGGCGGAGAATGCCAACCATTGGCCATCAGGAGAGATCCTGGGCCGGCTTTCATCACCATCCAGTGCGGTGAGCCGGGTAGCCAGTCCTCCGCTGGTAGCAACCTGCCAGAGGTCACCCGCATAGGTAAATACCATTGTTTTCCCATCGGGGCTAAGGCTGGGTTCATCGGTAAAAAAGGGCGGATTTGCGGACTGGGCGTGAAGTTCTCCGGCGAAGAGGAGTATTGCCCAAAACAAGAGCTGGAGGCGTGTAATGTGCATTTTTTGCTGCCTAAAATAAGGATTTCCTCACAAGGGGGGAGCGCATTTGAGTAACTATATCCCCGGATCTGGCTATCTTTCGACCAATGGCCATTAAACGACAGTAAACGAGTATGTTTTCCCTCAATCGCGATGCTCCTGTTCTAGTCACTGGTGCTTCTGGGTATATTGCCTCCTGGATCATCCGGTACCTCCTGGAAGAAGGGTTTACTGTGCATGGAACTGTCCGGCAGTTCGCTGATAAGCAGCGTATTGAACCTTTACAGGCTATTGCTGAGGGTGCTCCGGGCAAGCTGCGGCTGTTTGAAGCTAATTTATTACGCCACGGGGATTACCAGGCGCCGATGCAAGGTTGTCAGGTCGTTATTCACACTGCTTCTCCCTTTCTGGCAGGACGGGTACGGAAACCACAACGCGATGTGGTAGACCCCATTCTGGAAGGCATCAGCAATGTACTTTTGAGTGTGGAAGAAACCCCCAGCGTTCAGCGTGTTGTCTTTACTTCTAGTTTGGCAACGGTATTTTGTGATACCAAAGAGGTTTTAGACCGCCCAAAGGGTTATTTTACAGAGGCCGACTGGAATATTCGGGCAGATATCGATTATCATCCGTTCAAATTTGCCAAAACGGTTGCGGAGCGCCAGGCCTGGAAAATGGCAGGAGCTCAGGACCGGTGGGATTTAGTAGTTATCAATCCGGGCTTAGCCTTGGGGCCGGCCCTGCATCGCCGTCAGCATAGCGCCAGCATTGACTTTTTTTTGGGGTTTCTGCGGGGGCGTTACCGCTTCGGGGTGCCGGATCTTTCTTTCGGCTTTGTTGATGTGCGGGACCTGGCTATGGCTCATGTGCTAGCGGCCACGACCCCTACGGCCAGTGGCCGTCATATTTTGGTCAATGAAGTGCACCACATGCAGGATATAGCGCGCATTTTACGCGAGGCATATCCCCGAAAATTCTTTCTTCCCGACCAAATTTGGTCGGGGTGGGTAAGCTACCTGCTAGCCCCGTTTCTGGGCATTTCCTGGGCCTACCTGCGGGAAAATCAGCGATATCATCCAGCTTTTGATAACAGCTACAGTATTGAAGACCTTGGGGTGGAATACCGCCCTTTTGAGGATACCATTCTGGAGCAGGCGGAGCAGGTGCTGCGGGATGGTATGGTTTAAATGTGTCCAGTAACTGGCTATGCAGATAAGTGGTTTTACGCGCTTCTAACCGCGTCATAATTTTCTCCCAGCCCCCTTGCCAGGTTTTTTAGAGCTTTCTTTTTCCATTTTTTAATTAAGTGTAGCGTTTCAATTTCCTACCTTAGTTGAACGAACACCCAAACTAGCAACTATGAAAAAAGTACTCTTAGGCCTGATGGCTTGTGGTTTTACCGTGTTGATGGCGCAGGCACAGGGCCGCGAATTACCTATCGACACGATGGTGGTTACAACCCATTCCTCGACGATTAAGGGGCAAAAAATCACTTACACCGCTACTACGGGAACCCAACCCGTTTGGGATGAAGCCGGTAAGCCCATTGCTTCTCTTTTTTATACGTATTACCAACGTTCCGGAGTAACGAATACGGCAGAACGACCCCTGGTCATTTCTTTTAACGGGGGGCCAGGCTCCGCGTCGGTATGGATGCATATTGCTTATACGGGCCCCAAAGTGTTGAATATTGACGCAGAGGGATACCCTGTCCAGCCCTATGGCGTTCATGATAACCCGTATTCCATCCTGGATGTGGCAGATATTGTATTCATCAACCCCGTAAACACCGGGTATTCCCGGACGATTCCTGCCAGTGGTCCGGAGGTGAAGCGCGAACGTTTTTTTGGCATCAATGCCGACATTCAATACCTGGCCGAATGGGTAAATACCTTTGTAACCCGCCACGAACGGTGGTCGTCGCCCAAATACCTGATTGGGGAAAGCTATGGCGGAACGCGGGTTTCGGGATTGGCCCTGGAGTTACAGGAAAAGCAATGGATGTATCTCAATGGTGTGATTTTGGTGTCGCCGGCGGATTACCGGGCATTCAATTCTGATAGCCCTATTTCCTCAGCCCTTGACTTTCCCTATTTTACAGCTGCGGCCTGGTACCACAAGATGTTACCGCCGGCCTTACAGCAAAAAGACCTGCTGGAGATATTACCGGAATCCGAGGCTTTCACATTGAATACCTTAATGCCTGCCCTGGCGCGTGGTGGTTTCTTACCGACCGCTGAAAAGCAAGCGGTAGCAGCCAAGATGGCCTACTATTCAGGGCTTTCGGAAAAATCTATCCTCCAGAATAACCTTGATGTTCCCACTTCTTTTTTTTGGAAGGATTTACTTCGGGATAAAACGGGGCAGACTATTGGCCGGTTAGACTCCCGCTATCTGGGTATTGACCGGGTAGAAGCTGGCTCCTCTCCTGATTACAGTGCTGAGCTAACTTCCTGGCTCCATTCTTTTACCCCGGCAATTAATTATTACATCCGGGAACACCTGAATTTCAAGACGGATGTTAAATACAATATGTTCGGGCCGGTATCGCCCTGGGATAACAACAACAATAATACCCGGGATGGCTTGCGCAAAGCCATGGCTGAAAATCCGTACCTGAAAGTAATGTTCCAAACCGGGTATTACGACGGAGCCTGCACGTACTTTACCTCAAAATATACGATGTGGCAAATTGATCCTAGTGGCAAAATGCAGGATCGGTTTAGTTTCAAGGGGTATCGCAGCGGGCATATGATGTACCTTCGCCTGGAGGATTTGCAAGCAGCCAACGATGATCTAAGGGTATTTATCAAGGAAAGTCTTGCAGGAGGAAAGGCCGCTAAGTACTAGCATTTTGTCAGGAGCGAACGGGATCCGGCATTAGGCGCCGGGTACCCTTCGCTCATCATAAAACAGGATCAACGATTCCTCTCCGCAAGGCGTAAGCGTTGATCTATAACCCGGGAGAAATGCACGTAGACGTATTACTGAACAATTTACTCAACCCGACCATCCTGTTTTTCTTTTTAGGGTTGTTGGTGGTAGTCATCCAATCTGATTTGTCGATTCCACAGCCGATTTCCCGGTTTTTGAGCTACTATTTGCTGTTGAGTATTGGGTTAAAGGGCGGGGCAGAATTAGCCCACAGCGGACTTACACCAGCCATTTATCAAGTGTTGGGCATCGCCGTGCTCATGTCCATTCTGGTACCCTTGTATAGTTTCTTCATTTTAAAAAGGCGGCTCAATATTTTTGATAGTGCTGCGGTAGCGGCTACGTACGGGTCTATTAGTGCGGTTACCTTTATCACGGCGATAAATTTTTTACACGACAATAATGTCGAGTACGGTGGTTACATGGTTGCCGCCATGGCGCTGATGGAGGCGCCGGCAATTATCATCGGGTTACTTTTGGTAAATGCCTATGAACGGCGCCAGCCAACGGAAGAGGATTCGGATAGCGAGGCTTACTCGCTGCGGGCGGTGGTCAGAGAGGCTGCTACCAATGGGTCGGTGGTCTTGATTATGGGAAGCTTTTTGATTGGCCTGGTTTCTACGCCTGCATCTGTTGAAGCCCTGCAGCCATTTACCCAGGATATTTTCAAAGGAATGCTGGCCTTTTTCCTGTTAGATATGGGAATTCTGGCGGGCCGCCGGTTAAATGCCATGCGAACAGCCGGGTGGTTTGTTATCAGTTTTGCCATTTTAGTTCCCTTGGTGAATGCTGCAATCATCATTGCGCTGGCGGTGCTGTTCCAGCTTAACAAAGGGGATGCACTCCTGCTGACCGTTCTTTGCGCCAGTGCCAGTTATATTGCGGTACCGGCGGCCATGCGTATCTCGGTGCCCCGTGCTAATGCGGGATTATATGTCCCTATGGCCCTGGCCATCACATTTCCCTTTAATATCATTGTTGGAATTCCTTTATATTTCTATCTCCTAAACCTGCTAATGCCTTAGCCATGCAAGCCAATAAAAAAGTTGAAATTATCATCAATAAACTGGAGAGCAGACAAGTCCTACTCCTGCTGAAGCGACAGAATATTCGCGGATTCACGTTTTGGGATGGCGTAAAAGGGCAAGGTGACCGTGGCCAGCAGGACGGTCATGGGCTTAGTGAGACCTTTATGAATACCTATTTCGTTATCGCCTGTACAGAAGAAGAGTTCGCGCGCATTAAAGAAAAGCTACGGAACCTGCTGCGGGAAGTAGGGGGCGTTTGTATGGTCAGTGATGTAGAGTGGCTACTGCATTAACGGGGCGCGAAAACTACTCACCAACCTGAGAAGGGTAAGCAAAAGTGGGGATCTAATCTGAATATTCCGGTTGCTGCTACGTTCGCAGGAATCTTTCGATTCCAGGCGGAGTATTGGCTGGTTTTCAGGCCGCTGATGGCAAATGGTACTTACCTGTATAGGGGCTTCTTCCTGGTTTGGCCTAAAACTGTTACCGCTGGCCGGTTTCTGGTGCCTGGCCCACCTCCTTACGCTGTCGCTCCGGGAGTCGGGTAAATTTCTGGTTATTCGTTGAACGCAACTCCTCTCTACTAATTTCTAATTTCCGATTTCTTTTTTTTTGCACAAACACCTTCCTTTACTCACAACCCTTAACTCTTAGTTAGGCAACCACCAGCGCAGAAAAACCGGCATTACCTTACCCCATGTTTGCAGATCATGTTTGCCACCCACTTCCTCATGGTAAACCACGTTCTTTCCCGTCTCATAACCTACTGCTTCAAGTTCCTTGATTAGATCAAGGGTGTCATCAATGGCATCGATAATGCCGTTATTATTGCGGTCACTGGTTTCATCTTCCGTGCCGGCTTGCAGCCAAAAGCGTTGATGGTGGCGGAACGTACCTTGCCGGATGCGGTTATGCATGATACGGTCGCGATCATCATCGTAATCATCTTCGACAAAAGGACGGCTGCGCCACCAAAGGGAGCCTGAAAAGATGCCTGCTCCGGCAAAATGGTTGGGATGTTGCCACGCAAGATCCAGGGCTGCCAGTCCGCCCAGTGAAAATCCGGCGCAAAAGCGTTCTTCCGGATGGGGGGATACCCGGAGATGTTTTTCAAGGTAAGGAACCAACTCCTGCAAAACGAATGCCTGGTAGCGATCAGCCCAATCGCCCCGGCCGGCATAATCGGGCGTACCGGCAGTGCCGTATTCCCGCAGGCGATCGCCATTCGCGTGGATGCCGACGATGATACTTTCGCGAATATGCTGTTCCCGGTATAAGTTCTCGAGGGAGGTTGCCAGTTGAATTCCGGGAAAGTCTTGTCCGTCATTCACGAGCAGCAGCGGAAAGCGGGCCGAACGGGAACGTACGTAACGTGGCGGAAGCAATAAGGTGACCCGCACTACGCGCTTTAAGTGTTGGGAGGCTAATCCCCGAAAAAACTGACTCACTTTAGGCACCATCACCAGGTATTGTTTTGCAAAACGGTAAAATACGGAGCCCGGATAAAAGATTTGCCCATTACGGATAAGAGTTCCTGTTTTTTTTCGTTTCGTACGATTTCGTACCGTACCTTTGTCTTCACCTCATTCATTCACAAACAACAAGTAATGAAGAAAATAGGTATTCTATTTGGGCGAGAAAATACATTCCCCTGGGCGTTCATTGAACGCGTTAACGAAAAAGAAGGAAAAGATATCATTGCGGAACCTGTCAGTATTGACCGGGTGATGCAGGGAAGGCCAACGGAATATGCGGTTATTATTGACCGGATTTCACAGGATGTTCCTTTTTACCGGGCTTATCTGAAGAATGCGGCACTGACGGGTACGGCGGTTATTAACAACCCCTTCTGGTGGAGTGCGGATGAGAAGTTTTTTAACAACTGCCTGGCTAAGCACGTAGGCGTTCCGGTACCGGAAACAGCCTTGTTGCCCTCCAAAGAGCATCCCGACGATACTACGGCAGAGTCTTTTCGCAACCTGAAAATGCCCATGGCCTGGGGCGAAATGTTTGATGAAATCGGGTTTCCGGCTTATATGAAACCCCATTCGGGTGGAGGATGGAAAAGCGTTTATCGGGTAAAAGATAGTGACGACCTGTGGGTTAAGCACAGCGAAACGGAGCAGTTGGTCATGATGCTGCAGGAAGAAATCCTGTTTGACGATTACTTCCGCTGCTACTGTATTGGCCAGCGCGATGTTCGTATTATGCCTTACGAACCACGGAATCCCCACCACCTCCGGTACGCTGCAGAAATGCAAACGCAGGGCCCTGCGGCTAAAAAACTGCTAGCGACCATTCACGATTACGTACTGCGACTGAATGATGCGCTGGGGTATGATTTCAACACCGTTGAATTTGCCGTTCGCGATGGTATTCCTTATGCCATTGACTTCTGTAACCCTGCTCCTGATGCTGATGTCAATTCAGTAGGCCAGGAAAACTTTGACTGGGTGGTTGAAGCGGCAGCAAATATGGCGATTCGCCGGGCGAAAGCCAATAAAGCGGGTAAGATGAACCTTACCTGGGGAACCTTTATGGCGAATTCAGTTGCCGGTGAGGGGATGACTCCCCCGGAAGCAAAGGCTGCAGCCAAGAAAACGGCAGCACCGCGCAAGAAAAAGGATTAGTCTACAATAGCATGTATTCAGCGGGATGGGATAAACGCCATATCCCTTCCCGCTGATACTTTTTGTCCCGCCAAGAAACAATCACCTCCTTTTGCTGTTTTATTATCTTTGTTTTATTTTAGGTAATGGGTCATTATTATGTATAAGCTTTGTTCAGTGCAATTTTGGGATTCAACAAGGCAAAAAACGCAGGCGACGCAGCGCGTCGGCGAGGCTTTTTAACGAAGTGGGAGCTCAAAAGGGCCTGAAATAAGGTATAGATAATATTGTACCATTAAGTGCTTGGACAAAAATAAATTAATATTATTAGATTTGTATCCATGGGACGCAAATCGAAACACATTAAAAACTTGACAGAAGAACAAAAGAGTTCTTTGCAAAAGGGCTATAGCCACGGTAAAAGCCCTTTGTACCGCAGGAAATGCCATTGTATTTTGCTCAGTCATGCGGGAAAGACACCTAGTGAATTGGCCTCATTCTTTGGAGTGAGCGTTTACAGCATTCGAGTATGGCTACAGCGCTGGGAACAACACGGGCAAGAAGGCTTAAAACTCAAACCAGGGCGAGGCCGTAAATCCAAGTTAGAGTTAGATCAGGCTCAACATGTGGAAACGGTTAAAACCTTGATTAAGAACGAGCCCAAGAATTTGACGCGAGTCACCGCTCAACTGGAAAAGAAACTTGGTATTGAAGTCAGTAAAAGGACCCTGAAACGGTTTTTAAAAAACTTAACTACCGATGGAAACGCTTTCGCCGCCGATTAAAAGGAATCCCTGACCCAGAAGTCTACCAAGCCAAGAAAGCACGACTTAAGCAGCTTATGAAACTGGAAGACATAGGAGTCATAGATCTTTTATTTAGCGATGAAACAGGGTTCAATCTAACACCGTCAATTCCTTACGGCTGGCAGCCCATTGGCGAGCAATTAACGATTCGATCAGCAAAAGACCATGTATGTAATTGGTATGGTCTGCTTAGTCGGAAAGGAAGCTTACTAACTTGGTCAACACCACAAAACATCAATAGCGATTTCATAATTGAATGCCTTGATGAGTTAGTTGCCCAAATCCAGCGACCTACCGTAGTGGTTCTTGACAATGCACCTTGGCATATTTCTAAAAAGGTGAGAAGCAAGGAAAAAAAGTGGAATGAAAATGATTTATACCTGTTTTTTCTGCCTGTCTACTCTCCTAATCTCAATTTGATTGAAATGCTGTGGCGCAAAATCAAATACGAGTGGTTAAAGGCTGATGATTATTTATCCGCCAAAACACTTAAAAAAGCTCTTCATCGTATCGTTACTCAATATGATGAAGAGTTTTCTGTCAATTTTTCAATGAGCTTTTTTGCTTGACTTATTTTTGTCCAAGCACTTAATGGGATAATATTATCTATACCTTGGTTCAGGCTCTTTTTAGCTTCCACTACGTTAAAAAGCCTCGCCGACGCGCTGCGTCGCCTGTGTTTTTTGCCTTGTTGAATCCCAAAATTGCACTGAACAAAGCTTAATACATAATAATGACCCATTACTTGCTTTTGCTTTTCTTTTTAAACATTACGTTTTATCGGGAAAAATGACGGGTGAGTCGAAAACAATTGAACACTAGTAGGCATACCCATATTTTTGTTAGCGTTTAAAAAAATCACCTAAACGACTGTTTGTTATGAAAAACGGAACCAACTGGCTCTTAGCGCTAGCGCTAGGCCTCTTCAGCCTGTCCAGTCTCCAGGCACAAAATGGTACGGCCACCCTGAAAGGCCAGGTAAATGGGCCAGATTCGGCACCCATTGCTTACGCCAACATCATTCTTCATCAGGTTGCTGACTCCAGCATCGCCAAGGTGGAAATCACGAACGAAGAAGGACAATTTGAGCTTGTGCAGATACCTGCCGGCGACTATTGGGTTGAGGTGAGCTATGTAGGGATGGCTTCTTTTAACTCCAAACGAATTGTGTTAAATCCGGGAGACTATCTCTCCCTGGATGCTTTTCAGCTGGAAGATGCTTCACAAGAGTTGAAAGAAGTAACGGTAACCGCTGCCCGCCCACTATTGGAAATTAAACCCGACCGGACGGTTTTTAATGTAGAGGGAAGTATTAATGCTCAGGGAAGTACTGCCCTGGAATTATTGCGTAAGTCTCCGGGAGTAGTGGTTGACAATAACGATAATATCAGCATGCTGGGCCGGAGTGGGGTCCGGGTTTATATTGATGGGAAACCCTCGCCGTTACGTGGCGCGGATCTGGCTAACTACCTGCAAAGTCTGCAAAGCAGCCAAATTGACGCCATTGAAATAATCACCAACCCCTCGGCGCGTTTTGATGCGGAAGGCAATGCGGGTATTATTAATATCCGACTCAAGAAAGATCAAAAGCTGGGGAGCAATGCCAATGTTGATTTGAGTTCGTCACGGGGCGAGAAAGCCCAGTACAATGGAACGGTTAACGCCAATTACCGCAATCAGGCGGTAAATGTTTTTGGTAATGTCAGCTACTGGAATGGGGAAAACCTCAACTATATGAGCCTTTACCGCGAGCAATTGGGTGTTGTTTTTAATCAGCGCAACAACATGGTTAATGAGTATGGTGGCTTTGGTTTCAAAGCTGGCGCTGACTTGTTTCTCAGTAAGAAGAGTACAATCGGTTTTTTGGCGAACGGTAATTTTCATAACGGCTCTCAGGATAGCGATAGCCGGACACTGATTAGTTCATTAGGCATCAGTACTATTGATAGTATTCTGGTGGCCCAAAGCACCGGCACTAATAGCCGCGACAACGCCAACTTCAACCTTAATTACCGGTTTGATGATTCAAAGGGCAAAGTGTTTAACATCGACCTTGACTACGGCCAGTTCCGCAATGATGGTGATGAATACCAACCCAACTATTACCTCGACGCTAACGGTGAAACGATTTTGCAGGAACGCATCAACGCAACCCTGACCCCCACCAATATCGATATCTATACCTTCAAGATGGACCATGAACGTCCTTTCCTGGGCGGACAGCTTAGCACCGGGATTAAATCGGCCATGGTGAATACGGATAATACGTTTAACTTCTTTAATATTATTGGAGGGAATCGGGTATTGAATACCGACCGGAGTAATCAGTTTGACTATTCCGAAAACGTCAATGCCGCTTACCTAAGCTATGGCCGTCAGGTTAAGAAATGGAACCTGCAGTTTGGTGTTCGGGCTGAACAAACGAACTCTACCGGCGAGCTTACGGCGATGAACCCTTCCAATGATGACCGGGTTAAGCGCTCTTATCTCGATATTTTCCCTTCTGGCGGTGTCACTTATGCTATTAACCAGAATCATAGCTTTGGGTTGAACTACAGCCGGCGTATTAACCGGCCTTCCTATCAGGATTTGAATCCTTTCCGCAGTCAGTTGGACGAACTTACCTTTGAGCAGGGGAATCCATTTTTGCGCCCGGAATACGCCAACATTGTTGAGCTCTCCCATACCTTTAAGTATAAGCTCAACACCAAACTCAGTTACAGCCACACCCGTGATCAGATTACCCGCTTTACGGATACTTCAGGCGTATCGGCAACCTACATTACCTGGTTGAACTTATCGGATCAGTACACCTATAGCCTGAACGTCAGCGCGCCGCTGCCGATAAAAGAATGGTGGAGTACCTATACCAGTGTTACTGGATCTCACTCGCGCAACAAAGCCGATTATGGCGAAGGGAAAACAGTTGATTTGGAGGCTACCGCCTTCAATATCTACACCCAGCATAGTTTTCGCTTACCTCACGATTGGACCCTGGAGTTGTCGGGATGGTATAACTCGCCTTCGCTGTGGGGTGGTACTTTCGAAATGAACGCCATGTGGAATGTCGATTTCGGGGTGCAGAAGAAAATCATGGACGGGCGCGGTAACTTACGGTTGGCGGTGAGTGATATCTTCAAAACCACCAACTGGTGGGGGACTAGTAAATTTGGTGTCCTTGATTTGAATGTCCATGGGGGTTGGGATAGCCGACGGGTTCGCCTGAGTGTCAATTACCTGCTGGGAAATACCCAGGTGAAGGGTGCCCGGCGCCGTACGACGGGTCTGGAAGATGAAAAGAGCCGGGTTAAGTCGGAATAATGCCCATATGGAGCGGTGTCGGCGCTTCCAGGAATAATTCTTCCTGAGTATGCGGATGCCGGAGGCGTAATTTCCAGGCATGCAGGCCGATCGTTTTATCGCCCGGCGAAGGCGCGCCACCATAGGTGAGATCTCCTACAATAGGGGTGCCGACGAATGCGAGCTGCGCCCGGATCTGGTGGAACTTACCGGTAGCGGGATGCACTTCCAGTAAGGCTTCGCCGGAGGGTCGACGATCCAATACCCGGAAATATAATTTACACGCACTAGCTTGCCTGGCGGGCCGTGACAAAATCACGGCCCGCTTTATTTTATCGTCTTTGCGGTGCCAGTGTTCCAGGGTGGCAGCATTTTCAACCGGCGCCGGCTTGACCAGGGCCAGGTATGTTTTACGGATTTGCTGTTTGCTGAATTGTTCGTTAAGCAGTTTTAGGGTGCTTTTCTTTTTAGCCAGGAGGAGCACTCCGGAGGTTACCCTATCCAGGCGATGGACAATGCCTACGAATGGCTGTTTGGTCTTTCCTTTCAGGTAGTCGGCTGCTTTGGCTTCTATGGTATCTGATTCGAAGGGACTTGCTTCGACCACAAGGCCAGCGGGTTTGTTTATAGCGAGGATGAATTCGTCTTCAAAAAGGATAGTGGAGGCAAAGGTTTTAGTCATGCGGGTAGTTTGGAACGAACAATTTAGCGGAAAATTCCATTTCAGTAGACACAGAAATACCAGTACAATGCCTGAGTTACCCGAAGTAAATACTTTTCAGCGGTATTTTGATGAAACTTCGCTACAACAGAAAATTGTGGAGGTGGAGGTTAGCGATGAAAAAATCCTGCGCAACCTGAGTGGGCCGGCTTTTCGCGATCGACTGATCAACCGTACGTTTACGGGATCCTACCGGCGGGGGAAATATTTATTTGGAGAGCTGGATAACGGGCACCATCTTTTGCTGCACTTCGGCATGACCGGGGATTTGAATTACTATCAGGCGCCGGAAGATCGCACGCGCTTTGAACGCTTTGCCTTTCATTTTAATAATGGGTTTCGCCTGGGGTTTGATGATCCACGAAAGTTTGCCCGCATTGTCTACATTGAAGATTTACCGGCATACATCGACGAAGTTCCTCTGGGAGAAGATGCCTTGCGTATATCGGAGGCTGATTTTTTGGCTAAAATGATTGGCCGGAAGACCTCCCTGAAAGGGTTTTTGCTTAACCAGGGCCACCTGGCCGGGGTAGGGAATTTGTATGCCGATGAAATTTGTTTCCAGGCAAGGGTCCATCCAGGTTCTGTAGTAGATGCTATTCCGGACGAGGTTAGGGTTCGGCTTTTTCAAAAGATGCAGGAAATATTGCAGTATGCGGTTGACCGGCAGGCTTATTACAAAGAGTATCCCGAGGACTGGTTGTGGCAATGGCGGGAAGAGGGGCGCCCCGGGCCTGATGGAATAGGCGTGATGGAACGGGCAACTATTGGCGGGCGTACGACCTACTTTTGTGCCGATTATCAGGTATTTTACGGCCATTAATAGCAGATAGATGGCTACGTGGATCAATTGGCGGGTAATTCAGCGCAAAGTAGAAACAACGGATACGGTTTCCCTCTATCTGGAGCCGGTTGAACCCTTGTCGGTGGAATACCAGGCCGGGCAATTTTTGACCCTATTGTTTCCGGAAGGAGATGAGGAGGTTCGACGTGCTTATTCACTCAGTTCTGCACCGGGCATAGATCCTTTTTTTCGCATTACCGTCCGACGGCAGCCCAATGGGGTTGTTTCATCCTGGCTGACGCGTAAGGTTCGGGAAGGGGATATGCTGGTGAGTTTGCCTCCTGCGGGTAGTTTTGTTCTGTCGCCGTCGCCCGGGCGGCCGCGCGATTTAGTATTGGTTGGCGGGGGGAGTGGCATTGCCCCTTTGTTGGGCATTCTCAAAGCGGCCCTAACCCAGGAGCCTGCCACTACGGTCACGCTGTTATTAGCCAACCGCCAATGGTCGTCGGTTGTATTACGCGAAGAACTTCAGCAATGGGCACAGCGCTTTCCTGAACGCTTGCGATGTCACCACTACTTAAGCATGCCTGAGGAGCCACTCGTTGATTTACGAGAGCAGGTGCAACCAGCCAGCGTTTACTGGGGGCGGTTGAGTAATGCAGTTCTGGAGAGCCAATGCCAACAGGCAATCCAGCACTCCCCTGACGATGCTCATTTTTTTCTCTGTGGCCCGGAAGGACTGTTACTTAAAGCCGGAGAGACGCTGGGATATCTGGGATATGGTGCTGCCCAAATTCACCGCGAGCATTTTCATGTTGCTACCCCCTTTCGACCTACCCCTGAAGTATATCCGCAAGCCTTCATATACCTGCAGGAAAGAGGTCGGGAGCAACTATTTGCAGTAGCCCCCGGGCAAACGATTCTGGAGGGGGCCGAAGCCGCTGGGATAGAACTTCCCTACAGTTGCCGTAGTGGAAGTTGTACAACCTGTGTCCGGAAATGCCTGGCAGGAAGGGTAGATCTTTTTACAGCAGCAGGGCACATGACGACCGCCCAGACGAATGGGTTGGTGTATACCTGTGTGGGTTATCCGCTAACGGATAAGGTGGTGTTGGCCTGAAAAAGCCGCCAGATAAAACAATCCCAGGTTCTTAATAGTTATTAAGCTTATGGAAAAACAAAAAGAATATACCAACGGCGAAGTTACCATTGTCTGGAAGCCAGACTTATGTATTCATTCGGCCAAATGTGTGGGAGGTCTACCTACGGTTTTTGACAGTAAAGCCCGTCCCTGGATCAATGCCGGAGGGGCTAGTTCCGAGGCGATTATAGCGCAGGTCAAACAGTGTCCTTCAGGAGCTTTATCCTACTATCTCAATGCTGCCCAGGAAGAAGAAAAGGAAACGGTTGAGGCTATACGTTGTGAGCCTTTACCCAACGGACCTTTGGTGGTGCATGGAATGATTTCGGTAGAAATGCCCGATGGCACCCGGCTGGAAAAGGGGCCTCGTACCTCTTTTTGTCGGTGCGGCGCTTCGTCCAGGAAGCCTTTCTGCGATGGCACTCATCGCGAGATTGGTTTTTCGGGATAATCACCCCATTAACCATTCCCTATGTCTACAATCACCGTTGTTAATAATCCCGCGAGTGAGCGCTTCGAGGTGCAGCTGGCGGCCGGTATGGCTATTGCAGAATACAAGCTCATTAAGAACCGCCTGATCCTGACGCATACCGAAGTGCCCGTAGCCCTCGAAGGGCAGGGTATTGGTTCCGCCTTGGCTCGCTATGCCCTTAATTTTGCCCGGGAACGGCAGTTGGAGGTAATGCCGTTATGCCCCTATATGGCCGCGTATATGTCCCGCCATCCGGAAACCCAGGACATACTTATGCCGGGGTTTCGGTTGCCATAGCGATACGCTTGCGGAGTATACGTATATTCGAGATCTGAGATTACCTCCAACTGGGAAGTGTGACCGTTCGGTCCTCGCGGTCCGAAGACCGGCCAATACTCCGCTTAGAATCTAAAGTTTCCTGCGAACAGTATTTCAGTATAAGGTCGATTCTCCTTAGCTTTTTGTTAGCAGGAGTCGAAAGACTCCTGCACCGACCTGCGAGCTAAGTGCAATCAAATAAGTTCTTACGGAAATGCCAAGATTTTACCCGCCAAAGCTGCAGATATAAGCGGGCTCGTCCTTTGTTAAACCCCTAAGTTAAACCCCTAATCTAGCCCAGGTAAGTCTCCGACTTACCGCAGCTATATGGCACGTCTCCTGACGTGCGGGGGGGGGGGGGGGACGTTCACTGCGCTTACGCACGTCGGGAGAGTGTATGTTTGAAAAAGTTT
>JACJXV010000006.1 GCA_020636445.1 Lewinellaceae bacterium | reverse complement strand
AATTGGAATGTGTTTTTTAAAAACGGTTAAAGTCCAGTTTAATTTTTCTTTACACCCCTAATTTCCGATTTCCAATTTCCGATTTCTCATTTCTCATTTCTCATTTCTCACTCCGACGCAGTCGGGGCCAATTTCCAACCTCTCAAAGCTTCCAATCCAGCCGCACTGAAATATTGCGGGGTGCGTTCATGAGTCCGGGGCGAACCGAATAGGTTTGATTTAGTGCGTTATCCAGGAGAAGAGTGAGCCGCCGGCCCTCACCCAACCGATAAGCTGCACGCAGATCGAGGATAAAGAACCCGTTGGAGTATCTTTGGCGGAAGTCTTTAAGGCCGCGGACGAAAAATTCCAAAGGAGCGTCAATGGCCTCCTGGAAACTGGCATAATTACCGGCAATACCCACGGAGAATGATTTACCCAGTTCGCTTTCCAGATCAAATTTAAAGCTGTTGCGTGAGCGGTACTTCAGGACATCCTCATCGCTGGAGGAGTTATTGGCGTTAGCTTGCCCCTGTGTAAAGGGCTCTCCCGGAACAGGCAGCGAGGTGTCAAATTCCAGGAATCGGGGGTCAATCCAGAGGTAGCCGCCCGTAAAGGTGGTTGGTAGCCCCAAAAGCTGCCCGCGGCCACCCAGTACGAGTTCCAGGCCTTTAATCTCAGTACCCCCAATGTTGACGGAACGGAACCCCGTGATCAGGTCAACAAAGTTAAATTCCATCATGTCACTATACCGGGTGTAAAAAGCAGCAAGGTCTAAGAAACCCTGGAAGTTACTTATTTTAAAGCCCTGTTTTACAGCAACTTCTGCTGACCATCCTGTTTCGGAGCGGAGGAAGGGGCTGGGGGATACCAGGAACCCGCCGGTGTTGGTGTAGATGAATTTTTCTGCTACACTGGGAAAGCGGTACCCTTGTCCCCAGGAAGCCCGGAAATAGGTAAAGTCAGCTGCCTGGTAATTAGCACCCAGGCGGAAAACGGGCTTTGCTTCTTGCTCGCGGCTGGGTGCTACCGTACCCCGCGGGTACCGAAAACCGGGGTTGTCGAGCAGGTTTTCTTCATAGCGAAATCCGGCTGAAAGGTTTATCCGTTCGCCCAATTCTTTTTCCAGGTTGACGTAGGCGGCCAGGTTCCGGGAAGTAAAGAGCGTATCGCCATACAATTCTGCTTTGACGCGACTACCGCTGCCAACCAATCCCGTCGTTAGCACCAGTCCACTGGTGGCGAATACCCGCTGGAATTGATACTCCAGGTAATATTGATTGGAGGTGTTTGAGCGTTGGGCTACTGCCTGGTTATTGACCCGGAAGAAACGGCTGAGAATCTTGTGCCGGTTGCCGGCGCCATCAAAATAGGTGATATGTGGATCGATGTTGTAGCGGAAAAGGTCATTTTGCGACAAGGTGCCATTGGCGGGCCGGAGCCGGGCCGTGTCGGCTTTCCAATAGAAAAAGTCCTGGTTGCTGCCTTTGTTGGCATTTACATTGACCCCAACAGTTAGCCTGTCCGTAATTCGGTACCGCGTTTGGGCGTTGAGGCGACCATAGCGCGAATACGTTTGGTCGTTCCAGCTGTTGTTGTTAAGGTAGAAAGCACTGGTGACCAGGTCGAAGCGGCCAAATTTTTGCTTGTGCAGGATGGAGCCACCACCGCTAACCGGCGGGGCATCCCACCAGCGGTCTTGTTTGTTCTCGGGGGTAAAATATGTAGTTCCGAAGAGGGAAAACTGGGTTTCCGGGGAGTCGGTGGCAAATGCCGTTCGGAAATTGACAACGCCATTGAGGGCTGCGGAGCCATAGAGTGCCGAAGAGGCTCCTTTAACGACTTCAACCTGAGCGGTGCTCTCAATGGGAATATCGTTCCAGTTTGGGAAGCCGGCATCGGCTTGCAGGATGGGAATATCATCCAGGAGGAGCAACACCCGACTGCCTGCACCGTAAGAAAACCCCGATCCGCCCCGAATATTGGCCTGCCCCCCAATGATACTCACCCCTGGAATTTTTTCCAGGGCATCATCCAGCTGAATCTTATTACTATTGGCTATTAAGGTGGGTTGCAGCACTTCCAGGGAAACGGTTACTTCGCCGAGGGGGCGCTCGTAGCGTCCGCTGGTTACGGTGGCCATCTGCAGCATTTGGGAGGATTCCGTCAATGGATAATCCTGAACTAATTCCTGGCCGGCCTGTAGGGTGAGGGTATACTGCCGGGTCTGGTAACCTACGTAGCTGATTGTAAGCTGGTAAGTGCCGGCCTGGAGCTCCAGGCGGAAAGCCCCGTTAAGATCCGTGGCAACACCGGTGCCATTGGCCAGCAGGTTTGCTCCGGCGAGCGGTTCACCCGTTTCTCCATCGCTTACTGTTCCGCGCAGCACGGCAGTTTGAGCCTGTACCATAAGTAGGTTACCGATCAATAACCAAAGAAGCAGGACAGTACGCATGGGTTTGAATTTTGTCAGGATGAGCGTGAGGTGAGATGAATGACCCGCGCTAAATATTTACTTAAAAATACAATCCCCGGCGTTGGAAAGAAACTCCAACAAACTTTTTTCCCATTTGGAAATACATTAATTTGCAGGAAGGAAAACAAGGTCCATCCCCCAAGGGGTATCTACTCACCCATGTTGAAAATGCTTCGTATGAGAACAATACTCGGCACGATTGCGCTACTCCTGATGGGAATAGCCGTGCAAGCCCAAACCCCTATCTGTAAACCGGACACCACGCTTGCCGATACCTTATTCGGGGTTTTCCCGATACCTTATTCTACTACAAATCCGATGGGGGGAATCAGGGATACGGCCTGTATTAATACGCCCTTTGAATATTCCTTTACCTTGAAGGTGCCCAGTACATTCACTGTGGCAGGAACGCAAGTGCCCGTTACCCAGGCTAGTTTGGCAACTACAGGCGCCGTGAAAAACCTGCCTACCGGATTGTCCTATGCCTGTGACCCACCCAATTGTGTTTTTCTGGCAAACACCTCCGGGTGTATTTTACTTTCAGGCACGCCTACCGATCCAGCACAAGTGGGCCAATTTGATCTGCAGATCACCGGGTCCATCTCGTCGTTTATCACAATTCCGGTCACCTTCCCCGATGCAAATGGCACGCTTTTTCCTCCGGGAAACTACTTTTTATATGTTCGGCCACAAGGTTCTCCTGCGTGCACGCCCTCGAGTACACAGGATCTAGCCGCAACGCGCCTGCAGCTTTCTACCCAGCCTAACCCTTTTTCTGACCTTACTGAAGTATCGGTGGTCTCGGAATTACGCGGCAATTTTGATTTTCGTGTATTCGATATGACCGGGCGGATGGTACACCGGAATCCGGTACAGATTGTCCAGGGGATTAACCGCTTCACCTTTGATGGCAGTCAGCTTCCTCCGGGCCTTTATGTCTATTCGCTCACGGATGGCATTAGCTCTATTGCCCGGAAGATGGTTAAAGAATAAGGGGAGGTTTTGTGCTTATTACAGTGTATTTAAATAATTACCAATTTTTAACTGGAGCGAGCTGTAACCGCCTGCGCTAAGCTTGTCCGCCTATGGCGGGCTTCTGCGGGCGAAGGCAGTAAGCAGTTAGCAGTGAACGGGCGAATATACCGTCACTAATATCCAATAACCAGAAATTTACCCGGCTCCAGGAGCAACAGCGTAAGGAGGCGGGCCAGTTACCAGCCAGCAGTTAGCAGCCAGCAGTGGGCAGCCAGCAGTGGGCAGAATATAACCAGAAATTCACCCGCCTCCGGCGGGCCAGAAACCAGCCCCGACTGCATCGAGGATAAAATACCAGAAACCAGAAATTCACCCGCCTCCGGCGGGCCAGAAACCAAGCAACCAGCAACTAATTAGCAGTTAAATCCGCACTACGCAGGCGTAGAGGTTTCTATTTCCCTCATTACCCTTCCCTCATCTCCCAGGCAAAAACCAGTATTTTTTCAAATTAGGTTGTACTATTCCGTACGCAGGTATTGCACGGAAAATCCGGGAATATCCTCGGTGAGTTGTTCGGCTTCTTCCAGGTGAAGGTCGGCAACTAAAGCCTTGAGGCGGAGTAGCTTTGCCTCCGTTTCGCTTTGCGGGATGGCGATATCCAACTCGCCCTGGGCCGTGAATTCCTGGCGCAGTATCCGCAGGTCCATGGATTTTACGGCGTTCATTACTGCAGGCATCCGACTGTAGTCGAAGGTAAGGCGATAAATGTCGGCTACCCATTTCTCAACCAGGGTGGCTTGTTGCAAGGCATCAGCTGCCGCGGCGCGGTAGGCATTAATCAGGCCGGAGGTGCCCAATAAGGTACCTCCAAAATAGCGAACAACGACAATCAGCGTTTTGGTAATGCCAAAGCTATCCAGCTGGCCAAGGATCGGTCGCCCGGCGGTGCCACTGGGTTCTCCGTCGTCATTAGCCCGGTAGAGATTATTATCGGTGCCCAGGCGATAGGCATAACAATAGTGGCGGGCTTTGGGGTGTTCCTTGCGGACCTCTTCGAGGTGGCGATGACAATCCTCTTCCGTTTCGACGGGAAATGCATAGGCCAGAAACTTGCTGCCCCGGTCGCGAAATTCGCCGGTGCTGGGTGCGCCCAACATTTGGTACGTATCTTTTTCCACGCAAAACAGCTTAAGAGTAGTTCGCTAAGGTATTGAATTTTTAACGAGCGGCGGATTTGCGCACCCTATAAAAAAATGGCACCGATGCGAACACCGGTGCCTAAAAGGTATATGGAATTGGTCGAAAATCTTTTCCGAAGGGGTGATCAGCCACCTGATCGATCACCTGCGCTTAGTCTTTAGTAGCTGCCGCTAACTGGGCCGACTGAATACTGCGCAGGTAGTTATTCAGGCGTTCCATCGGCCGGGTAATAGCGACCCGACCTGAACGCACAAATTCATAGATACCGTACTTTTTGAATTCCTCCAAAAGGGCTTCTGTCTCTTCCGGGTAACCGGTTTTTTCCAGGACGATATATTCCGGTTCTATTTCCAGAATCCGGGCGTTGTGCGCACGCACAAACTTTTCCACAGTATTTCCGCCGGCAAAAATGGACGTTGGCACTTTGTAAAGGGCAATTTCCTGGTGGACGATTTCCTCCTGCCGATAATAAAAGGCTTTGAGTACATCTACCTGTTTATCCAACTGGGCAACCAACTTTTCAACCATATCCAGGCTGACATTTACCACAATGGTAAACCTGTGGATACCGGGCATAGACGATTTTGAAGTCGTCAGACTTTCGATATTGATATGCCGACGGGTAAACACGGAAACTACGCGAGCCAGCAAGCCCGTTTGGTTTTCGGTAAAAACCGTGATGGTATATTCATTCACTTGTTCTTGTTCCATACCTGTGTGCTTGCTTTAGGGTTCCAGGACAATTTGGTCGACACTGCATCCGGAGGGGACCATGGGAAATACGTTCTCTTCTTTTTCGACTTGTACATGCAGCAGGAAGGGGCCTTCGTAGGCCAGCATTTCTGCTACAGCATCCGCCAATTCTTCGGGGTGGCTTACCTGGCGGCCGTGAACACCAAACCCTTCAGCGATTTTGAGGAAATTGGGATTCTTCAATTCTACCGATGAATAACGGCGATCGTAGAATAACTGCTGCCACTGGCGAACCATGCCCAGGAAGTTATTATCGAGCAGCACGATTTTAACAGCTACATCCCACTGGGCGAGCATGCCCAATTCCTGAATGGTCATTTGGAAACCTCCGTCACCGATAAAAGCAACGACCGTGCGGTCGGGCTGGGCGAGTTTAGCGCCGAAGGCAGCGGGCAAGCCGTATCCCATCGTCCCGGCTCCTCCCGAGGAAACCCACTGATTTGTATCGCGGTAGCAATAATAGCGGGCAGCGATCATTTGGTGTTGTCCTACGTCGGTGGCGACAATCGCCATGCCATTTGTTTGGTCGGAAACCTCTTTGACGGCCATTCCCATGCGGATTTTTCCTTCCGGGGATGCCTTCAGGTCATGGCGGAAGACTTTATCCGCCTCAATTTTGGCACAAGCTGCAAATTCTGCTAACCAGTCAGGGTAGGATTTAGCTTCCACCAGCGGAAGCAGGGCTTCGAGAACCTGCCGGGCATCGCCTAGCACAGGAACCGCTGCCTTAACATTTTTATTGATTTCAGAAGGATCAATTTCAATGTGGATGACTTTGGCCTGTTTGGCGTAGCGGTCAAGTCGCCCCGTAACCCGGTCGTCAAAACGCATGCCGATTGCAATGAGCACATCGCATTCATTTTGCTTGATATTCGGGCCGTAATTGCCGTGCATACCCAGCATGCCAGTGTGTAAGGGATGGTCGCTGGGAATCGACGAAAGACCGTGGATCGTGCAGCCAATGGGAATGCCCGTTTTCTCCACAAACTGACGGAAAATATCCTGGGCATGGGCAATTTGGATGCCGTGGCCTGCCAGGATAAATGGTTTTTTCGCCTGGTTGATCAAATCTGCCGCCGCCTGGATGGCTGCGGGATCAATCTTAGGTAAGGGGTGGTAACTGCGGATATGCGGATTGCGCTCGTAATGGAAATCCAGGTAAGCATTCTGGGCATCCTTGGTAATGTCAATCACGACGGGGCCTGGCCGGCCGGAATTGGCGATATAGAATGCTTTGGCGAAAACCTCCGGAATTTCAGCGGCCTGGGTGATCTGGTAATTCCATTTGGTTACGGGCATCGTACAGTTTATCACGTCCGTTTCCTGAAAGGCATCCGACCCCAGCAGGTGGCTGGCAACCTGGCCCGTAATACAGACCAATGGGGTTGAGTCGAGCATGGCATCGGCCAAACCCGTCAACAGGTTCATGGCTCCCGGGCCGGAAGTGGCCATAGCTACCCCGGTTCGCCGGGTGACCCGGGCATACCCTTCAGCTGCATGAATAGCTCCCTGTTCGTGGCGGGGCAAAATATGGCGAATCCGGTCCTGGTAATGATACATGGCATCATACACCGGCATAATAGCCCCACCGGGATATCCAAAAATGGTATCTGCACCTTCTTCAAGCAGGCAGCGCAGCACCGCTTCGGCACCCGTGATCCGTGTTTCCGTCGTGGGTGTTGCTTGTTCCGGCGCAGTAGCTGCAGTGGTAGTTGGATGGCCTTTTTTCATACATACGAATTTGAAAGTCGAGGAAGAAGGGCTTGCGTTATTGGCGTTCGTCGGTAACACATCCTTCGGAAGCGGTGGATACAAAGCGGGCATATTTAGCCAAAATACCGCGCTCTGCGGGTAATGGTGGCGGTACCCATTCTGCCCGGCGGCGGGCAATTTCTGCTTCAGGGATATGGGCTTCCAGGACATTGCGAACGGCGTCGATGGTAATGAGATCGCCATCTTTCAGCAGGCCGATTAAGCCGCCGGTTTGGGCTTCCGGTGTAATATGACCTACTACAAACCCATGGGTGCCTCCGGAGAAACGGCCATCGGTTATCAGGGCAACACTCTTGCCTAATCCTTCTCCCATGATAGCAGAAGTGGGTTTGAGCATCTCCGGCATGCCAGGACCTCCCTGTGGTCCGCAGGACCGGATGACAATCACATCCCCGGCTTTGATTTGCTTGCCGGTGATCGCGGCATTGGCCGCTTCTTCGCCGTCGAATACCCGCGCAGGGCCTTCAAAGACTTCACCTTCTTTGCCGGTGATTTTAGCTACGGCGCCACCAGTGGCCAGGTTGCCGTACAGAATTTGGATATGTCCCCGGGCTTTGATGGGCAGGCTAAGCGGATGAATAATATCCTGTCCGGCTTTGAGCGGGTCAACTTCCGCAAGGTTTTCAGCGATGGTTTTCCCTGTGACGGTCAGGCAGTCGCCATGCAACATTCCTTCCTCCAACATCATCTTCATGACGGCAGGTACACCGCCGACGTTATAGAGATCCTCCATGACGTATTGACCACTTGGCTTCAAGTCGGCCAGGAATGGCGTGTGGTTGCTGATGCGCTGGAAATCGTCGATGGTGAGCGGTACACCTACGGATTTAGCAATGGCAATGATATGCAGCACCGCGTTGGTTGATCCGCCGAGTACAGTAATCACCCGGATAGCATTTTCAAACGCCTGGCGAGTCATGATGTCGCGAGGCTTGATATCGTGCAAAATCAAATGGCGCAACGCTTTCCCTACCTGGAGGCAGTCAATTTCCTTGGCGGGACTGTTTGCCGGAATAGACGAGTTGAACGGAAGGCTCATCCCCATCGCTTCAATGGCCGAGGCCATAGTATTTGCCGTATACATACCACCGCAAGCTCCCGGACCCGGGCAGGCATGGCGGATAACCCCTTGGTAGTCCGCCTCGCTAATCGAGCCGGCAATGCGTTGGCCCAAAGCTTCAAATGCGGAAACGATATCCAGTTTTTTACTGGCGTAGCAACCTGGACTGATCGTTCCACCGTACACCAGAATGGACGGGCGGTTAATACGCCCCAGCGCCATCATTGCGCCGGGCATGTTTTTGTCACATCCAGTAACTGCTACAACGGCATCATACCACTGCGCACCGACTACTGTTTCAATAGAATCAGCGATAATATCCCGACTGGGTAGCGAAAAACGCATCCCGCTGGTTCCCATGGATATACCATCACTCACGCCGATCGTATGGAAAATGAGTCCGTAGAGTTCTGCTTCCTGCATGACCCCTTTTTTGACCTGTTCGGCCAACCCGTTGAGGTGCATATTACAGGTGTTGCCTTCCCAGCCGGTACTAACTATCCCCACCTGGGCTTTGCGCAAATCTTCTTCGGTCATGCCAATGCCATGAAGCATGGCTTGTGCAGCAGGTTGCGTAGGATCCTGGGTGATCCGGCGGCTGTATTTATTCCATTCCATGATACCTTTCTATTTAGGGATATCGGAGACTACTGTAACACGGCCTGATTCGCCCGACTCCCTGGAATTAATAGCTGTTTTATGTCGACAAGTAGGCCTGAAATCTAAGGGTCAGCAGTAATAATGGATTGCGAACCCCTGGATTTTAGGATTATGCTGCAGAAATTTATTCCATCAACATAATTTTCAAAGGTAAGCTGTCAGCCTGCGATGTTTAAACTAAAAATGCGAAGTGTTACGATACAGGAGAAGATTGAAATTGAGAGTAAGGTGCTGATAATGAAAATTTTAACTTATATTTTCTTACGAGAGACAGGAGAAGTAAAGTGACAGGCTAAGGCTGCTCATACCAGGGTGAGGTAAGGCATATGAAAATCAGCTCGCCAACGCTGTTCGAAATGGGAAACGAGAAATTAGCTCCGAAGCAGCCTAGGTGAGACATTAGTTTCTAATTTCCCAAATTACTTGGCCGGAAGGTCAAAGGAATAATAATAGGGGTCTTCCTTCTTGCCATAATACCCCTCCAGGACTACAGGGCCATTAGCCTTTTTGATCAGGTTGACAACTTCTTCGACGGAGCTTACCTTTTCCTGATTCACCCGGGTAATGATGAATTCGGGATTGAGATTCGTCCGGTCAATTTTACTGCCGCGAACAACACTGGTCACTTTTACCCCGTTGAAGCCGAGCTTGCTGATTTCGGTTTTGGTCAAATTGCGCAACTCAAATCCTAATTGTAACAGGAAGTTGTTATCGCGACCGGCAATGACCTCCGTGTTGTTACTTTTATTTTTCAGGGTTACCGAAGTTTGGTCCCGTTTTCCTTTCCGGATAAATTCAATGTCGAGCACATTACCGGGGCGGTAGCGACCCACGAGTTCCTGCATCTCAGGTAGGGTTCGGGTTTGCGCGCCATTGATGCTGACGATGACATCGCCATGGCGTAAGCCGGCATCCGCAGCGCCCCCGCCGGGGGTGACTTCCCGGATATAAACGCCTTCTACCGAATTTAACTTGAGCTGCGCGGCGAGTTCATTATTCACTTCGTCAATATAAACCCCTAATAAGCCCCGTTGTACGAGTCCGTAGTCGCGCAGATCACGGATCACTTTGCGAGCGAGGTTGGCGGGAACGGCAAATGAGTACCCTTCGTAGCGGCCTGACCGGGTGATAATGGCCGTATTGATGCCAATGAGTTCGCCACGGGAATTGACGAGGGCACCTCCGGAATTGCCCGGATTGACGGCGGCATCCGTTTGAATAAAGGACTCAATACGGTCGCGACCTTCCAGGATGTCAATACTCCGGCCTTTGGCACTGACAATGCCGGCGGTAACCGTCGACTCCAGGTTAAAGGGATTGCCGACGGCCAGCACCCACTCGCCAATCTGGAGGGAATCAGAGTTGCCAAACTGCAACAGAGGTAACTCACTCGGGGTTTCGATTTTTACCAGTGCCAGGTCCGTAGAAGGATCAGCACCGACAAATTCGGCTTCAAATTCCCGTTTGTCATTGAGGGTAACCCAAATATGCTGACTACCTTCCACGACATGGGAATTGGTTACGATATAGCCATCGGCGGAGATGATGACCCCGGAGCCAGTGGAGGCGGTGACCGCATCATTGCGGAAAAAGTGAAAATTACCGCCATTTCCGCCACTTTGAATGGTCTTAATATTGACCACTGCCGGGGTTGACAGGTGAGCGGCTTGAATGAAATCAGTGGGGGCAGCGGATTGAAAAACGTGGGGCCCGGATTGGCTGAGTTCCCGTGTATCGGGGTCTTCGAAGGTAAAACGGGCCGGAATGGATTCCCGTACCAGCACTTCGCGTGGTTTTTCAACCAGCCGGTAACCAAAGATAGCCAGGATGGCACTTAACAGCGAACTGAGAAGAATTGGGGCATATCTGCGCATGCAAAAGTAGTTTTACGGCAAGGTATTCGTCGTGGACTTGTCGGAAATTACCACCTTTGGCAGGAAATTGCAAGTTCCTGCGGAAAATACCTGTTAATGAATAAAGAACGGTTAAATAGGAAAACTGTTTTACGGAATACAGGCGGCATTAAGGGCAATTCTGTACTTTAGTGGGCTAAAATGAAAGACCAGGGATATGGATCCTAATGAGGTAAAACGACAACGCGATGAATTCCTGAAGCAATTTGCTCCACCGGAGGGTAATGTCTTTGGGTGGAAATTTTCCCTCGTCGGTTTGGGGCTGATTGTCTTTTTTACTGTGCTCATTATCTATCGGCATGTGAAGTATGGGGTTCCTCCCGGACTGGAAGATACCACGCTTACCGAACAACCTATCTTTCCGCCCCCGCCGGTGGCTGATACGCTCCTGACTAAACCTGACTCACTCCAATGAACGCGATTCCTTTTGTCAAATACCAGGGTGCAGGTAACGATTTTGTCATCCTCGACCAGCGCCAGACAACTTGGGTAGATCCCCAGGATATAGCCACTATTGCCCGCCTTTGCGATCGCCGCTTCGGTATCGGCGCGGATGGTTTGATGATGCTGGAAGATGCAGCCGGGTATGATTTTCGGATGCGCTATTTTAATGCTGATGGCCGTGAGGGGAGTATGTGTGGTAATGGCGGGCGCTGTATCGCTGCCTTTGCCCAACGTTTGGGGATCATTCAGGAATCTGGAACGTTTATCGCCGTTGACGGCCCTCACCAGGTGCGCCTGCCTGAAGCAGACTGGGTTGAACTTCACATGATTGATGTCAATAGGGTAGAGCAGGGACCGGATTACTTTTATATGAACACTGGCTCTCCGCATTACGTCGTTTTCGTGGAAGATTTGTCCGATCTCAACATCGTAGAAGCAGGCCGCCAGATTCGGTATTCCGATCGCTTTCGGGCCGAAGGTACTAATGTCAATTTTGTGGAAGAATCGCCGGAAGGCGGCCTGATCGTGGCCACCTATGAGCGGGGTGTGGAGGATGAGACGCTGGCTTGCGGCACGGGGGTTACCGCTTCGGCCCTGGCCTATTACCTGCGTAAAAAATGGCCTGTTGATGCACTCGAAGTTCCTATAGAAGCCAAGGGCGGCCAATTGAGTGTTCATTTTCGGGCCCAACCTGGCGCTATTGCTTTTTCAGATATTTGGTTATGCGGGCCTGCGCAATGGGTGTTTTCGGGAACCACCAACCCCAACTAGTTCAGGGTAAAAACGCTCAACGAGCCCGCCAGAGGCGGATAAATAACGCTCAACGAGTAACAATGCACCAGTGCTTTCAGGTAATGACTTTTTAACAAGGGGGTAGCCCCAACTAGCAATAATTATAAACCGAAACGATTGATTACGATGCGCGTCAATTTAATCAGCGACACTGTTACCAAGCCTACCGAGCCAATGCTCAAGGCTATGATGGGGGCCTCCGTAGGCGATGATGTTTTTGGGGAAGATCCTACCGTTAATGCCCTTGAGGCAAAGGCTGCAGCCTTGTTTGGCAAAGAAGCGGCATTATATTGCCCCTCGGGAACCATGACCAACCAGATTGCCATCAAATTACACACCCGCCCGCTGGATGAATTGATTTGCGATGAGTATTCGCACGTTTACCAGTATGAAACCGGCGGATATGCTTTTCATTCCGGGGTAGCAGTCAATTTAATTAAAGGGACCAACGGAAAGGTAACCAAGGATCAGGTAGCCGCTGCAGTTAAGTCACCTGCCGATTGGCTTCCCTTGAGTCGGTTAGTCGTTTTGGAAAATACCGCTAATAAAGGCGGGGGGAGTTTCTATACCTTGTCAGAAATTAAGCCCATCAGTGATTTTTGCCGCCAGACAGGCCTGGCGATCCATCTGGATGGCGCCCGGTTGTTTAATGCCCTGGTAGAAACAGGAGAATCTCCCCGGGATCATGGCGACTTGTTTGATACCGTTTCCATTTGCCTGTCCAAAGGCTTAGGCGCTCCGGTAGGCTCTTTACTGATTGGTCCCCGGGAGCATATTCGGCAAGCCCGGCGCATTCGGAAGGTGATGGGTGGCGGGATGCGCCAGGCCGGCTATCTGGCTGCTGCCGGCCTGTATGCCCTGGAAAACCACATCGATCGCTTGCGCGATGATAATGCTCGTGCGCGTAGCTTGGGAGAGGTCCTCTCCCGACAGCCCTATGTCGCCGACGTGCGGCCGGTCCAAACGAATATTGTCATTTTTGATGTGCATGCGCCCAGGACAGCTGCCTCCGTGCTCGAAAAGCTCGCGGAGTATGGAATCCATGCCTCCCCCTTTGGGCCCCAAACTATCCGCCTGGTTACCCACCTGGATGTCAACCAGGCCATGATTGACTACACCCTGGAGGTGTTGACCAAAATTTCTTAAGGCGGTGCGACCCGGGGGCTGGTTGTGACTTTTCGCCATTCTGCCCGTCTAAATTAAGGATTGTTTAAAGGTATTACAACCTATTTTTTCACACCCCAAACCATAACAATATGAAAAACCTGCTAATTGTACTCCTGCTGATAACACCCTTACTCAGTTTTGGGCAAGAATTTCCCGAATCGATAAAGACGATGAGCCAGGGTAGCAAAAACTGCTTTACCGTAATGGTTCCCGGCCTGGATGCCAAGGAAACGGAAAAAGTCTGGGACAACTACTTGAAGGGGTTTAAATCCAAAAAACCCAAAAAAGACCGGAAGACCAGCGAGATTTTTACGGATGATGTGATGATCCCCACCTTAAGTGCCAATACTATTGATTTATATACATCCGTAAAGGAGCTAGGACAAGACGGATCTCAAGTAGACATTTGGTTTGATTTGGGGGGAGCCTATCTCAATGGTTATTCACATGGCGATAAAATGGGAGCAGTACAAACCTGGCTGGCTGATTTTCAACGAATGACCCGTACCCGGGTAGTGGAGATCGAACTGGAAGGTGAAGAAGGGAAACTGAGTGATCTCAACAAGGATTACAGCAAACTGCAGAAGGATCAGGAGAAAATTGAAAAGGAAATTGCCGACTATGAGCAGAAACTGCAAGATGCCCGCAAAGCACTGGCAGATACCAAGACTGCCCAACAAACCCGTCAGGCTGAGATTCAGCAACAAGAACGTGCTGTTGAGCAGGTTCGGGAAAAGCTGAAAAAAGTTAATTAAGAGCCTAATTCTGTGGACGCGATCTGAAGATCGCAAGGTGGTTGGGCTAACGGTAATCTGAAGATTACCTCTAACATCAATAAGTTGTCGGGAGTCTTCGGACTCCCGACGAGGCATGTAACCTAAGTTGTCGGGAGTCTTCGGACTCCTGACGAGGCATAGGACCTAACGATCTTCAGATCGCTTCCCCAATTATTTTGCCCTTACTCCCTGTTAGTCCCGACTGCGCCAAAATTCGGGATGACTTATGTTTATTTTAGGTGGATTAGGTGCTACGTAAAAGAATTCCCTGGCTTCCGGCGTTGAATAGGAAAATTGGTGATATGAATTTTCGACCCGTCTTCCTCTTCCTCGTTTTCTTTTGCTTTTCCTATTCGACAGATGCCCAGAACCCGGGTATTGCCAAGGGCTTAGCCGCCCAGCAATTTGGTATTTCGGATCAGCTGATGATCGATCAATTTATGCCTGTGGTACCCGGAGTGGGTACAACAGCGCTGGATATTCTGCGTGAGCAAAATATTAAGTCTTATCTGATGCCGACCCGCAGAAGCGAGCAATCCAATGCCGAATGGAGTTATGCCCTGGCGACTTGTCTGGAGTACTACATCAACCTTAACAAGAATTACAAGCTCAATCTCAGTCCGGATTATATTCAGCTAAACCTGGCTACCCGGCAATCAGCAGGTACGCTGGATGATGCCTTCCGGCTGCTCGCTGAAGATGGTACTGTAAATGCGGCCATTTTACCTTATGGCGCTTCTGCATTAACAAGTGCTGTTTATGCTACCCCCCGCTATCGAATTGTCAATTACCTCCATATTTTCCGGGATGTAACCAAGGAACGGCAGCGCGTTTTCGAACTGCGTAAGGCCTTGATGCGCGGTAATCCGGTGCTGGTGGAAGTTCAGGCCGATGCTTCCTTGCGGGAGGCGAGGGGGCAATCAACCTGGACATCCGGAGGAGGCCCGGAAACCTTAACGGCTCCACTGCTGGTGGTAGGGTTCGACGAAACCCGGGAGGCTTTTGAAGTAACCAGCGGATCCTGGGGTGGTGACTGGGGGCGTGGCGGTTATCTCTGGATTAGCTATGCTGATTTGGGTAAAATAGCAATCAATGGCTATGTACTGATTCCCGATGGGTATTTTTAGGATTACTGTCTTGTATCGGGAGAAGTTCTGAAAAAACCAGTATTTTCCCGAAAAGGAATGTACGTATGAAAGCAATGGTGCTACCGGGAATAGGCCAGCCATTGGCCATGGAATCCTGGGCGGATTGGACCGAAACGGCGGATCACGTAGTCGTTGACCTACGGGCCGCGGCTCTGAATCATCGCGATGTGTGGATTTCCAAAGGGCAATATGCGGGGTTGCGATTTCCCATTATTTTGGGTTCTGATGGTGCAGGGTATTATGGCGACCGGGAGGTGATCATCAACCCCTCTATGGCGTGGGGAGACGATTCCCGCTGCCAGGGTTCGGGTTACCACATCCTGGGACTGCCGCAGCATGGCACCTTTGCGGAAAAAGTAGCTGTTCCTCGGGAAAACATACTGGATAAACCCTCCCATCTAAGCTTTGCGGAGGCAGCAGCGCTTCCCCTGGCTGGATTGACCGCTTACCGAGCCTTGTTCACCCAAGGGGAATTAATGGCTGGAGAGCGGGTGCTAATCAATGGAATCGGGGGAGGTGTAGCGCTATTCGCGTTGCAATTTGCACTGGCTGTGGGAGCAACCGTTTATGTGACTTCGGGGAGTGCCGAGAAAATTGAACGTGCCCAGGCGCTCGGTGCAGAGGGGGGCATTAGTTATCGGGAGGAAGAGTGGGGTAAATTACTGGTCAAAAACGCCGGTGGCGGGTTTGATTTAGTCATCGACAGTGCCGGCGGTGCTGGGTTCGGACAGCTGTTACGAGCAGCAAATCCCGGGGGGCGGATTGTCGTTTACGGAGGTACCCAGGGGGCAATTACCAACCTTAGCCCTCAATTGTTGTTTTGGAAACAACTGCAAATTATTGGTTCTACCATGGGGACCTCCGCTGAATTTGCGGCCATGGTTAAGTTTGTTACCCTCCACCAGATTCGTCCCATTATCGACCAGGAGTATTCACTGGCGGAAGCGAACCTGGCTTTGGCCCGCATGGATGACGGCGCTCAATTTGGCAAGATTGTTCTCAAAATCTCCTCTTGATGCGGATAGGTTTGCTGAGTGATACGCATCGCTATCTGGATCCCCGAATCCTGGATTATTTCGCCGAATGCGATGAAATCTGGCACGGGGGTGATATTGGGAGTTTGGACGTTGCCGATGAGTTGGCGGCTTTCCGGCCCCTGCGAGCGGTATATGGAAATATTGACGATCACCGGATCCGGCAGGTTTACCCGGAAGATTTGCGCTTTACCTGTGCCGGACTTGAAGTGTTTATCACGCATATTGGTGGATATCCGGGACGCTATGTACCGCGGGTAAGGCAACTGCTGCGTGCTGATCCCCCAGGACTTTTTATTTGCGGGCATTCGCATATCCTCAAAGTAATGCCCGATCGCGATTTAGGCTTGTTCCACATCAACCCGGGAGCTGCCGGCACGGAGGGGTTTCATAAAATCCGCACCTGTGTCCGCTTTTCCATCACTGAAGGAAAAGTAAACGAGCTGCAGGTGATTGAGTTGGGATTGCGCGGGCGGGGATAGGTTTTCAACGATCTTTTAATCGGTAGACAAATTTCAACCCGCTCCAGTCGTCATTGATTGCAGCAACTTTTACGTCCACCAAGCCCAGGGCCAGCAGGGATTCCCGAATCATATCTCGCTTTAAATCGGTCGGGATCGAAGAAGATCCTTTTGGCCAACTGACCCAAAGCATCCCGGTTTTCTTGAGGGCCTCTTTGAAGTTGTTTGCCAGCCCAAACAATTCTTTCTGTGTGCGGCAAAAGGCATGGATGAAGTCCAGAGTGGCCGGTTGTGGGTTTTCAATCACAACCAGATCCTCGGGTAAATCCGAAAACAAGTGGAAATAATCGCTTGGCGGATGGTAAAGCCACAGGTGGAAACCAGGTTTTATTCCCAGTTTTCGGGCCAATGGTGTTCCGGAATAACCTGCCTGCATAATTTTACACCTTGAAATCCAGGGGAGTTATTCTCTATTTTTCATAATGCGACGCACTTCTTTAACCAGTAAAGGGAACCCGGGTTCCGTCATGGAATGATCATAGCCCGCCATTTCATAAAGTCGGGTATCCTGATGGCCGCAAACTTTCATCATGCGCATGAGATAGGCGTTTTCTTCATACCGGCCCAGGAGCTCTAATTCCCGGTCACCAGTGATTAATAACAGCGGTGGGGCATCGGGGCGAACGTGATAGAGTGGTGCTAGTTGATCCACCACGGGTTGCGTACCCGGAATGCCTCTTTCCTCCCGAACGGTGAAGTGGGTTATCGTGTGCCCGCTGAACGGAATTAATCCGGCAATGCGATTGGCATCAATGTCGTAAGTGCGCAACCAGGAAGTATCCAGCCCTATCATGAGTGCGAGGTACCCGCCCGCAGAATGACCCGAGATGAAAATGAGTGAGGAGTCACCCCCATACCGATGAATATTTTGGAATACCCAGGCTACTGCTGCTGCGGCATCTTCGATGTATTTAGGTGCATTTACCTTCGGGTACAACCGGTAATTGACACCTACTACGGCAAATCCTTTCTCGGTAAGTGCGGCGGGAATTTCTTTGCTACCTCCGGTAAGGCCGCCCCCGTGAAACCAAACTACGGTAGGAAAGCCCTTACTAGCTTTGGGATAGTATAGGTCCAGTACACATCGCTCGTGAAGGTACTTATCCGCCGGTGAAAAAGTTGCCGGATAATAGGGTATGTCCCGGAGGGTTTCATAAGTGTTTTGCTGGCCTGACAAGGTAAAGACCATGCCACAGATAAACAGTACTAAAAGCGTTTTCTTCATGATACCCTGATGATTAGCGAGGACTTGTTATTTAAGGTAATGAATACAGTGTAATTTAAATAATTGCCAATTTTTTACTGGAGTGAGCAGTGAACAGTGAGCAGTTGGCAGGGCCTGGATACCATATATTAAATCGGTGGTAATCTGTGCAAATCTGTGGTGGAGCAGTGGGCAGTGGCTGAATAGTTCAAAAACCGCTCAACCAGATACCAGCCCCGACTGCGTCGAGGGTAAATACCAAATAACCAAATAACCAATCGGCTGTTTATTCCAGCTTCTTTTAGGCGATAAAAACTCAACGTTACTTACATTACAAAATAATGAAAAAGGCAATACATCCAATGAGGCGATCCTCACAAAATACCTCTCAAAGTCGATATTAAGCCGCAGAGAGCGGTTAAACCTGTATTAAACTTTTCGGTGAAGTAGCACTTCTCCCGAACGCAGCTTCAAAACGACCATTGTAACCCCATTGCCGTTCCGCCACCTGGCAAGCCGGAAAGCAAGGGTTTTAATTGGGTATTATCCGCCGAAAAAATAGCAAAATTAGCCAGGTCGAAAACAAAGAGGAAGGCCCCCTGTAAGACGATACTTTTGCCGAATCCTTCCAGCCGCTCAGGATTTTTGACCGTATTTTTACTTCGCTCAATCAGGTAGGCTCCGCCCAGCATATAGCCCACATCAAGGCCAGCATTGAATAATAATATTTTTTGCAGCGAATTTTGCTCCTGGATGGTAGCAAAGAGATCATAGGCCCCAGGATCAGCTTTGCTAGCCGACCAGTAGCCCGCTGCGGCAATCCCCAGGTTGATGACATTCCAACCCGCATTCATCGTGTGGAAATGGCGGGCGACCCCCTCCCGCTGACTGGCGAGGACGGTACCGACTGCCATATTGCTAAGGGCCCATCCGCCCAGCACCAACATAGCCCGCTTCTGTTTACCCAGGCGGAGCTGGTTGATATCCGTCAGTTGTTGGTTGAGTTGGGCCCAACCCCAAAAGCCCAGGCAGAGAAAAATGGCGCTGAGTAGTAACCGCTTCATGGTATTCAATTTGGTGTTACAACAAAAAACACCCCGCATGGTTGCCAGGAAAGCGGCAATCAGCCCTAATACCCACGGGCATCATCATCAGGGTTCCGGCGGTCACCAACGCCCTGCAAGGTGCCGTCAGGAAGGCGCTGAATGGCTTTGATAACGGCCATGCGCTCCACTTCGCGGAAAGTGTGTCCCATTTTTTCCAGCGCCTGTCGGACCTCAGGGCTGAGGGTGCCTTTTTCCACCATAACCTGATCCGGTAGCCATTGGTGGTGGAACCGTCCGGCATTGACTGCACTTTCAAGATCCATACCAAATTCGGTAACATTCAGGATAACCTGGAAGACAGCCGTGATAATGGTAGATCCTCCGGGAGCCCCTAATACCAGAAATAATCGCCCGTCTTTTTCGACAATAGTTGGTGTCATGGAACTTAACATCCGTTTTCCCGGGGCAATAGCATTGGCTTCGGCGCCAACCAACCCAAACTGATTAGGCACTCCGGGTTTGGCGCTAAAATCATCCATTTCATTGTTGAGGAAAAAGCCCGCTCCGTGGACGAGCACTTTGCTTCCAAAATTACCGTTCAGGGTGGTCGTTACGGATACCGCATTTCCCTGGGCATCGACTACGGAAGTGTGGGTTGTTTCGAAGTGCTCGGGGGTGTTGGCAATGGCACCCGCCAGAATTTTTGCGCTGGGAGTTGCCGCTTCCGGATTGAAATCAGCCATTCGACTGTTCAGGTATTGCTTTTTGAGGAGGGAATCAACTGGAACGGGGAAAAAGTCCATATCGCCCAGGTGTTCGGCCCGGTCGGCATAAACCCTGCGTTCGGCTTCCGTCATTAGGTGTGTAGAGGCTGCAGTTTGAAAACCCATGGAGGCCAGCGGATAGGATTCCATGATTTTCATTAGTTGCACCAGGGCAATACCACCGCTGGAGGGAGGAGGCATCGTAATAATCCGGTAGTTTTTGTAGGTGCCGGTTACCGGGAGCCGCCAGGTAGGTTGGTAATCTGATAGATCATCGAGCGTAATAATGCCGCCCCCTCGTTTCATTTCAGCGACGATGTAATCAGCTGTTTGGCCGCCATAGAAACCCATTCGGCCTTCATCGCGAATCCGGATTAGCGTTTTTGCCAGGTTTGGCTGGCGCAGCAGATCGCCTTCCTGCCAGGGGGTGTCTTTCACGAAGGGATTGTCGTCGGTATTATATTGGCGAAAAGCATCCTGGTAGGTATTGAGGCGTTCGGCCTCGGTGATGCTTACGCGAAATCCTTTTTCAGCAAAGTCGATTGCTGGTTGGATGAGTTCGGCAAAAGGCAAACCCCCTCCATAACGATCATAGGCGGCAATCAGACCCGCAACGGTACCTGGCACACCCACTGCGAGGTGACCATCGGTACTCAATCCGGGAACTATGTTGTCCAGGCTATCCAGGTACATGTCCCGGGTTGCTGCCGCAGGAGCTTTTTCCCGGTAGTCCAGCGTCACTGTTTCTCCTTCGGCCTGGCGTAACACCAGAAGTCCACCGCCGCCGATGTTGCCGGCCCGGGGGTAAACCACTGCAATGGCAAACTGAACCGCAACGGCCGCGTCGATGGCGTTTCCTCCTTTTTGTAATATCTGCCGGCCTACCTCAGAGGCCAGGGGATGGGGCGAAACAACCATAGCGGTAGAACCGGTAGCGCTTTTGGATGCGGTGTACCCTAACCCGGCTGGTTCTTGCCGACAGCTGAAAATCAATAGACTAGTGGCGATGAGGGAAATAAAAATGGGGGAAATTTTCATTTTGGTACGGTAGTTGTATTTGATAATAATGAAGCATTGATACAGCCCTTGAAGTAAGCTGGGTAAAGCCAAATTACGCTGTCCACAATGCCTACTGACCTTAGAAGTTTGGGATTTTCCCAATCCATGGCGTCAGATATAATTGCCGGCATCCAAGTTAGTAAATCGCTTGGAAACCGGAAAAGTGAAGGGTATAACAATTACAATAGGTCGGGGTGCAACAAAGCAGTGTGTGAAGGGTAATTTTTCATCGTTGCACCCCTTTTATCCTCGTACCCACTTGGGGAAAAGTCTTCTGGGCAGTGTGCCTCAAGTGGCAACGTGGGTTTAATTTTTACTGGCTTATTATTACCTTTCGTGCTGTCGGTTTATTGCCGGCAGCACTTTTTTAATTTCCCGTATGCCTGACCGACGCCAACACCGGGGAGCCCATCCGCAAGACACCCGATTATTTGCTGAATCCTTCGTCAAAGCATTGCGTGCAGCAGTAGGGGATATGCAATACCTGCTATCGCGGGGATATGCGGAACGCTCAGCGCTTTCCCTGGTAGGTAATCGCTATCGGTTGCAGGAACGACAGCGCAAGGCTTTGCAGCGGGTTGTTTGTAGCGAACCCCAGTTTGTACGGCGCAAGGCTAAGGAGTTGCCGGCGACAAGTCTTCGGGGAAAGGAAGTGATCATTGATGGCTTGAACCAATTAATTTCGCTGGAGTGTGCCCTTTCCGGAGGTTATTTGTTCGCAGGACTGGATGGGTGTTTACGGGATATTGCAGGATTACACGGCACTTATAAACGGGTATTGGAAACCGATGTCGCTATTCGGCTTATTGGCGAAACACTACAGCAATTAGAGGTAACCCAAGTACATTGGCTGCTGGATCAACCAGTATCCAACAGCGGGCGACTAAAAACACGGCTGGGAGAAATAGCCCTGGAGTCCGGGTGGCCCTGGGAAGTAGAATTGCTGTATAACCCCGACAATCGCCTACGGGAAGAGCAGGTTGCCGTTGTGATCAGTTCCGATGGCCCCGTTCTGGACGATTGCCATTGCTGGTTTAACTTATTACCATTTTTGCTGAAATCACGAGAGATTGCCGCAACGGTAATCAATTTGTCTCCGGCCTAAGACTACGCTTTCCTGCAGAAAACACCCAATCCAGGTTTAGTAAGTTAAAAGGTGGATCTACAGCGGTTGGAGGACTGGCCAATGGTGTGTATGGCAGCTGAAGATTCCAACGAACAACCATGAGTCATCCCGAATGTTGATTTGGTGGGAGACAGGGTTTACCCGCCTATGGAGGGTTTACCCGCCTATGGAGGGCCGGCTGGTTTAGAGCCGCGTATCGCTACCGCTCCCCGCTAGTTTAGAGACGCACCTGTGGTGTCCAGACGGACAGGCTTGGTTTAGAGGGTTTAGAAGATTTATAATCCTCTGTGTTAGGTGCTTACTAAACTATTAATTTCAATGAACTTTTGCTTGCTTGACAAACATACGAGGTTAATGCGTTTTCCAGGACCTACCCTTTCCTGCTAAACTCTCTAAACTAAGCCCGTAGGGCTGGCTCTAAACTAGTAGGGAGCATTAGCGACCTACGGCTCTAAACCAGAATACCAGATTGTCAAAAATTCGGAATGACTCATGTAAATCGCTCATTTATTCAACATGGTTTAAATGATAAACATCGCCCACTAAGCAGGATACTAATAATTTGGCTTGACTGGAACGTTTTTTTAGTGAGCAGTGAGCAGTGAGCAGTGAAGAGGGTGTTCAAGGAATAACGAGACACCAGAAACCAGACACCAGAAACCAAATAGTTCCATTTTCTGATTTCTGATCCGCCGGAGGCGGACAAGTTTCTGGTTTCCGATTTCCAATTTCCACCCAACCTGCCTGATTTGCTGTAATCCAGGATGGCTAATGCCGTTATTCCCCGCGTTGTTCAGCACGGGAAATGACCAGTTTTTGAATCTCGCTGGTTCCTTCGCCGATGGTACAAAGCTTAGCGTCGCGGTAGAATTTTTCTACAGGAAAATCCTTAATGTAGCCGTAGCCACCAAAAATCTGGACCGCATCATTACTTACTGAGACGGCAGTTTCCGAAGCATATAGTTTCGCCATGGCCGATAGCTTGGTGCTCTTTTCACCCTGGTCTTTCAGGGTGCCGGCTTTCCGGGTCAGCAAACTGGCCGCTTCAATTTGGGTTGCCATGTCCGCCAGTTTGAAGCTGATTCCCTGAAACTGTAGGATGGGCTTGCCAAATTGTTCGCGTTCCTGAGCATATTGCCAGGCAGCCGCATAAGCACCCTTGGCAATCCCGAGCGAAAGGGCCGCAATGGAAATGCGGCCACCATCCAGGATTTTCATTGACTGGATAAAACCTTCCCCTTCTTTGCCCAATAGCTGGCTTTTGTGAATCCGACAATCGTTAAAGATCATTTCGGCAGTTTCACTGGCCCGCATACCCAGTTTGTTTTCTTTTTTGCCGGCGGCAAAACCTGGCGTACCTCTTTCGATGATAAAGGCACTCATGCCATGGCTGTCGAGTAGTTCTCCTGTGCGGGCAATCAGTACGGCCACCTGGCCACTGGCTCCGTGGGTAATGAAATTCTTGGCCCCATTGATGACGTAGTAATCCCCATCGCGCACAGCTACACATTGCATGCGGGCGGCATCACTTCCCGTGTTTGGTTCGGTAAGCCCCCAGGCACCAATCCATTCTCCGGTGGCCAGTTTGGGAAGATACTTGCGCTTTTGTTCCTCATTGCCAAAGGAAAGAATATGATTCGTGCACAGCGAATTATGGGCTGCCACGGAAAGGCCGACTGCACCGCACACTTTTGCAATTTCTTCAATAATGGTGATATAGGCCTGGTAGCCTAAGCCTGCACCGCCATATTCTTCCGGAACCAGTACACCGAGGAATCCATAGTGGCCCATTTGGTGAAATAAGTCTATTGGAAAAATTTGCTTTTCGTCCCATTCCAGTACATGGGGACGAATGTACGTTTCGGCAAAATCCCGGGCACTTTCCTGGATAAGTTTCAAATGGTCTAGTGTTTCTACAATCATCGAGGCAATAATTTGGTTAATGGCTTTGGTTATCTGCTGCCAATTGGATCTGGGAATACCCAATCAACATCCAGTACGGCTTTCTGTAATAGTAACGCATAATGGTGAAAAAAACGTTACCGGAACTTAGAGCTTTTCCAAATAGAAATGCCGGACCATCACTTTTGTTCAAGTGAAGGCTTCTGGAAATGATTATTGGAAATTTAGTTTACTTACCTGCGGAAAGTTTTACGGCGGCGCTAGCTCCGGAAAACCCCAGGGCTTGGCGGATTTTTTGATTGATGGCCGTATTTTCATAGATGCCGGCAAACAATTCAGCTCCGGGGCCGTAGGCAAACACGGGAATTAAAGTAGCGGTATGGCCGTTGGTTGTAAATTCAAACTCTAGCTTATTCATCTTCGAGCCGGGCATAATCGCCATTCCGCCCGTTTCATGGTCGGCGGTTACAATGACCAGGGTATTGCCGCGCTCGCGGGCATATTGCAGAACCACTTGTACCGTACGATCAAAATCCAATACCTCTTTCACCGCAGCTTTACCATCATTAGCATGCCCCATCCAGTCTATCTGAGAACCTTCGACCATTAGGAAAAAGCCTTTTTCGCTGCGTTTTTCAAGATAATGCAGGGATTGGCGGGTAGCAAAGGCCAGGTAGTCGCGTCCGGCAGAAACAGGTAGCGGCTGCTTGTCAGCGGTAAAATAAACCAGGTTGCGGGTGGGATCCCATTTGAAGCCATTGATGTCGGCCTGATCATAGCTTTGCACCTGATAATTACGCCTGCGTAATTCATCAACGAGGTTGCGCGAGTCTTCTTCCCGGCGATCAAAGTATTGTTTCCCTCCGCCGATGAGCAGGTCTACTTCGGTATCGAGGATGTCAGCAGCAATTTCTTCGTATAGTTCCCGCATTTTAGCGTGGGCCACAAAAGCAGCCGGGGTAGCGTGAACGATAGTGGAGGTGACTACCAATCCGGTAGCCAGGCCGTTGGCTTCAGATTCTTCAACAATTGTTTTGCAAGGGGTGCCGTCAGCAGCAAGGCCAATCGCACCGTTATAGGTTTTTACCCCACACGCAAAGGCAGTGGCTCCGGCAGCAGAATCCGTAATGAGTTCGTCGTTGGCGTAGGATTTGTGGAGCCCCACGACAGGGAATTGCTCCAGAAATAACTGGTTGTTGTTACTGTACATTGCCGCCGAAATCTGCGTAAGTCCCATGCCATCTCCAATTAAGAGAACGACATTGTGAGGCTTATCCGCAAGAGGAGCGGCCGGTACCGGCGCTTGCAGTACACGTTGCGTCGATTGACAGGAAAAGAAGAAAAGTGTACTCAGCAGGAGAGAAAAGGCGCCAATACCCTTCATAGTGAAATGGTCTTTACAGTTGGTGAGCGTATATAACACCTTGCAAGTTAAGGATTAAATGCCATTAATATGGTAAAATTTTGTTAAAGCAGTATTTAAGTGCAACGGCCTGGCATATTTCGAGTCTTTCCTAGCACCAATCGATAAAATTGGTTTTTGGTCGGGCAAGCCCCTATGTTTGGTTCAATTAATCACCTAATTACCCATGAAAATGTCTTATCACCCTCGGTTTTTCTTCAGTTTTATCCTTTTTATTGCAGTCCTGCCGACTTTCGTACAGGCCAAAGCCAGCATTTTCAGCCTCCTGCAACAGGACAAAGTGGTGCGAATTACGTTAACTGCTGATTTCGACAACTTATTTAACAATCGGCGAGAAGAGATCAAAGAAAATGGTACTCTTCAGCTAGTGGACCCCGCTGGGAATGAACAGGCTTTTCCGCTGGAAATGGAATTGCGTGGACGGTTCCGCCGGATGAATTGCGATTTTCCTCCCTTGCGGCTTAAGTTTGACCGGGACATGCTTTCCGCTAACCATTTAGATCCGGAATTCAATAAATACAAGCTGGTCACCCATTGCCTGAATGACCGCTGGGAGGGGAATGAAAACTTACTTCAGGAGTATCTGACCTATGAATTGTTCCGGACGCTCACACCCCAAAGTTTCCGGGTGCAGCTTTTGGAAATAACCTACCATGATACCAAGGGAATCCATAAAGATTTTGTTCGCTATGGTTTGCTCATCGAGGATACCGATGAAATGACTACCCGCTTGGGAGGGACGGAAGTAGAAACGGTAGGTTTGGGTGAGGGAGATGTAAATTCTGCCTCCGAGAGTTTAGTGGCTATGTTCCAGTATATGATCGGTAATTACGACTGGGATTTAAAAATGCTGCGGAATGTAAAATTGGTTCAAACAGCAACATCCAGCCTGCCGGTGCTGGTGCCCTATGATTTTGACTATACTGGTTTGGTGGAAGCCTCTTACGCCCGTCCGCTAGTATCAGCAGGGATGAAGTCACTGACCGACCGGATTTACCGGGGAGAAACTACCGACCCGGCGGTACTTCGGGAAACAATTGCCTTGTTTAAAGCCAAACAATACACCTTACTGGAGCAGATAAATAGTTTTGCACTTTTGGATCGCCGGGTTCGGAGACAAATGACTGAATACCTGAACGCGTTTTTCGCAGAACTGGAAAATCCTGATTTTCTGCGGCTTTAGCGGGTATTTGGTGAGGGGTTAGGGTCAGCAGTGAGCAGGCAGAATTCCTCTTTGCGTCTTCATAGCGACTTTGCGTCTTAGCGAGGTTATTAAGTGAGGAGTGAAGTGGCCCGGCCTTCACTAAAGTTTCGGTGGGCGAAGAAAAATTGAAAAAACGAGTAACTAGTGCTTTGTCAACTAAGAATTTAGATGTTCAGAATCCCCCGGGAAAACCTTCCGGATTTTCCATTGCGCCTGATTATTCACCGAAATTTCTCGCAACGACGCAGCGACGCAACGAGATATAGGGATTTCGCTTCACGTTTCACTAATCCTTAATTTCAAACTTGACAGAACACTAGCAACGAAAAACCAGCAACCAGTTACCAGCAACCAGTTACCAAATTCCAACACTACTTCGATTCGGCTCAGTAACTGTCAACGCTTTTCAACGCCAGCGATACTAGTTTAATCAGCTTCTGCTACCAAATAAAAGTGTGCCAATTCGGACCATCGTACTACCTGCCTCCACCGCCAGGGGATAATCGTCAGACATTCCCATAGAGCGTTCTGTGAAATAGGAAGATGAAGCAAAATAGGTTTCCTTTAGGGTGTTGAAGATTCGGGTGAGTTGCTCGAATTCACTTTTGACCTGGGCCGTATCTTCGGTAAAGGTAGCCATACCCATGACCCCGCAAATTCGAACATGCCGAAGGGCAGCAAAGCTGGGGTCAGTCAGTAGTTGGTGTGCGGTATCGAGGTCAAGTCCGTATTTGGTATCCTCGAGAGCTATTTTAAATTGGAGCAGGCAGTCAATGGTTCGGTCGTTCCGTGCTGCCTGCTTATCGATTTCGGCTAAGAGCTTGAGGCTATCCACCGAATGGACCATACTGATAAAGGGAGCGATATACTTGACCTTGTTAGTCTGCAAATGGCCAATCAGGTGCCAGTGGATATCTTTGGGTAAGGTGTCGTGTTTCTCTACTACTTCCTGGACGCGGTTTTCCCCAAAATCCCGTTGGCCCTGGTTGTACAGAACCATGATCTGGTCGTTGGTTTTGGTTTTGGAAACCGCAATAAGCCGGACTCCTGAAGGTGCCAATTCCTGTTTTATTTGGGTATACATCTTGTTTTATTGGACCTTTAACGGTTTATTAAAAAATAGGCGTTAGGTCGATAACGTTATCAGGAAAAACAACACCTATGTACCAGAATCGGTTTGCTGCCAAGGAAAGAACTCGTCGGAGAAATGCACTCTTGATTGCGATCATTGTGCATGGTTTAATACTCGCCGGGCTGGCCTGGAGTAGTCGAGGTAGTTGGTCAGGAAACCAAAAAGAGGACACCCCGGCAGTTGTAGCAACTACTCATCCAAAACCATAAAATAAAGGGAGGTTATCGTTAAAACAAGCCATGAAGTTCACCATTAACCTTATCGATTATCTCGCCCAGATCCTCGGGGCGTTTTGCGAAATCGACTTCATCAGAGTTAATGACCAGTAAGCGTCCTTCTTTGTAGGTGCCGATCCACTCTTCGTAGCGTTCGTTGAGTCGGCGCAGATAATCCAGGCTGATATTTCCCTCGTAATCGCGGCCCCGGCTTTGAATGTGATCAACCAGTGTTGGAATACTGGCACGCAGATAGATCATCAGGTCCGGTGGCCGGATCTGAGAGGTCATCGTACGGAAAATTTCAACGTAATTTTCATAATCACGGGTGGAGAGCAGCCCCATATCATGCAGGTTAGGGGCAAAAATATAGGCATCCTCATAGATGGTCCTGTCCTGAACAACCGTACGGTCACCATTGAGGATATTCAGCACCTGCCGATAACGTGAATGCAGAAAATAGATCTGCAAATTGAAGGACCAACGGCGCATATCATTGTAAAAATCAATCAGGTAGGGATTATCATCCGCTGATTCGTAGTGAACGTCCCAATTGAAACTCCGGCCCAGTTGGGTGCATAGAGTGGTTTTGCCGGCACCGATGTTCCCAGCAATTGCGATGTGCTTGACTTTCAGTTCTCCCATTGAATTTATCATCTGTCGGGGTGGGTGCTCAAATTTTAGAGACGAGCGAAAATACAATTTCCTGCCGTGAAAATGGGGATTGTGGATAAATAATCAGTCAATGTTATCGGATTATTCTTGTGGTACCCTGTAGAATCCTTAGCTTTGGCTTAGCGAATGAACTTCGGATGCCAGCATGCGTTCGCCGAGTATTTGATCACAAACTTCGAGTTAATTGCGATGGATATTAATCAAGCCTTAATTTCGAAACTTGAACAATTAGCACGCCTGGAACTATCGGCGGAAGAAAAGGAAAGCCTGCGACATGACCTCAATAATATCCTTCACCTGGTGGAGAAATTACAGGAGGTGGATACTGAAGGTGTAGCGCCACTGGTGTATTTAAATGATGAACAGAATACCTGGCGCCCCGATGAAGTAACCGGTCAGGTTTCCCGGGAAGCAGCCTTGCGCAATGCTCCGGATGCCGATGGCACCTTTTTCCGGGTACCTAAAGTGATTGATTTAAAATAGTAAACGGGTGAAAACCCCTGATAAAAACTTACTGATGGCACAGGATCCAATGATTGCAATTCATGATTTACGCAAAACGTATATCATGGGACTTAATGAAGTCAAAGCGCTGCAGTCCGTTACGATGAATATTGCTAAGAATGAATATGTTGCATTGATGGGTCCTTCCGGTTCGGGGAAATCCACCCTGATGAACTTGTTAGGCTGTTTAGATACTCCAACGAGTGGAGAATATTTCCTGAATGGCACCAATGTGGGTACGATGGAGGATCGGGAATTGGCTGAAGTCCGGAACAAGGAAATCGGCTTTGTTTTCCAGACCTTTAATTTGCTTCCCCGGCTATCAGCCTTGGAAAATGTAGCCCTGCCGTTGGTTTATGCTGGTTTTAGCCGGACTAAGCGCACTGAAAGGGCTGAAGAGATGCTGATGGCAGTTGGCCTTGGGGACCGGATGGATCACAAGCCCAATGAATTGTCAGGTGGTCAGCGACAGCGGGTTGCTGTAGCGCGAGCCCTGGTAAACAACCCTTCGATTATTCTGGCGGATGAACCTACAGGTAACCTGGATTCAAAAACCTCCTATGAGATTATGGAACTTTTTGAACAGATCCACCAGGCGGGGAATACGATCATCCTGGTTACTCACGAACCGGATATTGCAGCGCATGCCCATCGCATTATCAGAATGCGGGACGGCTTGATCGAATCGGATCTTCCCAATACCGAGATCACTACATTTGCTACCAATCCTGCGTAAGCCCTGATTAACAACCATTTTCAAGAGTGTCATGCTCATTCGCAGGGCCGGTGCTGTTGGTAGTGCGTGCAAATTCCCTTACCCAGGGTGCTGCCGACGCGTCGTTTACCCAAGCTTTTTCCAGTGGGGCCTGAATTATTTTACCCTGTGGGAAACCTTTTCCCCCTCTCGGGTATTATTCTAGTTAAAACTGCATGGGCTTTAAAATTTATACGAAAACAGGAGACCAGGGAGAGACTTCTCTGTTTGGGGGCCGTCGGTTGGCCAAGGATCATATTCGCATTGAATCTTATGGTACGGTAGATGAGCTAAACGCCCATTTAGGTTTCCTGCGGGATAATTTAACGTTCGATGCTGTGCGGGCCGAAATTCGGCAGATTCAGGATCTCCTATTCTCAGTGGGAGCTAACCTGGCCTCCGACCCTGAAAAAAGCACGTTAGCTGCAGCTATTCTCGCCAGTGATATCGAATATCTTGAACATGCGATGGACCGAATGGATGAGCAACTACCAGAGTTGCGCAATTTTATCATTCCCGGAGGCCATCCGGCTGTTTCTGCTTGCCATATTGCTCGCTGCGTCTGTCGGCGGGCTGAACGCCTGGTGGTAAGCCTGGCCCAGGCCGAGACAGTTGCCCCGCTCACTATCCAATTTTTAAATCGTTTGTCTGACTATCTGTTTGTACTCTCGCGCTATCTAGCCAAGGAGTTGGAGGTGAATGAGGTAGTCTGGCGACCCCGACCACTGGCCTGATATTCCCCGCCTTCAGGTTTCCACTGAACAACGCGTTATTTTAGCTTGCGGAAAGAAGGTGCAGATCGGCGAAAGAACCGTAAGTCTTCTTATTTTTAGGGAATGAGCTATTGGAAAAAAATGTTGTCGCAGTTTCCCGTACTTTTAAAGTACCTGCTGTTGGCCGGGGTTGTCGCCTTTATTAGCTTGCTTTGCCCAAACAATGTGCGATTTCGGTATGAGTTTGCCCGGGGCGATACCTGGCACTATGAAGACCTGAAGGCGCCATTTGACTTTGCTATCCTAAAAACAGATACCGAATTTAACCAGGATCTGGCCGAAGCAGCTCAGGATTTTGCTCCTTATTACCGGCTAGATCCTGAAGTCGAATCCGTTGAAATACGCACTTTTCTGGCCGCTTTTCAGGAGCAATTGGCGGAGAGCACTACATCACGGGATTTTCAGGATGTTACCCGAAACCCCCAGCGTTATCTCAATTTTGGCAAAGACCTGCTCAGCTATTTTTACAAACGGGGTATTGTTGAGTTAGCGCCTGAACATCAACAAGTTGGTAAAGAATGGGTCGTTAATATTTTGCGGGGCAATACAACCCAGCGGCAGACATTGGAGCGCCTGTGGCAAGCCAATCAGGTTCGCGGTTTCTTGGCCGATACCCTGCCTAAAAGCAAACTCCAGGAATCAGAGTTTTTATATCCGTTGTTGGAAGAGGCTATCGTGGGCAATATTCGCTACGACAGTGTTCTGACGCAAGGGCTACGCCAGGAGCTGCTGGAATCGGTTCCCCGGACCCGGAGTATGGTGCGCAAAGGAGAAATGATCATTCCGCGCGGGGGAATTATTACGGATGATATATACCAACGGCTGTATTCCTTTAAAGTACATTATGAGGCTGAGGTCACTGAAAATAAATCTGACCGGGGGGTATATCTTGGGTATGTACTCCTAACCTTGTTGGTAATAGGGGCCTTCTCTATTTATTTGTCGCATGATGCCCCTGAGGTGTTTGCCAGCATTGGGAAAATGATTTTCGTTTTTCAATGGTTGGTGATTTTTGGATATCTGGTTTACCTGGTCGATTCGACGGATGTGCTAAGCACTTATCTAGTGCCTTTTGCAATAGTGCCCATTGTAATAAAAAGTTTCTATGATATCCGGCTGGCTTTCTTTACCCATTTGACCGTGGTCCTTATTGCCAGTTTCCTTTCTTCCCTGGGGTATGAGTTTACGTTTCTCCAGGTTTTAGCTGGTATCGTCATTGTACTGGGTAATTTTGATACCCGAAATTGGTCGCGATACTTCCAGGCTATTTTGTATCTATTTCTGGCTTACGGGCTGGGCTTCCTGGGATTGTCTCTGATTCGCGACGGTCAGTTGGCCAACGTCGATTGGCAGGTATATTCCTGGTTGGGGCTTAATGCTTTTCTGACACTATTGGCTTTTCCGCTGATTCCCTTATTGGAACGCGTCTTTGGTTTCGTTTCTACGTTCACCCTTTCGGAGTTATCCGATCTGAACCGGCCATTGTTACGGGACTTAGCGGCAAAAGCACCGGGTACCTGGCAACATTCGCTACAGGTTGGGCATTTGGCAGAGGCTGCTGCCCGCCGGATTGGTGCCAACCATTTTTTATTGCGCGTAGCGGCTTTATACCACGACGTGGGTAAAATGAATAACCCATCTTATTTCATCGAAAACCAATCGGGAACCAACCCCCATGCGGAGGTTGCGTTTGAAGATAGTGCCCGGATTATCATCAGCCATGTTACTGATGGGGCGGAAATGGCCCGGAAAAACCGGGTTCCCAAAATTCTGATTGATTTTATCCTTACGCATCACGGAACTACACGGGTAGAATATTTCTACCGACGCTGGGCTGCTGAAAATCCAGATCAAATTGCCGATCCGAAATTATTTCGCTACCCCGGGCCCAAGCCACGCAGCAAAGAAGAAGTTATTCTGATGTTGGCAGATAGTGTTGAGGCTGCCTGCCGGAGTTTGCCTGCGCCAACCGAACAGGAACTAATGGACCTGGTGGATAAAATCGTGGAGGGCAAGGTCGCTCATGGTCAGCTTCAGGATTCGCACCTCACTTTTGCCGAATTGGAGGCCTGCAGAGAAGTATTCCGGCAAGTTATGAAATCGGTCCACCATGGTCGTATAGCTTATCCTGAGCAGCCGGCTAATACATGAGGTGGACCTGGTTTTAAGCAAATGGTCCGTCAAGGTTGAGAATAGAGGTTTACTGTATTGATACTGACCAAGGCCTAATTTTGAAATCAGAAATCAGAAATTAGGAAAACGAGTAACGAAAAATTTACGCGCCTCCGGCGGGCCAGGCACCAGCCACCAATTCACCGTTTTCCAGTGAGCAGTGAGCAGTGAACAGGCGAATATACCAGTCACTAATAACTAATAACCAGAAACCAGGCACCAGCCACCAATTCACCGTTTTCCAGTGAGCAGTGAGCAGTGAACAGGCGAATATACCAGTCACTAATAACGAGTAACAAGTAACCAGTAATCAGCTCCTTCTTTGCGTTTTCTACTGTCGCCCGGTGTAGTTATGCGGGGTGATGTTGCGCAATTCGGCTTTAACCGCATCTGATACCTGCAGGGACTGGATGAAAGCGTGAATATCCTGTTGTGTAACTGTGGCTTTTCCCCGGGTGAGCGCTTTGAGTGCTTCGTAGGGTTGAGGATAACCTTCCCGGCGCAATACAGTTTGGATACCTTCCGCCACAACCATCCAGTTTTGCTCAAGATCTTGTTCAAGTTTTGCCTCGTGGAGTTGCAGTTTGCGCAGCCCTTTGCTAATGGATTGGAAGGCAATGAGGGTATGGGCAAAGGGAACGCCTAAATTGCGGAGTACGGTGCTGTCGGTCAGGTCCCGCTGCAGTCGGGAAATAGGTAGTTTTTCTGCCAGGTGCTGAAACAGGGCATTGGCAATACCCAGGTTGCCTTCGGCATTCTCAAAATCAATTGGATTTACCTTATGCGGCATCGCTGAGGAACCCACCTCCCCGGCAACGACCTGTTGCTTGAAATAGTCCATGGAGATGTAGGTCCAGATATCACGGCAAAGGTCAATCAGGATGGTATTGATGCGGGATAATGCATGACACAGGGCGGCCAGGTTGTCATAGGGTTCGATTTGAGTGGTTGGGAATGTCCGTTCCAGCCCTAGTTGGTTAGTCACGAAATCATGCGCGAATTCCTGCCAGTTGATTTCGGGAAAGGCTACCACATGAGCATTGAAATTACCGGTGGCACCGCCAAATTTAGCACTGTGGGGAATCTGTTGCAGTTGTCTTAGTTGGCTGATGAGCCGGGTTTGAAAAACCTGAAATTCTTTCCCCAGAAGGGTGGGGGAAGCGGGTTGGCCATGTGTTCTGGCCAGCATTGGAATATCAGCCCAGGCAGCAGCCATGCCTTCGATCTGCCCAATGAGTTGCTGCAGCTGTGGGTAATAGACTTGCTCCATGGCGTGTTTGGTCGCCAGTGGAACGGCGGTATTGTTTACATCCTGAGAGGTAAGACCAAAATGCACAAACTCCTGATAGCGGTCTAAGCCCAGCGATTCCAGCATTTCTTTGAGGTAGTACTCGACGGCCTTGACGTCGTGATTGGTAATGCGCTCAATGGCTTTGATGCGCTCGGCTGCTTGTTCGTCAAAACGATTAGTGAGGCGTTCGAGGGCGTCAAAATCCGCCTGTTGCACATCGGCTAAAGGAGGTAAGGGGATCTGGAAAAGGGCTAACAGGTACTGAATTTCAACGAGTACGCGATAGCGAATCAGGGCGTATTCACTGAAGTAATGGGAGAGTTCCCGCGTCTTATCGGCGTAGCGTCCATCAATGGGCGAAATGGCAGTCAGCATGGATCCGTGTTAATTTGGCCGCAAAGGTAGCCTCTTTACCGGATTTTGCCAATTTTCAACTACCTAAGGTGTTTCTGCCTTAGCGATTAGGACGCTGGATTCGGAATTGGTCGAGTAAGATGTCGAAGTTGACGTGCTCACCGATGAGTTCAATCGCTCGTTTGGATTTCCAGGGGGTACGATTATTGATTTTCACTTCAATGCGACTAATCTTAACAACCGAACCGTAAGTGTCCAGACTGGTGGTAATCACCGGAATTTTATGTTGCTCGAAATAGGGGTGGTTTAGTTCCGTGGGGTCAATCCATTTATGATGGCGACCGTCACTGGTAACAATGACACCCGAAAGGGGAGACTCTTCGATACCTTTTTGCCGGGTTACTTGCTCGACCTTTTCAATGGCCTCGGAAATCCGCTTAAAGCTGGTAACCAACAACAGGTTCTGAAAGGTGGTAAATTCCTCGGTATCCACTAAAGAACCGGCAATGATATCTTCCACCCGGTTGTTCATGTTTTCCTCGTTGAGCATCACCTTACCGTGAACTGCCTGGCGAATGGTTTCCATAATCGGAAGGGATAAGGACTGGTCATAGGGTAGTAAGCCCAGCAGCGGGTAGCCCAATTCTTCCAGTTTTTTGCCCAGAAAGTATTGAATCTCTTCAACTTTTTCGGGTTTAACCTTATTGACGATGACGCCCAATACCGGAACTTGTTCTTCGCGGAAGAGAGCCGTACACATATTTAGCATGTCAATGGTACTGCCGATTCCTCCTTCTACCACCATAATTACACCCGCCTGCAGGTGTTTGGCAACCCGGGCATTGGAAAGACCAACAACACTGCCCACTCCGGGGTGACCGGTACCTTCGTAAACGACTAAATCGTATTGCTCGGTGAGGATGCGGTCTGCTTTGGCTAACCTTTTTTCAAACTTAAATTTTTCAGGATGATCGATGAAATCTTTGGTTACCCCCCGGCCGATAATTACCGGGCTGTGAATTTCTGGGTCGATATCAAAACCGATAACTTCGGAAAACAAGACGGCGTCTTTATCGGCAACAGTACCATTAAAGGTTACGTGTTTTTGACCAACAGGTTTGCAATACCCGGTTTGAAAGCCTCGTTCCAGTAAATTCGCAACCAAACCGAGCGTACAGGTTGTTTTGCCAACATGCTGGCTCGTGGCTGCTACATAGATGTTTTTCATCCGCTCACAGATTTGGTGGAATTAATGGAAAACTATAGCCCTTGCCTCAGGGCTTGACAATATAGGTAAATGGCGGCAACTAACAAGTAGCCATCCTGGGATTTCGGGTATAAATGCCCGCTTTCCGGACAGTTGGTTTTGGGATGTCATCACGTCGAAAACGAAGGTAAATGCCTGAATAGTGAACTAACCCCTTGATTATAAATTCGTTTTTTCCGGCTGAATAGAATGGTGTTATCCAGGAAATCTTTTCATCGAACCGGCATGCAACACCGAAAATTTTTACTTTTGCCCTGCGATTAGGTGTTGAGAACTCCCTTTTTTACCCGAATAAATAGAAAAACCCAGCATTATGCCAAAGAATTTGCTCATTGTGGAGTCACCGGCAAAAGCCAAAACCATTGAAAAATTTCTCGGCGGTGATTTTACAGTGAAGTCCAGTTACGGTCACGTTCGTGACTTGGAGAAAAGCAACAATGCTGTCGATGTTGAACAGCGTTTTAAGCCCAAGTATGTTATATCACCAGATAAACAAAAATTAGTACGCGAACTTAAGAGCCTGGTCAGTAAGGTTGACGAAGTATGGCTTGCAACGGACGAAGACCGCGAAGGGGAAGCTATTTCCTGGCACCTTTGCGAGGTATTGGGGCTTGATGCCAGCAAAACCAAGCGCATTGTTTTTCGCGAAATCACCAAACCCGCGATAACCCAGGCCATCCAAAAACCCCGCAGCCTGGATGTCAACCTGGTGAATGCCCAACAAGCGCGCCGGATACTGGATCGTCTGGTAGGCTATGAGCTTTCTGAAGTCTTATGGAAGAAAGTCAAGGGAAAACTTTCTGCCGGCCGGGTACAGTCGGTTGCAGTCAAATTGGTTGTAGAGCGGGAACGGGAAATTAATCAGTTTAATTCCGAGCCCTATTTTCGCGTTGATGCCTTATTTAAAGTGCGGAATGAACAGGGAAAGTGGGTTACCCTGCGTGCAGAACTGCCCGGGCGCCTGCCGGATCCCCTGACTGCTGAAGATTTTCTCAAGAAGTGTCGGGGAGCCATTTACGGAATCGAAGATATCGAAATCCGGCCCCTGAAGCGTAAGCCGACAGCTCCTTTTACAACTTCCACACTGCAGCAGGAGGCTAGTCGAAAACTCGGCTTTTCTGTACAACGGACCATGAACGTGGCCCAGCGCCTGTACGAAGCGGGGCATATTACCTATATGCGTACCGACTCTATTACGTTGAGCGAGGTGGCAATTGCGACGATTGCCCAGGAAGTTGAGCGCAGCTATGGCCCTGAGTATGTTCAGGTGCGGCGGTTTAAAAGTAAATCAGCAAATGCGCAGGAAGCTCACGAAGCGATCCGGCCTACCTATATTGATCGCCAGCGGGTGAGTAGCGATCGCGACGAACAACGTCTTTACGAGCTTATCTGGAAGCGAACCATTGCTTCCCAGATGGCCGATGCCGAATTGGAGAAAACAGTCGTTAAAATCGGCATTTCCACCCAGCGGGGAGTGAACCTGGTTGCGGAAGGTGAAGTGCTGAAGTTTGAAGGGTTCCTCAAGGTCTATCTGGAGTCTAATGATGACGACGAAGAGGAGGAGACTAAAGGCATGCTTCCACCGTTAAAAGTAGGCCAGGAGCTTCCGCTACAGGAAATGACGGCCACGGAACGCTTCACCCGGGGGCCTGCTCGTTTTTCAGAAGCCAGCCTGGTCAAGCAGCTGGAAGAATTAGGTATTGGTCGCCCTTCCACCTACGCTCCTACCATCGGCAAGATCATGGAAGAAGGCCGCGGCTACGTGGTTAAGGAAAGCCGGGATGGGGTAGAGCGCTCCTTTCAGGTATACACCCTTCAGGACGATAAGATTTCCTCCCGGACAGATACGGAAATGACCGGAGCTGTGAAAAACCGGCTTTTCCCGACAGATATGGGGATAACGGTGAGTGATTTCCTGGATGAGCACTTCCAGCAAATTATGGATTATCAGTTTACGGCTGAAATTGAAAAACTGTTTGATGAAGTAGCATCGGGTGGCCGTGAATGGACGAAAATGCTTCATGATTTCTATTTTCCTTTCCACGATCAGGTGCTGGAGACAATGGAAAACGCCGATCGCCCCACCCGAGAACGCATTTTAGGGAAGGATCCTGAAACGGGGTATTCCGTACTCACCCGGATGACGCGTTTAGGTCCGGTGGTGCAAATTGGGCAACCCGACGAACTCATTAAGGATGAAAAACCGCGCTACAGTAATCTGCAGGCGGGGCAATCCATTGAAACGATAACCTTTGAGGAGGCGATGAAGCTATTCCAGCTTCCGCGCACGATGGGTACCTACCAGGGCGAAGAAATCGCCATTGGCGTTGGTCGCTACGGTCCTTATGTTCGGTTTGGAGAGAAGTTTATTTCCATCCCTAAGGGAGAGGACCCATTGACCATAACCAAGGAACGGACCTTGGAACTGATAAAGCTGAAGGAGGCTGAAGATGCTCCGGTAGGAACCTACAAAGGATTCCCCATTACCCAGGGGAAAGGAAGGTTCGGTCCTTTTTTGAAGTGGAATGACATGTTCGTTAATATTCCTCGCAAATTTGACCCCAATCACCTGACCCTGGAGGAGATGGTAGAACTCATCCAGGCGAAAGAAAGTAAAGAAGCGAACCGCTTTATTCACCAGTGGAATAGTGAAGGAATTAGTGTAGAGAATGGCCGTTGGGGACCTTTTATCCGCTTTAAAAAGAAAATCCTTAATTTTCCTCGTAAGGATGGCGAAAAGGTCACGGCGGAAGATGCCGCTGAACTATCGCTGGACGCAATAAAGGCCATTATTGAGGCGGAAATTCCCGATGCTTTCAAGAAAAAAGCGGCGGCCAAGAAAAAGCCGGCGGCCAAGAAACCAACGGCAAAGAAAAAAACCAAGTAAAATAAAATCTCATGGAAGAGCAAAAAGGTGGACAACAGATTAATATAGAACTCCCCGAGGATATTGCTGAAGGGACTTACTCGAATCTGGCCGTAATTTCTCACTCACCTTCAGAGTTTGTGGTGGATTTTATCCGGATGGTACCTAATGTACCTAAGGCTAAAGTGAAAGCCCGGGTAATTCTCACGCCGCAACACGCCAAGCGTTTACTGCGAGCGATGGCTGATAACATTAAGAAGTATGAAGCGCAGTTTGGGATGATTGAAGAGCCCGATCAAACACCGCTTCCGCCAATGAATTTTAATACGCCCAAGGCGCAGGCATAGTAATCTATAAGACTGATTCTCCGGCAGCCATTCATCCCGACAACTATATTTCGTCGGGGTGAATGGCCGCAGGAGTAACCTGCCTTTTACGGACTAATTCGAAAAGGCGATCAGCTCGATGTCAAAGACAATAACACTATTCGGTGGGATGATCCCTGATCCTGTACGGCCGTAGCCTAATTCAGACGGCAAAAAGAAAGTTCCTTTCCCACCTTTTTTTAGCAAGGGAATAGCAATACGCCAGCCAGGGATTAACCCTGTAAGGCTGAAATTCGCTGTCTTCCCCGGACCTGTCTGATCGAAGACCGTACCATCCAGCAAGTAACCTTTATACCTGACTTCTACCCGGGCATTGGGAGAGGGGTTATCGCCGGTACCTGGCGTGGTAATAATGTAGTGCATGCCACTGGGATCCACCTGGGCTGTTAGATTATTCTCCAGCAGGTACTTTTCGATCTTTTCCTGATCAGTGGCAAACTGGTCTTCTTCTTTGCCGCAGCTCCACATCAATAGCGGAAGGGCGATTACCAAAAGTGCAAAACGAATCATCATTGTCGATTTTTGATGGGCAAAAATAGGGAAGTCGCGCCAATACTCCCCATCATTTTATCGTATCTTCACGGCATTTGGGTGACAATTATGTTTTTGGAATCGCAGGATCGAGAAAAAACGAATTTATGAATACTGATTTTTTGGTTTTGCTCGACGCCGGACATGGAGCCCTGGATCCGATGGGGTTTTATACCACCTCTCCCGGTAAGATGTTTCGGCATAACCAAGGTGTTTTTCATGGGGGTGGTTGGTTCTATGAAGGTGTATTCAACCGTTCGATTGCTGATCGGGTAGCGCTCAAGCTAGGGCAGCTAAATATCCGTCATGTGCGGTTATACCATCCCTATTTGGATGTCAGTCTGGCCCAGCGCGTGGAAAAAGCCAATTGGTATCATCGCTACTTTCCCCAGGCACTCCTGCTATCGACCCATGCCAATTCATCCCCCAACCATAATGCACGTGGGTTTGAATTGTACACCACGCCGGGAAGAACCCAGGCGGATCAGTTGGCTGACCTGCATTGGGAAAACGTCAAATTACTGCTGGGGAATAAAATTACGATGCGCAGCGATCGGACGGATAATGACTATGACAAGGAAGCTAATTTCTATATCCTTCGGAAAACGAGTATGCCAGCCGTTCTGGTAGAACATCTGTTTTTCGATCAATTTGATGATGCCACCCTGTTGATCGACGAAGAGATCGTTGAGCTTTTTGCAGAAGCCCAGGTGCGCACGATTATTCAGTATTTCAACGCATAATACCCCGTTTATTGATGACAAATAAAGCGATTGCCCAGGCATTTCAGGAGCTCGCCAATTTAATGGAGCTGCACCAGGAGAATCCTTTTAAAATACGTTCCTACCAAAATGCTTATATCACGCTGCGCAAACTGACTGAACCACTGTCGGAGATGTCGGTCGAAGATATAAGTGCTATCAAGGGTGTAGGGGCAGCGATAAGTGGTAAGATCCAGGAGTTGGTGCAGTTCGGGAAAATGGAAACCTTGGAGAAGTATCGGGCAAAGACGCCGGAGGGGATCCAGGAAATGTTGATGGTAAAGGGGTTTGGCCCCAAGAAGGTCCAGGTCGTTTGGCAGGACTTAGGGGTAGAATCGATCGGGGAGTTACTCTATGCGATCAATGAAAACCGGCTGCTTGAGCTCAAGGGGTTTGGTGCAAAAACACAGGAAGAATTGCGTCGCCAGCTAAGCTATTTTCAGCGCACTAAACATCAGTTTCATTACGGTGCGTTGATCGGTACGGCTGAGGCATTAGTCAGGGATCTGCAGGAAGCACTGCCGGAAACGTTGGTTTCCCTGACAGGAGCGATTCGACGTTGCGATAATGTACTGGACGGTATTGATATACTTATTGGCCAGGAAACCTTACCTGCGGGAAACGCTCAATGGGATACCTTGCAACTAACCCTGGCAGGAGAAGGCACCTGGAAGGGCAGTACTGCGGATGAAATTCCGGTCACGGTCCATCTATGCGCTCCAGAGCAATGGGGCTCAAGGCTCTTTACCACGACGGGGTCTCCCTCTTTTTTGCAGGCATTTACGCAGGAGTTTTCTATACCCACCGTTGCGGTGGAAGACGAAATCTTCCGACTGGCAGGACTTCCGGCTATTGCTCCTGAAATGCGGGAAGATGATTGGTCTGTTGCGTTGGCAAAAGCTCATAATTTGCCAGCGCTGTTGGTGGAGAAAGATATTCGGGGAGTGGTTCATGCGCATTCAACCTACAGTGATGGTATTCATACGGTAGCTGAAATGGCTGCCTATTCGCGCGCCCAGGGATTTGATTACCTGGTGATGACCGACCATTCTCAGGCGGCTTTTTATGCGAATGGGCTTTCGGTAGAACGGGTTTTGGCACAACATGCCGAAATTGACCAGCTCAACCGGGAACTTGCCCCCTTCAGAATTTTTAAAGGCATTGAAAGTGATATCCTGAGTGATGGCTCGTTGGATTACGAGGAGGAGATACTGCAGCAGTTTGAAGTAATTATCGCCTCGGTGCATAGCGGTCTGAAGATGGATCGGGAAAAAGCTACCCAGCGCATTGTACGCGCAGTAGAAAACCCCTACACGCATATTCTGGGGCACCCTACGGGACGTTTGCTGCTTTCCCGGGAAGGGTATCCGCTGGACCATCGCCGAATTATTGATGCCTGTGCCGCCAATGGTGTGGCCATTGAACTGAATGCCAGTCCCTACCGGCTTGACCTTGATTGGTCGTGGATTCCTTATGCGCTGGAAAAAGAAGTATGGATAAGTATCAACCCTGATGCCCATAGCCGGGAAGGCATTCACGATATCCGCTTTGGCGTTTGCTCTGCGCGCAAAGGTGGTTTACCGGCGGCCAGTTGCTTAAATGCTTTGGATGCAGCAGCCTTTGCTACCCTGATTCAGCGTAAACGACAGTAACGTTAACCTCGCATTAACATTTATTCCCAAGCGGTTAACCGCGAATTAGGCAAGGAATTGTAATTTTACAAAACAATTTTAGGACTCAACACCTTATAATTTCCAGGAAACAAAACTTACGAAAGATGTTTAAATCATTAGTACAAGTATTTAGCGCGGGAGTATTGGTAGTCGCGATGTCGAGCTGCCAAAATAGCGCGAGTGATGTTCGGCAAGCTGCCCGGGAAAGCTTGAACCCGGGAAGTGTTCAACCTGCAGATCCTACTGTGGCACAACCAGCCGCTGCTGTTACAGCTCCAACGGGTCCGACTACATCCATCGCTTTTGAAGAAGTTCGCTTCAACTTTGGAACGGTTAACGCTGGAGAAAAAGTAACCCACCTGTTTAAGTTCAAAAATACCGGTAAAGAACCCCTGGTAATTACTGATGCCAAGAGTACTTGTGGTTGTACGGTTCCCGAATGGCCACGTGAGCCTATCGGCCCTGGCAAGTCTGGTGAAATTAAAGTAGTGTTTGACAGTGGTGGCAAATCTGGCCCACAGAGCAAGCGGGTTACCATTGTTGGTAATACCAATCCGCCAGAGACGTTTGTATACGTGGAAGGAGAAGTTATGGGCAACAGTGCTAATCCTACTACCGCACCTGTAAACCAATAACAGAACAGCAATTCTGCTAAATAAAACATCCCGGATTTTACCTTAGGTAAAGTCCGGGATGTTTTATTTTTGCGGCTTTAGCCCTGTAGAAGTTACCTGGAGTTCCCTGCTGGAATCTATTTTATAAGTAAATGGGATTATTCCCCGCATTTGCCCCATTTTTGTAGCGTATTGTCAAGCCTGGATGTTATGAAGCATTATCTGTCCCTGATTAAATTCAGCCATACGATCTTTGCGTTGCCTTTTGCCCTGGTGGGGTTCTTTTTGGCAAGTGGACCAGCCGGAGGTTCCTGGAGCTTACGTTTATTATTGCTCGTTGTTGGATGTATGGTTTTTGCTCGTAGCGCAGCTATGGCTTTTAACCGCTACCTCGATCGGGATATCGATGCACAGAACCCGCGTACGCGTAATCGGGAAATTCCCGGAGGAGTTATTTCTGCCCGGGCAGCGCTGGCATTTGTTGTGCTCAACGCGCTATTGTTTATCGGCTGTACCTGGTTTATCAATCCTTTGTGCTTTGCTTTATCACCGGTTGCGCTTTTGGTTATCCTGGGGTATAGCTATACCAAGCGATTTACCTATCTCTGTCATTTTATTCTGGGCCTGGGCTTAGGTCTGGCCCCGGTAGGTGCTTACCTGGCCGTCATGGGGCATTTTCATTGGATTCCCGTGGTGTATGGGTTCGTGGTTTTATCCTGGGTTGCCGGATTTGATATTATTTACGCGCTGCAGGATGATGATTTTGACCGCGAGCAACAGTTGCAATCATTACCGGTACGCTTCGGCCGGACAGGGGCTTTGCGGTTGTCGGTAATCCTGCATGTTATTAGTGCTGTTTTGATACTAATTGCCGGCTGGGGTGTGGGGCAATTATATTCGGAATTCGGCTGGTTGCACTGGGTGGCAGCTGCTATATTTATTGGCCTGTTGATTTATCAGCACAGTTTGGTAACCCCGACAGATTTAAGCAGGGTCAATCTGGCCTTTTTTACGACGAATGGATTGGCAAGCCTTACCTTTGGTGTCCTTTATATTCTGGATGTTTTCATTTGATAAGGGTGAGGGTATCGCCTACCCGGACGGTGGCATCACCTGTCGTAGGTTCCCAGCAGGTATTTAAGCCAAAGTATACCTTGTTGTTGTGCTTCCGAAACTGACTAAGGGTGCGGAGGGGTTCAATTCCTTTTTCCCCGGTTTCGGGATTGATAGTAATTACCTGACAGCGTGCACAGGGTTTTGTGGAGCGGAAGGTGTGGTTACCCAATTGAAAGTGCTGCCATTCATCTTCTATCCAGGCAGGAACACCACTGATAATGATATTGGGCCGGAAGCGGAGCATCGGCACCGGTTCGTCCAGTTGGCGGTTTAAATCTGCAAGGGAGGCTTCATTTGTCAGTAGGTAAGGAAACCCATCTGCAAAGCTTACGGCATCTGTTGCACGAGCATAGCGGGGGTCTACCGGGCGCTCATCCTCAGGGGCGAGTTGAACCAGTCGGCAGGGGCGCTGCAGCAGGTGAGAAAACCAGTTGTTGGCTTCCGTGCTTACCAAAAGCCCAGTACAGGTATCATCCCAAATGGTTACTGGAATTTTTTCCTCATTACCTTTTAATAGCGTGGAGAACACTAGCGGGGACTGTCTTCCGGTGCGGTCTGTAATGGTAATACCCTCCGCTGAAAACTCCGGTTGACAGAGAGCCATTCTGGGATCCTCCCGCTGGCTAAGGAATCGGCCATTTTCATCGACCAGCATCCAACGGCGATCTCCGGCGAACCCTTTTCTTTCCAGGCGTGCCGCTGAAACAGCAATTCCTCCTAATGATTTGATCGGGTAAATATACAGGCCAGTGATTGTAATCATTGTTGTTGTCATATAGATTGAATTACATTATGGGCTGGCCTGGGGCAGAGCCCAAGAAGAGTTGTGTTATTAAAAAAATGAAACTAATTATATTTTTCCATAAAATAGTGATACATTTCTTTAGAAAAGAGAGCACCATAGGGTGCTTAAGTGGAGGGTGCCCAGTTTTGGGAGAAATAACGCCACCATGATTAATGGTTAAGTTGCCGTAAGCGGCTAAAATATATCCTTCTTTGACAATTCTCGTGGTCAAGTCGAAAGGAAAGCAAAAGTGTCCATCCGCGTGCCGCCGTAGCTTTGGCGGAGGAGCAAGGGAGTGTTGATTTTCTTTTGACTTGACTATCAATCACGGGATTTGTCAAAGAACCAAATATATTAGGCGGGAAGCAACGGCAATAGTACGTAAAAATACTGTTTTATCTCCGGATTGCCTATCTTTGGAAAACAGCAAATGAAAAACACCATATGAGAACATTACGAAATATCCTGCTGGTCCTGATGTTGGTCCTGGCTGGCACTATGGTCAGCTATGCCCAAACCTATCGCACCCTATTGCGCAAAGCGGATCAGCTATATGAATTAAAAGCCTATACCCAGGCGGTGGAAGCTTACAAGGAAGCTTTTCAAAAGCGTAGCGATGAAGCCGAACCCTTAGGAAAGATGGCGGATAGTTATCGGCACTTGAACATGATGGAAGAGGCCGCCGATTATTACGCCCGGGCCTTGGGCAATCGGCGCCCACCGGCAGTACTTTATCTGCAGTTTGGTCACGTTCTGAAAGCCCTCGGCCGGTATGATGAAGCAAAAGTCAATTATTTACAATACGCAGCGAGTGATCCGCGTGTGGGTAATCACTATGCGCAGTCCTGTGACTATGCCAAAGGACAAGCATTAACAACGATGGATTATTCGGTGAGTAATGAGCGAATCAATTCGCCGGCGGCTGATTTTGGCCCTGCTTTTTACCGTGACCAGGTGGTGTTCGCTTCCTCCCGAACTGATGTACAACGAGCTAATTACAATTGGGACGGCATTGCCAAGACCCAGCTTTTTGTAAGCCGCCCGGGCGTTGATGGCTATCTGCAGCCGCCGATATTTTTACGGCCAACTGCTGCCAGCACCGGCGAAGGCCCTGCTTCTTTTTCCGCTGATGGCCGGTATGTGGCGTATACCCGGAATAATTTTACTGCCGGTACTCGTCAGATTCCGAGCAGTGGCATGGAGCTGAGTATTTTCCTGAGCGAAATCGGCACCAATGGGGACTTTATGCGGGAGACACCCTTCCCACACAATGATACTCGGGGACGCACAGGTTACCCTTGCTTTACTCCCGATGGCAATGCTATATTTTTTGCCAGTGACCGAGATGGGGGTTTTGGAGGCTATGACCTCTATATTTCATACCGGGAAGGAGCCTCCTGGAGTCGCCCCATTAACCTGGGACCGGTAGTGAATAGCTCAGGTGATGAAATCAGCCCTTACTTTGATGGAACGAATCTGTATTTTGCCTCCGACTGGCATGAAGGATTTGGTGGTTTCGATGTCTTTATTGCGGAACAGCAGGATGGCCGGTGGGCAAAGGTTTCCAATTTGGGTCAGCCCGTCAACTCTGCCTATGATGACTATAGCTATTTATTCGATAATGCCCGGGGTTTGGGATATGTTATTTCCAATCGGAAAGGTGGCCGTGGTGCAGAAGATATTTACAAAGTTGCCAAGGCAGGAGATAATGTCACTTTGCGGGTAATCAATAGTTCAGATGGCTCTCCGGTTCCTAATGCTATTATAGATTTAAGTGCGTGCCAGCCTGGCCGTAACTATGTTGTAACGACTGATGCTCGTGGCGTCTTCTCATTTCCATTGGACAGGGGGATGAATTGCCAGATTATTGTCAACAAAGATGGGTTCAATTTGGCCCGTGTTGATCTTTCGGGAATGACGCTCCAGGGGGCTCGGGAACTTGAAATCCCCATGACTCGTCGGGGTGAAGAATACTACGGGAAAGTAATTGACAATGCCACCAATATTCCGGTGGCTAATGCGAGTGTTTCGGTACGCAACCTGATAACGGGTAGCACTTTCCGGGTGATGACTGACCGGAACGGCGATTTTACGCTGGGCTTAGCACCCAATGGAACGTACATGCTTACCTATTCTGCGCAAGGATATCGCGAAGTGAATCGTAATATTAATACACTGGATGGACGGGATCGTACCATTTTGGGCACTGTTCCTATGTATTATGCAGATGGCCCCCAACCACCTAATCCCAATCCAAACCCGAACCCGAACCCAGGTACGATTACCCAAGGTTTTGCTATCCAGGTAGCTGCGCTGACCAAGGACCCAACTCCGGACCAGTTCAGCGATTTATGGAGCATTGGGAATGTTTATCTCAAGCGGGAAGGAGGGGTAATTAAAGTTCGCTTGGGCGTATATGCAACCCGGGATGAAGCCGTTCGGTTACTGGGGTCCGTTAAGAAGATGAAAAATTTTGCAGGGGCATTTGTTGTCGCTGAGGATAATGGCCCAGGAGCATCTACCTCGACAGGTGGCGGCGATCCTGCTCCAACGCCACCACCACCGCCTGTTACGACGGGAGGGGGATCTTACAAAATTCAGTTAGCCGCTTATAAAGATCCCCGGTGGTTCGATGGTTCCAAAGTCGCAAGTTTAGGTACCATCCAGGATTACCCCAAAGGCGCCTTCACCGCTAAAGTGCTGGGTAGCTTCGCTACCGAAGCCGATGCCCGCAGAGCATTGGCAGAGGTAAAGCGATCAGGATTCCCGGGAGCATTTGTCGTTCAGGAGGTCAATGGACAATTGGTGACGGTGAAATAGCGACACCATTGTATTACTTGCCATAAGAAAAGGGCATCGCGAGAATTCTCGCGATGCCCTTTTCTTTATTCAATCCGGTATTCGTTATAAATACTGATCAACATCTTCGTAAGGCAGGCCAAAAGCTTCGGCAACACCTTGATAAACTACACTACCATTGACGATGTTGAGCCCTTTCTTGAGTGGGTCACTGTCACGGCAAGCTTGTTTCCAACCTTTGTTAGCCAGCTGAATGGCATAGGGGAGGGTAGCGTTGGTCAGTGCAATCGTAGAGGTGGCAGGTACGGCACCCGGCATGTTGGCAACGCAGTAATGCACCACATCATCGATAATGAAAGTTGGGTTTTCGTGCGTTGTCGGAGTTGTTGTTTCAAAACATCCTCCCTGGTCAACAGCTACATCTACCAAGACAGTGCCGGGGCGCATGAGCTTTAGCATATCGCGGGTGATGAGCTTAGGTGCTTTGGCCCCTGGGATCAACACAGCGCCGACAATAAGGTCGTGGTTTTTGATTAATTGCCGAATATTGTATTCGTTGGAAAACATCGTTGTGACATTGGCAGGCATAATATCCGCCAAATAGCGCAGCCGGTTAAGGCTCAAGTCCATAATGGTTACCTGTGCGCCAAGGCCAGCAGCCATCTTGGCCGCCTGGGTACCAACGATTCCGCCGCCCAGTACCAGCACTTTACCAGGGGATACACCCGGAACACCTCCCAGCAGTACACCCCGGCCTTTAACGGGTTTTTCCAGGTATTTGGCACCTTCCTGGATCGCCATCCGGCCGGCAACTTCGGACATCGGAACCAACAAGGGTAACGAACCGTCCTTCATTTCCACAGTTTCATAAGCCAGGCAGACTGCTTTACTGGCAATCATGGCATTGGTCAATGGCTCGTAAGAGGCAAAGTGGAAATAGGTGAATAGCAACTGATCTTCGCGGATCAGGCTGTATTCTCTTTCAATAGGTTCTTTAACCTTGATTATCATTTCAGCAATGGCGTACACCTCTTCTATTGTGGGGAGGATTTTTGCGCCGGCATCTAAGTATTCCTGATCAGAAAAACCGCTACTTTCTCCGGCAGAGGCCTGGATGTAAACGGTATGTCCGTGCTTGGTTAATTCGAGAGCTCCGGCAGGGGTTAGAGCCACCCGGTTTTCACTGGATTTAATTTCCTTTGGTACGCCAATAATCATAATGGTATAGTTTATCCGGTTAGGAATGCAAAAAGCGCCCCAAAAATACCAAAATGCTTCTAGATTTCTAGCTGAATTTTGCAGGAGTTATTTTAACACAGGGAGCTTTGCTCCGGGCTTTTCTCTTACTTTTGCATCTTCCTGATATCAGGGTTCTTTTGGGGATCTGTACTATATAGTGTTTTTTGCTAATATTTCCAGGTGTGATGAAAAGCCAATTTGACTTCATTTTTTTTGATGCTGATGATACCTTGCTGGATTTTTCGCAATCCGCCAGGCGTGCTTTTGCCTTGACACTCGATGAGGTTGCCATCCCTGAGCGAGAAGGGATGTATGCCCTTTATCAGTTGTGTAACCATGAAACCTGGCGTGAGTACGAGGACGGTAAAATCAGTGCGGTTCAATTACGTACGATTCGTTTTGAGCGATTTTTGGTACGTGCCGGTCTGGGCTGGGCGGCAGATCCTGCGGAAATGAATACACGCTTCCTCAATAACCTCGTTCAATTCGCCGAATTGCTCCCCGGCGCGCGTGAACTACTGGAGGAATTGCGTTCTCAATTTGGTTTGGCCCTGATTACCAACGGCCTGAAAGAAGTACAACGCCGGCGCCTGGCTCATTTAAAGGTAGATTCCTACTTTTCAGCGATTGTGGTGTCCGATGAAATTGGCCTGGCAAAACCTGATCCGGCCTATTTTAATTACGTTTTGGCACAAGTAGGGAACCCCGAAAGGGAAAGAGTGCTGGTGGTAGGGGATAATATCTATTCTGATATCCAGGGCGGACAGCAGGCGGGTATGGCTACCTGTTGGTACAACCCGAACGGCAAAGAACGATCTGCGGAAACTGAACCCACCTTTGAAATAGCACAATTATCAGCACTACCGGGCTTGTTGCTGGCTGAATAAAAATGGCATGAATGGAGATCCATATTATCCTGATTTCTAATTAGGGTTGTACGAAAGATGTTCTTAAGTATTGATAATTAGAAAATTAGTCATTATTAATTCTTAAAGGAGTTCAAAATAGGAAAGATATGCATTATGCGAAGTGTTGGGAAAGGACCATCTTTTTTGGCCCTCCATAGGCGGGTAAAAAAACTGTTTGAGCCTAAACGGATGGTTGGGGGGACACCCTGTGGTCGGTAATTCGGTATGGGTTAAGTGAAATTATCAGGGCAAAGGCGAGTTTTTTTCCGGCAGCGGAGTGCCTGAAACCGATACCTTCAAAAGGACTCAGATCTTTCTTCAAGGCCGGTCCATTTTAGCCCTGGCGCTTCAGGCCTTGATTTTTTTGCTCCTCCCGCCATAGGCGGGTAAACCCTCCATAGGCGGGCAAGTTTTTTGTCAAGAAAAAAAGGAGAAGTATTGTTGTGTAGTTTAATATTGATGGCATTTAACCGGTAACATATTGAAAAACAATGAATTTGGATATTTTTCGCACATTCCTGATTCAGCGCTCTATTATCTGACTAATATACGCCCGGCAACATGGCTAGGACAGGAAAATAGATTCCCTGGCTGGCGGAATGAGATTTTTCTGCCATGCTGTTTCGAACAAATGGGAAACAGCGGCCCGCCCCTGGGGGCCCAGGTCTCTGGTAAAGTCATTGACGTAAAGATGGATGTGCTGGTACATCACTTCTTCATCCATTTCCTGCGCATGATCCCGCACATAAGGCAGGCTTTCTTTTGGATGGTCGAGGGCAAATGCTACACTGCGGGCCAGCACCCGGTTTACCTTCGCCTGGATGCTTTCCGGCAGCGCACGGCGGGTAACGATGCCGCCCAGGGGAATCGGCATTTGGGTAGTGCTTTCCCAAAATTCCCCAAGGTCGATTACCTTGTGTAACCCCTTTTCTGCATAGGTGAAGCGATTTTCGTGAATGATCAGCCCTGCATCCACCTCTCCCTCAAGTACTGCACGTTCAATTTCCGAAAATAAGTACTCGGTTTTTTGTGTTAAATCCGGAAATGCTAGTCCCAGAAGGAAGTTTGCTGTGGTATATTTTCCCGGAATGGCAACGCGCAAGCCGGGAACTTCCTCCAGCGCTATCGGCTTGCGGGCGATCAAAAGCGGGCCGCAATTATTTCCCAGCGCACTGCCGGCATCCAGTAACACATATTGGTCGGCCAGATGGGCAAACGCGTGGTAACTCAGTTTGGTAATATCGAGCTCGCCGGCAAAAGCCAGGCGATTTAATTCTTCCACGTCTGCCAGAATTACTTCGAAAGACAACCCCTCGGTATCGATCTTATCATGGACCAGGGCATCAAAAATAAAGGTGTCATTCGGACAAGGAGAGAAGCCAAGACTTAATTTCATATCTTTACCGCTTACTTTGAAAGTACATATGAATTTAACGGTCATTTACGAAGATAACCATCTTATTGCGGTGAACAAGCCCGCCGGAGTCTTGGTTCAAGGCGACGACACCGGCGACACCACTTTAGCGGACATGGTTAAAGAATATATCAAGCATCGCTACCAGAAACCGGGAGATGTTTTCCTCGGAACAGTTCACCGTCTTGATCGACCAGTTAGTGGGGTAGTAGTTTTTGCGCGTACGTCGAAAGCATTGTCGCGCATGAATGAGCTTTTTCGGGAGCGGCAGATAGAAAAGACGTATTGGGCAATTGTTGATGATCGCCCGGATCCCTTAGTAGGAACCCTGGTTCACTACATCGATAAGGATACCAACCGCAATATTGCCAAGGCGCTGGACCAGCCCAGCAACCGGCATAAGGACGCCAAGCGTTCGGAGTTGACGTATGAGATGATCGTTGATCTTGAAGGAAAGTACCTGCTAAAGGTAAATCCGTTGACTGGCCGGCCGCACCAAATCCGCGTGCAACTGGCTAAGGTCGGTCTTCCGATAATTGGCGATCTCAAATATGGCCACCCGCAGGCATTATCCGATGCCTCCATTGGTTTGCACTGCCGCAGCCTGGCCTTTATACATCCCGTTAAGAAAGAACCGGTACTCATTACCGCCGATGCTCCGGATACGCGCTGGTGGCGGCCTATGGAGGCTGTATTAATGGAGTGATTTACCTGGCCCTATGACTGCGCAAGACCTGAAACGGCCGCTATATTTGCTCCCGGCAATTGTCATAGCCCAATTTGCGGGTACTTCGCTATGGTTTGCCGGCAATGCGATCATGCCGGAATTGCAACAAGCATTTTCCCTTCCGGCAAGTGCCCTGGGGCATTTGACGGCAGCCGTGCAATTCGGATTTATCCTGGGCACGCTGGTTTTTGCGTTGCTGGTGATAGCCGATCGCTTTTCGCCTTCCCGGGTATTTTGGGTTTGCGCCTGGCTGGGAGCTGGGTGTACATTGGCAGTAGCTACCCTGGCTGATGGTTTTGGGCAGCTGTTTTTATGGCGTTTTCTTACTGGGTTTTTTCTGGCAGGTATTTATCCCATCGGGATGAAAATTTCGGCTGACTGGTTTGCCCGTGACTTAGGGAAAGCGTTAGGCTTTCTGGTGGGAGCGCTGGTTTTAGGAACGGCTTTTCCGCATTTGCTACGCAGTCAGGCGGCACAGCTGGACTGGCGGTTTGTTTTGTACGGCGTGGCAGGAATTGCTGCAGCAGGAGGTTTATTGGTAGGGTTAGCCATTCCAGACGGACCGCATCGGCAAAAGGGAGCGCGATTTGATCCCCGGGCACTTGCGGCTATTTTTCGCTTCCCTGAATTTCGGGCAGCGGCATTCGGCTATTTCGGGCATATGTGGGAGTTATATGCTTTTTGGGCTTTTGTTCCGGTGATATTACAACGATATGGTTCTAAATCAGGTGCTGCGCTTTCCGGGTGGTCATTTGGCGTAATTGCCATGGGCGCCCTGGGTTGTGTCCTTGGTGGGTACTTTGCTTTGCGGAAGGGTAGTGCCTGGGTGGCCCGCTGGATGCTATTGGTTTCGGGGATATGCTGCGTGGTATCGATTATTGTTCCAGCACTGCCTTCCCATTTGGTTTTAGGGCTTTTGCTCCTTTGGGGGTTTGCAGTAGTTGGTGATTCTCCGCAGTTTTCTACGCTGGTTGCGCAAACGGCTCCCCGGGAATACGTAGGTTCCGCACTGACCATTGTCAACTCTATCGGCTTTGCCATTACCATATTTAGTATTCAATTGCTGAACGGGGCATTTGCCGCGGGTAATGCCGGCGGGATGATGGTACTGCTGGCTTCAGGACCTTTACTCGGGCTTTGGGCCATGCGCAAAAGGAAGGCACGAGTTCAATTGGGTTCGTAGCGTCATGGCGAGCAAAATGAATGTTTCCCCAAACAGGACTACTTCCTGGTTTCACGCAAAGCCTTTTTGCCTTATTCGGCCATCGCTTCACCGGCTATGTATCCACCCGTCCAGGCTGCCTGGAAGTTAAACCCACCGGTAATGGCATCGATGTCCAATACTTCGCCCGCGAAGTACAATCCAGGAAATAGCTTACTTTCGAATCGCTTGAAGTTAACCTCCTTCAGATCAATGCCCCCTGCTGTCACAAATTCTTCTTTGAAGGTACTTTTGCCATTGATGGCGTAATGCCCCTGAGTGAGTTCCTGAGCCAGCGCCAGACCCTCATGTTTGGTCATGTCTGCCCAGCGTCGCTCAGCAGGGATAGCTGCTGCGGTGACCAGCTTGCGCCATAGCCGTTGGGGTAAATTGCCAAACGCATGGGCGGCAACCTGGCGTTTACCTTGGGAATTTTTCAGGAACATAAGTTCCTCATACGCCTCAGCCGGTGTGCTGGCCAACCAATTCACCACCAGGGTGAACCGGTATTGGCGCTCGGCTAATAGGCGGGCTCCCCAGGCACTTAGTCGCAAAATCCCCGGCCCACTAAATCCCCAATGGGTGATGAGCAGCGGCCCCGCAGCCTGCAGCGGAGGAATTTCTTTGACCGTGACCTCGGCAAAGTCGACGGATACACCTAATAACTCCCGGAGTCGGATATCCTTACAATTAAAGGTAAAAAGAGAAGGAACCGGAGGAATAATGGTATGCCCCATAGCACCCAGGGCTTTCCAGATAGCCGGATTGGAACCAGAGGTAAGCAGCACCCGGTCGGCTTGCCAGGTGCGATCCGGCGTGCCAATTCGCCAGGGAGCTCCGGGCTCCTTCGGAGGTTCCAACCGATCTACCCGTTGGTGGAGCTTTACACTAACTCCTGCTTGCTGCGCTGCGCGCAGTAGACACTCAATGATGGTTTCGGAAGAATCAGTGATGGGAAAAATACGCCCGTCGGCTTCGGCTTTGGTTTCCACGCCGCGCTTGGCAAACCAGTCGAGCGTATCGCCACAGGCAAAGCGATTAAAGGGCCCCAGTAACTCCCGTTCACCCCGGGGATAGTTCTTGGCCAAATCGCGGGGCACAAAGCAGGCATGCGTGACATTGCAGCGGCCACCACCGGAAACCCTGACCTTTTGCAAGACCTCCCGTCCTCGCTCCAATATGATCACTTCTGCGGTGGGGTCGCATTCGGCTGCCCGGATCGCTCCGAAAAAACCGGCAGCACCTCCGCCAATGACGATAATTCGTTTCATTATTTTCGTTACTCGTTACTCGTTACTCGTTACTCGTTACTCGTTGCTCGTTACTCGTTGCTCGTTACTCGTTGCTCGTTACTCGTTACTCGTTACTCGTTGCTCGTATGGCGTCATTTTCCAATTGCTCACTGCAAAATAACCTCTTTTATGGAGGGGAGGAAAAACAAGGACAACGAAAATTTCGTTGAATAACGAAAAAATAGTTGAATAACTAAAAAATAGTTGTATCTTTGAGTCATGAGAAAGTTAACTGACAAAGAAGAGCAAGTTATGCAAATCCTCTGGGCGCGTGGAAAGGCCTTTGTACGCGACATTATGGACGATTTGCCAGCCCCACAGCCTCCCGTTACAACGGTCTCGTCGATTGTCCGGAAGTTGGAAGGAGAAGGTCTGGTAGGGCATGAATCTTTTGGGAAAACGTACCGGTATTTTCCAGTTCTCGAGAAGGAAAATTACGGACGCAGTGTAGCAACAGAATTACTCAACGATTACTTCGGGGGATCACCCCGGCAATTGCTTTCATTTTTTCTGGAAAACGATAACGCAGATCCGGCTGAAATTGAACGCTTGCTGGCGGAACTGAAAAAGAAAAATTGAAATCACCCCTTCCCGGAGTAATGAAAAAACAAAGACCATGGAAATGAATTGGCCCGGTGCAATTGAGCTGGCAGGTATGCTGCTTGGATTGACCTTGTTTTATGCCATATATGAAAGCAGTTTACGGCGGTTGACCTTTTTTGGGGTAAATCGCAGCTATTTATTGTTATTACCAGCGCTCTGTTGGCTTATTCCGGCAGCACAGTTTTCAGTGACTTCCCCGGCGGGAACAGCCTCCGGAAGTGAGCATTGGACCCTTACCTGGCAGCAGTTTATGACTCTCTATAGTAATCAGGGAGAGCCCACGTCTATTACGGAAGCCCTGCTACCTAGTATCGCCGAAATTATTGTGCTGGTTTACTGGATTGGAGTAGCCATTGCCCTGATCAGCCTGGCCGTCCAGTATCTGCGGTTATGGCTGTTCATTAGTCGCCAACCTCAAGAGAAACAAGCAGGATGGACCCGAGTCCTCGTTCCGGGGAATTTTCCGGTAGCTTCTTTCTTTCAGTACGTTTTACAACCGGAAGGGGAGGAGCTGAAGGAAGCTATCCTCCAGCATGAACTTACTCATATCCGGCGTCGCCACAGCTGGGATTTGTTGTGGATGGAGATATGGGTATCACTACATTGGTTTAACCCCCTGGTTTACAAATGGCGGCAATGCTTGCGGGAAGTACACGAATATGAGGCAGATGCCGCTGTTGTCAAGCAGGGAAATAATGCCTTTCAGTATGCTTCCCTTCTGACCCGGCAGCCGACGATGGTTGCTCCCGCGCCAGGCTTACATTTGTTTGCTGCGCAGTTAACGGAGCGCCTCCGCATGTTGGGACGCAACCGGAACACCTCCTGGCAATTAATCCGCTATGCGCTTTCACTGCCGATTGTTGGGGTATTACTAACCTTGTTCTCCTTTGAGGTAATTGCGGAAGGTACAGTACAAGAGCAGGTTGCTGCGTTGCCGAGCGTGACGATCAAAGCAGATAAGGAACAGCTCAGTAATGCACCAGCTGCAGCGTTTACAACGCCGACTCCGAATAAAAAGGCCGATGCGTCAGTTTTGAATCGTGCAGAAAGTACCAGGGAAATACCCACCAGCAAAGACCAGTTGGATTTGGAACCCTTACCGGTACGCCAGGATACCGTTCCTCCGCCGATGCTTTCCGCCAAGGGTAAAGTGACCATTGCCGTAGATGGCGACTCGACCAAGATATATGCCGATAGCCTTACCTTCAATCCAAAGGCAACTGCTACTGCAAAAAGTGAAGGAAAGCCATTGCTCGTCGTGGATGGCAAGGTTATTGGCAAGATGGACGGAGGAGATGTTGATAAAAAGCTAAATGACATCAAACCTGACTCAATCGAAAAGGTTGAAGTCTTCAAAGGGCAAACTGCCATTGACCTATACGGAGAAGCAGGGCGCGATGGCGTAATTGTCATTACCACCAAGGGGAAGAAAAAGAAAGAGAAGGAATAAATTGTTTAGCCCTCATACATGCGAAGAATAGGTTATGGCCGACCAGGCGTTGCATACGCGAAAGAAATCACCCGAATAATTCTTTTGTTGCATAAATGTCAGCATTTTTCAACGGATCGCTGTTTATATTTGGCTTGCTATTTTAGCATTAACCCATTAACAGATCGCCATGAAACTATTTTTTCGACAAGTATGGGGGCTCTTCTTTTTACTGAGCCTCAGTCTGGGATTTAGTGCCTGCTCCCCCAAAACCACCGGGCAGGCTAAGCAAGCAGCTATGATCAACCAAAAAGCCGTTTCTTCCGAAGGAGAGGATATTTTGCTGGGACGTGTAAACCGGCAGGGATTAGCAGAGATCATTGGCGCCGATTGGTTTCCGGCTACCTACCAGGAATATACCGTTGATGCGAATCGCCTGGCAAGTCTCAACTGGGAGGGAGTCGATATCGTTATGTTTCTCGGTACCTGGTGTTCGGATAGCCAGGCCAACGTACCGCCTTTTTACAAAATTCTCGATCAGGTAAAATTTCCGGAGGATAAGCTGACGGTGTATGCGCTCGACCGCGAGAAAGCCATGCCCGGGCCGGAAGAAGAACAATTTGACGTGACCCTGGTACCTACCATCATCGTGCGCCGCAATGGCCAGGAATTGGGCCGCATCATCGAATACCCTGAGACCACCCTGGAGCGGGATTTGGCGAAGATGTTGCAGTAGGGGAATTAGAAATTGGAAACTAGAAACTAGTAAGTTATACCCTGATTTCTGACTTCGAAGCAGTCGGGGCAAGTTTCCGATTTCCCTTTAAAAATTCTCCCTGGTTATCCAGGTAAGAAAAAATCATAGGGAAAACTTAAACCTGCAGGATAGTCGCCCATTGATGTTAGCAGTAATATTAGCAACGCTACTCCGATGGTTGCAGTTATTAACTTTGCGGAACCATCCTCAATGATCCTTACTTGCTGAACTTGGTAAATCGATAACACATTTTCCCCTATTGTCAGATACGCCAAGTAACTGTTGGTATAGATATGAACTTCCTTGAGAATTGAACTATACTTCCTGTAGGGGATTTTTTCTTTCTCTTTTGCTTGAATTTGAAAAAAACCATCTTGGTTAGCGTAATAGTAAGGGGGGTAAGTAACTGTATCGATAACCATATCCTGGGAAACCCCAGCCATGTTTGTTGACTTTTTAGCCTTTTGAATCACGGTAATGGTATCCCACACCGGATGGGCTAATTCTAGTCGAAGATCGGTTTTATTAAAAACAGTGTAGTTTTTAATTTGAAATACCTCATTACCGTTATGCAAGAACAACTTTTTTGTCGCTTGCATAGACTCTATTTTCTTTATATAATTTCCTTCCTTCTTAAGGACCTGATAAGAGTTACACCCCGTCAAATAAACCATCGTAATAGCAGCGAGAAACAAGGATACAGCGCGTCGGCTGGAATGGGACCACAGCAGTTTCATAGTGGTTAGGATTTAGCGTGAACACTGCGGGTGGTTTGAGGTGAATTCTGCTAAAACTAGATAGCTTAAATGCAGGACTTTATCAATGATATTTGTCAGGGAGGAGCGAGGGTGTTCAGGTAGTAAAATGTATTATGGAAATTAGAAATTAGAAATTAGGGCTGTAAAGAAAAATATTTACCCTATAATTTCAATGAAATTTCGTGGAATCTAAGCTGGGCTTTAGCCATTTGAGCGGTCATGCAGGTTAATAACTTTTTTAATCGGCCTTTACCGGTGGCGCGTGAAGAAATGAAGCGGCCTTTAGTAGATATAGAAGCCAACGAAACGTCCGCCGGAAAGGTGTTTGAGCCGAGACAATTATCAATAGCAAAAAACAATATTTTGATAATCAAAACGATAGATCATGATTCGCAGGGTAAGGCGAGTTTCTTTCCGGCAGTGCAGTGCCCAGAAAAAATGCTGCACCAAGGTTGAAATGTTATCCTGATTGCCGCTTCATTTTAGCGCCAGTGGTAACAGCCTTGGGTTTTTTGCTTCTTTTTTTGCCAAGAAAAAAAGAAGGTACACCTAAATGAGGTCAATTCAGTATGTGATCATTTTTTCTTCCCATAAGGCTAAAAAGCCAAAACCTGCCTCGCGATATGGCTAAGAAATTCATATTGGAATGTGTTTTTTAAAAACGGTTAAAGTCCAGTTTAATTTTTCTTTACACCCCTAATTAGAAATTAGAAATTAGAAATTAGAAATTAGAAATTAGAAATTGGAAACCGGTATGTACACCCTGATTTCCAATTTCTGACCCGCCGGAGGCGGGCAAGTTTCCAATTTCAATTAAAAATTCTCCGGATGCTTACGGTGGTGATCCGTTGCATCCTGGTAGGCGCGGGCTACGCGCAAAACGGTGCCCTCATCGTATAATTTCCCGGTAAAGGTGATACTGGTGGGGCGGCCATTGCGGAAACCATTGGGCAGCACTACGGCTGGATGACCGGTGTAATTCGTAATGCGCAGGCTGGAGCCTACCCAGGAGGGGTTGATGTATACATCCACCCTGGAGAAAACCTCGCGCTGCATATCTTCAATGAGTTTGGTGCGCAGGCGGTTCGCCTGAATGTATTCCACTGCGGGGATAAACCGCGATTCCCGGAAGGTTGTTGGCCAGGCATTGCGGTCCTGCCGGACCAGCAAATCATCGCGATTGGAGCGGGTAAGTTCATCAAAGGCGGCACCTGCTTCTGCAGTTAGAATTACACTGATGTCTGGCATCTGCGGCAGTTCGATCGGGATCAGGGTGTATCCCAGGCTTTGCAGGGTGGCCAGGGCAATACTGTCCTGCTGCTTGAAGGGGTAGGTGCGGGCAAAATCCGATTTCAGGTACCCGATTTTGATCGTTTTTACGTCCTGATTAGCGTCGTAGCGGAATGGGGCGTTCACCACACTAAGGTCGCGGCCATCAGGCCCGTAGATGGCGTTGAACACCATAGCGCAATCTTCCACATTCCGGGTGATGGGGCCAATTTTATCCATCGACCACGACAGGGCCATTGCTCCGTAGCGGCTTACCCGACCAAACGTAGGACGTAAGCCCGTTGTGCCGCAAACGGTAGAGGGGGAAACGATGGAGCCCAGCGTCTCGGTGCCAATAGCGAAGGGTAACAACCCGGCAGCGACGGCCGAAGCACTTCCGGCCGAAGATCCGCTGGAGCCACTATTGGTATCCCAGGGGTTGCGGGTGCGTTCGCCGAACCAGACATCACCCATCGCCAGCGCGCCTAAGGTGGTTTTAGCTACCAGTACCGCGCCCGCTTGTTCGAGCCGTTGGATGACCGCGGCATCGTAATCGAATTTTTGGTCTTTATAAGGCATCGCCCCCCAGGTGGTCGTATAGGTGCTGGTGGCCAGGAGGTCCTTGGCGCCGTAAGGTATGCCGTGCAGCGGCCCGCGGTACTTGCCGGCTTTTATTTCGGCATCAGCGCGGCGGGCTTGTTCCATCGCTCGCTCCTCGGTGAGGCTGATTACGCAGTGCAGTACCGGATCGTATTTCTTGAGGCGTTCCAGGAAAAACTGGGTTAGTTCCACGGAGCTAATTTTGCGGGTGCGTACCAGCTCGCCTAATTCAGCGACCGAATACCAGGCCAGGTCATCGCGATTGGCGGGGAGCTGTACTTTACCCGCTTTCCGGTAGGTAACTTTGGAAGGGCCCGTGGGCATTACAAAGCCAGTGGGCTGCGGATTGAAATGGAGCGCTGGCGACCAGGCATTGGGAATATCCTGCTGACGATTGCTTTCATAGGCTTTGCGATTGTCTTCCAACCCGGAAAGCAAGGTGTCAATCTCGCTGTCAGTAAACGAAAGCCCGATAATTTTTGCTGCGGATTGCACATCGGCCCGGGTAATTTCATCCGCCAGGAAATGATTGACAAAGGCACCACTGCAAAAGGCAATGGCGAGCAAACCTATAAGGGAAAAGGTTTTTCTGGTAAATAGTTGCTTAGTCATGTGTTGTAATTTTGAATGTTAAAAGTACAGTTTTCCGGGCGTTAGGCGTTAGCCATGGAGTGATTTTTGCCCATTGAAAGTCCCATAGCTGCCCAGGCGTGGAAATCCGTCTGGCAATTTCGCAGGCATCGGACGAAATGCTATCTTTGGGGCCGATTTGGACGCTGCTGTTCACAAAAAACCTTCGTTAGAGTTAGTGAATAGCTCAATCCGCAGGCTGTGGCAGCAGCGATCAGCAAATCAATAACAAGTTATCCGTTACCAGTAGCCTGTCAATTTTGAAATTAAGGGTTTGTGAAACGTGAAGCGACATCGCTATGTTTCGTTGCGTCGTTGCGAGAAATTTCGCTGAATAATCAGGCGCAAAGGAAAATCCGGGAGGTTTTTTCGGGGGATATATGAACCCCTAAATTCATAGTTAACAAAGTACTAGTAACTAGTAACCAATAACCAGGAACGAATACCACATATAAGGATGAAGAAGAACGTGAAGGTTTTCAAGTTTGGTGGATCGTCTTTAAAAGATGCCGAAGCCATCAAGCACGTAGGAAATATTTTACAGGGGTTCAGCAAAGAAAACCTGATTATAGTGGTGTCAGCCATGGGGAAAACCACCAATGCACTGGAGAAGGTAGTGGAAGCCCATGCCCGGCAGGACGGCACGGCCCGTGGGTTGCTTGAAGACGTTAAGGCCACTCATTACCGGATCATGGATGCGTTGCTGCCTAAGGATCACGATGCCTATGCGCTGGTGAATGATGTCTTTGTGGAGGTCGACTGGGTACTGGACGAAGCCCCGCACGAGAATTATGATTACATGTATGACCAGATCATCGGGGTAGGAGAGCTCGTTTCTTCACGGATTGTCCATGCCTATCTCAATCAGGTAAATCTGCCGGCCCAGTGGCTTGATGCCCGGGATGTCATCCTCACCGACGATATCTTTAGAGAAGGCTGGGTACAGTGGGATGAAACGGAAGAACGGGCCGCCAAAGTAGCCCGCCCCATGATTGAAAACGGTGGCTTCGTCGTTACCCAAGGGTTTATTGCCAGCACTACCGAAAACTTTACCACAACCCTGGGCCGCGAAGGCTCTGACTATACGGCAGCTATTTTCTCCTATTGCCTGGATGCGGAAAGCATGACGATCTGGAAGGATGTGCCTGGTGTACTTACCGCGGATCCGCGACTGTTTGAAAATGTGGTCAAAATTGACCGGCTCTCCTATCGGGAGGCGATTGAGATGACCTATTTTGGGGCTAAGGTAATTCACCCTAAGACGATTAAGCCCCTGCAAAACAAGAGTATTCCCTTATTCGTCAAATCCTTCATTGATCCTGCCGGAGAGGGGACTTATATTGGAAACGATGTAGACGATACGTATCCACCGATAGTTGCAGTGGAGAAAGACCAGGCTTTATTGCAAATTTCTACGCGCGACTTTTCCTTTGTGGCAGAACACCACATGAGCTACCTGTTCAGCATTATTGCTGACTTGCGCCTGCAGGTGAATGCTATGCAAAACTCCGCGATCAGTTTTAACGTCTGTGTCAATGACATCGACGATAAGGTAGATCGCTTCGCTGCCTTGATCCAGGAACAGTTCAAAGTAGTCATTGACCGGAATCTGGAGTTGCTCACCGTACGTCATTTTCACCAGGATGTACTGGAAAATTTACGCCGGGGAAAGATCGTTATGTTGGAAGAACGGATGAGTCGCACTGTACAGATGGTGGTCAAGGATGTTCCCCTCATGAATCGCCGTTCGCAGCCCTTGGAGCGGGCAAAAGGGTAAAGCTTTTGAACAGGCTTGGCTTTCCGGTCAGGAATCTGCAATTTTAGCCTATGAAACGCCGGGAAGATTTATTGATGCAGATGCAGCAAGTGCTCGTGGAGCATGGGCAGGTAGATTTTGCTACTGACCGGTTCCTGCTGGCCATTAGCGGGGGGCTGGATTCCATGGTAATGGCTGACCTTTTTGCGGAAAGTGGCTGGTCTTTTGCGGTTGCTCATGTCAATTTTCAGTTGCGAGGGGCTGCTTCTGATGCTGACGAAGCCCTGGTTCGCGATTGGGCTGCTTCCCGCCAGATTCCTTTCTTTAATAAATCCTTTCCTACGGCCCAACTCGCCGAAGAGGCAGGCGAATCCATCCAGGTTGCTGCCCGGCGTTTGCGGTACGCTTTTTTTTCGGATTGTTGTAATACCCACCATTTCTCCTGGGTTTGTACAGCTCATCATGCGGACGATACTATGGAAACCGTACTATACCACCTCAGTAAAGGGACCGGGTTATCCGGACTCAGTGGTATCCCTTATCGCAACGGGCAGGTACTACGCCCCTTACTCAACCTGCATCGGGAGGATTTAGTGGCTTACCAGCGGGCATATGCAGTCCCATACAGGGAGGATGCATCCAATGCTACCGATGTTTATACTCGCAATTTCATCCGGCACCAGTTAGTCCCGGTGCTGGAGCAACTCAATCCAGCTTTTCGCGCCTCCTTTTTACGCAGCATCGGGTTTTGGCGTGAGGCTCGCGAACTTGTTGATTATGCCCTTGAAAGCCTGGCCAAAGGAGTGAGGGAAACCGCAGCGGACGGATCCTTGCGCATTCAGCTTTCTGCGGTATTGGCAGGGCCAGCACCCGCCTCCGTTTTATACCAGTGGTTATTGGAAACTGGCGTAACCGGGACCCAGGTAGCAGACATTTTACAAGCTGCCAAAGTCGGGCATTCCGGAGTACAGTTTTTCACAAATACCCATCGGTTATTAGTGGATCGGGGAGTACTGCTGGTGGATAGTAAACCCAAGAAAGAAAAAACCACTGAGTTTGCGCTTGCCGGAAACCAGGGAATGCTAATCCTTCCGGATGGAGGCACTATACAATGGTCCCTAAAGGAAGGATCTCCCACGGAGATACCCACCGACCCCCACATCGCTTGCCTGGACCCCTCTGCAGTTACCCTTCCTCTGCGGATCCGGCATTGGCAGGCAGGCGATACCTTTCAGCCCCTTGGCATGGGCGGGCAGCATAAAAAAGTCAAGGATTTCTGGTTAGATAATAAGGTCGACCGTTGGACCAAAGACCGCAATTGGTTGCTGACGGATGCGAAAGGCAACATCTGCTGGGTAGTAGGGCATCGGCTCGATGAGCGTGTTAAAATAACTGCAGAGACCCAAGCTTATTGGTTTTTTTCTTATACAAATAATTGATTCTTACGATATTTGAAAAAAAAATACCACCATGCGTAACATAATACTGTGTTCCTTAGTACTCATGGCTTTCTCCTTGCGGAGTAATGCGCAGGATATTTCCGTGGAAAGATCTCAGCACCCGATGGTGACCAAATTAACGGCCACCTGGTGCCCCATCTGTGGTGATGAGGCCTGGGATTTATACAAAAACATGGTGAATGACCTGGATAAACAAGCCCTTGTCGTAGCAGCCCATTCCAGTACAACCAGTCGTTTGTACAGTAAAACGGCAGCCGATTTGCTGAAAAACGCGGAAATCGCGGTAAGTCAGCCCTGGTTTTTTTTTAACACGCGGAGGATTGGGACAGCCACAGCAGCCATGAATGAGGCTATTCGGGATAGTGTGCAGGCGAATAATAATAAAGCTCCACTAGGTCAGGCAGGATTACGGGTTACATTTAATCCCGAAACCCGGGTATTGACGGCGATGGGTAAAGCAGAATTTTTCCAGGGAACCAGTGGTGAATATTACCTGGGGTTATACTTGATCGAAGAAAAAGTGATTGAGCAGCAGGCTAATCGCGGCAATGCGGTAGAACATCGCAATGTGCTTCGTGCTTCCTTTACGGAAAGCTCTTTTGGTAAGCAATTGGTGAATGGTTCTTTGTCTGCAGGTTGGTTTGGACTGGCTAGTGGCAGTATAACCCTGGATGCTAATACAACTCCTGACCAGTATCGTGTTGCGGCCATACTCTGGCGGAAGACAGATGTCCGTTACGAAGTGGTAAATACGCATTGGACCGATGACATTAGTTTCGGTACTACGGCAGTGACGGATCTGCGAAAATTGGGTGTAAACCTGGAGGTACGGGGTAATGGTTCTCGGGAAGGGGTGTCGCTTAACGTAGTAAACCCGCAGGCTTTTAACCGGGCACAGATTACAGTGTTCAATGAACTGGGGCAACCGGTGCAAATGATTTACCAGGGAAACCTGGGGGCGGGGCAGCACCAATTTAATTTACCGACCACATCCTTATCCGCGGGTTGGTATGTTGTTCGGTTACAGACGACGGAGGGGCAGCTTTCTCAGTCGCTGATAATCCCTTAATTTGGCGAATGCTCTCCATTGATTTACTTGCCTTCCAGGAAGAACTCCGTATCCGCAAGGAAGGGGAGAAGCGCTATATCTTTGATTTTTTGCGCAAAAAATGGCTGGTATTACAACCTGAGGAGTGGGTCCGTCAATTAGCAGTGCTTTATTTGGTTCGCGGGTTGGATTTTCCTGCAGGACAATTAGCTATTGAACGTGGGATAAGGGTGAATACCCGCCGGAAACGCTGCGATATCTTGGTTTACGATCGGCAGCTACAACCCTTTTTGTTGGTAGAGTGCAAGGCGCCTCAAGTTTCCCTGAATGCAGCTGTTTTTCAACAGGCGGCTACGTATAACCTGCCCTTACAGGTTCCCTATTTTTTCCTGACGAATGGTCGGGACAATTTTTGTTGCCAGTTAGATTATACCGAAGGTAAAGTGACCGAACTTGCTGCGCTGCCGGCATTCCCCTAATTTTGGTTTCTTCGCATCTTTCTTCTTACCTTCGCGGCGCATATCCTCATCACGTAGTGGTTGGGATAACCACCAATCCAATGTTTTCGACAGGGTTGGATTATCAAGTAAATAAAATTCATAACAGGTTGGCTTTTAACAGCCTGTGAGGCTAAAATCAAGGTATACTTTGGCACTAATGAAATCGATCTCGGGCACCCGTGGCACAATCGGCGGCAAACCGGGAGATAATCTTACCCCCCTGGATATTGTCGGAGCAACAGCGGCCTATGCTGCCTTGCTTCTGGAACAAGAAGCCCCGGCACGCGTAGTAGTTGGCCGCGATGCCCGCCTGTCCGGAGCTATGGTACAGGGCCTGGTTGTAAATACCTTACTGGCAATGGGGGTTGACGTCATTGACCTGGGGTTGTCTACGACCCCAACGGTAGAAATGGCGGTTGTTCAGGAAAATGCGGGTGGAGGCATTATCCTTACGGCTAGTCATAACCCCCGGGAATGGAACGCCCTGAAGTTTTTAAACCAAAAGGGTGAATTTATTTCTGCGCAGGCCGGCGCCCGCTTACTGGCACTCCAGGCCAATCAGGAAATGGTTTTCGCTACTATTGATCAGTTGGGGAAGTACCAGCTGGCGGAGTACGATTTTCAGCAGCATTGGGCAGCTATCCTGGCTTATCCGCTCGTGGACGTTGATGCTATCCGGAGGCGTAAATTCCACGTTGTACTTGATCCGGTAAATTCTACCGGAGCATTGGCGATCCCTCCTTTATTAGCTGAATTGGGTGTTACCTGTGAGCTGGTGAATGGAGAACCTACCGGCCAGTTTGCTCATAACCCCGAGCCATTACCCGAACACCTGACCGACCTGATTGGGCGCGTTGTCGCGGCAAAAGCCGATTTAGGAATTGCCGTTGACCCCGATGTCGACCGCCTGGCTTTCGTTTGTGAAGATGGAAGCCTTTTTGGGGAAGAGTATACACTGGTTGCTGTTGCCGATTACATTCTGCAGCAACGACCGGGGAATACCGTTTCTAATTTATCTTCAACCCGCGCCTTACGTTGGGTTACTGAAAAGCATGGTGGACAGTATTTTGCCAGTGCAGTGGGAGAAGTCAATGTGGTCGAGAAAATGAAAGCAGTTTCGGCGGTTATCGGCGGAGAAGGCAATGGCGGGGTGATTGTCCCTGATTTGCATTACGGCCGTGATGCCTTGATCGGCCTGGTTCTTTTTTTGAGTGCGTTGGCCACAAAGGGAGGCTCAGCCAGTGATTTACGCCGGCAGTATCCCGACTGGCAAATGGTCAAGGATAAAATCACGCTAACTCCCGAAATCAAGCTTGGTTATTTGTTGGAGCAATTAGCCCTGCACTACCAGGCAGAGGATATTTCCACTATTGATGGGTTGAAAATTGATTTCCCCAACAGCTGGGTGCATTTACGTGGATCTAATACGGAACCCATCATTCGCATTTACGCCGAAGCACCTTCGCTGGCTGAAGCCCAGGCATTAGTAACGCAGATTCGCCAAGATGTTACCCGAATACTGGGAGTCTAAAGCGGAAGTCATTATCTTTAATAAGTTCTGTGTAAGCTGCTTTGTTTTAAAATGTTGGTTTTTTGACAAATTCCGTGTTTTGGTTAGCTCGACCACGGAATTTGGCAAAAAAAGGAAAATGATTGTGCAATGAAAAAAGAAGGAACTACGACCGCAACCCTGGAGTCATTTTTTACATCATTCCGGGAAAACGTGGTAGGACATGATCAGGAATTCCAAACGCCTTACGGGCGTCAGCGAATTATCTACGCTGACTGGACCGCCAGTGGTCGTATTTACCGGCCAATCGAAGAAAAATTATTGCACGACATAGCTCCCTTTGTTGGGAATACCCATACCGAGACTACGGTTACGGGGAGTGCGATGACAACGGCTTACCACGAAGCCAAGAACATTATCAAGCGCCATATAGGTGCCCGTTCCAAGGATGTGCTGATTTCTTCAAATTCGGGAATGACCGGAGTAGTTAATAAATTTCAACGCATCCTGGGGCTGAAGGTCCACGAACGCCACCGCGATCTGGTGCAATTGCCTGCACACGAACGCCCGGTGGTGTTTGTAAGCCATATGGAACATCATTCCAATCAGACGAGCTGGCTGGAAACCCTGGCAGATGTAGAAGTGATCAAGCCAACTCCCGAAGGCCTGGTGGATTTGGCTCACCTGGAAGCTTTGTTAGTCAAGTACAAGGATAGATCCCAAAAAATTGCTGCGGTAACATCCTGTTCTAATGTAACGGGGCTGGTGACTCCTTATCACGAAATGGCCGAAATTATGCATCGTGCGGGCGGACTTATTTTTGTCGATTTTGCCTGCTCAGCCCCCTACATTTCGATCAATATGCGGCCGGAGAATCCACTCCAGCATTTAGATGCCCTGTATTTTTCACCCCATAAATTTTTGGGTGGCCCCGGAGCATCTGGTGTGCTGGTCTTTGATCCTAAATTATATACCAACCGAATCCCTGATAATCCCGGAGGAGGCACTGTTGACTGGACTAACCCCTGGGGCGGTCATAAGTATATCGATGAGATTGAAGCCCGGGAAGACGGAGGAACCCCTGCTTTTCTGCAAACCATCAAAGTAGCGTTGTGCATTCAACTCAAAGAACAAATGGGTGTTGACCGCATTCGGGAGCGGGAAGAAGAGTTGTTGGACATTATTTGGGACCGGCTGGATCAAATCCCCAACTTGCATATTCTGGCTGATAAACACCGCCACCGGTTAGGGGTAATTTCCTTTTATATCGAGGGCCTGCACTACAACCTAGCAGTACGGCTACTCAATGACCGTTTTGGAATTCAAATGCGCGGTGGTTGTTCCTGTGCGGGCACTTATGGTCATTATTTGCTGGAAGTATCCCAGGAATACTCCCATTCCATTACCGATAAAATTAACCTGGGAGATTTATCGGATAAACCGGGTTGGATCCGGATGTCGATTCATCCGGTGATGACTGATACCGAAGTGCGCTATATCATGGATGCGCTGACAGAACTGGCTCGGGCCTACCCTGAGTGGTCTAAGGATTATGCTTATAACGCACATACCAACGAGTTTTTCCATAAAGCGGATGTGCATACCGAGCAGAAGTTGGTTGATAGGTGGTTTGCTGACTTGTAGCTAGCGGCCAATCAGCCAGGTGTTTAGGGCGTTTTTCAGGTAAGTAAAAGGAAGAATGATGCAACGGATTTATTTCGATAATGCGGCTACCACCTCGGTAGATGAAGCCGTGCTGGCCACCATGATGGAGGCTTTGCGGGAACTATCAGGGAACCCCTCTTCGATTTATGCAGAAGGCCGCAAGGCGCGGGCAGCGATTGAAGGTGCGCGTAAATTGGTCGCCCATCATGTGAATGCTTCCATCGGCGAAATTTTCTTTACCTCGGGTGGCACCGAGTCGAGCAATATGGCACTTAAGGGTGCGGTCAGGGACCTCGGGGTGCAGCGGATCATCAGCTCCCGCACTGAGCACCACTGCGTGTTGCATTCCCTGGATGCACTGGAGGCGCAGGGTGTGCAGGTCGATTTTGTTACTCAGGATGAAAAAGGTATCATTCAGCTGGATCATTTGGAATCCCTTTTGCAAGCTGGCGATGCCAAAACGCTGGTTTCCCTGATGCATGCCAACAATGAGATTGGTACCATGATCGATTTGGGAACGGTAGGGCAGTTGTGCCAGCAGTACGGCGCCTATTTCCATACAGATACGGTTCAAACTATTGGCTATTTCCCCATTGATCTGGCGCAAACGCCGATCAGTTTCTTGACGGGGTCTGCACATAAATTTCACGGCCCCAAAGGCTGTGGGTTTATTTACATAAACCAGGAGAATCAACTCAAGCCTTTTATCGATGGTGGTAGCCAGGAGCGCAATATGCGTGGCGGAACGGAAAACACTGCCGGAATTTTGGGTCTGGCCAAAGCCCTGGATTTAGCTTATTCCCACCTGGAAGAACGTGCTGCTCATATTCGGGACGTACGCGATTATTTCCGCGACCAATTACTGGCTAATTTTGAGGATATTGAGTTCAATGGAGATCCTTTCGGAGCCAGTCATTACAAGGTGCTTAGTGTTGCTTTTCCTCCCTCACCGCAGGCGGAATTACTGCTGTTTAATCTGGATGTAGCGGGTATCAGTGTGAGTGGGGGAAGTGCCTGTAGTTCCGGAGCCGATGCTGGTTCCCATGTGTTGAATGCACTCAAGAAGGATTCTCCCCGGCAAACCATTCGGTTTTCTTTTTCTCACCATAATACCCGGGAAGAGGTAGATCGGGTGATTGCCGAATTACAGAAAATTCTCAAGAAACGACCCTCGTTAACGCAATAATACGGTGATGACTAATGCAGAAAAACTCTTCTGGATTAAGGTGTTGCACACGATTATCTGGGCTTTTTTTGCCGGCCTGGTTTTTTACATTCTCTATGCTGGATTAGTTGATCAGGTAACTACGTTTACCTACGTGGCTATTGGATTTGTCCTCCTGGAAGCCGCTACTTTACTGGTGTTTAGCTGGAAGTGTCCCTTGACTATTGTAGCTGAGCGTTATTCCGCGCCCGTTGCTGATAATTTCGACATATTCTTACCGGAATGGCTGGCACGCCATAACAAGTCTATTTTTACGACCTTATTCGTCATTGGGCTTTTATTAGTAGGCTGGCGCACATGGTTTTAGTGGTCGGGCAGCACACCCTGATGGGATCGGGTTGAGCTGGAAAAATTAACCGGTTTTATTAAAGGGATACGGTTACTAAACTTCAAAAGTTTAGTAACCGTATCCCTTTAATAAACTTCAAAAGTTTAGTAATCGTATTCAGGAATTAGAAAGGTAATCCTAACCCAAAGTTCAGATTGAGGTCGCGAAGCCGCCAGTTGTCGGTGGTGTTCCAGAATTGGCCATTTTCCTGGCGGTAGGGATAGCGCAGTGGAAAACCAAAATCCAGCCGGAAAACGAAATAGGTAAGGTCCAGGCGGAAGCCAAGCCCGGGGCTCAGGGCAATTTGCTGGTAAAACGGATCATAAGAACCCTGGGGCGTAGTCCCTTCTGCCGACTTATCAGGTGACCAGCGAAATTGTGACCCCGGGCGAGAACCATCGCGGCTAATCGTCCAGACATTACCGCCGTCCAGGAACAGGGCCCCATTCAAGCGCCAGAAAATATTGAACCGGTATTCCAGGTTGAATTCTAATTTGAGATCCCCCGTTTGATAAAAAAACAAGCGGTTATTGGCATTCACGGTTAGGGAGTCGATGTATCCACCAGGGCCTAACCCTCTGGCGGCCCAACCCCGGATGCTATTCGGACCTCCTACGTAAAATTGTTTCACGTAAGGAACATTTCGGCTAAATCCGAAGGGGCGCGAAAAGCCAATATTCAGGCGGGCGACAATACTTCTTTTGGGGGAATAATCGCGGAAATACCGGAATTCGGATTCAAGACGGAGGTATTGGGAAAAATCGGTTTCACCAATTTGCAGAGTATCCTTGCGGCCGGCGATGCGGTTGTAGAGGGAATTGATCGCATAGGTTTCGGCACCAGCTGTTTCGGCATTAAGACTAAAATAGGACGATTCGCCCTTGCGATTTTTGCGGCTATTGTACGTGTAATTGAATTCCCGAAATAATAAACTCAGGAAAAGCTGATTGCCAAAGCTATTGGCAAAAAACGGATTGGCCTCCCGAAGCGCCTGTCCCTGTTGGTAAAAATCAGGCCGCAGGAAATCGATAGCCGCCTGGGTGATCAGATACCGGCGGCCACCGCGTTGCAGCTCATACCCATAGGAAAAGTTGGCCAGGGTGTAGCGGTAAAAATCCAGGAGCAATACATAGTTGTAGCTCGTGGTGAGGCGGGTAGTAGCATATTCCTGGAGTTGATCGTAAAAAGCGATACCTGCTGCTTTGCGCTTTCGGTAAATAGGAAGTAAATCATTCAAATGCCAGAGCCCCAGATAATCACGGAAATGTGGGAAATATAAATCGCCCTGGGCGCGTAAATCAATAGTGTTCCAAAAGCGGGCTTTAGGGTCGGGGTTTACCTCAACCCCGCCTGAAAGGTTGCCAATCAGTAGCTCTGCTCCTTTAAATAAATTGCGATGCCGCATAGATGGGCTTGCCGATAAACCAATGAGGTTACCCGAACCAGCGGCATTACTTCTATTGGTATAATTTAATTCAAAGTCGAAGCCCATCTCAAAACGGGGGGCCTGAGATAGCTCGATAATAATATCCAGGAGCTGGGGCTGCTCCCGATTGACCTCTGTTTTGATACGTACAAATTTGAACACACCCAATGCGCCTAATTGCCGGTTAGTCAAATCGTAATCTTCCTGACTGTAAAAGCTTTTCGGGTACAGGTGAATCCCGCGCAGCATTTCCTGTGGGCGAACACTGAGTTCGCCGCCGGGAGTACGAAAACGAATACCGTTAATAAGCGTATCCCGCAGCAGACTATCAGGTACTGTTGGGTCAAAATCGGGAAAAACAGTCACGTTACCTACCCGATATTGCTGGTGGGTACTATCGGTAAGCGGTGCGGCCACCGTTAGGTATACCTGGACATGGAATGGCCGGACGGTGGTGTCAACCTCCAGGGGCTGGATGTAATTGCTGGAGAAATAAGCATATCCCTGGTTGCGCAAAAACTGTGTGATCCGGTCTTTTTCCAGTTCATATTGTTTTCCTTCCAATCCTTCGCCACGCTTTAACTGACTGGCATTCTTGCTAAGTTGGAGCAAGCTGTCAATGCGACTATCAGGAGAAGAAAAAAATACGGAATCAATCAGGTAGCGATGACCGGGTTCTACAAAGTAGGTTACTTTTACTTTTTTATCTTTCTTGCCATAAACAGTTTCGTCCCAAAAGCTTTGCGCATCGTAATAACCCCGGTATTCCAGGTAGTACCGCATGGCGTTGGCGGAAGCTGTAGCTAAATCTTCGGAGAAAATAGCTGGTTCTTCGCCGAGTACGCGTCGTTGCCAGCGATCAAAACGGGTGGTGTCGCGGGCTTCACTGGTGGCGAAATAAAACCATTCCCGGGGAATGAAAAAGAAACGACCGTTGGGCTGTTGTTGGTAGAGGGTCGTTAACTCATAAGTGAGGTTGCGGCGATTGTCCATTTTTTCCACTGGTTTCAATACCAGGGAATTTTTGCGCAGCAGGAATTCGTCAACATCCAAAAACTTGGTAGTATTGCAGGACGGCAGGACTGCCAGCAATAAAAGCGATAAAAATCCGGAAATGAAGGAGCCTTTTTGCATACGTCTGAAAATCAAAAGAACCAATGAGTCTATCCCGCAATCAAATAAAGGCCATTACTGCCCTGCAAATTAAAAAGTTCCGGTCGCAATATAAGCAGTTCATTGCCGAAGGCGATAAGATCGTGCAAGAGGTTTTAGCCCAAACGCATTTTCCTGTCCTTGGGGTATACGCCCTGGAGGACTGGGTGACCCGGAATGAGGCTCTGCTGGCGACCCGTCCCGCGTTGACCGTTGAAATCATTTCGCCCAAAGACCTGGAGCGCATTTCGGGCTTGCGCACGCCCAATCAAGTGCTCGCCCTGCTTGAGCAGCGTGATTTCGGTCTGGAAGAAACGACCTTAACCAACGACCTGGCATTGTACCTGGATGGAATCCAGGACCCCGGAAATTTAGGGGCCATTTTGCGGGTGGCCGACTGGTTTGGCATCCAGGATGTTTGCTGTTCGCCGGATTGTGTCGATCTCTACAATCCTAAAGTCATTCAAGCCTCTATGGGGGCATTTTTGCGGGTTCGGGTTCCGGTGGTTAGCCTGGACAGCATTGCCAGGCAGTTTTCAGGAATCCCGATTATCGGGACTACCCTTGAAGGAAACCCCTTGCCCCATGCAACGGTTCCCCAAGCAGGGGTTTTAGTGATTGGCAACGAAGGTGCTGGTATCCGTCCGGAATATGCTTCTCTGCTCACCGGAGAACTATCCATTCCACGCGCACCAGGGGGTGGGGCAGAAAGTCTGAACGCCGCCGTTGCCACCGGAATTTTTTGCGCCTATTGGCGAATGGGGCAAACCAACGCTTAAAACCGCCGTCCTTTCAAAATAAAGGTACGGGCCATATTAAACCCAATCCGGATATCTCCATTTCCCCAGGTGCCGCTTGTTTCCCCAATAAATGATTTTTCGATCATTCCGGCAGCATTCGTTAACTGGATTTGAAAAACGTGGCTGCCGGTATTGATGTCAATGCCGATAGCCAATGAGTTGTTATAATCAGGGCGCGTATACTGGGGCAGCACATAATAATACTCGGCCAGGAACGCGAGGTTTTTAGTCGCCTGCCAGTGCGCGGCCCCTCCGACTGCAAACAGATCGTTGGAGGTCGTAAAATCAGGAACCAGATTGTAGTGGACTACTGTTGGCATAACCTGCAGGGAAAAGCGACCTTGCTTGGTAGCTACTAAAAGCTGATGTGTATAAGCCAGTCGGCTCTGAATGGGTATGGGAGGTGCCCCGTCAACAGGACGCAGCGTGTTAATGGCGGCGCTGGATAGCCAGGTAGCCGTAATGGGCAGACCATTGGGTTGCTGGCTGAGTAATTGAATCTTTGCGTAGGTATCGTAATGTTTCCCCAGCGTGCTTCTGCCAATACCCATGGTGATCCGCCGGGTAAGGCCATAATCAAAACCCAGCCGCATGGTGGCCTGGTCCAGACCGAAAAAGCCGTAAGCCCCGGAATTGACGGGGCCAAACCGGTGGGAGATGAGGAAGTCAAGGTTTCCCGGGCTCAAAACTTCAACAGAATGACCGTTGATGATCCGGGTTCCCCGAAAAGTGTGTTCCAGTAATCCAGGTTGTTGTGCCTGGAGAGAGGCAATGGTCATAACCATCAGCAGGCACTCCAAAAGGTGCTTTTTCATAGGGTAATGGTGTTAATTATTAGGGGTTCCTGCTGTAATCCAGGTTTGCAATTGCTGTAAGGTACAGGCTGGGATTCGGGCGCCGCTGGGTGGCATTGCCGAAAAGCCCTGGCTGTGGGCCATAGTGCCGTATAGTTTCCCATTATTAGCCTGGACGGTTACGGCGTTGTAGCTATCGAGCCGAATACCAGCCTCTGCTAAGCCGGACCCATGGCAACTGATACATTGGCTATTCAACAAAGGCTGAATGGTTGAACTATAGGAAACATTGGCCGTTTGACAATCGCCATTATTATAAAGGGCGTACAAATCCGCTTCATTGTCGTAGTAACAACTACTCACGAAGATCAGTAATCCGGCCAGTAAGAGAAGCGATTTCTTATTCATAGTGGTGTTGGGGTTAATTATTAGGCATTCCAGCGGCAATCCATTTTTCGATTAAACCAATGCGGCAATCGTCCATTTTGGCGGTACCCTGGGGCATCGCGACATATCCTGGCGAATGTTTGATAGAACCTAGTAGCCGGCCATTAGCGCCATACGTTTTTACCTGGGTATAGCTGCTCAGGTCAATATTTCCCTGTCGATTACTGGCATTGTGACAACCGACGCACTGGCCCTGGAGAATGAGTGCAATATGGCCACTATAGGTTGGATTTGCAGCCTGGCAATCAAGGTTGGTGCAACTGGTATTTTTGGCACCAGCGGCAATCCAGTCGTAGAGCAGTTTTATTTGTGCTGCCGTTAGCTGTTGGTATCCCCGGGGTGGCATTAGATCTTCCCCGCCATTCCCGCTGACTCCTCGTAAGCTACGGTATAGTTTACTGCCGGAAGGATTTCCCGCACTGACATGTTTGCGGATGGTTTCGTAGGAAACCAGAATTACCCCTTCCTCGGCTGATTTGCTATCGTGGCAAGGGCTGAAGCCGCAATTGGACGTTAGGAGGGGGAGAATTTCCTGCGTAAACGAAATGACTCCTGGCGGGCAGGAGGTGGTATCCACAACGACAATAGGTGGGTTATTGGGGTCTGTTCCGCCCGGCTCTAACCCGCCTGGAGGTACCAATGGGTCGGTTTTACAGGCCGGTAATGAAAAAAGTAAGGTTGCACTGAGGATTATGCCAGTGAATCTGCAAATGGAAATGCTCATAGGAGTTCAAGATTTATTGGGAGAGTTATTTTAAATCGGTTTCCTGTTCAACGAAAGCACGCAGGTCTTCCACCTGCTGTTTACTCATTCGTTCCGCAGGGTAGTGTGGCATATACGGACGGTGACCGGGAATAGCATAGGTGCCATAGGCAATAATTTGGTAGAGGGAAAAATGGGAATCCTTGGTAATATTATTTCGCAAATGCTCAAAGCTTAGGGGATCCATCCCCAGGATATAATGCGAAACGCCACCCGTCTGGTGACAGTGCAGGCAACTCAACGTGTAAATGTCTTTGCCAACTGCTGGATTTCCGGTAATGCCTTCATATCCGGCTTTCTTATTCGGAGGGGCATCATAAAAATGGGCGGGTGAATAGGGCATATAGCGATCCTGCAGCAACTGACGGGTAGCCTGGGTTGTGTCACCGGCTGCTGCCAATTGCTCAAGCTGTCGGATGTTTTCGTCGGTGAGTCCTAAATCACCCAGGGTGAACTGTAAAGACCAAAAATAAGCGAGTACCGCATCCTCCTCCCAGTCCTCCATTGGGCGACCCTGTGAGCACTCTATGGCGCATAATTGAATGGCTTCCCGCAAATCATGGTGGGCTTTACCAATTTTTTCAGCACCATATTTTTTTACGTAATCGTCATTGTACCAGCTCGTTCGGTTAACGATTCCCTTAAAGGTTGTTCCTTGCAGGAAAGGAATGCCTTTAGCCTTGACATAGGGTAGTCGGGTGTCAGGGTTACTGACCCGCAGGTCGGGATCTTCTTGTTTGAGGTTGTGGCAAGTTGTGCAAACGTAGTATTTGCTGACGGCTGTTCCTTTTTTGCCGGTCGGACTTATGGCCCAGCCATGTTTGACGATGGCTTCTCCCCGCGCTATTTGTTCTTCACTCGGAGATAGGTAATGGGCGGGCATCGGCTCACCAAACACCCGAAGCACTTCATATACCGGCGTTTTTGGGGTCCATTTAACACCAACGGGTACCATAAAACCCTGGGCCAGACAAAACATGAACAGAAGTATGCCCGTCATCAAGGCAAGGTTCTTGGGGCGCATTTTTTCTTAGTCCATACGTAAGCAAGCAGATTGGGGTTGCCTGGCTGTCAAAAATTATGGAAAAAAAGTGTACCATAAACCTAAGCGGCTTTGCATTGTGTAGGCTATCCCTGGAGTGTTGAAATTACCCAGAGGAACCTTGGTCGCCACTTCACCCCGCAAGGCGAGACGAGGTCCTAATAAGTATTCCATCCCGAAGCCAGCTTGAACATTGGCAAGTAGCCATTGATTATCCTGGGTATCCAATGAAGTTCGCCGCTCTATTCCTGTTTCATTTTTGATTTCAAAAGTCAATTCTTGCCGCCCTGTTTGTTGCCAGAGCGTTCCGGCAAGAAGATCCACCCGCCAATTGGGACGAGACAAAACGTTCCAATGTGCATAAAGTGGCATGTACTGCGGATGCCATTCATAGTGGGCTTCATGCAGGTATTCTCCGGCATTTAAAGCTGGCCTCGGGAGCCCTTGTGGATAATGTTCGGCTTCGGAGTGTCCTTTCACTACGCCTGCTTCCCAGCCGGCGCTAAGTGCAAATCGGGGCCCAAAATATAGGGACAAACCCACTCCTGGACCCACCAATACACCCGTTTCTTCTTGGAAGGCACTGGCTACCAATCCGTTAGCCCCAAGCCTGATCTGACTGGGTAATAGTTGCTTTATTTGGGTGAGTAAAGGCTGTTTGGGGGTAGGGGGAGTTACAGGTGTAGCCCAGGGCACAGCGAGTACTTCGGAACTGGGCTGCTTTAGCTGCGCCTCTGATACCCTGTTGCTAATCAATGGGCTTTGTGAGAAGGGTATCATTGAGCGGGTTTGGTTGGCAAAAGGGGTATCGCTATTTGAATGAAAGGATGTGCCGGTAGTCGGTGAGCCTGCGTTTTCCCAACCTGCCACCGGGAAAGATTCGTTAGTGGGCGTAGCTGGAGCCAAAGTGCTTGATGTGAAAGATGCATTGGGGTTGGGTGCATTAACACCTAAGCGCAAATCCGGAAAAGGAGCAAAGGCCGCTGACTCCTGGTTGGACAATTTCTGGGCGGACAAATATTGATATACGGTGTCGTATTGATAGATGATTTTGGATTTAACAAGGGTGTCGGCACGATAGTTAATGGATTCAAGGGCCAAAAATCGTTCGTCCCAGCGGTCAATCAGACGCAGTTGGTTCCAATGGAAATAGAGCATGGAAAGTAAAAAGAAAACCCAGCCACTCCACGCAAGCCAGTGGATAGGCGGAGAAGCGGCTGGCGGGTGTTGGCTACTGGAAAGTCGCTTCTCCAGTTGTTCCCAATCCCCTTTTTCGGGGGAATAAGGAGGAGGTGAACCCATTATTTTACGATAAAGCGTGTCGAAGTTATTTTCCATCCGGGCTGTTTAAATTCCTTATCCTGATCGTTTGTTTTCGCGGGCTTTAATTTTACTTTGCAGCTTTTGCCGGGCCTTCGCCAGGTTAGATTTACTGGCACCTACACTAATTTGGAGGCGTTGAGCAATTTCCTCGTGCGAAAGTCCCTCCATGACATATAAGTTAAAAACCAGTCGATACGCAGGGGATAGCTGTTGCGTTAATTCCAGTAAATCCTGGTAGTTAAGCCAATTAAGGCCTTCGTTTTCGACCGTAGCCGGTTGCATCTGGTCGGAGAGTTCTTCACTCCGGAATTTTTCCTTTTTGCGATGATGGTCGATGGCGGTATTGATTAAAATCCGCCGAAACCATCCTTGAAAGGGGAAATCAGCATTGTACTGGTCGATGTGTCGTAAAACTTTATAATAGGCGTCATTCAAAAGCTCTAATGCCTCTTCCCGTGATCTGGCGTAACGAAGGCAAATGCTCAGTCCGTAGCTGAAGTAAGTATCATACAATTCCCGTTGGGCTGCCCGCTTCCCCTGGCGGCACCCTTCCAGAATAAAATCCAGCCTGATATTGTCCGTATCGTCCACACCCATATTATTGATAATACGTTGCTTTTTAGGATCAAGTTGCCTGGGGGTTAAAATATATGAGCCATCCCAAACTTTAGCTTGCCGCCACAGGCGGGTAAATTGGACAATCAGGAAACAAAGGTCAAACCAATTGGAAAACGATCTGATGATCGTTAGGTTTCAGACCTTGGCGGGAGTTGGAAAACTCCCGCCAACAAATCTTTGATAGTGGTAATCTTCAGCGACGGACTTGGCTAAAAAAAACATCCCGAACTTTAGCGTTAACTAAAATTCGGGATGTTCCTGTTTTGGGTTATGTCTACCCGTTAATTACTGTTTTATCCAGGACAGGCTGGTAACTCCCTCGGGCGTTACTACCCGCAGCCAATATCCCCCTGAAGGCAGGTCAGCAACGGCGATAGCCGTTCCAGGATTGTTAATCGTGCGAATCCGTTGACCACGGGCATCCAGAATTTCCAGCCGGTTGATCACCAGATTACCGGATAAAAGTTGCAAGCGGTCGCTACCGGGGTTCGGGAAGAGCTTAATTTGCGCGCGCAGCGCTTCCGTCAGTTCCCGTGTACTGGTGACGGATATTAGTTTACCTTGAGTAGCTGGCGTATTCACCCTAAGTTCCTGTCCATTCGCCTGGAGTAAGCGAACATCGATGATTTGGAAGCCAACCTCCGAGCCCACGATGGCGTTTGCATTCACCCGCAGCATGCCAATTGGCCCTTGACCATTAACTCCCTGGGCATCCGTACGAACCATACTAACATACAGACGGCCCGAAGCGGCATCGGCCCGGATCAGGCTCATCGCCGGGGTTGTTCCGGCTGTCAGCCAACTTCCTGAGAAGTCCCATTGGAGCGAATCGAGTGGTAAGGCTGTCGGGTCAATTTGCAGCGTAAAAGCAACCCCGTAGGCATTGGATACTGTTGCAGATGCATCCCCCAGCATGATAGGCAGCATAGTAGACTGACCTGCTAACAGCGTGTCAGCGGCAACGTAGAAGGGTATCCCCGCAGGTTGGGAAGGCAAGGTGCTTTCCGGCGTTCCCGTTACCCAACGGTCATCAATTAACGCTGCATCCTGGGTGTCAATCCGACCATCACCGTTGGCATCACCCTGGCGTAAATCGATTTGCGTCGCCGGAAAATTACTGCCCCAGGCAAAGCTGAACTCTGGCTGGTCGGTTGCCCGGGACTGCCGTCGATTAGGACCCGTAGCTCCCATGCGGAACCCAAGAGGTAATAAATCAAAATGATTAATTTGCCCGCTCCGGTTGACGTCGCCGGGTAAGATTAAGGCATTTTGATCATCGATTAGGGCAATCGCTCCGGAGAGGGTACTGAGACTCGCATCGGTATTAGCGGAAAACGTAGGCGTATTTTCCAGCTGGAACAAGAATGGGCTCACACCGATATCGCTGGGATGTGCTGAGAAAAACACCCGCTGAATAAGGGCGGTATCTTGTGTCGCTAACGCGGAATTGGCATTAAGTATCGCATTGAAATACCCTTGATCGAAACTGGGGTTTCCCGCATAGACGAATAAACGTGGTTCTGGATAGGTATAGTCGACAATGGAATCCACGCGGATCAGGCAGGCATTCCAGGAGTAAGTTAACTGCGCATTTTCCAGCAGTCGGTAATTGCTGATTCGGATGGGAAGTACCCCAGACTGGCCCGGAGCCAGGGTTACCTGAGGAGCCATAAGCGTGACCTCAGCATTATTTCCCGGTTGCCCGTAATCACCCCCATTGTTGAAGTTTAGCAAAGTGCTTTTGCCATTGGCATCGACCACTGTTACCGCATAAAGCTGCGAAGGGTCTGTAAGCGTAATGCCGCTGCGGAAATAGCTGCTGGTACTTTCACCTGTATTCCAGGTGAACTGATAAGGTGGGGTTCCTGCGCCAACAACTTCAGCTTCAATACGTGAATTGGCTGGATCTGGCGATTTTTCCAGATATATTTCCGCCCGCAGGCCTGCATCCGGGCAGAGCCCTTGCAAATCATCGAGGGTACGGGAACAACCACGGGAGTCGGTTACCGTTACGCTAAAGGTAGTGAAATTGGGAACCAATCTGGTTGCATTACTTTGGGTAGTATTGGATTCAAAGCCATCGTTCCAGCGATAAGTAAACGGGCTTTTGCCGGTACTGGTACGAATGTTCATGGCAACCAAGGGGTCACACTGAAGGGCGGCAACCTGGCAGGAAACATCGGCTGATGCGCTAATGACAGGTGGTGGCGGAACCCGAATATTTTCCATTTGCCGACAGCCGGAGGTAAGATCTGTCAGCATCACCTGATAATTTCCCGGTTGGGTTACCTCAATGCCCGATTGGTTGCTACCGGTATTCCAAGCGTAGCTAAATGGACTTCCCTGAGCATGGACAACCGTTATGGATCCGGGGTTGGTACAAGTAATCGAGTCAAATTGTAGTTCGTAGGAAGCTATACTAATCATGGGAACGGTAAAAGAACGGGCTTGCTCACAGCCCAGTTCATTGGTTACGGTAACCCGATAAGTGCCGGCATCCAGGTTGGTAGCGGTAGGTTGGGTTTGTCCATCTTCCCAGCGGAAAGTATATTGGCTGGAGTTCCCTACAACTTGTATGCGGATATCTCCCGTGCCCCGGCCGCAGGAATCGGCAATCACCGTTGAGCTTTCAATAAGGCTCCCTCCACTTCCCATCGGGAAATCCCCCTGCATGGCTTTGGCAAATAAACTGGCTTGGGAGCTTAATCCATCCTGATCCGTAACCTTTAATTGATAAATCCCCTGCATGGCGGCCAGGATACTAGATCCCTGGGCAGGAACAGGCTGGCCATTGGGGTCTGTCCATTGATATTGATAGGGTGGGGTGCCGCCAGCTACTTGTGCACTGAGTTCTACCAATAGGGAATCACATTCGCGACGCGTCTGAACAGCTGCTTTTAGTTGCAGGCTATTCGTTGTCGTTTGAATATCGACCCCACCTGAACGAAACACCCCCGGGAGCAGAACAAAGTTTCGAATACCATCATCGGCTATGATTTCGGTTGGAAATGCCGGGGGTGAATCTTCAAAGGCTACATAGGTGAACCCCGCAGGAGCATTAGCCTTGGCTCGAAAACAAAGCGAAAATAATAAGGTGCTGTCAGGCAGTGTGGTCCAAAAAGGCTCTTGCGCAGGCAAGTGCGTCCAGGAAACAGCCATTCGGCCCGAGGCAGCGGTATTAGCGCCGAAATTTTCTAACCCAAAAAGGGGATGCTGAGGCATCACTTCGGTGAACGTCAGGGCAGTGGTATCCCAGCGTAAAGCCCATTGAAAACCGATGAGTTGGCTAAAATGCTGCGTCCTAACCTCCAGACAAACGACGTCACCACGTTGGCTTGTTTGCGTGGCGATTTGAAATGCTACGGGCGTTTGCCCTTGTAGTCCTTGTAAGGTAAATACCAATGCAAGGAGGGGGATGTATTGCTTCATGTGTTTGAGATTATGGAAAAATACGGACGTAAAGATAAAAGCTATACTAAATTAAATTGATGATATTTGTTTTTGCGTAATATTTAGTTGCGGTTTTTTCCACTTGGGCATGTGGTGTTTTTATTATTTCCAAGGCCTATGAGGATAGGAGTACGCCAGTTAGCCTCTTTGAAAACCTTAAAAAGTAAGATCCCGAACATTGAACGAGGTCAATGTTCGGGATCTTATCAGGGGAAGCAGTTGTTCATCAAATGTGCTTCAACAACTCTGCTTCAATAGCAGACGCTCCGCGAACACTGGAAGAAACAATGATTCCATCGCGGTTAATCATGAAGGCCCGCGGAATAGCTTTTACCCCGTACATACGAGCAGCCTGAGATTCCCACTTCATAAGGTCACTCACGTGGTAAGGCCAGGTCAGGCGATCCGTTTCAATGGCCTTAATCCAGTTTTGTTTCCCTTGCTGTCTTACCTGTTCGGCTTGTGCAGGATTATTCATGCGGGAAGCTGTGAAACTATCCAGGCCATCCAGACTTACGCTGTAGATCGTGAAACCCTTGTCCTTATACTTGTTGTAAACAGCTACGACATTGGGGTTTTCACCGCGACAGGGGCCACACCAGCTAGCCCAGAAATCGAGTAACACGACTTTTCCTTTTAAATCGCTTAGTTTCATTGTTTTGCCCTGTGGGTTGGGCAGTGAAATATCTGGTGCTGGTTGACCAACTTGAATCAACTCCTGTGCGCGCATCGCTTGATACTGCTCTTCGATTGCACTTAAATATTCCGTATATCCCTGCGTAAGTTCATCATTGGGGTATTCAAGCGCGAGCTTCTCACGAGCCTTTTTCTGGATATCCAGAAATTCTCCTCCGGTACCCAAAGCTGTCGAGGCTACAAATACGCCCAGGATGGGGTTGGAAACCGTGTCGACAAAGGAAGCAATATCCGCTGCCGACTTTTCCCGGCGAACCAATGCCTGCATCATGTTGACCAGCGTTTCCGAATCACGGGAGCCGCTTACGGTAACCTGATAATTCTGCAGGGTATTCAGATCGCCTTTGACCTCCACAACTTTTTCATCGCCATTGAGAACGAGGTTGATGCGCTTTGCACCAATGCGCAGGTTGTAGATGCCGGGTTTCAAACCTTCCGGAAAGCTTACTGAAAAATTGCCGTTGGCATCAATATCCCCCCGGTCTAATACTTCATTTGCCTTTCCAATAACGGCCCGATCAATAAATGCCTGGAGATTGGCTGCCCCCGTAACTTGTCCTTTAATGGTCGTTCCTTTACTTCCAGTGCAGCCAATGAACAGGGACGTTAGCACCAAAAGCCCCACAAGGGGTAACATGATTTTTTTCATGGGTTATGTACTTTGCGAGATAAATGCTTTAAAAAACTTTCATTAAATGGCATGAGCCAGCTTTTGCCCTAGTGCGTTGTCGTAGGTGTTCTTCCATTCCTCTACGCCACCAAAGTCAACACCATCAACCTTTATCTGACCACTGGTAACCGTGCCAATACTGGTAAAAGGAACATTCTGTGCGTTTAGATGGTTGAGCAACTCGTCCTCTTTCCCGGGGGCAACAGAAAGGATAATTCGACTTTGGCTTTCACTGAACAGATAGACATCCTTCCGGAAATTACTGTCGGTTTCAAGTTCGAAACCTAACCCGGAAGCCATACCGCTTTCCAACAGGGCAAAGAAAAGCCCCCCTTCAGAAATATCGTGGGCTGAACTAATCAGCTGCTTGCGGATAATGCGAATCAGGTGTTGCTGAATATTGTATTCCTCGTCCAGGTCGAAATGAGGAGCCGGAGAGTGATCCACATTATGGATAAATCGCAGATATTCAGAGCTGCCTAAATCATCCTGTGGGGTACCAATCATATAGATGTGGTCACCGGGGGCTTTGAAATCCAGGGTGGTTTGCCATTGGAGGTTGTCAATGACGCCAACCATACCAATCGTCGGAGTGGGATAAACCGGCTCGGTTTTATCTTTAAATACGGATTGGTTGTAAAAGCTGACGTTTCCTCCGGTTACCGGGGTGTCAAACTTCCGGCAAGCATCCCCCATTCCTTTAATCGCCTGGACAAACTGCCAGTAAACCTCCGGGTTATAAGGGTTTCCAAAGTTCAGGCAATTGGTGATGGCTACCGGAATTCCCCCGGAACACACGATATTGCGGGCAGCTTCGGCAACTGCAATCATAGCCCCTGTGTAGGGATTGGCATAAACGTAACTGGAATTACAATCCGTACTGACAGCCAGTGCTTTTTCCGTTCCCCTAACGTGCACAACGGCGGCATCAGAAGGCCGGTTGGTGCTCATATTGCCGGTTCGCACCATCGAATCATACTGTTCGTACACCCAACGCCGGGAAACCAGGTTTGGCGATTGGGCCAATTGACTGGCCACTTGCCGTAAATCATGGGGAACAGGTATGCTCCGTGGATTAAATTGTTGGATTTTATCGAGATACTGTGGTTTTTGGTAGGGGCGTTGGTATACCGGAGCGCCGCCACCCAGAACCAGCGAGTCGGCATCTACATCCGCAACCAACTCGCCATTGGCAAAGAATTCCAACCGTTCCGTATCGGTAACCTCACCAATTTGGGCACATTCCAGATCCCACTTGTCAAACACCTGCAGGAGTTTTTCTTCCTGGCCTTTATGGCAAACGATCAACATGCGCTCCTGGCTCTCCGACAGCAGAATTTCGAAAGGCTTCATATTCGCCTGACGGGTGGGCACTTTATCGAGGTTTATGCGCATGCCTACCTTTCCTTTGGCACTCATTTCGGAAGTTGAGCAGGTGATACCCGCAGCTCCCATATCCTGCATGCCAACAATGGCACCGGTTTGAATTGCTTCAAGGGTAGCTTCGAGCAGCAGTTTTTCCTGGAAAGGATCCCCAACCTGCACGGCAGGCAAGTCTTCGGCAGAATCTTCCGTTAAGTCAGCTGAAGCAAACGTGGCTCCATGAATGCCGTCTTTTCCCGTCGCTGAGCCAACGATAAAAACGGGATTGCCAGGCCCTAAGGCAATAGCAGAAACCGTTTCTCCTGTTTTTACAATACCCACTGACATAGCATTCACCAGAATATTCTGATTGTAGCAATCGTGGAAATAAACCTCGCCACCTACCGTAGGTACGCCGAAGCAATTACCATAGTTACCGATACCGTGGACAACACCCTGGATGAGGTGCTGGGTATGCGGTAGGTCAGGGTTGCCAAACCGCAAGGAGTTGAGTGCGGCAATTGGCCGGGCTCCCATGGTGAAGATATCCCGGTGGATGCCACCTACTCCGGTGGCTGCTCCCTGGTAGGGCTCAATAGCAGAAGGGTGGTTATGCGATTCTATTTTGAAGGCACAGGCCAAGCCGTCCCCGATATCTACCAGTCCGGCATTTTCTTCGCCGGCTCCCACCAGAAGTCGTTTTCCTTCACGGGGTAAGGTCTTCAGCCAGTGGATAGAGTTTTTGTAAGAGCAATGCTCTGACCACATGACTGAATAAATACTTAACTCGGTAAAGTTGGGGGTGCGCCCCATAATGTCTTGAATCTGTTGGAATTCTTCTGTGGTAAGGCCCAGGCTTTGTGCCGTTTGGAGGGTTACTTCCGGTTCCCCGTGATGCTGCATGCTAACTGTGCTTGTTTGGAAAGCACAAAGATAGTAAGCCCGGTTAAGAAAGAAAAAATTGTTTACTCGCCATTCACATCTTTATTGCAATAAGGCATTAACAAAAAAGAAGAGCACCAGGTAAATCCATAAGCCATCGAGGAAGTGCCAGTAAATCGTAAGCAAACGCAACTTGAGCCGTTTTTCAGGATCGGAAAAGTAAACCAGCACACTTACCGGTTCCTGCATACGCCGGTAAGCGGTAATCAGAAAGCCAATCAGAAAAGGTAATCCGGCAATAACGTGGGCAAAGTGCAGCCCGGAAATGACATACAAATAGGAGGCGGAATTATCAGAATTGATAAATATTTCCTGACGGAACAACTCACGCCAGCCGATGGCCTGAGCTGCCATAAAGACAATGGAAAGCAGGATAGTCCAGATGAGCGCCCGTTGATAGGCTACTGTGTTGTCGGCCAGATACGCTTGTTTGGCGCGTATCATCATCCAGCTGCTGGCCATCAAGATCAGGGTGTTGGCCAGGAATATGGGGGGTAACTGTATCGGAGGAAGCCCGTTTTGGACACGCGTGTAAACAAAAGACAAAGAGAGGGCCAGAAATAAAGCACCCAACCCGAAGAGGGTGAGCATCAGCAAAACATTATAGGGATGAAAAGCAAAAGACTGGTATTCATCCAGGTAATCTTCTGAAGAGTTGGTATTTCCACCGCGGGTTTCCATAGCGTAAAGATTATTGCTTGGGTATTCAAAAAAAATCAATAACAACGAATTTGTGATCAAGCCGTGAATTTGCAAAATCCTAGGCTTGCTTTCGCTGCTTTCGGCAGCGGTCACTGCAATATTTTACTTCGGCCCATACTTTTTCCCATTTTTTTCGCCAGGAAAAAGGACGCCCGCAGGTGGCGCAGATCTTTTCCGGGAGGCCTTTAGGAGTGTGCTTTTTATGCATGCCAATAGAATGTAAAAATTAGATTTACCACGCCCAAGGTGGGTACAGGGCAAAGATCAGGTGATAAACAGTTGAAGGGTTGGATTGTTTGCAAATGGAACATCTGTCGAAGGAGTGTTCTTGAAGGATCCCCTGATCTGAGGAACAGCCTCTTTGAGACGCCAGCTTGCCGTTACTGATGTTAGCAGTCGGGAAATGTGTACAGCTCTCGTCTTCTCCAAGCGACACGTAACGTGGTTTTTTACCACGCGTGTACCGGAATTTACCGGCGATTTAGTACCTTTCCTAACACAAGAGATGACTATGAAGAAATGCCCACAATGCCGGACAGATCTCCCTCTGGAGGCACGATTCTGTTGGCAATGCGGTAGCCCGCAACCAACTGGGCAAGCTGAAGCTCCTGTTGAGCATTTGTTGGTTGACTTTGATCAGCCGTTGGAACCTCAACTAGTTGAGCAGTTTTTTTTGGCGTTGAAAAGGCGGGTAGAAGCGGAACATGAAGCTAGTCAATTCACTGCTTTTTCCGAACGTATCTACGCAGCAGGATTCCGGGACCGGGTAGCTCTTCGCTCGCAGCAAATTGTTGAATGGGTGGAAAATGCTGTTAGACAGGGCCAACTGGATATTTTTCAGATGAACCGACGTATTGAAACGATTTTTGAAGATTTACTTGATCAATTCATTGTTCAATACTGTAGTGATCTGACCGGTGTCAATTACCCAATAGCCTTATTGCAATATCAGGAAATGCCAGTGGCCAGAATCAGCTTGTTCGACATGGTGATGGATTATCTTGAATTACCTGCAGAAAAGGTTAAGTTTTACACTGATTTTCTCCAAACTCCTCCAGAAAAACTGCGTAATGCAAGTAAGTCTTTTCTGTTTGCTACCCGTGAAGAACGTCTTTTTGTTTTAGTGGATTTATCCCTGTTGGGATCCGCGAAAGAGGGTTTTGCCTTTACGGATAAAGCCCTTTATTGGAAAGCACCTTTTCAAAAACCAAGAGCTGTCCCTTTTGATCAAATTCGGGAAATTCACCGTAAAGAAGACTGGATCGCCGTTAATGATTTCTTTTTTAATGCCACCCCATCGTTAAACGCAAAAATGCTCCGTTTACTGAGCAAATTGCAGCGATACACCCGGAAAGCCGAAGGGTAAGCAGCGTGGGTTTAGGCGGATAGCTTACGGAAGGCTTGGCAGATTAAATTTATTCCGGCAACTTTGCAAAAAAATTGCGCTAACCAAATATGAATGTAAACAATCGCATCCTGGTGGTGGGAGCTAATGGCCAGATCGGTCTGGTGCTAACTGCCGCCTTGCGGGCCCGCTACGGTACAGATCAGGTCGTTGCCACCGACATTCGTCCTGCTACCAATCCGCCCGCTGGTCCTTTCGCTGTTTTGGATGTGCTCGATAGCCAGGCATTGGAGCAGCTAATTCAGGATTATAACATTAATCAGATCTATCATCTGGCCGCTATTTTGTCGGCACGTGGTGAGTCGGACCCGCGTTGGGCCTGGCAAATCAATATGGAAGGCCTGTTTAATGTATTGGAAGCTGCCCGCCTTCATAAACTGAAGGTTTTTTTTCCTAGTTCTATTGCGGTTTTTGGCCCAAGCACCCCTCGTGATCATACTCCGCAACATACTGCTATGGAGCCCACCACCGTCTACGGAATTAGTAAAGTTGCCGGCGAGCAATGGTGCCAGTATTACTTTCAACGCTATGGGGTTGATGTGCGTTCGGTGCGGTATCCGGGGATAATCGGCTACCAGTCTATGCCCGGAGGTGGTACAACCGATTATGCTGTAGAGGTATATCACCGTGCGGTTAAAGGAGAACATTTTAACTGCTTCTTACGTCCTGATACCCGCCTTCCTATGCTGTACATGGATGATGCGATTGCAGGAACGCTGGCCCTGATGGAAGCTCCCCCGGAACAAGTCAAAATCCGGACCAGCTATAATCTGGCCGGAATGAGTTTTACTCCGGCTGAAGTCGTTGCGGAAATAACCAAGTATTTTCCTGACTTTTCGGTTTCTTATCAGCCTGACTACCGACAACGCATCGCCGATTCCTGGACACAGAGTATTGATGACGGGGATGCCCGACGGGATTGGGGCTGGCAAGCGCGTTTTGATCTGCCCGCCATGACTCAAGATATGATAAGCCATTTGCAACAGTATTATGCCCTGACGCAAGTTTAAATAACCACAAAAAGACGAAAATCATGTATACCAGTGTTGAAACCGGCTTGCAGGCCGAATTGCAGGATATTCGCGAAGCCGGTCTGTATAAAGAAGAGCGGATTATTGTCAGTCCGCAGGGAGCTGAGATTGATCTGGCTTCGGGCGAAGAAGTACTGAATTTCTGTGCGAATAACTATCTGGGGCTTTCCGCCCATCCTGAAGTAATTAAAGCGGCTAAAGCGGCTATTGATACCCATGGTTTTGGTCTTTCCTCGGTACGATTCATTTGCGGCACTCAGGATATTCATAAGCAACTTGAAGAAAAAATTGCTGCATTTCTGGGAACGGAAGACGCTATTTTATACGCTGCTGCTTTTGATGCCAACGGTGGGCTTTTTGAGCCACTGCTGGGTGCGGAGGACGCTATTATATCCGACGAACTCAATCATGCTTCGATCATCGATGGTATTCGGTTGTGCAAGGCTGCCCGCTTCCGCTATAAACACAACGACATGGCGGACCTGGAACAACAGCTTAAGGATGCGCAATCAGCACGCCGCCGGCTGATCGCTACCGACGGCGCTTTTTCCATGGATGGCACGATCGCCCAATTGGATAAAATTTGCGATTTGGCCGATAAATACGACGCGATGGTTATGATTGACGAATGCCATGCCTCTGGCTTCCTGGGCGCTACTGGTCGGGGTACCCATGAATACCGAAATGTTATGGGACGGGTGGATATCATTACAGGTACACTGGGTAAAGCCTTGGGGGGGGCTTCCGGAGGGTTTACGGCAGCCCGCAAAGAGATTGTTGACCTATTGCGGCAACGCTCACGACCTTACTTGTTTTCGAATACCGTTGCCCCGGCAATCGTTGGGGCTTCCCTACGGGTGCTGGAATTACTCTCCGGGAGCACCCAGTTGCGGGATAAACTGGAAGCTAATACCCGCTATTTCCGTCAGGCGATGACGGCTGCTGGTTTTGATATTATTCCCGGGGAACACCCGATTGTACCTATCATGTTGTACGATGCCAAACTGGCGCAGGATTTTGCCGCACGCTTGCTAAAAGAGGGCATTTACGTTATAGGCTTTTTCTTTCCCGTAGTACCCAAGGGGAAAGCCCGGATCCGCGTTCAATTATCTGCTGCCCATGAAACGGAGCATTTGGAAAAGGCAGTAGCTGCCTTCACCAAAGTTGGCCGCGAATTAGGGGTAATTAAATGATTATTAACAATATAACCCCTATTTGTGAATCAATACCTTAGGCGATTAACGGCCATTGCGAGTCAGAAGGAACGGAGGATAATTGGCCTGATGTCGGGCACCTCCCTGGATGGCTTAGATGTCGCACTGTGCAAAATTTCTGAAGCTGGCCGGCAAACTAAAGTCCAACTGGAAAGCTTTACCACGCTGGCATATCCGGAAGAAGTAAAGGACCGGATTCGGGCCGTATTCGCCCAGGAGACGGTTGATTTTCAACTGTTGACCCTACTGAATCCCTGGATTGGCAATTACCATGGTGAATTGGTAATGCAAGCCCTGGAAACCTGGGAAATCACCCCGGCGTCAATTGATGTTATTGCCAGCCATGGGCAGACGGTCTACCATATGCCCCGTCGCTTACATCATCGTCCTGATTATGGCGACGGGACACTGCAGATTGGTGACGGCGATCACCTGGCCATGCGAACCGGCATCATTACCATCAGTGACTTTCGCCAGAAACACATCGCTGCCGGGGGCGAAGGTGCTCCGCTGGCGATGTACGGTGATTGCCTGCTGTTTAGTCATCCGCAGGAACATCGGATTCTGTTAAACATGGGGGGTATTGCCAATTTCACCTGGCTTCCCGCTGGGGGTAATTTTGACGGGGTTTTCGTAACAGATACTGGTCCTGGCAATACCATGCTCGATGCGGCTGTCCGGCAATTTTTTCCTGGAAAAGCATTCGATGAAGACGGAAGACTGGCTGCCAGTGGCCGTATCCATGCCGGCCTGTTAGCAGCCCTTCAGGAAGATCCATTTTTCAAGGCTTCGATCCCCAAGACAACGGGCCCTGAGCAGTTCAACTTACACTATCTGGCTAAAGCCCAGCAGCAAACCGGTACTACGGACCTGAGCGCTACTGATATTTTGGCCACCCTGGCGCGGTTTAGTGCTGAAACTATTGCCGGTTGTATAAAACGGGAATTACCACTGTGGCAGGATGCCCGTCTTTATGCCAGTGGAGGCGGTGCGCATAACCCTGTGCTTATGCGGCACCTCAGAGAATTGTTACCGGGAATTACCTTTTCTACCACCGGAGAATTAAATATTGATGGGGATGCCAAGGAAGCCGTGCTTTTTGCGGTACTCGCAAATGAAACGCTGGCAGGAGGCAATTTGCATTTTGGTAGTTTACCGGCAGTGAGTATGGGAAAAATTAGCTTTCCCGGGTAAACTAATCCGGGATTGCCAGCGCAGAATAGGCATTTATATCCTTTCAAGGGTAACGCAACAGGGAAAACGATCTGAAGATCGCTGGGTTCCAGGCTTTATCGGGAGTTGGAAGACTCCCGATAACAAGTAAAGTCTCTGTTATAGGCAATCTTCGGATTGCCGTCAACCTGTCACCTTTCGATCTTCAGATCGCGCTTGCAAACGGAAGAATTACCGCCAAATGCGACTACAGCCGTACGATGCGGATGGTTTTTTGCCGGGCACCCATCTGCAGCCGGAGAAAATAACTGCCGGGTGCAAGTGCACTCATGTTTACCAAGCGCTGGTAGGTGCCACGGGGTATTTTCCCTTGAGCGATAATTTGTAATTCCTGTCCAAGAACATCGAACAAGCTTAAACGGACGGCCTGTCCATCACCCTGAAAACTTACCGTCAGATCGCTGTAGCACGGATTCGGAAATCCATCCAGAACTACCGGGTCTTTATCCAGGTCGAGGGTAGGGGTTGCCACCCGGCAATCGCGCAGGATAGGCAGATGTTGGAATTCAGGATAAAGCACCTCCCGCACCTCTTCTTCCGCCACTTCGAACCAATCACGGAGAATAGTGCCATAGATGTCCCGGAAATCAAACTGCATTGGCACCCCTTCCTGGGGGGCCACATCTGGATGTACCTCCACATTTTGTCCGAGAATACCCGGAGCAACGCAACTGCCGAACAATACCAATGGAGCTGCGGTGCCGTGATCGGTACCGTCACTGAAATTGGACCTGATTTGCCGCCCGAACTCAGAAAAAGTTAATCCTACTACCCGTTCGGCCAAGCCCAGCGCATCCAAATCAGCCTGGAAGGCAGCAATGGCTTCGGAGAGTGTTCCCAGCAATTCTGCATGAACGCCGGTGGTTGTTTCTGCCGCAATGGCTTGGTTTGCATGGGTATCAAATCCCCCTAATTGCGCAACAAAAACTTTAGTTTGCATACCACCTGCCAGCAAAAGTGCTATTGTCTTTAATTGCCCGGCCAGGTTGCTGTTGCCTGGATAGTCAACCAGGTTACGCCCCTTGTTTGCTGCTTCCTGGATGGTTTCGGCGTAAGCATTGGTTTGGGCGATGGTCGTGCGCAGAAACTGTAATTCTTCACCGTAAGGGGTGTCAGGAGTCTCGCCGCCGCCACCTTCTGCCAGGCGGGATAACGCAAAGGGATCGGTGAGGGTTATACTGAAATTGGCAGCCTGGCCCTCACAGGTTTCCGAAACCGTAGAACCCATAGTAATGGCAAAAGGATGTGGGTTTTCATCGTTAGGATAACCTTCCGGATAACCAGGATTCCTGTTGCTAAGGTAGCGGCCCATCCAGCCCGAACTCCAGTATTCGTTGGCGGGGGAGGCTGATTGCCAGATATCCATGGAACGGAAATGGGAGCGGTTTTGATTGGGGTAGCCAACACTTTGGACAATCCCAAGTTTTTCGTCCTGGAATAAACGCTGTAAACCAAGCATCCGGGGATGAAGTCCTAAATCATCCCTGACTTTCAGGAGGCTGGTTTCGGGAAGCATAATATTGCCACGAACTTCGGCAAGGCCGGCATATTGATCAATGGGTATAATGGCATTCAGGCCATCATTACCCCCACTCAGTTGGATGAGTACCAAAACGCGGTCGTTGTCGGGATCCATTCCGGTGAGGAAAGGGGAACGGGGTAAGGCCGAAAGGCGCAACCCATTCAGCAAAAGGGGGAGGGTGAGGGCCGTCCCGGAGGTTCTTAGAAAAGCGCGACGCTTCATCGGTATTGCTTTATGATAGAAGAATGGGTTGTTAACTCAGGTAAAATTCCGGCATACTTAACAACGCCTGAAAGAGGGATCGCAATTTGGTTTCAACAGCGGCCCGTAGGTTGTTATTGGCGGGGTTTGCCAGGTAGTCGGAATATTCAATAGTCCATTCAAAATCGGGTAGTCCGGGGATAAGGACTTCCTTTAAGAATACGACCTGCTCATCAGTGAGGCCTTGTGGCAAATAAAGGGTTCCCAAATCCCGGATCAAGGCATTGGGATCTAATGGATTGGCCAGGGTGCTAATCAATTCCAGGACATTGATCTGGACCCGAACATTACTTAGGGCGTACCCATTGCCGGCAAACGTATTGGTGAAAGCCATTCGCGTATTCAGCGTCGTAGCATTAATCCAGATCCGGTAAAAACCGGGTTCCTGATAATAAGCTTTCCAGCCGGCGACATCCGGAGGGAAAAAATATTCCATCTGCTGAGGAATTAACAAGCGGAAAACCCCAAACAGTGAACCATAGCGGCGAGCCAGAATAGTGGGTACAACAAAATTGCTCTGTTTCAATAGGCCAAGGGTAAAATCCAGTGGATTCTTAATCATTGGCCCGATATTAAGCATGTCGAAGAAGTGCTCACTTTGCAGGAGCGCTTCCAGGGCCGGGCGAATTTCGTAATCATTTTGGCGAAGAATAGCAGCCATAGGTTCGATGATCCCGGCTTCAACTTCCTCGCTGATCTTATAGTAAACAAAGTACCGATAGAGTTTTCGGCAAATAAAGCGAGCCACTTCATCTTGCTGGAAAATGATATCAACTACTTTTTTGTACTCCTGATCACCTTCATTATTGATGACTACATTGCCAAAACGGTGAGATAGCTGTTTGGTGCCAAGGTCATGCCGGGCCAGTCGGTAAGCAGAACCTATTTCCCCCGTGTTGGTACGTAGGTAGCCCGAATCTATCCAGCCTGTTAAGGCACGCGCAATCTCTTTGACATCCTGTTCGGTGTAGTTGGTATAGTCCCCGGATCCCACCTGAGGTCCTTTGCCGATGCTGAACAACTCCAGTAATTCGCGGGCATAGTTTTCATTGGGTGCCTGCCGGGTATTCTGGTTGCCATTCAGAAAGCGCAGCATCGTGGGATCGATGGTAATGGCCTTGACTAATTCCCTGAAATTCCCCCAGGCATTGGAGCGTAGCAAGGTAATGTAGCGGTAAAGGAATTTGGGATCCCGGATATTGTTGACGGCAAAATGATTATGCCAGAAGAGGGTGAGTTTCTCCCGAATGGATGTTCTTTCCTCCAGAATATTTTCCAGTGTCCAGGCTCGAAGGCTTTGATTTCGGTAATTTAAGCCTGCTTGTACATTGGCAAAAGGAGCCTCAATCCAGGTCTCGCCAATGGGAACATTCGGGTCATCGGCGTAGTTAAAATTCAGGGGAGGATTGGGTAAGGGGGAATCCGCAAAAAGGTGCTGGAGTGTTTTTTCCAGTCCGTCGGTTACGGCAGTCTGTATTTGTTCAGGCCGGGGCCCAAAGGTAGTTCTTCGGAGCAGGTGACCTGCTAGCTCTGCCGTCCAGGGCCCTTGGTAGGGCTGGAGCGAACTGCGAAAAGGAGCCGTAAAAGTGGCGCTAGCCTGCCTTTGACGTGCTTTCCCCATTAGAACGGAAAGGGTAGCTCTTCTGTCCATGTAAGCATTTTTTTCGTGGTAGTATCCGGAAAGACTGAACCAGACTCTGGCTTTTGACGCCGCCGGTGAGAGAAGGTTTAATAAGCGGGTCAATTTTTTTTTGGTACCCTTCACAAAATGATTTGCACACTTTTCAAAAATCCTAATGATGCTGACTATAGCGTCATTACCACTTTGCGATGGATATATGAAAATAGGGAATATTTTGATTTATGAACATGGAATAGACATTTTTACCTGGAAATGTCAGAACATGCGCAAAAAAAGTCAGTTTAAAATTCCTGTGTGACGAATTTTTTTCCGGTCTTCCTGCCACAAGCAAACTTTATTTACCTTTGAACTTATACAAAAGGCTAAACCTTACAAATATGATTAAAGCCTGCATTTTCGATTTGGAAGGCGTTATAATCAATGATGAAAGTTATTTTTCCATGGCTATTGAGGCAATAGCTGCTGCTTATGGTATTGATGGAAAAGCGTATTTACGGGACTTTTCCCGTAATTCTGAACGGCGTGCGACTTTGCACCAATTAGCACTAGCCCTTGGGAATGATACGCCGGAAATGGTACGTAAGTTAGCACAACAGGTGGAAGAGCATATTTTCTCCCATTTGGCCGAGATGACACCTGATGACATTCCCGATGGTGTTTTTGTGTTTCTAAAACAGCTACTTAACAAGGGTATTCCCATGGCGGTAGTATCTGCCCATCCGCATGCACGAGAAATTCTCAACCGCTTACGTATTACACATTATTTCCATGCAGTAGTTGAAGAAGAACAAACCAGCTGGCAGGAAGCGAGTTCGGAAACCTATCTTAGTGCTGCAGAGCGGCTCGGTGTAAAACCAACCCGTACCCTCGTCTTTGAAAATACACCCGATGGCGTTGCTGCTGCTCAATTGGCAGGATTTCATGTGGTAGGCGTGGGCAATCGCGACGAACTGGGAGCCGCTAATGAGGTAATTCCTAATTTCGAGGGAATCAAATTTCAACACTTGTTGATTGGCTTGGGAGTTCAATAGGAGGAAATGGATTTATTAACGACAGAGCCTTGGGTGTTGCGGGAGATAGGTTTCCACCCGGAACAACACCGGCTGCTGGAAAGCTTATTCTCCCTGGGGAATGGCTATATGGGGCACCGGGGTAGTTTCGAAGAACACTACAGCGGCGATGCTCGACGCAGTGGGTTTCTGGCGGGCGTACATACTTACGGTCCTACACCTCGCAGTGTTTGGAAGACGGGTTATCCGGATCAGCAGGCTTACCTGGCACAGGCGCCAACCTGGATAGGACTGGATATCGAACTGGATGGGGAGTCTCTGGATCTGGCACTTTGCCAGGTTCTGCAGTTCGAACGAACCCTCGACTTTCAACATGGAATACTCTCCCGGATTTGCACTGTTGAATTACCAAGTGGCCGTCAGGTGCAGCTGTCCACCCAGCGCTTTTGCAGTTTAGTTACTCCCCAGGTTGGCGCAGTACAGGTACGACTTACTCCGCTTAATTTTTCCGGAACGATCAATGTTTCTACCACCCTTAATGCGAATATTTCTCCTTTAGAGACGACCTGGGGCAGTGCTCCCTGGGCTGAAATAAGTAACAAAATTCGCCGTACCCAGGCTTATTTGACCCTGGAAACCAAGTCAAGCACCCGCACCTTAGCTGCCGGGATGAAGTTTTCCATCTGGCAGGGAGGACAACCCCTGGAATACAACTCTTTTCGTATTCAGCGGGAACGGGAAGCAGGATTGAGTGTTGATTTGCGCTGTCAACGAGGACAGGAATTGGTTTTTGAAAAGATGGCTGCCTTTGCTCATAGTGATGCTGAACCCGTGGATCTCCTTTTGCAGCAGGTTCAGGAATTACTCAAGGCTGTTACGCGGAAAGGATATTCAGGCCTGCTGCAGGAACATCAAAAAGCCTGGGAGAACCGCTGGGAAAGACTGGATGTAATTATCCAGGGAGATGAAGTTGCCCAACAAGCGATACGTTTTAATATTTTTCACCTCTACCAAACCTTCACCGGTACGGAGAATGGATTAAATCTGGGGCTGCGTGGCTTCTCCGGAGATGCTTATGGAGGGTTGGTTTATTGGTATTCTGACGCTTACGGGATTCCTTTTTACTATTTCACTGCTGGCCCGGCAGCTGCTCGCCGGATGTTGAGCTATCGGTTTCGTCATTTTCCAGCGGCCCTGGCTAACGCCAAAGCCATGGGGATTGGCGACCGGGCTGCGCTGTTTCCCATGGCTACCCTGGATGGCGGAGAGGCTCTCCACGAGTGGGAAGTTAGTCAGGCGGCAATTCACCGCAATGGTGCCTTAGCCTGGGCCATAGCTGCTTATGTACAGGCTATTCCCGATACCACTTATTTAGTAGAAGAAGGTCTTCCTTTGCTGGTTGCCATTGCGCGGTTCTGGGCTGGCCGCGTCCACCGGGGCACCCGGAGCGGACGCTATGTGCTGCATGGAGTAACCGGCCCTAATGAATACGAATCCAACGTTAATAATAACTGGTATACTAATTTTCTGGCTGCCTGGAATTTGCGCCATACGCATGAACTCCTTGCAGGTTTGCGTAAAAATCATCCGGCATTGGGTGCGACGGTTACTGCAAATCTAGACTTAAACGAATCTGAAGAGGCCCATTGGCTGGAGATCGCGACTGATTTGCAATTACCTGCCGACGAAATGGCCGGCGTATTTCCTCAGCAGGATGACTATTTCGAAAAAGAACTATTAACGGTTGCCGACCTGCCGGAATCGGAACGACCAATAACCGCCAAATGGACCTGGGATAGGGTGCTGCGCTCGGGATTCGTTGAACAAGCTGATGTTTTGCAGGCCTTTTATTTTTTTCCGGAGGCCTTTGATCAGGAAACACTACGGCTAAACTATGCATTTTATGAGCCGCGAACGGTCCACGAGACACCGTTTTCCCATAGTGTCCATGCAGTGCTTGCCGCCCGCTTAGGATTGCCTCAGGAAGCTTATGCCCATTTTCTCTCCGGCGTTCGGTTCGATTTGGATAATCAACAAAATACAAGTCAGGAAGGATTACACTTACCTGGAATGGCTTTGGCCTGGCTGGCATTGGTCAAAGGGATTGCCGGTGTACAAAGTACGGCAGACCATCTGGTTATTTCACCATGTTTTCCTGCGCATTGGAAATTCATGCAGTTCCGGATTCATTATCAGCAGGCATATTTAGAAATTCTGCTAAATGCCGGGGAGTGTACTATCCGAAATCTCACCGGTTTTTCGGTTCGATTGCTCGTTTTTGGACAGGAGCGAACCCTGGGCTGGCGGGAGGAAGTAACTGTTTCAGCGTTAAAACACGAAGAATAAACGGATTTTACTATTTTCAATTCAAAATATAAGACCATGATAATCAGAATTGCATTAGCCCTTTGTTTACTAGGGTTTATGGGATGTAAGAAAGACGGAGAAAGTGGTAAACAGCAAGTGGTTGCGACCGGACGTGCTGCGTCACCCATTACACCTGCTAATTTTCGGGAGACTCCGCTTTTGACGGCCGCGTTTTGGGTGTTTGAATTTTATGTAATTCCGGATAGGCCCGGAGCCGGGGTTCCCCGAAAGGGTACCTGGTATCGGTTTAATCCCGATGGCACTTATGTAGGGGGGCATTGGGAGGATCAAAATGATTACGGCACCTGGTTTATCGAGGAAAAACCAAGTATGCACCGACCGGGTGAAACTTTCCGGAACATTTTCATCGACTCAGCAGTGGATGATTTTCGGGATGTAGAATATGAAATTCAGGGCGTTGAAGCTGCCGGAGAAGTCATGTCGTGGGTGAAAACCAAAAACTCCGCGGATAAAGAATCCGGATTAGCCAAGGCGATCAAAATGCTTTCTAGTCCTACCAAACAGCAATTTGGCATAACAGAATAAAGGAAATCCAAACTGATGAAGAAATATTTATGGCGTTTGTTAGTCTTGGCTGGTTTGACCATTGCCAGCATGGGGTGTCGGCAAACAAACGTGAGCCAGGAGAACCAATCTAACATTGTTGTTGCTTCAGAAATAGCGACACCCGACTGGGCTAAGGACGGCAATATCTACGAGGTGAATGTCCGCCAATACACAGAGGAGGGAACCTTCAATGCTTTTGCCCGGGATATTCCCCGGTTGCGGGAAATGGGGGTAACTATCCTTTGGTTTATGCCTGTTCATCCAATCAGCAAGGTCCGGCGAAAAGGGACTATGGGCAGTTATTATGCTGTTGGTGACTATTTGGGGGTAAACCCGGATTACGGTACGCTGGAAGATTTCACTAAAATGGTGGCTTTGGCCCATTCTCAGGGAATGCATGTTATTATCGATTGGGTGCCCAACCACACAGGATGGGATAATCCCTGGATAACTAATCATCCTGATTATTACACTCAGAACAGCAAAGGTGAAATTATTGATCCTATTGATCCCAAAACAGGAAAGAGTTGGGGCTGGACCGATGTAGCAGATCTGAACTACGATAACCCGGAAATGCGGGGTGCTATGATTCAGGCCATGTCCTACTGGGTTCAATCAGCAGGGGTGGATGGCTTCCGGGTCGATGTTGCCAGCGAGGTGCCTTTGGATTTTTGGCGGGAGGCGTCAGCAGCTCTCCGTAATATTCGCCCGGATATCTTTATGCTGGCTGAAGCAGAAATACCAGCCCATCGCAACGAAGGCCTTTTTGCGGCATCCTATGGGTGGTCTTTTCATCATCTGCTTAATGAAATTGCCCAGGGCAAGAAGAATGCTAATGATATCCAAAAATGGTATGAGGCCGATCGGGAAAAGTTTAAGCGTGGATACCATATGAATTTCATTACCAACCATGACGAAAACTCCTGGAACGGAACGGAATACGAACGAATGGGTGCTGCGGTTGACGCCCTGGCTGTGCTCGCCTTTACCTTTGATGGAATTCCTCTGATCTACTCAGGGCAGGAAGCAGGTTTGAATAAACGACTTTCCTTTTTTGAAAAAGATGTCATCGATTGGGGTGATTTCACCAAGAATGATTTTTATCGCCGGCTTCTTCGTTTGCGCAAGAACAACTCAGCACTATGGGCGGGTGCAGCAGGCAGCGAACCCATGCGGATAACTACCAATGATGATAATCGCTGTTACGCTTTTACACGGGAAAAAGGAGCGGATAGGTTATTGGTGGTCCTGAACCTGTCCAACGAACCTGGCAGCTTCCACCTAATGGGGAATCGCTCGCAGGGAAATTATATGGATTTATTCACGGGCGAACCGGTATCTCTTAGAGCTGATGCCCGGGTAAGTCTTCCTCCATGGGGCTATATGGTATTAACTAACCGCTAAACAGTACTGTTATGGACAACCAAACAGCCTCACTGAGTGGGGTTAAACCTCGCCTTGGGTTCTGGGATATTTGGAACATGAGTTTCGGCTTTTTGGGCATTCAATTCGGATTTGCCCTGCAAAATGCCAATGTCAGCCGGATCTTCGAAACACTAGGCGGGGAAACCAGCAACCTGGCCGTTTACTGGTTGGCTGCTCCTGTTACCGGGTTGATCGTGCAACCGATTATTGGCTATTTGAGTGATCGTACCTGGCATCCCCGTTTTGGGCGTCGTCGCCCTTACTTTATGGTAGGTGCTGTGCTGGCTACCCTGGCTCTTTTTGTTATGCCAAATTCTCCCTCCCTGTATTTTGCTATCGGGGTGCTCTGGATTATGGATAGTTCTATCAATATCTCGATGGAACCCTTTCGCGCTTTTGTTGGGGACATGTTGCCTTCTTCACAACGGACCACCGGCTTTGCAACCCAGAGCTTTTTTATCGGTGTTGGAGCGGTCGTAGCCTCCTTACTGCCCTGGGTGTTTACGAACTGGCTTGGGGTTAGTAATGTCGCTCCCGAAGGAGTCATCCCACCATCCGTAAAATGGTCTTTTTACGCGGGGGCTGCCATGTTTTTTACGGCTGTATTCTGGACCGTTTTTCGAACCCGGGAATATTCCCCGGAGCAACTGGCTGCCTTTTCCGAGAACCATGAGCAGGAAAACCATTTTGCGGCTGGTCCGCAAACAGCTGAGGAGTTCTCCTCTTTTGGCAATAAGCAAATACGGACGGGAGCTATTTTGATTGCATTAGGTGCGGTTTTGGTCTGGTTGCTCAGCCGGGCATCAGTAGAGCAGGAAGTTTACATCCTGGCGGGGGGTATTGTCGTCTTTGGCCTCTTGCAGGTGCTGGCGGGTATCTTACAGCAGGGCGGGCGCTCACAAGGTGGCTTTGTTACCATCATGAACGATTTTCGCACAATGCCAGCCACCATGCGGCAGTTGGCAGTTGTGCAGTTTTTCTCCTGGTTTGCTTTATTTGCCATGTGGATTTACACCACTGCTGCGGTAACCAGTACGGTCTTTGGTTCTAATGACCCCACAACCGAAGCTTACAATAATGGCGCAGACTGGGTTTCGGTATGCTTTGCTGTATACAATGGCATTGCAGCCTTAGTGGCCTTTTTATTACCCGTTATTGCCAAACGAACCAGTCGCAAGATGACGCACATTATCAGCTTACTGTTAGGGGCAGCTGGATTAGTTTCCATATTTTTTGTCGAAAACCCCCAGTTACTATTGGTATCCATGATAGGCATTGGCTTTGCCTGGGCCAGCATCCTTTCTATGCCCTATGCGATCCTTACGGGATCTTTACCTTCGGATAAGATGGGGTATTACATGGGCGTTTTTAATTTCTTTATTGTTATTCCGCAAATTGTCGCTGCATCAATTTTAGGTTTTTTACTGCGCCATTTCTTTGCGGGCAATGCCATTTACGCAATGGCTATAGGAGGTGCATCCTTCGTAATTGCGGCTATTTTTACGCTCTTTGTTCATGATAAAGATGACGTAGCGCTACAAGGGGCGGATTAAATGCAGAAGTTGTTTTTTTGTTAAATATTTCTTATTGTTTATTTTTTAAATAATTGATTATCAGAAATATGGGATTTTGTTTTTCCCTCGCCGTGTGACTCTGCTCCCTGGCATAGTCTAAAGGTCATCTGATTACCAAAACGTAAAAACATGAAGACGAATCGATTGCTAAGCATTGCAGTACTGCTGCTGACTTTCTCTCTACTGACCAATGTCGCCCAGGCTCAGGGTAATGGTAAAGGAAAGGCGAAACAGGCCACTAAAGAAAAGACAGAGCAAGCTGCCCAACAACAGACGCAGGAAGAAGCGGCCAAGGCCAAAGCCGAAGCCATGAAAAATAAAGAGCGTGGGAATGCTGAAACAGCAGCTAATGAAAAGGCTAATGAAGCAGCTAAGGAAGCCCAAGAGGCTGCCGCAGAAAAATCGGAGGGCATGAAGGAGAAGGGAAAAGAGAAGGAAGGGGAACATGGTGAAGGTGCGCATGAAGACCATGACAAAGGGCATGCTTACGGCAAGGAAAAAGGCGAAATGAGTGGCCGCGAATTTGGTCAGGCACGTGCTGAAGCTGCTAAGGCCAAAGCAAAAGATAAGGCCAAGAAAGAAAAGAAAGGCAAGAAAGAGAACGAGCAGTAAAGCACGGAATCTTTTTAGCTATAACAACAAAGGGGCTGGATGTCAACATCCAGCCCCTTTGCTATTTTTGCTGCTGACAGCGTGATTAATTTCGGGCCAATGCTTCGGCGATAACCCTATCCAGTAATTGCCCTACAGTCCAGCCGAAATTTCGAGTTTGCTGAGGCACAATACTGGCCTCTGACATTCCGGGAATAGTGTTGACTTCCAGGAAATAAAAGGTATCGCCAACCTTGATAGAGTCTACCCGAACAACTCCCTGGCAGCCAATGGCTTCGTAGATTTTCTTTGTTTGCGCCTGGCATTTCAAGGTGAGTTCTTCGGAAAGGCGTGCAGGGGTTATTTCGTCGCTTTTATTTTCGTATTTGGCGGCGTAATCAAAAAATTCGTTGTGGGGAACGATCTCCGTTATGGGCAACACAACGATATTTTCACCATCCCGGAAAACACCATTGGAGTATTCGGAGCCATTGAGGAATCCTTCCACGACGACTTCATTGTCGAAATCAAAAGCCAGCGCAATAGCCGGCTCCAGGTCAGCAGCGGTTTTTACCTTGGTAACCCCGTAGCTACTACCATTTTTGTTAGGTTTGACAAACAAGGGAAGCCCCATTTTTAAAAGATCCACCAAGTCATAAGGGTGGCCCTTATGCAGGAGCGCTGAGGGAGCCATGGGGATGTCAAATTTGGCCAGGTAATTTTTGGTAGCTTGCTTGTCGAAGGTCAGCGCGCTTGCAAAGATATCACAGCCGGTGAAGGGGATCCCCATCATGCGGAAGTACCCCTGTAGGTTGCCATCCTCGGCAGGGTGCCCGTGCAGGATCAGGTAAGCCAGATCGAAGCGGATTTCCCGGTCGCCCAGGTGCAGGCGGAAGCCATTCAGATCCACAGCAGTGCCTGATTGTTGCTCCCGAAAAACGCCTTGTGAAAAGTCGATTACATACGTTTCGTATTTCTCGGGTGCAAGGTGCTGTTGGATAGTTTTTGCACTTTGCAACGAAATACCTCTTTCGGCGACGTCGCCGCCGGTGATGATTGCTACCGTAAGTTTACCCATTGCTTGTATGCGATTGCGTGAACGGATGCACGAAAGTAACGGTTATCAGTCATTTGAAGTTATTTCCTGGCGAAATTTTCGCTACTCCTGGACAAGAACAATGCGGTTGCCATCCTGCTTCGCTACATCGCGAAAAAACTGACTAAACGCCGCATATTCTGCTGCGGGAAATTTCCCGGAAACAACGCTGAGATGCCGTTGAATACGGATGGTGTCCTCCGCTATTTCAATATGCATTTTCCAGGTTCCGTATGGAGAATTTAACTCCTTATCGGGAAAGGGAATAGCTTCAATGCTGTATCCCGGAGGAAGCGTGAGCTGGAAATCGCAAGTCTCCACATATCCTTGTTGTTGGATAACGGGAAAGCAGCGGTTGTCATCAGCAGGGGGTACCAACGTCAGTGGCTGCAGTGGGTTTACCGGAAGAAACATTCGTTTTCCTGCGCGGGTTCCCAGCCGGGCCAGGGTAGCCTGCAAGGAGAGGGTAGCCTTTGCTTCGTCAGGGCTGGCTAAAAGATCTATTTTATTGACCTGGTTAACGGCAAGATGGGAGAATTTTTCCCGCAGTAAATATTTTTGCCGGTCGTCCGCAGTCACTTCATGAAAAAGAGCCCGGTATATTTCATGCTCCAGCCCCGAGAAGTTGGCCGAAATATCCAGTATTGGCTCGGTTGCTGGGGTCCAATGCAACTCACCGGTCCAGGTGCGAACGTTGCTCGAGTCAGGGGATAGGGGAGTGGTAATGAGTTTACCTCCGGTGGGAGTAATCAGCAACGCCTGGTGGTTGGCAGTAGCTGCTCCGAGAAAATTAGGGGGATCGTAACTGGAGGTGCATTCCAACCAATAATCTTCGTCGGGGATATAAAGGATGACATGGTTGAATTCGGAATTGGCAAAGTCTGGACTTAGTAATGCCTGTGATTCTCCGGCCTCAATCAAAACAGGAAAGGCCGGGATGTCAACGGCCGCTAATAAGGCAATCATGTAATTAGTCAGTGCTTTGCAATCGCCAAATTTATTTTGCTCCACGTAAGAAACAGGAAAGGGCTGCCAGCCGCCGATACCAAGCTGAATACTCACGTAGCGCATTTTTTGCTGCATAAACCGGTAAAGCCGGTCTATTTTTTCCCGCCGGTTCGTCACGCCGGCAACTAACTGACGGGCCTCTGCCTGGAGTGCTGCAGGCGTGTCCTGCTGTGCTTCAAAGAGTTGATGAATAAATTGGCCAAAGGCTTCCCAGGAGGTCATACTGCCGCGATTCTGGTCGATGCGAAACTTACCGAGTGCCATTTTCAGGGCAGGCAGGATCTGGTCGTGTTTGGGGAGATAAGGCTCCTGAACGATGGCCTTCAGGTTAGTTACTTGCCAGGAATACTTCTTATTATTATTAATAGAGGCTATTTTCGGGGCTAGACTGATGTTTCTGGCTTCGTACAACAAAGGAATATCCGGGGGAATGGTCACTTCAAAGCTACTGGATTCTACTGCGGTATGAAAAGATTGTATTTGCCAGTCGGGAAGACTGGCAAAGCGGATGCCTTGTAGTTTTTGGCGGTAACTAAAAGCGATTGTGAATGGATAAGTACTATGGGTCAATTGCAGGACCTTTATTCGGTTGTCCTGATAAACCGAAAATCCGTCAACGGCCGCATAATCCTTAATTTCATCATTGCGGGCTTTGCGAATAAAATTTCCCTGGTGGTCATAGAGTTTAGCCTCGAATTGACTAACCGGACTGTCCTTATCGTAGCCGACCACCAGATCGCCGGCATCCGATAAATTATCAATTATTGTAACAACAAGGGAATAAGTGATTTCCGCTTCGTTGTCATTGAGGATTCGCAGCTGGGTGCTTTCCGAACGGATAATCTGGCGGGCATTTTCCCGCAGGGAATCAGCAATTAGCCCCGCCGAGGCAATTTGCCCTTGAGAGCAGGTTGCCAGGAGGGAAATGGTGACGATAAACCAGAATCGCATCAGTTCATTTTTTTCAAAACAACAGGTTCTTGTTGTTTCTCGATGAGTAAATTGAAAAACTGTTTGATGCCAGCGTACTCCGCTGCTTCCCAGTGTAATTTTTGTAACTGAATGGTGCTGGTTATTTGTAAGAATTTATCTGTTAAACGGGATTGAAACAAAAAACGACCTTGATTATCAGGTAGAACCAGATTTATGTTTTCGGGTTGACTTTCAAGGCTGTATCCTGGGGGCAAGGCCACATTGAGGATGTATTTGAACTCCATCGGATGGGGAATATCAACAGGGTAGCTGCGCTGGATCTGCTTAAACGGGTTCTCGCTAAAATTAGGCAGGATAACCGGTTGGAGATAAATCAGGTCTCCGGCAACACTTACACCTTCGGGAATGCCAACGGTTGCTTTGTAGCGGATAGGTTGGTAAAGATCCTCTAAACCAGTCACCTCTACCTCGCTGTAATTAATGATCGGCGCTTCTTTGGCCACAACATCTTCGGCTACTTTCCGAACGCCCGTGGATTCCAGTAGTTCATCCCGAAAATCTACCGCTTCATATCCCTCGAAAGAGGCTGAAAGGGATCCAGCGAGGGAGCCAGTCTCCGGGTCAATGTCGAGATGAAAAAACTGAACTGATTTACTGGTTTGGGGAACAATTGGTATCCAAATGGGATTAGCTGGATTTACGAGCCACCCTTGTTGATTTAAGGCACTTATCCGCAGTAATCCGACTGGCCGGTGGTTGTTACCTGCGTCAAGCAGCAAATACCGGTCGCCCAGACTTACATAAACAATCACATGATTGAATTGATCGAGAATTGGGTACAAATCGACTGGTCGGCCATTGCCCCGGGTACTAACAAGCATGGGGTAGGCTTCCAGGTCATAACTTTGCAGTAGTGCTACCAGTAATAAGTTTAAATCACCTGATGTCCCTTGTTTACGATCGTCAATTTTATCCATCCCTTCACTAAAGAGAAAACTGTAACGTCCATCCCAGGTGTAGTTTTTATTGACAAAATCATAGATGATTCGGATTCGTGCTTCGGGATCTTCAGTGCCGGCCAGCAGGGGGTCCAGCCCTGATTTGATTTTATTGAGTACTCCTTTTCGCTTTAATTGATAGCCGAAAAAGGGGTGTTCGTTGAGTTCTTCAGCTACTTTTTGCCAGGAACTCATCACTGGCCTCCGGATGGAATTAAAGTTTACAGAAGCTAATTGGAAGCGAATCCGGGCCAGATAATCATCCATGGTTGTGATGAACCCTTCTTCCCGCAGCGCTGGAACATTGCTCATGCGATAACGATAATGGGTGACCTCCACATTATCCAGCATATCGTTCCCCCAAAGAAAGCGCTCGGCTGATTTAGGCGATTCTGCAATCTCCGGTTGGGCACCCTGCGTCAGGACAACATAGGAATAGAATTGGGGAACATCCAGGCGATATTCACTCCATAAGACGGGAACTTCCCCCTGGAAATACCATTCGGGGAGGGTGAAGAAATTCTCATCTGAATGTTGATATTGATACTCGATGATACTTCCTTCCTGGATCTCGGGGAAAGTAAACTTGATGCGGGTGACATTTTCACTCACTTGTTCTTCGAAAAAGTCTTGTTTGGACAATGCTCGCTTGCTGCCATCGGGCTGGAATATTTCTGCTTTCAGGCTGAAAACTTGCTCGGTCCGGTTTTTACTGTAAAACGGGATCGAGATGTCCCCATATTCAAAGCCGGCCCTCTTGAGAATTTTCAGGCGAGTATGCCGGGTCAAATAGGTAACCATTTTATCTCCTTCATAGCGAAAAGCAAGGGTTCCGTAATCCCCCAGAACGAGGGCTGAGGCTGTCGTGTCCGGCTCATAGACCCGCATTTGCAGTTCCTCGGCACTAACCTTTCCGAACTTCATGGGAGCCTCCTGGGCGAAAAGGGGAATCATGGATGAGTAGAGAAAACAGATTCCCAGGCTCAATATCCGATTTTTCATGTTGCATTGATTTGGTGGAATAAAGCAATACAGTTCACACCGCCCGAACTTATGGTAAAAGGGCGCCATGGCATGACAAGGGGAGATTGGAATTACGGGTGCCGGAGAATGGCCAGCAAAATGAAGGGCATTAACCGGGGTTTATGAACTAGAACACTACCTCAAGGACTGTACAATCACTCACGTGTATCATATAAACCTAAAAGGTCACTGAATAAAAATAAAGGTTATCCCCTAAAAAGGAAAGGGGCAATATGAAAAAGCCACGATTTTTTTAGGATATGGTCTAAAGCAATCCTCGTTCTTTGAGGTTCTCCTTGTAGCGTGCCACATTGCGTAAGTGCTGATTATAGGATTCAGCAAAGGCGTGATACCCAGTCCCATCGCCCAGGGCACAGAAATAGATATACTGGTGGTTCTCCGGGTTGAGCACGGCATCGATACTGGAGATGGAGGCCATCGCAATAGGCCCCGGCGGCAGGCCTGCGTATAAATAGGTGTTGTAAGGCGAATCGAACTTGGTATGAAATTCAGTTACCCGGCCGGTGGTAAAATCGCGGCGGGCAAATACGGCAGTGGGGTCGGCCTGGAGTCGCATCCCGATGCGCAGGCGATTGAGGTAGGCCCCGGCAATCCGGGGTTTTTCATCATTACGCAGGGTTTCCTTTTCAACGATAGAAGCCAGGGTGTATACTTCTTCGGGCGACAAACCCAGTTTTTTGGCTTTATCGAGCCGGCTGTTTTTGTCCCAAAAAGCTTTGTGCTCCCGAATCATCCGGTCCATAAACTGCTCAGGGGAGGTGTTCCAGAAGAATTCATAGGTGTTTGGGATGAAGATCGTCATTAAATTATCAGGGGTATACCCGATTTTCGCCAGATAATCGGCATCGGTCAGGAGATTAAGCAGCGTTAGGGAGTCAGGCTCCAGAAATCCAGCTACTTTAGCAGCGACTTCTTCGATCAGGCGCTCATTATTTAATACCACTCTAACCGGGCTTTGGGGCCCGCTACGGAGCAAGCGGATGAGTTCCACGGTGGTCATCCCCGGTTCTACCTTGTAACGACCTGCGCGCATCGGATCACGCGGGTATTTCATATAATCCGCCAAGCGACGGAACAAGGCTTCGTCTTTGATAATACCCTGGGCTGATAGCAGGGTAACAACTTCCTCAAATGTTGAATTGGTAGGGATCTTTACGAATACTTCTTCGCCGGTGTTCGGAAGTATAGCCCCTACAAAAAGCCGACGATAGAGGAAGGTGCCAACCAGCACCAGGAAAGCCAATGCCAAAAGTACGGAAAGACGGGAAGCAGATTTCATAACCAATGATCGTAATGGGTTTGGAGTTGGGTTGCAAACAGATTACTGAAAAGCTAAACGACAGCAAAATGTAAACTAGTCTTTGTCAATGAAGAAATTCAGTGAGAAGCAAAAAACTCTGCTCTGACTTTGTCGGGGTGAACTGTTAACTCTGGCGTTAGAAAACGGTGAGCGTTTTTTACTAAACGCCGTCCGATTTTTTATCCGTCGAAGCCCGCCATAGGCAGACAAGCTTTGAGCAGGCGTGTGGTTCCTGCACTTCGGTTTCTGGTTTCTCATTTCTAATTTCTAATTTCTGAGCATAGCCTGGTTGGGGTCAGAATTCGATAACTAACCCTTAGCCTCCCAGTTGACATACTACTAGTATTGCTCCTGCTCATTTGGGAAGTCACGGGATTTTACATCCTGGGTGTAATGGCGAACCGCATCCTGGATCGTTTCGGCCAGATTGAGGTACCGCCGCAAAAAACGGGGAGTGAAATCCATCGTAATACCTAGCATATCATGGGATACCAATACCTGACCATCAGTACCCCCACCAGCACCGATGCCAATGGTGGGGATGTAAAGGGATTGCGTTACTTCGGTGGCCAGGCCGGCAGGGATTTTCTCTAAAACGATAGCAAAGCAACCCAGTTCCTGTAGCAACAGGGCATCTTCGCGGAGTTTATCGGCTTCGGTTTCTTCTTTAGCCCGCACGGTATAGGTGCCAAATTTATAAATGGATTGTGGAATCAGGCCCAGGTGCCCCATGACGGGTATACCGGCCTTTAAAATCCGCTTTATGGAATCGGCAACCTCAGCACCGCCTTCCAGTTTAACAGCATGTGCGCCGGCTTCTTTCATAATGCGGATAGCCGACTCAAGCGCTAACTTGGAATTACCCTGATAGGATCCAAAGGGAAGATCTACCACTACCAGCGCACGCCTTACTGCTCGTACAACGGAAGAAGCATGGTAAATCATCTGATCCAGGGTAATCGGCAAGGTCGTTTCATGGCCTGCCATAACATTAGAGGCTGAATCGCCAACCAGGATTACATCAACATCACCCCCATCGATTAGCTTGGCCATTGAGTAGTCGTAGGCAGTAAGCATGGCAATTTTTTGCCCTTCGGCCTTCATGGCTTGCAGCACATGAGTCGTAACGCGCTTGATTTCCTTGTTGACGGACATGAAGATGTTTTTAAGGGCGGAAAGTTACCAAAAATTATGGCGGCTTTTGTTCCCTGTTGGAAATTCCCCACTTGATTATTGGTTTAATTACATTTCAAACGTTGGTCAGACAGAAGCGAAAATCTCAACGGAATATCCTTTTCTATAATTACCTTCAAGTTGAGCTGATTATTGTTTGGAATCATATAAATGCTCAAGAATAGCTTTTGCGGTACTGCGCTGGATTTATCCTTGTTCTGGCCAGCCTGAGAACCTTGTTTGTCGGAGGAAGGGCGAATCCAATATCAATACTTTACCGGTAAAGGCTTACTTTTGGGCAAATTGTTATCACCATGAAAGGATTAGCCCGCTTAGGTTTATTGGGGATGATTATGGTTTTGGGGGCCTGCAGTACCGATTTTTCCCTGGAAGCTCCCTGGCAGGATATTCCCATTGTCTACGGGTTTATTTCCCGGCAGGATACTGCTCATTATATTCGGATAGAAAAGGCATTTCTGGAACCGGGAGGTGACGCCACAGCGATAGCACAACGTCCTGATTCGTTGTATTACCCTGCTTTGCAAGTTCAACTGGTCAATAAAATTAACGGGAAGACAGTGAATTTATCGCGGGTGGATGGCAATGCTGAGGGCTATCCGCGGCAAGCGGGTCCTTTTGCGCAATCGCCTAACTACTTGTACAAGGTTCACGCCAGGGACTTAAACTTAAAAGGGGGCGAAATCCTGGAGTTAGTCATCAATCGGGGAGATGGAAAACCTCCGGTTACTGCACAAACTACCGTGTTGGGAACCTTGGATTTGCGGGAAGGTACCCCTGCAAATCCCATTAATATGGGTTATGACCGGAATGTTACGCTGGCCTGGTCCGCAGCCCTGGAAGCCCAGCTTTTTGATTTGCGGCTATTAATCAATTACCGGGAAGCTGATCCGGCAGCTGGCGGGCAGCTTGTTTCGCGGCAATTGGAATGGGTGCTTACCCGCGACATGGTCCGCACCTCGGAAGAAGAACGGCAGCAGTGGGTGATTAAAGGAGAACAGTTTTACCAATTCATTGGGGAAGCGCTGGCTAATGCTCCTAACCGTGTTCGGGTTTTTGATAGTATCTCCATCTCCTTATTGGCAGGAGGCCGTGAGCTCGCTGATATTTACCAACTTAATCAAATCAATACCGGAATAACCAGCTCCCAGCTGACCCCTGTGTTTAGCAATATTTCGGAAGGAGTTGGTGTCTTATCTTCCCGTGCTACAGCGCAACGCACGGGTATTTTCCTGAATGGGCCATCCCTTGACTCCCTGCGCGATGGGCGATATACCCGGCAGTTGAATTTCCAATAATCCGCAAAACTGTCATATTGACAGTTGATTGACACTTCGGCGCCTTTGCCGATGTGTCAGGTCTTTTTTCTGCCATTTTTGGTTGGCCTGGCAGGCTTATGGCTGCAAAACAGGTCTTGGCATAGCCCTTGTAAAGGAAAAGGGGAAATCAAATGCATAAACTTTAAAATCATATAACATGGGTAAAATTATCGGGATTGACCTTGGTACGACGAACTCTTGTGTTGCCGTAATGGAGGGTAACGAACCCGTTGTTATCCCTAATGAGGAAGGACGCCGGACAACGCCTTCGGTAGTGGCTTTCATGGATAACGGTGAGCGGAAAGTAGGTGATCCTGCCAAGCGTCAGGCAATCACCAATCCAACCCGTACTGTTGCTTCCATTAAGCGCTACATGGGGCACCGTTACAGCGAAGTAGGCAATGAAATCAAAATGTCGGCCTACCCGGTAACCAAGGGGGATAATGACACGGTGCGGGTCGATATCGACGGCCGTCAATACACCCCACAGGAAATTTCTGCGATTATTCTGCAGAAAATGAAGAAAGTGGCGGAAGACTTCCTGGGTCAGGAAGTTACTGAAGCTGTGGTAACCGTACCGGCTTACTTCAATGACTCTCAACGACAGGCTACCAAAGAAGCAGGTGAAATTGCTGGTTTGAACATCCGACGGATTATTAACGAACCGACAGCTGCTGCACTTGCTTATGGCCTTGATAAGCGTAACCGCGATATGACTATCGCCGTTTTCGACTTGGGTGGGGGTACGTTTGATATCTCTATCCTGGAATTAGGTGAAGGTGTTTTTGAAGTTAAATCCACCAATGGGGATACCCACCTGGGCGGGGATGACTTCGACCGCGTAATTATTGATTGGCTTGCCGATACGTTCAAAGAACAGGAAGCGATTGATTTGCGCAAAGATCCTATTGCACTACAGCGCTTGAAAGATGCTGCTGAAAAAGCTAAAATCGAGCTTTCATCTTCAACGGAAACGGAAATCAGCTTGCCGTATATCACCGCTGTAGACGGAGTACCCAAGCACTTGCAGGTGAAGCTTTCCCGGTCAAAATTCGAGCAGATGGTTGATAGCCTTGTCAATCGCACCCTCGAGCCTTGCCGGAAAGCACTGGAAGATGCAGGTATGCAAAAAACGGATATCGACGAAATTATTCTGGTAGGGGGGTCAACACGGATTCCTAAAATCCAGGAAGCTGTTGAGCAATTCTTTGGCAAAAAGCCCAACAAAGGAGTTAACCCGGATGAAGTAGTGGCCGTAGGTGCCTCTATTCAGGGCGGTGTACTGAGTGGTGATGTTCAGGATGTTTTGTTACTCGACGTATCTCCGCTGTCACTGGGTATTGAAACCATGGGTGGGGTATACGATGTGGTCATCGAAGCCAATAGCACGATTCCAACCAAGAAATCTAAGGTATACTCAACTGCTTCGGATAATCAGCCTTCTGTGGAAATCCATATTCTCCAGGGTGAGCGACCCATGGCACGCGATAACCGACCAATTGGCCGCTTTATTCTCGATGGTATTCCGCCGGCTCCTCGTGGGGTGCCTCAGGTTGAGGTAACGTTCGATGTCGATGCCAATGGTATCCTGCACGTTTCGGCGAAGGATAAAGGTACCGGCAAAGAACAGTCCATCCGGATTGAAGCTTCTACCGGATTATCCAAAGAAGAAATCGAACGAATGAAGAACGAGGCTGCTGCTAATGCTGAAGCAGACCGCAAGACCCGCGAGCGTGCTGAGAAACTTAACGCTGCTGATTCACTGATCTTCCAGACGGAGAAGCAACTGCGGGAGTATGGCGACAAAGTTCCTGCGGATAAGAAAGGGGCGATTGAAACTGCTTTAACGGCATTGAAAGATGCGCACAAAGCCGAGGACCTCGACGCAATGGATAAGGCCAGCGAACAGCTGAATACGGCATGGCAGGCTGCCAGCCAGGATATTTACCAGGCTACCCAGCAGCAAGGAGGAGCTCCTACTGACAATACTACCGCCAGCAATGGCAGTAGTGCCACCCAGGGTGATGATGTCACGGATGTGGAATACGAAGAAGTAGATGATAAGAAATAACAGTTGCTCCTAAGGAGTTGAACTAAATTACCGAAACATCCCGGATTTTGGCTACGGCCGAAGTTCGGGATGTTTGTTTTTTGGCGTGTTAGCTCTTGGCGTATTGGTTTTTAGCGCGTTGGCGCATTGGGTGAAAAAATAAACCCCATAAACCGAGTGAGCGATAGCTAACGGCATAAACTTTATAAACCTAGCGAAGCGGCATAAACCGAGTGAGCAACGCGAACGATATAAACCGAACGAACGCAGTGAGTGGTATAAACCAGTTTCAGCGTGTTAGCTCTTGGCGTATTGGTTTTTAGCGCGTTGGCGCATTGGGTGAAAAAATAAACCCCATAAACCGAGTGAGCGATAGCGAACGGCATAAACTTTATAAACCGAGCAACGCGGCATAAACCGAGTGAGCAACGCGAACGATATAAACCGAACGAACGCAGTGAGTGGTATAAACCAGTTTCAGCGTGTTAGCTCTTGGCGTATTGGTTTTTAGCGCGTTGGCGCATTGGGTGAAAAAATAAACCCCATAAACCGAGTGAGCGATAGCGAACGGCATAAACTTTATAAACCGAGCAACGCGGCATAAACCGAGTGAGCAACGCGAACGATATAAACCGAACGAACGCAGTGAGTGGTATAAACCAGTTTCAGCGTGTTAGCTCTTGGCGTATTGGTTTTTAGCGCGTTGGCGCATTGGGTGAAAAAATAAACCCCATAAACCGAGTGAGCGATAGCGAACGGCATAAACTTTATAAACCGAGCAACGCGGCATAAACCGAGTGAGCAACGCGAACGATATAAACCGAACGAACGCAGTGAGTGGTATAAACCAGTTTCAGCGTGTTAGCTCTTGGCGTATTGGTTTTTAGCGCGTTGGCGCATTGGGTGAAAAAATAAACCCCATAAACCGAGTGAGCGATAGCGAACGGCATAAACTTTATAAACCGAGCAACGCGGCATAAACCGAGTGAGCAACGCGAACGATATAAACCGAACGAACGCAGTGAGTGGCATAAACCAGTTTCAGCGTGTTAGCTCTTGGCGTATTGGGTTTTAGCGCGTTGGCGCATTGGGTGAAAAAATAAACCCCATAAACCGAGTGAGCGATAGCGAACGGCATAAACTTTATAAACCGAGCAACGCGGCATAAACCGAGTGAGCAACGCGAACGATATAAACCGAACGAACGCAGTGAGTGGTATAAACCTAGCGAAGCGGCATAAACCCTTGAAACTACCGGCCCATTTCCTGCAATAGCTGCTGACCTCGTACGGAGTTTTCCAGAAAATGGACCCATTGTTGGGTCGGCCAGTAGGCAACATGTGCTTCTCCCAATGGGAAAGGCAACCAGGCTGCACTCACTGGCGGGTTTCCTAAAATCCCCATCAACCTCCCTTCCTGATCAAAAATCGGTGCCCCCGCACATCCCGAGATTGCTGGGAGCTGCAGGTCGAACGATTCTTTTTTGCGGTATCCCACCAGCAAGCGTAATGTTCCATTAGCTTCCGGGTACACTTGCTGGCCCGGGAAAGCCAATGGCAAGGCTTGTGCATAGGCATTTAAGAACTGCTGTTCCTGGATCTTCTTCTGGCGAAAATTTCCCATTTGGTCCTGGAGTTGATTACGGATGCGGCTTACGAGCAACAATAGGGGATCCTTTTGGAGTTGGGCCAGCGTAGCGTCAGGTTCCTGGTCCAGTTGTTTTAGCAGCTGTTGGGGATCCGCCAGCAGGCTTCTGCGAAACAAGCTGGCGGCCATAGCCTGATAGTCCTTTTGGGCTTCCTGGGCCAATTCGCTGGCATAGGGAGCGACAGCTAGCTGATCATTTTTCAGGTAAATTTCCAGAAGAGCAGCAAGTAATACCCGTTCCCGGTTCGCATTGAAATCCTGGTACAACACGTGAAGTTGGTCGCGAACTCGCTGAGAAATTGTTTTTTGGCCAGCGAGGTTTTCCAGGAAAGTCACTGCCCGTAAAAGGGGCATTCCCCGATCCCTCCAATAGCGATCCCACAGTAGGGCAAGCTGTGGTTTTTGGTGGTCTCTTTGACTGTGGCGCAGGGCTTGTTGGGCGTTGCCAAGAGATGTGGCGGCTGAGGGTGGTTGTTCCTGAATGGTTCGGGCGATAACAGCCTCCTTGCCGATCTGGGTCGCCAGATAGCCTCTGTCCATCAGTTGTTCCTGCACTGCCTGAAGTTGTTGTTGTCGTTGCCTGAGTTGATACAGCCAAGGATCGCTGGAGGTGAGCCCCTGAGGATTGGCTGCCTGATTCAATGCACGCAGAATAGCTAATTCCAGCGGAAGCTCTTTCTCAAGGAATTGTCGGGCAAAAGTTGCTGTCTGAAAATGCCAGCTTTGTTGGGGATAGCCCAGCGAGAAAATTCTTTCTTCCCCAGGAGTAGACAAGGCAAGCTTTGGCCATTGCCCGGGTAAAGTGAGGGATTCGTCATTTTCCGGCAGAGTGGTGATTCGCAGCAAGGCGACCCCCTCCTGTCTGGAGCCGGCGAGGGAAATAAGGGCCACTAGTTTTACCGAAGGAAAACTGCGTGTTTGGCGATAGTAAAACTCCCGGGTTGGTGGATAGGCCAGGAGGTCGTTTTGCAAGCCCGCAACAGCCGGAATGGTTGCCAAAAATTGCGAACGATTAACTTCCTGTTGCTGTAATGCCTGTGCCGGAAGGAGTTCATCGGTGATCCCGGCATTGATTTGCGGGGTAACCAACTGTTCCGCCACCGTTTGCATGGCCGAAATATCTGCCAGAGGGATTTCATCGGCTAGAGCAGCAGCGATAAACGATTTGGTAGGTAGCCTTCCCCCCAGGCTTTCCTGGAGGCACTGCCAGTCCGTTAGTACTAAACCTGTCGAAGAAAGCAGTACTCCTGTGCAATCGGTATTCAAGCGAATTACCGCAGGCATCAAACCTCCCTCCTGAGAGGACCTAACCAGGTTACTTGGACAACCCGGGATAAAACGGGTAGCTTGTGAAAGGGGCCAAAATCCTTCCTGGGCTTTGCCGAGGACCAGGAAAAAACATAGCCAGAACAGTAGAATGAGTCCGCGTTTTACAATCATTATTGGAATTCAGGTGATTCGATCAGTTACCAATAAAGTGTCGTTTCATTTACGTAATGGCCACTGAAAAATTGTTTTCGGATAAGGTTTGCAACCAAATATCCACTATCTTTGTCATGTATGGAAAATCAAAAAGCCTGCTAAGGTTATTTTAAGAATATTGTTTTCATTTGGTTTTTTGGGGTTAGCTGCCGATTTACACCTTCGGGGGTGTCGGCAGTTTTTTTTAACCAAATGATAGGGATGTGAGTCGGGTGGAGTGGACTGCGTTTAAACTTCGCGAAGGAAATAGGCTACAATTAATCCAATCGCCAATAGCTCCAGGATATTGCCAATGGCTTTATTTTTAATGCGCAGATGGATCAGCGAAAAAAAAGCAAATAATAAGCCTAAGCCAAGATAGAAGGCATAGCTTTTCGCATTAATAGGCCAGGGACCCAGGGGCAGGGATAGCTTGCGCCCCAATGGAAGCAAAAAAGCGGCAACCAGTGGACCCCAGATGGCTGTAATGCCGCCCGTCAGCCAGAGCATAAGGAGGTTCATCTTTTTGTGCAACATATGGGCACTGCGCACAGCCGTGCTGACGACTAACCATAACAGAAAGAGTGAAAGGGCAATGTGTACGTTTTTAACGAAACTGCCTTGCGTTCCCAGCAACAGCTGAAGAATAAACCTGACCAGCATCAGGATGAGACCAAAAAAGATACCCGCAACTACCGATGTTCGCAGCATGATATCTACGTCTGAAAGCGCTCTTTTCATGCGTTTGCTGATTTAGGTTGTTGTATGGGGGTTTCCCGGGGAGCATCCTGCCTGGGAATAACGGTGTGTTCCGCACTTACAGTATTATCCTCTTTGGGGTATGGGCAATGCCGGCAACCACTGTTACAGCAAAAACCTCGTTCTCGCAGGAAAAGTGCTGTAAAGACGTACCGCCCATTTTCCAGGTAGAAATCGATTCCGGGCCGCAGCACAGGAGGGCTGTTCTTCATCTGCTTAGGCCTTAGTAAAGACAGCCGAATTGGGTCGCCACGCTGGAAACCGCCGGAAGGTAAACTCCGTAATGCCAAAAAGCACTCCTGTATAAAGGAGATCCCCAAGCAGGGTGTTCCAGAAGAAAGGAATTCCTGCGGTATAGGCAGCAACTAATCCTCCGGCATTCTTTGGATAAATGGGATCAGCCCACCAGGCCCCGGCATTCGTTACCAGAAAGAATAGAACGGAGGCAGCCAGGCTAGCCACCAAAAGCTTTCCTGCGGTTATGCGGGATAAAAGGGCCCAACCCAGCCCAACAATGAGAACGAAGCCAAGATATACCGTGGGCACACCAAACCAGGTAAAGCCTGGGTAGAATTCCGGAAACTGTTGGGCGTAGACCACATTATTGAGCACCAGATCACTCAGCCAAAGGGCTAGTATTGGCAGTAAGATAGCTAAATATTTGCGGGAGAAGTAAGCAGCACCGAAAAGAGAGATAGCACCTACCGGGGTAAAATTAGGCGGATGCGGGAGGAGTCGGCTGAAGGCGGCTAAACATAAAACGGAAAGCAAAAAGCCAAGGCCCCAATTTTGTTGATTTTTCATCGCGGGTATTTTTTCGTGGAATTTTCTGACGCAAAATAATCCAAATGTGGGGGAAATTCCAAATTATTATCCCCCTCTTCGGGGGAATACTGTTTTGCAGACGGTCTGGATAATGGCAAATTTTTAACAACTTTGCATCCGTGCAATCACTAACCCCTGTTTTTTCGTTTATGGAGGGAAGCACTTTTCTTTGTTTATAACCAAAAAAAAGCAACTGGCATGGTTAAAATGGCAAACTATCTATTTTTTGCTTTCACTTTTATGGCGTTTACCGCCCAGGCCCAACCTGATCGTTGGCAGCAGCGGGTTTCTTACCAAATGGATGTGGATTTTGATGTAAATGCGCATCAGTTTCAGGGAAAACAGTCACTGGTGTACACCAATAATTCTCCGGACACCCTGAACCGTGTTTTTTACCATCTTTATTTCAATGCTTTCCAACCAGGCAGTGCCATGGATGTGCGGTCCCGGACTATTTCCGACCCTGATCCACGCGTAGGTGCACGGATTGCTGCCTTGTCACCACAGGAAATCGGCTACCAGAAAATTTTGTCACTCCAACATAACGGTAAACCCGTTACGTATGAAGTAGTCGGAACTATCCTGGAAGTACAACTGACAGAACCAATCCTGCCGAATTCCCAAGCTACTTTTGCAATGGAGTTTCAGGGACAGGTACCCCTCCAGATCCGTCGTTCTGGGCGCAATAACGCCGAAGGCATTGACTATTCTATGGCCCAGTGGTATCCCAAAATGTGTGAATACGACTACCAGGGCTGGCATGCGAATCCCTACATCGGTCGCGAATTTTACGGCGTCTGGGGGGATTACGATGTAACCATTCATATTGATAAAGCATTTACCGTGGCGGCGACAGGGTATTTGCAGAACGCTGAAGAAATTGGCAAGGGTTATCTTCCTGCCGGAAAAACACCTAAACCGGTAACTGGTAACAAATTGCACTGGCATTTTGTCGCCCCTGACGTACACGACTTCCTTTGGGCTGCCGATCCGGATTACAAGCATACCTCGCTCACCCGTAAAGATGGCCTGGTGTTGAATTTCTTCTACCAGGAGAATGAGCGGACCAAAGAAAACTGGGAAGCTCTCCCAAAAATTATGGACCAGGCATTTGATTACATCAATGCCAATTTTGGCCAGTACCAGTACAAACAGTACTCATTCATCCAGGGGGGGGATGGCGGTATGGAATACCCGATGGCCACCCTGATTACCGGAGAACGCTCGCTGGGGAGCCTGGTGGGGGTTGCAGTACACGAACTGATGCATAGCTGGTACCAGATGATGTTGGGCACTAACGAAAGTTTGTATGCCTGGATGGACGAAGGTTTCACCTCCTATGCTTCTTCACGTGTCATGAGTTACCTGGGCGAAATAGAAGCCTTTCCGGGAGCCCGTAAACAAGCCAATCCGCAGTTGGGAAGTTATGCTGGCTACCTCCGTCTGGCTCGCACCGATATGGAAGAACCACTTTCTATTCATTCGGATCACTTTGTTACCAACCGGGCTTACAGTACTGCGGCCTACTCCAAAGGGGCGGTATTTATGAACCAACTGGAATACATTGTGGGTAAGCAGGTTTTTGATCGGGCGCTCCTGCGGTATTTCAATACCTGGAAATTAAAACATCCGAATGCCAATGACCTGATTCGGATTTTTGAAAAAGAATCAGGGCTGGAGTTGGACTGGTATCGCGAGTATTTTGTAAACACTACACATACCATTGATTACGGTGTTACAAGCGTTTCAGCTGCTACAAATGGCGGCGGAACGGAAATTCAATTGGCAAAAGTGGGCGTTATGCCAATGCCGGTGGATGTAGTGATTACGCTGACTGATGGTTCATCGATTGTTTACACCATTCCGCTGGAAATGATGCGGGGGGCTAAATCGGCTGAAGGTGCGCAGTCTACCTTCCGGGTTGCGCCCGATTGGTCATGGGTGAACCCTGCTTACACCCTGGTGATTCCGGAATCGTTCGGCTCCATAGCTACTGTGACGATTGATCCTACGCAGCGCTTAGCGGATGTCAATACCAGTAATAATCAGTGGACTAAACCATAATTTGTCGCAAAGCCGGTAGTGCCTACTAGACACTACCGGCTTACCCAATAATTTATGATGATGCGAAAACATATTCCGGATATTGTAGCATTTGCCGCCGGTGACGAAACACGCATTCGGGAGGTTTTGCATCCGCAAAAGGATCGCCTGGCTATTACTTATTCGCTGGCCGAGGCAGAACTTGACCCCGGGAAAGCTTCTTTACCACATCGACTCCGGGAACATTCTGAAACTTACATTATATTGGCAGGCCAGGGAACGGCTTATGTAGATGGAACCCCAACACGGTTAAGGGAACGAGACGTGCTCTTCATTCCGGCTGGAGCCCATCAGTACGTGGTAAATGACGGAGAGGATGTACTGCGCTTTTTGTGCGTGGTTGACCCGGCCTGGAGTCCGGATGACGAAGAAATATTACTGACAGAATAAGGGTAATTAGTTACCCGCTGGCATGAAGATACTTCAACTCTGCAAGAAATATCCATTCCCTATCAAAGACGGGGAATCCATTGCTATTCATAGTCTGGCACACGGGCTTTGGGAACAAGGATGTACCTTGGACCTCCTGGCCATGAATACGCCTAAGCACTACGCCCGGGCCGATGCCACGGATCCTGTCCAACAATTTTACCGGCAGGTAACTGTAGTTGACGTAGATACGGCTTTGCGCCCCGATGCAGCCTTTCTAAATCTCTTCTCGAAAGATTCTTATCATATCAGTCGCTTTTTGTCGGCAGCGTTTACTGATGCCCTCAAAGATCTCCTGGATCGGGAGAAATATGACGTTATCCTCCTGGAAACGCTCTATCTGACGCCTTATCTTGCGACCATCAGACAACATTCCCGGGCCAGAGTTGTGCTGCGGGCACATAATGTTGAATACGAAATCTGGGAACGCATTACGGCTCAAACTCCCG
>JACJXV010000058.1 GCA_020636445.1 Lewinellaceae bacterium | reverse complement strand
ATGAAGAGATTTGCTTTTTTCGCAGTATCGCTTTCTTTGGTTTTGCTGGTAGTTAATGGTTGTTATTATGATGTGGAGGAAGAATTGTACCCTATACAGGAATGCAATACGAATAATGTGACTTACAGTGGGATTGTCGCTCCAATTATCCAAAATAACTGCCTTCAATGCCACAGCGCAGCAGCTAATCTTGGCAATGTCGTACTCGAAGGCTATGATAACCTGAAGGGCTTTGCCGATAGTGGCCGCCTTTTGGGAGCCGTTAAACATCAGTCCGGCTACTCGCCGATGCCACAGAGCGCCCCTCAATTGGGGGATTGCCTGATCGCCCGGATCGAGCAATGGATCGATGACGGGGCCCCCAATAATTAACCCCCCTCAGCCGTTCTTTTTGACGAAATATAAAAACACAATTATATGAAAAAGTATTTGGTGGCTTTAGTATTACTGGTTGCCCTGGGGGCGGGAGTAGGATATTTAATCTATAACAAGCCTTTCCAGGATATGAACAGTGCTAAGGCGGACATTACATTGACAGCCGCTGAATTGTTCACAGCCTTCGAAAGCGACGAAAATGCCGCCAATTCAAAATACCTGGATAAAGTAGTCCAGGTCAGTGGAACAGTTAAAGAAGTCAGTACCGGTGATGATGGGAATATCAGCATCACGCTGGATAGCGGCAGTGACATGTTCGGCGTGATCTGCCAGCTCGACAACCTTACCGAACAACCCAGGAAAGATTTTAAAGAAGGAGAACAACTCACCTTAAAAGGGGTATGCACCGGAATGCTGATGGACGTTGTCCTCGTTCGCTGTGTTGTTGTTTAGGGCGCGACGGTAAGATGGTTTAGAGAGTTTAGAATGCAGTAGTCAAGCATGGGATAAGGTTTAGAATGGTTGAGTTTTCTGCATTCACGCCCGCACAGGAGCCATCAAAACCGCCCTAAACCTGCGTGGAGGGTACAAAAGGGAATCGCACCCGATGTTTAAGTATTCAATTCATATAGCATTAAGAACCATTGTAAAACAACTAGATAATTATGAAAAAGACCTTGTTTCTGGCTGTTATAGCCATCCTGGCAGCTTCTGCTGTCAATGCACAAAAATATTTTACCCGGGAAGGAAAAGTGTCTTTCTTTTCCGATGCTCCGATGGAGAAGATTGAAGCCCTCAACACGAAGGCGACCAGCGTTTGGGATACTGAGAGTGGAAAGATAGAATTTGCGATTCTCATCAAAGCCTTCCAGTTTGAGAAAGCCCTGATGCAGGAACATTTCAACGAGAACTATATGGAGAGCGACAAATATCCCAAGGCCACTTTTAAAGGGCAAGTGGTGGATATGAAGAAGCTCAATCTTAGCAAAGACGGAGAATATCCTGTTACCGTCAAAGGAGAACTGGACATGCACGGCGTCACCAAGAGTATAGAAGCCCCGGGCAAGATCATTGTGAAGGGCGGTGCGGTCAAAGCTACGTCCAGCTTTGAGGCCGCTGTCGCGGATTACAATATCGAGATCCCTTCGGTGGTCCGGGAGAAAATTGCCAAGACGGTGCGCATCGATGTGGATGTAGATTATGCCGAATTGAAAAAACAATAGGAGCGCGAAGTGCCGACTGCAAAGACGTCAAAAGCCGGCTTTTGGCGTCTTTGTAGTTTATTACCACAGCGTTTCGTTTGTTATTTTTTTGAAATAAACCAACTCAGGAAATGAAAACATGCTTTACTGTTTTAGTTCTTTGCATTGTATCCCTATCTGCCTGGGGGCAGGATGACCTCTTATCCCTTTTAGGAGACGAGGAAGAAGTAACTAACTACGCCACGGCAAGTTTTAAAACCAACCGGGTAATTAATTTGCATTCTCTGGAAAGTACTTCCGGCGGGGTGATGGATTTTAAAATATCCCACCGCTTTGGTACGCTCAACCGGGGTGCATACGAGTTGTTCGGTTTAGATAACGCTACCATGCGCCTGGGCCTGGACTTCGGCATTACAGACCGGCTGACCATTGGCGGCGGGCGAAGTAATTTTGAAAAAACATATGACACCTTTGTTAAATATAAGTTCCTGCGGCAGAGCTCGGGGAAACGCAATATGCCGGTTACAGCAGCTTTCCTGGCGACCGCTGCAGTGCAAACGCTGAAATGGGACAACCCTGACCGGGAGAATTATTTCAGTTCCCGCCTTTATTATACTTATCAACTCATCTTGGGGCGTAAGTTCAGCGAGGGTTTCAGCCTTCAACTTTCTCCCACCGTCGTACACCGAAATCTGGTGAAAACCAGTGCGGAATCCAATGATGTCATCGCCGTCGCTGCGGCCGGCCGCATCAAACTGACCA
>JACJXV010000057.1 GCA_020636445.1 Lewinellaceae bacterium | reverse complement strand
CTACGCTCGCGACAATAATAAACCCCTGCACCTGATGGGCTTGGTTTCTGATGGGGGGGTACACTCACATATCCGGCATTTGCTGGCGCTGTTGGATATCGCCCAGGAGCAGGGGCTTAAGCAGGTATACGTCCATGCTTTTACTGATGGCCGCGATTGCGATCCCAAAAGTGGCTTGGGTTTTTTAGCAGAGCTAACAGACCATTTAAATAACGGAGAGAAAGGACATTTGGCTTCCGTGGTTGGGCGCTACTACGCTATGGATCGCGATAAGCGTTGGGAGCGGGTGAAGTTGGCCTACGATCTCCTGGTAAAAGGAGAAGGCGAGGCTACCACCAATCCGCTGGCCACTGTTGAGGCGCGTTACGCTGCCGGGGAAACAGATGAATTTCTGAAGCCTATTGTTGCTACGGATGAAGGCGGAGAACCCCTGGCTGCTATCCAGGATGGGGATGCGCTGATTTGTTTCAACTTCCGCACCGATCGCCCGCGGGAAATTTCGCTGGTGCTCACGCAGCAGGATTATCCCGACTTCGGAATGAAGCATCTGCAGCTACACTACCTGACAATGACCAGCTATGATGAGACGTATAAAAATGTACAGATCATCTTCCAGAATGATAACCTGCAAAACACCCTGGGCGAGGTTCTGGCTAATGCGGGCAAGACTCAGGTGCGGATTGCCGAAACCGAAAAATACCCACATGTAACCTTCTTCTTTTCGGGCGGTCGGGAAGCTGTTTTCCCCGGCGAAGAGCGTTTGATGATCCCTTCACCCAAAGTCGCTACCTACGACTTGCAACCCGAAATGAGCGCAGTAGGGATAACGGATACGATCATGGAATACATTCAGGATCACCAACCTGATTTCATCTGCCTGAATTACGCCAACGCCGATATGGTTGGCCATACCGGCGTGTTCAAAGCGGCCATGAAAGCAGTAGAAACGGTAGATGCCTGCATGCGGCGGCTGGTTACGCTGGCGCTGGAGCATCATTACGAGATTATCATCATTGCCGATCACGGCAACTCGGATTACATGATCAACGAGGATGGCAGCCCCAATACCGCACATACCAAGAACCCGGTACCGGTAATCTATGTATCAGAACAAGCAGCAGGAGCTAAGGTGCACGATGGCAAACTGGCCGATATTGCCCCTACCTTGCTTCATTTGATGGGGATGACTCCGCCGGCCGAAATGACCGGTAAAGTACTGGTTCAGAAATAGGAAAAGGCAGGGGCTACTTCCACTTAATATTACATCCGCCGCTTGGGTACTGGATGTCGTTCACGGGTTGGCCGGTGAGGACTGCATCGAGGGCGGCGCGTAGATCTGTTCCCGTCAGCGGCAAGTCGTTTTTAGGGCGGGAACCATCCAGCCGGCCCCGATAGGCCAGGTGAAGACCGGCATCAAAAACGTAAAAATCCGGCGTACAGGCAGCATCATAGGCCCGGGCTACTTCCTGCGTTTCATCGTATAGGTAGGGGAACTGATAGCCGACTTCCTTAGCGAGGATTGCCATTTCCTCCGGCCCATCCTGGGGGTAATTTTCAACATCGTTGGAGCTGATGCCAATAAAGTTTACTCCCCGGGCCTGGTAGTCACTCACCAGGCGCACAATTTCCGGATTAACGTGGATGACGTACGGGCAGTGATTGCACAAAAACATGATTACCGTAGCCGGAGCCTTCGGTAGTGCTGCCAGCGAAACCATTTCCCCGGAAACTGTGTCGGGGAGTGAAAAGGCGGGCGCAACGGTGCCCAGCGGAAGCATGGTAGATTCAGTATAAGCCATTCTAATAGCACTTTGTTCAATTAAAGAAAATGGTAAGATGTTGCCGAAAAGACGCCACCGCCAAGTTCAAGTTTTCATGTTCACCCCGGAGGCGGGTAGAGTTTGGTGTTTCTGGCCTCCAAAGGAGCAAAAGCTCAAGCTGGTATCTGGTTACTGGTATCCAATTTCTGATTTCTGATTTCCCTTCACCTAATCACCATCGCTGACCTTTATCATTAAACTTGACAGATCGGTAATATGCGGTCAATAAATAATTCTTGCTTAGTGCTGGCAGTTCGGATTGATGCCGAGTACATAATTGCCGACAATATCAATTTCAGCTGCCGTTTCGGCGCCCTGGAAGCCCTGGATTAACTCATTGCGTAACTCCTTGCGGGCCATGGCGGTGAGTTGGCTGGCAATTGGCATGTACGACCAATGCCACTGTTCTTCATTATAACCATTAGGCCGATCCGTGCCTTTAGGCGAATACGGTTGACAAAAACCGTACTCGGCACCGTGAGCAGTCAGCCAGTCATGAATGCGTTTACCTTCTCCTTCCTGAAACCAGCGGGGGTTCAGATTGTTCAGGTCGATATCTGTTCCCCAGTGATGTCGGGAGGAGCCGGGCATGGAGCTGTATTTGAGAATTTCGCGGGCGCGGTCGGCGGGATTGGGAAAAGCTGCGGCAGCACTCTTGCCACTTTCCAGGGTTCGGGCTCCCGTCCACTTTGCTTCCCAGATGCTTTTTTGACTGGCAAAGTTCCTGGCTGCAGAAATGATCCGCAGGGTAATACCATCGGCTTTGGCTGCTTCGTACATCTGGAGGAAGGCCTCCAGCGCATCCCGGCGCAGGTAAAGACCTTCCCGGTTGGCATAAGGCAGGGCAATCGCCATGAAATCCGGGTGCTTGGCCGGGTCGAATTTACCCATCAGGTAGTCGAGCGTAAACGGTTCCGAAATGGTGGTCGGGTAGCTTTCGGAATTGTTAGCTGTGGCAATGGTTTTGCCAGCAGCACTACTGGGGTTTTCATTTCCGGTACAGGCCAGCGACAGGGCCGCCAGGCTACACCATAAGAGGTATTTTCTAATCATAACAACAAGGTGATAATTTCCCGGAGTGGGGTATTGGTAAAACACTAGTAATCAAATTCCATTTGTTCGTAAGGATAGCCAAACAGGTATTTTTCTTTAATCAGGGCAGCCACTTTAGTGGGCACTGCATTTTCCCAACCGGCGCCTCCCTGATGAATTTCCGCCAGCACTTCTTTGGAGAAGATGTGGAGGATATTGGGGTTGAAGCCGGTGATATCCGCAATTTGACCATTGTCGAGCAAATGTCGGTATAAAAACTTAACACCTTCAGGAATGGGCAGGTTTTGGCAGGTCATTAATTCTTCACTGCCTTCCTGGAGGGAAGGATAAACGTAAATTTTGACATTGCGGGTAAAAAGCTCACCAAAGGCAGCAAGCAAGCTACCGTCCAGGTTTTCGTAATACTTACGGTTGATGAGTTCCAGTAAAACCTGAACGCCCAGGGCTATTCCGAGGTGTTCGATGCGGAAATCACTCAGGTAGTGAATCAGGTGTTGGTGGTCGTCTCCATGGGAAATAACAACCGTTTGTCCGAGGGCATTCAGCAGTTCGGCCCGATGCAGAAAATCGCGTTCATCCAACTCTCCTTCCTGCATGAGGTTGTCGAGGGTGATCTCGGTAAGCAAGGCGGTACGCCCGGAGTCGATATGAGGATCCTGGCGAAACTGCTGGTAACTGGATTTGATCATATCCATATTCACCAGGGTTGGGGGGCGGTAGCTTCCCCGGACGACCATGATTTGTTTGCGGTAGAGGAATTCGGAGGCGTGGACATTGCGGCCATCGGGCCCGAACATGGCGACATCTGTCAGCCGGTGCTTGATCAGGTAGAGGCTTAGCAGGCGGTTGTCCAGTTGGTCGAAATCAGGACCTGTCAGCCGGATCATATCGACTTTGACCCGCCCGCGCAGACTGTCAATCAGGGATTCGATCAGGGTCTCGGGCTCGTCCTTATAGCGGAAGCAAGCATAGATCAGGTTAACCCCCAGGATGCCGATGGCTTGCTGCTGCAGGTGGTTGTCGTTGTCGAGGAGGCGAACGTGGAGGACGAGGTCGTTCGGTTCGCTATCGGGGCGCAACTGAAAACGGATACCCATCCAGCCCTGACCTTTAATGGTCCGTTGATAATTGATAGCCGCCACGGTATCAGCAAAAACGAAAAAATTACAATTAGGGCGTTCATGGCGGAGGCGGTCGCGGATCAGTTCGTACTCGTGGTCGAGCATTTTGTACAATCGCGCTTCGCAAACGTAGCGCCCGCTGGGTTCTGGTCCGTAAATATGGTCGGAATAGGTTTTGTCATAGGCCGACATGGTCTTGGCAATCGTACCGGCGGCAGCACCAGCCTGAAAGAAGGAACGCGCGACTTCTTGTCCGGCGCCAATTTCAGCGAATGTGCCGTAGATGACGGGGTCAAGATTGATTTCCAATGCCTTTTGTTCGGTCTCTAATAGTTTGCGCATGCCGCCTGCAGATTTAGTCAAAAAGAGGAAAGGACCTGGTTTGGAGGGAAAATTACCATTTTTTATACTATCCTGACAACGTTCCGGGGTCGTTGGCTGTTGTTTAAAGCAGCAAAAAGCGGAAAAAGCAGTACTTTTGCGCGACTTAGCCATTGACCATGTTTCCAACGTATGATGTAATTGTGGTAGGAGCCGGCCATGCTGGCTGCGAAGCCGCGGTAGCGGCAGCCAACCTGGGGTCCCGGGTGCTGCTCGTTACGATGAATATGCAGACGATTGCCCAAATGTCGTGCAACCCTGCCATGGGTGGTGTTGCCAAGGGGCAAATTGTACGGGAGATTGACGCCCTGTGCGGTTATTCAGGTATTGTTACGGACGAGACCATGGTCCAGTTTCGGATGTTGAACCGTTCGAAGGGGCCAGCGATGTGGAGCCCGCGGGCGCAGAGTGACCGGCAGTTGTTTGCCAGGAAGTGGCGGGTTATGCTGGAGGCACACCCCAATATTGATTTTTGGCAGGAGATGGTCACCGGAATCATTGTGAAGAACGGCCAGATAAAGGGTGTTCGAACCGGCATGGGATTGGAAATTCCCGGTCGCGCAGTCGTACTAACGAATGGCACTTTCCTCAATGGGTTGATTCACATTGGGGAGAAGCAATTTGGAGGTGGCCGGGCTGGAGAAAGTGCTGCACGGGGTATCACCGAACAATTGATTGAACTGGGATTTGAAGCGGGCCGGATGAAAACCGGAACCCCGCCGCGGGTGGACGGGCGTTCGCTCAATTACGAAGCCATGGAGGTGCAGCCCGGAGATGAAGTGCCCAGTAAGTTTTCCTATACGGAAACAACCCCACTTACGCGTCAGCTCCCCTGTCATGTGACCTACACCAGCCCGGAAGTTCACGAACTACTGCGCACTGGCTTCGACCAGTCACCGATGTTCAACGGGCGGATTCAGGGCCGCGGCCCGCGATATTGTCCGTCCATTGAGGATAAGATCGATCGGTTTGCCGATCGCGACCGCCACCAGCTGTTTGTGGAACCGGAAGGCTGGGATACCTGTGAAATTTATGTGAATGGCTTTTCTTCTTCTTTGCCGGAAGATGTGCAATACAAGGCGCTGCGTAAAGTCCCTGGGTTTGAAAATGTCAAAATGTTTCGCCCGGGTTACGCCATTGAATACGATTATTTCCCCCCGACGCAGTTATCCCTGACGCTGGAAACCCGCCTGGTCAAGAATCTCTTTTTTGCCGGGCAGATCAACGGTACAACCGGGTATGAGGAAGCGGCGTGCCAGGGGCTTATTGCAGGTATTAATGCGCACCTGGCGCTGGCCGAACGCGATCCGTTTATCATCCGTCGTTCGGAAGGCTATATCGGTGTGCTTATCGACGATTTGGTCAGTAAAGGCACCCAGGAGCCCTACCGGATGTTTACCTCGCGGGCGGAGTACCGCATTTTGTTGCGGCAGGATAATGCCGACTTACGCTTAACGCCACTAGCGGCTCAACTAGGTATGCAAGGGGCCGAAGCGCGCATGGAGCGCGTTCGAACCAAGGAAGAAGCTGCTCAGGCGATCGATCGTTTCCTGCGGGATTTCAGTGTGGAGCCCGGCCAACTTAATCAACTACTGGAAGAACGCGACAGTGCAACGATCCGCCAAA
>JACJXV010000056.1 GCA_020636445.1 Lewinellaceae bacterium | reverse complement strand
GAACAGTTCTGTACTGACGCTGAACAGCCTCATCCCTGGCGACAACTATCTGCAGATAACCGTGAATGGCTCCCCTGGCTGTACAGGTATGGTGAGCGTAGTTATCCCTGACAACAGCCCGACACTCAGTTTTAGCACAGTTCCAAGATACTGCAATGGCACCAATGGCAAGGCCACGGCAACCGTGAATTCGGGTGTAGGGCCGTACCAATATTCCTGGAGCAGTGTTCAGGCCCCTGGCACAGTCATTGGGACCTCCAGCACCCTGGGTCCTGTCGCTGCGGGGTATTATCAGCTCACGCTCACCGACCAAGGGACTGGTTGCACAGTGGTAAATACGATAGGAATACCGGCTCTCAGTTTGCTGCTGCAACTGACAAACCCCAACCCTTCAGTTTGTGATGGCAAACAAGTGCCTGTGGAAGTAGTTGCCAGTTTCAGCCCCATGGGGTACAATCCCGGAGGTGTCATCAACTACGTTTGGTACCAGAATGCTGGCGCCATTTGGGTACCTGTTGGCGGAAATACTGCAGTGAAAATTCTGCCCGATGGCGATTACAAGGTGGTCGCTACACATCCTTCCAGCGGATGCACCAGCGAGCTGTTGTTCACCGTGGGCCTGAACCCGCCGATGAACGTAATGCTGAATATCAATCAACCGAACTGCCCCGGCGCTACCGCAAGCATCGAAGCCATAACCAACGGCGGTAGCGGGATTTATTCCTTCTCCTGGGCCGGAGTCAGCAACCCGCCCAATAGCCCGGTGGTAAGCGGAGTCAGCGCGGGCAATGTGAGCGTTACAGTCAGTGACAATGCCGGCTGCGCCGCTACCGCTACTGGAACAGTGGTAGCCAATGGCACACCGATGAGCGTGGTATTACCGGTAGTGGTCCAACAGTGCAATCTTACCGTGAACCTGATCGGCGGTGTTGGCCCTTTCCTTTTCGAATGGACACAACAGCGGCCGGTGATTGTTTATGTATCATCCGGCTTTGGGAGTTCGGTGATTCCTCAAACCGTAATGCAAACTTTTCCGGTACACGAACACCAGGGCGATGAACCCAATACTACATCCACAGCCACATTTCCGCCCGGCACCGGGCAGTATACCCTCATTGTTACCGATGTTTTCGGCTGTTCCTTCAGTACACCGGTAACACTGACTATACCGGATGAACCGGCCTTCCCACCATTTTCCTTTGTATGGTCAAAGGTGACACCGGAATATGATCCTCCGAAGGAGCCGGACCCCATTGTACGCGAGAATATGGCCGAAGCAAAAAACGATCTGTTCAACGCCTTCGACCGCTGTGTGCAAAGCCAGCAAATGGCGTTTAAAACGGACATGACCGAAAACTGCTTCAACCTCGAACAGTTTTACGATCAAACAACCCTCGAATATGCCACCACGGAAGGTCATTATACCCTGTACTATTACGACCGTGCCGGCAGGCTTAGCCAAACCGTACCGCCGGAAGGCGTAAAACCCCTCAATGCCGCTGAAGTTCAGTCCATCCTGAGCTACAGAAAAGGCGGCGGCTCAGTACCCAACCCCATCCTGCCCGACCACCACATGCGCACCACCTATGCCTACAATAGCTTAGGGCAACTGGTGCAACAAAACACACCTGACGGGGGCGAAGCCCACTTTTTGTATGACAATAAAAGCCGCCTGCGTTTTTCACAAAATGCCCGGCAGCAGCCCTTGGGCGCTTTTTCCTACACAAAATACGATGAATTGGGCCGAGCCGTAGAGGCGGGCGAAAGCACAGCACCCGGACTGGATTTTGCCAATCCATCTGTTGCCCCAAATTTGACGCTGGCCAACGACCAGGATTTTCCTGCTTCTCAACTCAGCCAACGGACACTGACTCGCTACACTGCACCGGCGCCGGTGGACTATTATGGCCAGCCACAGCGTTTCCTCCAAAACCGGGTAAGTGAGGCCTACACCGATGACGACGGCGACCTGGCCACCACGGCCGACCAATACCACACGTACTACAGCTACGACGTGCACGGCAATGTGGAGTGGCTGATCCAGGAAGATCCCCTGATCGGCAATAACTACCTTTGGTACGACTACGACCTGATTAGTGGAAATGTACTGGAAGTGCGCTATAACGAATACCGCAAAGACCGCCTCTTCCACCGCTACCAATACGATTCTAACAACCGCCTGCAACTTGTGGAGACCTCCACAGATGGCCTTATTTGGGAGCGCGATGCCACATACAAAGATTACTACCTCCATGGCCCGCTCCGCCGCATGGAGTTGGGCGAAGACAAAGTACAGGGACTCGATTACACTTACACGATATACGGCTGGCTTAAAGCCATCAACAGGCCCGGGCTTGATCCTGCAGATGATCCCGGAGACGATGGGCAAGGAACCAGCCCCAACGACGTCCCTACTGATGCCTGGGGCATGAGCCTGGGTTACTACCAGGGCGACTTTAAACGCACCGGGAATTCCCTTTCGGAAACGGAAGCGCTTTACCCCGGCAATGGCAATACCGACGCTCGCGACCTGTATAACGGTAATATCAGCCACTGGACCCAGAGCCAACTGGAAGACAATGGCGGCAGTGGATACAATGTCATCAAAGCCCGCGCCGGCATTTACCACTACGATGTGCTTAACCGCATCAAGGCGAGTATGCACTACGACCAGCAGGGCGGCGCCAACTCCTGGGCGACTCGCAACAACGACTACCGCACGGCCTACGCTTATGACGCCAATGGCAACCTCGAAACCCTGCAACGCTTCGAGAATAACGGGCTGAAGATGGACGAACTGGTCTATGATTACGAGGATGATGTGAACGGGAACCGCCTGCACAACCGCCTTCTGAACGTAGAAGACAACGAAACCGGCAACAAGGACGGCCGGGGCGACCTGGAAGGCAAACACGAATACACTTACGACCCTACTGGCAACCTGATCCGCGATTTCGGCCCCGAACGGCTCGACCTGGGCAGCGGATACCAGGCCTACGATGTAGAACTCCTGATGGATTGGACGGCCTATGATAAAGTGCGGCGGGTGAGCAAAAAAATCTTTCAGTCCGGCACTGCTACCATCGTTCGACGAGAGCAATTAGACTTTCAATACGATGCTTCAGGCAACCGGGCGCGAAAAACCTATGCACAGGACCTGAACAACAACAGTTCGTATGAAGAGGACGAGATAACGGAAAGTTACTATGTACGCGACGCACAAGGTAACGAAATGGCCTTCTACCGGCGCATTAACGTGCCGAATGGAACCTTATTCACGGCAACGCTCAGCCTCGACGAACAACTGCTCTACGGCTCGGACCAACTCGGCTCGCTGCGCCGCAACCTGACCATCGCTACCACCGACTATGCGGCCGGCGACCTGCCAATTTTCCAAACCTCCGAAGAAGGCCTGGCCCGGCGTAGCGAATACGACCACTGGATCACCAGCGCCAACCGAACTGCCCCACTCTGCGAAAGCCGCATCGCCTCCGTCACCTTCGATCCTCAGAACAACCACCAATTTACCCCCGAAAGCGACCTGGCCGTATTTCTCGGCACCACCCGCAACGGTGTGGCCGTAGCAGAGGACCTACAGGGCGCCCTGCAATTCTACGTGGTGCTGGCTGATGGCTACCTCGGTAATAGCTCGGCTTGCCTGGTATTCGACCGGACAGGCTACCTGATGGACGGCGCTGAATTGCCGGGTGTACCCGACCCGGACTGCAAGCCAGTAATTGTAAAGCTGACCGGCAGCGCGCAATACGCCGTGGCATTGCTTGATGGCGCCGGGAAGCCGGTATACCATGTGGTGGATATGGCCGAGCCTGGCTTTGGTACTGCCGCTGCACCTTTGGGGCGGGTAACGCAGGCGGACTTGCTCCTGGAAACAGCAGCCCCGGGAGCCACTTATGGCCGGCACTTTAGCGGCTATGAGGACCAACTCAACGGCCGCACGGTTGTGTACCACAGCCGTTACACCCCCGATACCCAGGACCCCAACCAGGGCCAAACTGAAATACGCGCCTATAATTTCTCTTCCGACCCGCTGCTGCAGCCACAAGCCCAGACACTGTACAACGCTGCCGGCTACGGCTCCACAGCCGACGGCGAACTACAGATCGGCCCCGAAGGCGACCAACTGATCTGGTACCAGCACAACGAGCAGGTGGCCGGCTTTGCGCACCGTACGGTACAGATTCATCGCATTCCCCTTGGCGCCGACAAAGTCTCGCTGGGTGGCATAGCCACAGTACGGGATGCCAGCCCCGCCGGTAATTACGGCGAAGGCAGCACTGAGCTGCACGGTGATAACGCAGGCCTTTTTTACAGCCAGCGCGGGGTGTACCTTGAGAATGGCACGGACAAAAACGTCTGGTATTTCAAGCCCACGCCGACGCCTACGACCTTGCCCCTATCGTCCATTGGCACGTCCCTACTCCGCGAAGTGCGCCGGGCCGCCGATGGGCGCTACTATGTGCCCATGCTACAGGCTCCCGCAGCTACGCTGAAAGCCTATGATGCCGCTGGAGCGAGCCTTGGCACCGAGGCCATTGCACCCACGATACATGCGCTGGCCTCCAGTTTGCCGGTACAAGTATATAAGTTTGGCCCGATACAAGGCGACGGTGTGTATAGTCGTAGGCTGGGCATGCGCAAATACTGGCTTAAAGACCACCTTAGTAGTGTGCGAGTAACGGTAGGGGATGAGAAATCGTTGGTGAATGGTGAGTTGCGGGCTGATTTGGAGGGCTGGAGTGATTATTACCCGTTCGGGATGGGGATGTCTGGGAGAGTGATTGGGGGGGATCGGTTTGGGTTTAATGGACAGGAAAGATCAAATCAAATAACAGAAAACGGAAATCACTATACAGCAGAGTTTTGGGAATATGATTCACGGCTTGGAAAACGATGGAATAAAGATCCGTTATATATCCCTCAAGAATCCTTTTTTGCTACTTTTAGAAATAATCCAATTTATTTTAATGATCCTCTCGGAGACTGCCCTGATTGCCCTGACCCGTCTACAGCTAAAGAAGGGGATATCATAAACCCTAATGGTGAAAGAGAGTACATCATGTCTGGTGGCAATTGGTTTGGCTTAGGAGGCCTTTTGCCAGAGGTGAACATTTCTGCTAATGGTAAAGGAGGAGGCATCCCATTTGAGCAAATGTCTTCTGAAATGACGGAGGCAAGTTATGGTGGTTCCTTCATGCAGTATAAAATTGAAATGGGATTACCGCTTAATTATAGCTGGTACCAAGCAGAGGAATGGTCAGAGAAAGCATTGGAAGATTGGAACATTTCAAATGGCTATCCCAAAGATTTACCTTATGAAGGCGCTTACCGAAAGTGGTACGAAACTACGGACTTTTATAAAAGAGATCAAGCAATCAAAGCATACCCAATTTGGCTTTTTGCAACTATTTATATAGCCCAAATGCAAGTTTATACGCTTGGAGGCCAAGCTGGAGTGAGCTTTCCTGGATTAGGCTTAAATCCAACATTGGCTACTCCAAATGGTTTTGGATTTGTCTCTCGAATACAAGCACCTACGGGGTTATTTCAAGGAGAGAAAGTCAGTGGCTCATATTTATTAGAGTTCCAGAGCGGTAAATTCTATGCAGGAAAGGGCTTAGAGCCTCGAATGATGCAATCAATAAATCGCATTGAAACCACTTATGGAGACAAGCTTTTTAATAGTCAATTCTTCCCTGCGTCAAGTACAAGAGGAGCTTTTATTAACGAGCATAATTTGATGATGCAGTTTGGTGGGCCTAAAAGTTTTAACCCTCTCTCACCGACTTACAATAAAATATTTTCACCTGGTAGAAAATTAGTAGGGTTTTAGCTATGGTAAAAGAAACTAAAGAAGGATTAAAAATTCTTGTTGGAATAAATGGGCAAGAGTCACTATTTATAAACTCCGATAGGATTTCTGATTGTATAAAATATTTATACAGAAACGATTTGCGGTTTATAACAATAAACAGTTCTCAAAATTACAAAGCAAAAGACATCGCTTTCTTGATTCAGATTAAAGACTTCTTAGAAGGGCTATTTGTTTTGGACACATATTATGATTATAAAATAGTTAACGAATTACACAAACTAAAATACCTTGGCATTCCTGATAATGGGAAAGATGTAATTGATTTAAAAAACTTTCCTGATATTGAAATGTGTGGTGTTGTATTCTCTAAAAGGTTACAAGGTTTAGAATTTTGTAGTAAATTAAAAAGCCTCACTATTAGTAATTATAAAGTAAAAAGCAAAAGTTTAGTGGAGTTGCCAATCTTGAAAAGTTTGGAGCATTTAAGTTTGATAAAAACAGATATTACTACCTTAGAGGGCATAGAGCGTTTTAGTAAACTTAAGAAACTTGAAATCTATGGAGCTTCACAATTAGAAAGGATAGTGCCATTACAAGCCTTATCAAATAGCCTTGAAGAAATACAAATAGAGAAGTGCAAGAAAATAAATGACTATGAATTTTTAGGGAATGTGAAATCTCTCAAAAAAATGATACTGTCTGAATCGGGAGAAATTAAAAGTCTTGCCTTTGTAAAGGAGTTGTCCCAACTTGAATTTATAAGCTTTTGGGGGACGAATGTTTTAGACGGAAATATTAGATACTGTGAAGATGTAAACTACGTTGGCTTTGATAATAAAAAGCACTACACTCACAAGTCGGAACAGTTTAAGAAATAAAGTAAAACATGACCCGCTAGCCACGAGTGTTTCATAATAAAAAGAATCTGCTCGTGAGCATTTTTAATGCGAAACAGCAAGCTCCAAGAAAGTGGATTGATCCACTTTTCTTCGAAGGGGTATTCTGCAACATTTTTGGGGAGTACTAAAAGGGGAGGCTAAGCACCTCCCCCCAACTTGAGGATTTTTCGTATTTCCCAAAAAGCGAAATAGCCAAAAATGACTATGGCTACAAAAAAGTATTGCGGGGCCTCCGGCATGGAGTAGGCTTGTACGGGGTTAACGAACAAATAATAGATACAAATCGCCAGGTCTGGAAGCGCCATTGCGCTGATTGCGCATTTTGCCACGGTAGGTAGGTCAGTGGCTTCCTTGTTTAGTTTTTTGTAAAGAATGGGCGTCAGAAAAAATACGACAGC
>JACJXV010000055.1 GCA_020636445.1 Lewinellaceae bacterium | reverse complement strand
CACTAACAAAAATATTCACCGGCAGGTCAAACTGATCGCCAGGTGTCAATACGCGCGGTGCTGTAGCTAATACCATCAACGGATTGCGTACGGGAACACTCTTTTCGGCAGCCCCGTAAGCACCATCCTGGGCGGCAACCACCATCACGCGTAGGGCGCCAACGTAATTCGGTATTTTAATCTGGTGGGTAGCTTTACCGCCTTTTTTCAAGGCAAAGGGACCCAGGTGAATCACTACGGGCTCAAAGCGATTCGCCGTGTTATTAAGCGCCCCCGGATCAATAGCATCGCCACCAACGGTAAGGATGCGTTCCAGTTCGGCGCCATAGGCGCCCAGCACTTTGTCGTAAATATCCCAGGTATGCACGCCCAGGGCCTCCCGTGCGTAGAATTGGTCGTGCGGATTGGGTGTTTTATACCGGGTTAATCCCAGCAGACCTTCATCGACCAGGGCCAGGGTGTAGGCCATTGCCTTACCTCCCTTTTCACTTACCTGGACTGTCACAGTTTGTTCGGGCCGTAATTCTGTGGGTAAACTTACCACAGGTTCAAGCTTCGTATTCGCGTTTTCGACCTGAATGGGAATAATGCCATAGAGCCGTATCGGCAGGTCATTTTGCACCTGAGCATGGGGCTGAATAAGGGTCACATGTGCGTATACGGTTGGTGCCATGGCCTCGGTTAGCTTGATAGCGATCTTATTCTCGCCATCTTTAGCTTCTGTCCAGAACGTTTGCAGTACGCCACTGCCATTTTCCAGGGAAACCAGGGCCCGCCCAGCTTTACCGGTTGGAATGGTAAGGGTTGCGGTCTCGCCGACCCGGTATTGCTCTTTATCGGTTTGGAAGCTCAGCATGGCCGCCACTTCGCGTTGGGATGCATCGCCGTCTTCTCCGTACCAGGGATAACCAGCATACAAGTAACTGCCTGAACAGTGTCCACCGTCGGTATCACAAACGCGGACCAGGTAGCGCCCCCATTGGTCGGGCTTAACTTTCCAGGTCGCTTCTCCCCGGTCATTGGTAACCAGATCCTGGCGCAATTGTGCATTGAGGTGAGTAGTGGTGTTGTAGTTGGCGACGTAATCCGTGCCTTCATCCCACCACCAGCGCCACTGAACGCGGTAGAGCCCCAAACTGATGCGGCGACCTGCCAGGGGTTTGCCCTGTTCGTCGACTACGACTACCCGCAGTACCCCATCCTGGCCGACTTCAATGCGGGGTTCGCCATATTTGTTTTTTGGAACTTCTACGCCAGCATACGCCTTGAATGGAGAGTAGGGAATCACCTGGTTATCGGTGCTGAAATCCCCTCCGGGTTCGAATACGCGAGTCCGGAATACCGTATTTAGCATTCCAGATACCTGGTTGTTATTGAGCAGGTTAGCGTTTATTTTGGCATTGCCGGCCTGATCCAAAGACCCTTCAAAAATTGTACGTGGCTCACTGGCGACCAGCGAACGGGCAGGATCCGTAAAAACAAAACTACTGTATTTGGCAAAGCGGGTAGGGGCTTCCTGTAATTGGGCTTCCACTACGGCTTTCAGGCCACTGCCGGGTGCTCCGTGGAGCCAGTCGGCGTGGAGCTGACCCCGCTGAGGTTCATTGGCACTGCTCAGCATCGGCGCACCAAAATCAAGGTCGATTTTCAACCGGTTAGGTTTGACGGTTTCGATCTTCAGTACTTTTTCGAAGACTGCGCCGCCAGCTTTGACTTTAGCCCGCCAATTGCCGGTAGGGTCGTCGGCTTTGGTGGCAAAAGCCAGGGGGTAAATGCCCCCTACCTGACGGGCACTGACCCGCCGTTCATGTAGTTGCCCCCGGGCATTATAGATTTCAAGGGTGATCGGATAGCTTTCCGGTAATTTTTTGGTGCGATCGTCGACGATAAAGTTGAGATAGACACTATCGCCGGGCCGCCAAACGCCACGTTCACCAAATAGCATACCCTTTAATCCGCCCTGGGCGGTAGCGCCACTTACATCAAAGCGGCTGATATTGAGTGCGTCTCCATCAAGAATCCGCAGATATCCTTTCTGCTTGCCCTGGCTGGCTACTACCACAAAAGGTTCGGCATCCCGGATGTCAATGGTGGCAATGCCATCACCGTTGCTGGTGCCTTCGCCGATGAGTTGCTGTTGGTAATCATAAACAGCCAGGGTAGCTCCGCCAATGGGAGCCGTCGTCCGTAAGTCGGTAACAACCACCCAAACTTTTCCATCACTGCCGCTCTTGGCAATGAGCCCCAGATTGGACGAAAGGACATTGCGCTGGGTAAAGCGCTCGGAGTTGTAATATTCGCCTGCACAGGGATCATCACGCCGTTCCCAGTCGTATTCATCCGACCAGCCATTGGCCCCATACCAATGATCCATAATGCTGCGTTGTTTGCCCTGGTCATCGACAAAGTAGGGGTCTTCATCGGTGGCAAGTACACTGGTTGTTTTGCCTAACTGGCATCCCAGGCTGGCGTATTCCGGACGGAACCCAATGCGGACCTGGTAAATCGCCTCTTCGTCGGCGGCAATGAGTTTGCTGAGGTCAAGGGCGTAGCGACTGAGCTTACTGCTATTGGCGCCCGGGCTTAACTGCTGGAGCTCTACCGTACGCTGCATAACTATGCGGCCTACTTTGTAGAGTTCGTAGTCACCATCGAGGTTGTTGTCTTGTAAAAACTGCAGTACGTTATTGTGATAAATCTTGAATACCTCAACATCCACTGCTTTCAAACCAACTGCCTCAAACGGAAAGTGTAATCCGTTGGAATTGGGAAGAATAACGCCATTGCCAACTAATTTCACCTGCGGCTTAGCTGATTCGATGGTTAGATCCCAACTTGCCGGGCTGTCCAGCCGTTTGTCCTGACTGTTACGGATACCCTGATTGACATTCAATGTATAGGAGCCACTGAGAACCTGGCCAGGGTAAACGCGTACCGTATTATCCTCGATGAGGTACCGGAAAGTACCCGGAAAATCCTTCAGGGTAATCAGGCCATCGAGATTTTGATCCTGTTTGAGCGGATCAGAAAACCGGACGACAAAGTATTGCTCGTCACCACTTTGGGTGCGGACATCGGTAACCAGGAATTTTCCCAGGGCCGTTACTTTTACTTTCCGGGATTCATTGATGCTGACTCCCAGGGGCTTGCCCGTCCAGTTGACGGCAACTTCTGAATCACCTTTTCCCCTGTTAACGGCCGGGATCACAAACGTATGTACCAACTGGTCGGCCGAATGTTCCCAGTTCACCGCTAATGCCTGACCACCTTGGGTGACGGCGAGAACCTTTTCGACGGCGGCGGGATCGGCTACATCCGCAGCATAGAGCGTTCCGCGCAATTCCTGTTTAGCTGGATTTTTGAGGTCCGTAGCCTGAAGGCCGGCAATGTCGACCTGGAAAAACTGCTCACGGGTGCGAAAGGCAAACCGGAAACTGGCATTTTCTTTTTTTGCCTCCGAAATGACCTGGCTCACCTGCAAGGTGGCCTCATAGGTAGTTGCCGAAGGAAGCGGCTCCTGAGGATCAAAGCGAAGGGTTCGTTCATCCTCCCAGATAGCTAAGCCGGTAATGGCCGGGCTAAATGTCAGGGGATTTTTTTTCAGGGTTTCTCCCACGGCGTCGGCAGCGACAACTTCTTGTGCGAAGCGCACTTTGATTGGTTGGGTTCGGGAGATGACCCCGGAAGTATATCCGTAAACAAAGGGATTGACTTCAGTAAGGGTGTGCAAATCACCGGATTGGCGTTTACAGGTAAAGAGGCTGAACGCCGCCAGCAAGGAGACAAGAAGCAGGCGGGCATTTAACAAGTAGGGGCGAGAGATTTGCATGTTCATGCTTGTTTTAGATGTTATGACAGGCGTAAAGTTGATTTTTCGGTAGGAACAAAACCGTATGTCTTGCAGCTTGTTAATAAGCTGAATAAAAGCACATTGGTCTATGTCCGAGGAATTATTGCCGCAGTTTCCACTACAACTGGTTGTCTTCCCTAACGAACACCTCAATTTGCATATTTTTGAGCCGCGATACAAACAATTAATCAGGGAATGTGAGGCAAGCGGGACATCTTTTGGTATTCCTGTTTTCATGGATGGAAAAGTCCAGGGAATAGGTACCGAAGTTGCCCTTTCAGGCATCGAAAAGTACTACGCCAGCGGTGAATTAGACATCCGGACCCAGGGCGTAAAACGGTACCGCATCCTCGAATTCATCAATCCAGCGCCTGGCAAATTGTACGCTGCGGCACGTGTCACCCTGGTTGAGGAAGAAGATCCGGAGCCCAATCCTGTGCTGCAGGAGCAACTGTTTACCCTGGTAACTGAATTGTTTTCGCTCCTCGAGATTGATAAACCACTACCGGCCAGCCCCAGTCAGTTGTTCACGTTTCCACTGGGCCATTTTGTGGGTTTTTCCCTTTTGCAGGAATATGAATTTCTCCAACTTACCTCCGAGGTTATCCGGCAGACGTTTCTGCTGGATCATTTGCAACGACTTCTTCCCGTGGTTCGGGAAATGAACCGCTTGCAGGAGCGTGCCCGCCTCAATGGCCATTTTCGGCATCTGCAACCTCCTAAGTTTTGAACAGGTTAACTTTTAGTATTTTAGCTATAGCGTGTTGGGTAGTTAGCGGTTAAAACGAACTAAAAACCATACCCACTAAAGCTGGCAGGAACCCAAGAATCGAGCTAAGTAGAAGGGAAAAGAAAAGAAAACCACACAAGTGCTTGAGAGATTTTTGGACCCTCGAAAAGACAGGAATAAGGTGGCCATTGTGGTTCGGTAATCCCCTTGTCCGCTCCGCTGCCGGATAGGAACCTTTCCGAAGAAAGGCTGAGGCCCGCCCTAGTCACGTCGAGTCCGACCTTAATTTGTTTGAAATGTAGAGTCAAAAACAGATACGCACCTGTGTGGTATGGGTAATAGCCGAAGCTATCGATATCAAAGCTAGGAAAGTTTTTGCTTCTCCGCAACCGACAAACCACAACTTTAGATAAAAATTATTTTAATGCATTGACTCCGTGCGGATTATCGGATGTGTTAAGGTCTTCGCCTGGAACCAGGAAAACCTGCCGTTGTGGAAGGCGGAAATAGTTTCTCGCCAAGAGGTGGAGTTTCATGATTTTGGGGCTTTGCGTGGAACCAGGAAAAGGCCCTCCTTACTGATTTCCCATTTCCCATTTCCCATTTCCAACCATTGCCCCTACGATCGCGGGCGAAACTTCAGGAGCAGGGAAATAACGTGGGAATAGGTACTTTCATTGGCTCCCAGGTCGGTAAAGGCATAATCCACCTGAAAGGCACTTAGACGCAGGCCTACCCCGATGCTGGGGCGGGGCGAAAGGACATCTTTGCCGTCGAATGCTGTTTCCCGTTGAAACTGATTAACTCCGGCACGCAGAAAAACAACCTGCCGGTAATCGATTTCCAGTCCGGCAGAGGGATCCAGACTAAAGGGGTCACTGGAGAGTAACGTATTGCGTCGGCCATCAGTACTCAGGATAAAATTGATTTCCGGCTGGAAGCTGATTTTTTTTCCAGCGATGCGATAGGCCAGGCCCCCCAACACCTGCGGTCGGGTAATTTCTACGCTGTTAATCGGGATTTCGTTATTGGTAATGGCCAATACTTCCTTTTCTTGCTCGGTGAAATTAAAGGCCCAGGCGTTAAAGGTCGTTGTGAGGTCTTTACCTACCAGGCCCAGCCGCCAGTTGCCTTTGCGATATTGCAGTCCCAGGTCGACGCCAAACCCCCAGGAATTAGCAAACGGACCAATGCGGCGGTGAACCACTTTGAGGTTGCCCCCGATGAGCCAGCGACCTTTCCCTTCTTCGTATTGCCCCAGTTGCTGGGCATAGCTGAAAAACATCGCATAATCGGCGGCCGAGAATTCGCGGAGATTATCGAAATTGATAGTCCCATCACTTTCGTAGAGGCTCAGGGTGTTGGGGATTTCGTCAACCCCAAACCGGATGAGGGAAACACCCAATCGCCGGTTGGCTTTTGCCAGGGGCAGTGATACTCCCAGATAGTCGTATTTACCCACACCAGCGAACCATTCACTGTGCATGGCCCCTACCTCCAGTCCGGTGCTTTCGGTGGCAACCAGTCCGGCGGGATTCCAGACGCCGGCATAGACATCGGAAACACCGGCTACTACGGCATTGCCAAGCCCCTGTGCCCGGGCACCTACACCAATAGAGAGAAACTCATTGCTGTATTTTTGGCCGAACACCGGGGTGTATATTCCCGTGGCCAACCCCAAGAGAAACAGAAGTGAAATACGCATCATCGGGTACTTTGCCAATTTTTTTAATTTTATCTGCCTTACCATGATTCCTTACCAGGCCTGTTTTGCTGCCTGACTATTCTTCAGCTTCCTCCATAATGCGTTTGCGCAAATCCAGGTTGATGGCAATGCTGGCGTTAAGTTCAAAGCCGAACAGGATGGAAAGCGTATTCATTTGGATCCAAAGCATCAGAATCATGATGGTGCCAATGGAGCCGTAAAGCTCATTATAGGTATTGAAGTTGTTAACATAAAAAGAAAATCCCAGAGAAGCCAGTAAGCATAACGTTGTAGCCAGTGCTGAACCAGGGGTGAAAAAGCGGAACTTTTGTCGGGTAGCCGCCCCGAACCGGTAAATGATCGCCATGGAGGTATAAAAAAGGGCAATAATCGTTAACCACCGCACCATGTTGAGTAGCCATTCGCCTAACCAGCCCAGGTGAACCCATGCCGAGAACAAATGGATAAACCAGTTGCCTACGATAATCAGCACGACGGAGGCAATCAGTAAGAGCCCCAGTTGCAGGGTGAGCAAAATGGCGATATACCGCTTTTTAAATGGGTTGCGGCGCCGGAATGCCGCCAGGTGGTTTTTTTCAAAACCCCGCATCAGTGCCAGCATGCCATTAGATGCAAAATAAATGGCCATAATAAAACCGACCGAAAACAAACCTACTCTTGGATTACTCGTGATATCATCCACAAAATTGAAAAGGCGTTCCCCGGCAACCCCGGGCATGATTCGCTGAATTTCACTTCGCAGGAGGTAGTCAAAATTTTCGCCTTGTGGAAGATGTGCCAAAAAGTAGGACTTCAGTAAAGGAGTAAGTGTAAACAAGGCAATCAGCGAAGGAAAGAGTGATAAAAAAAAGCTGAAGGCAACCGCATTGGCCCGGATAAAAAGGTCATAGCGGTAAATTTCCTTGAGCAAAAATCGAACTACATCAAAAATAGGCACGTGGAAAAACCCCGGAAGCGATTTGGTGCGTGCCCATTGGTCGATCCGTTTAACCAGCGAATGTTGCATCACTCGCTGCTCGATTTCCTTCGGATTGGGTAATTTAAATTTCACGGGTTAATAGTAACTACGCAATTTTTCTAATAAATATTCCGGCGTTCGGATGGTTCGGTTAGTGGCCTTTTCGACAAAACATAAGCGCACCCGGCCTCCATTGACCAGCTTACCCTGCTCGTTGAAAAGCTCCACATGAAAGGTAATGAAACGATCGGGAAGCTTGCGCAGGGTAGTCCGGATGGTGATTAATTCGTCGTAATAAGCGGGCCGTACATAGCGGCATTCCATGTGCAGAACTGGCATCAAAATGCCCAATTCCTCTTCCATGGATTTGTAGGTCAAACCTAGCGAACGCAGCATTTCTACCCGCCCGATTTCATAGTACTGGGCATAATTGCCATAGTAGAGATACCCCATCTGGTCGGTTTCTCCATAGCGCACCCGTTTTTGTACTTCGTGTGTATACATCGGCAATTAATTCAGCGGGTCGCGTAAAATAGGGCAAGTCATGCAATGAGAACCGCCGCGGGCTCTGGACAGTTCATTGGACGGCAGGGTAATGATCGTGTTTTCGACATCATCGGGTAGAATCAGTCCCTGCCGAATATCCTTAACCAATTCGCGGGCCGGCCGGATACTATATCCGGCATCCCGGAAGGCTTCTTCCGTACGGGGGTTGCGATCATAGGCCAGGGCAACCCCAGGTTTGAGCGCTACGAGGTTGCACCCATCCGTCCATTGCTCGCGCTCCTGATACGGAGATACCCCTTTGCCACTAAAAATGAATTCCATGCGGGGGTTGATTTCCTGCAGGAAAAACTCCCGGACTGAAGCGTAATAGTCCTTCGTTCCATCTGCCCGATACACCTCCACCGTGGAGCTGATCCCCTGGGTAATGAGTGGCTTATATGCTACCACATGGTGGGTGTGAATTTGGGTGAAAACGGTATCGATATGCATGAAAGAGCGGTCGTTGGGAATGTTTACCTTCACCACATTCTTGATAACCCCCCGGGCAAAAAGCGCCTTGGTAAGCGATTCAACGCCATAGCCACTACTGCGTTCACTGGCACCCACCAGTAGATAATCGGGATGAATAATCATACAGTCTCCGCCCTCAATGCTCACCTGTTCCCCGCGACGGGAGGCCGGAAACTCGTCCACATGGTTCAGGTTGATCAGACGACCCTCATGGTGCAGATTTTTAAAGAGTGGATGCGACCAGAAAATGAACCGCGTCAGGAAGTTTTCCCGAAACCGGGCTTCCTTGGCTGCCTTGGTAATAATGACGTGGTCGTTGACCGTCACCGCAATATCGCGGGTGAAAATGAAATTGGGAATGGGGTCAAACAAAATATAATCTTCCTGGGCATAAAAGCCGGTAATGAGCACCTTGGTCAACTCTGCATTCGGAATATCCCGCAACATATCCCGGGCGTATTTGGGCAACTCCTCATACTCGCTGATCATATCAATGACCTGCTTCTTGGTGTCCGGATCATTTTCCAGGGCTTCCCGCAGCAGGTCTTCGGTTTCCAGGACGTTTTCTTTCCCCATAAAGGCACGTAAGACATCCGTGAATATGTTGTGCTCTTCCCGCATTTGTGGCAGGAAAACAATATCATCAAACAGGAGTTCCTCTGAGCGTTTGGGGGAAATACGGGAGATCCCTTCGTCAGGGCGATGAACGATCACTTTCCGCAAGCGACCAATTTCGGAGGAAACATTGATGTTGGTGGACATATATCCTGGTTTATATTTGGTTTGGGGCCAAAATACGGAAAACTCTTTCTTTTAAGGGGAAATCAGAAATGGGAAATGAGAAATGGACATTCTCGTTTTTCGTTTCTGGTTTCTGGTTTCTCGTTTCTCATTTCCATCACACTGCTCACCGCTCACCTAGGGCAAACGCACTAAATGCTTAACTTGGTCTGCATGCAAAAGACTCACCTACGATTTTCAGCACGGTAACCGATCTTCGCGTACAGGGACGCTGTTTGCACAAGCTGTCCGACATTCTGTTCATTGCCTTATGCACCTTATTAACCGGTGGAGAAGACTTCGAGGACATGGTGGCTTTCGGCGAAGAACGCTTTGACTGGCTGGCCACCAAGTTAGCCTTGCCGAATGGTATTCCTTCTCATGACACCTTCAATCGAGTACTGCAAATGATTGATCCAGAACAGCTTAAGGAGGCCTTGGCCGCTGATGGAGCTGCGCTTATCGAACATGTGGAAGAGCAGCTCGTGGTGTTGGATGGTAAGAAGTTGCGTGGTGCATCGGCTCGTGGCCCTGCCGGTACGGGTCTGTATATCCTCCATGCGTGGGTGAGCGAGGTGAACCTTTGCATCGGGCAGCGCAAAGTAGGCGACAAGAGCAACGAGATAACGGCTATTCCAGCCTTGTTGGATGAGCTCTCGCTCAAGGGAGCCATTGTCAGTATCGATGCCATCGGTTGCCAGAAAAACATCGCTGACCAGATCGTCGCTAAAGAAGCGGACTATATCCTGGCCCTGAAGGGTAATCAGGAGGAACTGCTGGAGGAAGTGCATGAGTCGTTTCAATTTTCTGGACTAGACCAAACAGACGAAGACTGGGAATATGGCCATGGCCGTTTTGAAAAGCGGCATTGTGCTACCTTACGGGCCTCGGACTGTTTGAGTCCCAATATGCAGCAGGCCTGGCCTAGTATAAAGACACTGGTTAAAATTGAAGCAACCCGAATGGTTGGTGAAGCAACCTCCACACAAACAAGGTATTATATTAGCACGCTCACCCAGCGCACCGCGCAAGATATGAACCGACTTATCCGCAGTCACTGGAGCGTTGAGAACCAATTACACTGGCATCTGGATGTCACTTTCGCCGAAGATGCCAACCGGGCTCGAAGCGGGCATGCTCCTGAAAACTTGAGCATACTACGCAAATTAGCCCTGCATCGAATCGCGATGGATGACTCCAGACTAAGCAAACGAAAACGGCGATACAAGGCCGCTATGAATCTGGACTATTTGGAGAAGGTCCTCCGTTTGTAGATTTGGTGCGTTTGCCCTACCGCTCACCGCCTATGTTGTAGTTTTGCCTCAATTTTTCTTTCTTTGTAGAGCCGTTTGGCCACTTGGTCGGTATAGCGCAACGAAATGCCCTATTAGCACGTAATATGTAGAAAAAATATGAGCGAATACTATAATAAGGAGTTCAAGCAGAAATCATTCTGGCAGCGCCCCGAAGGGGTCACCGGGATGATTTTCCTTACGGCCCTGGTCGTTGGAGGTGGGGTGCTATTAGCTACCATTTTACCAGCTTTGATAGCGCTGGCTTCCAATGTGCTCTACCTGAGCTTGATGCTGATGGTTATTGCCGCCGTTGCCTACATGATCCTCGACCCCAAGATGCGCAACCTGGTTTGGTATATGTATAAGAGTGTTATGCGCTGGGTTACGGGTATTTTTGTGCGCATTGATCCCATTGCCATTTTAAAGGCTTACGTTGATGACCTGAAGAAGAACCTGCGGGAGATGAATAAGCAGATCGCCAAGTTGCGGGGGCAGATGCACAAGCTTCAGGAAATCATCTTCAATAATAAAAAGCAAATTGAAAGTAACCTGGAACTGGCCAGCCAGGCCCGGGCGGATAAGAAAGAGGCCATCATGATCCTCAAGTCGCGCAAAGCAGGCCGCCTCAAGGAATCCAACATGCGCCTGGAAGATCTCTACCGCAAAATGGAGGTCCTTTACCGCGTACTCACCCGGATGTACGAAAACTCCCAGATCCTGCAGGAAGATATCCAGGACCAGGTAATGGTCAAAGAGCAGGAACGCAAGGCCATCCATGCCAGTAACACCGCGATGCGCTCGGCCATGAGCGTGCTAAGCGGCGACCCCGACAAGCGTGCCATGTTCGATGCAGCCATGGAAGCGATCGCCGATGATGTAGCGAGTAAGGTAGGCGAAATGGAGCGCTTCATGCAAATGTCCAGCAGCTTCATGGATTCCATTGACCTTCAGAATGGGATATTCGAAGAGGATGGCCTGAAAATGCTGGAAAAATGGGAGCAGGAAGGAGTCTCCCTGATCCTGGGTGAGGAAAAGAATACATTATTGTTGGCAGCTAATGACGATGAAAATGTCCTCGATCTCAATGCCCCTAAAAAGGAAATGGTTCGGGAACCCGGTCATAAGAATCAATACGATAGTTTCTTTGATTTGGATTAGGCGCTCACTGGCGTTTTTTTGGTTTAGAGCCGTTCGCTGTGCTCACTGGTTTAGAGCCGTAAGTCGCTGACGCTCCTTACCCAGACCCATACGGGCAAGCTGGGCAAGCTTGGTTCAGAGAACTCGCTTCGCTCGTGGTTTAGAATGTTTAGAGAGGATTAATAGTAGTCCGCCTCTAAATCCCCTAAACCCTCTAAACCAACACCGTAGGTGTGTCTCTAAACCCTCTAAACTCTCTAAACTAACTCTATGCGTTTTACCACCACCCTCATACTCGCCCTCATCGGCACCTGCGCAATTGCGCAGCAACCCACCCTGACCAAAGCTGAAAAGCAGGTTTTACAAACCCTCGAACAGCGCAGCGGCCATTACGCCGATGTGGCCCACCAAATCTGGGATTGGGCGGAGTTAGGTTTTGCCGAAGACCGCAGTACCGAACTGCTGCAAAAACAACTGCGTGAGGCGGGATTTCAGGTGGAAACGGGGGTAGCTGGAATGCCCACTGCCTTTGTGGCGACCTACGGCAGTGGTAAGCCCGTGGTGGCCTACCTGGCCGAGTTTGATGCGCTGCCGGGCATGTCACAGGCAGCCGCACCGGATAGGGAAGCGATTATCCCCCAAGCGCCGGGCCATGCCTGCGGTCACCACCTGTTTGGTACGGGTTCGGTAGCGGCTGCGATTGCCGTAAAAGACTGGCTGCAAGCCACCGGTAGCCAAGGTACTATTCGGTTGTATGGCACACCTGCCGAAGAAGGTGGTGGTGGCAAAGTCTTCATGGTTCGGGAAGGCCTTTTTGATGATGTCGATGCGGTACTCACCTGGCACCCCAGTAGTGCCAACAGCGCTGGCGCCGGCTCCTCCCTGGCCATTATTTCCGCTAAATTTCGCTTCAAAGGCATAGCGGCTCATGCTGCTGCCGGTCCCTGGCGGGGCCGTAGCGCCCTGGATGGGGTAGAAGCCATGAACGACATGGTGAATATGATGCGGGAGCATGTCACACCGGATACCCGGATCCATTACGCTATCACCAATGGATCCCAGGCGCCTAATATTGTACCCGCCGAGGCGGAAGTGTACTACATCGTTCGCCATCCGGATATGCCCGAAGTACGCAGTATCTTTGAACGGGTAGTGAAATGTGCCAAAGGCGCAGCTATGGGCACCGAAACGGAAGTCGAATACGAAGTCATTGCCGGTTATTTCAACATCCTGCCCAATGAAACGCTGGCCCGCGTGATGGACCAAAATCTGCGCACCGTAGGCGGCGTTACCTATACGCCCGAAGAGCGGGCTTTTGCCGAAAAAATTATGACCACCTACGATGCGGGTAAACTTACGCCCGACTCCGCCGCCGCCATCCAACCTTTCAAGGTCGTGGAACGGGGTGGAGCAGCCTCTTCGGATGTGGGGGATATCAGCTGGGTAGTTCCTACTGCTTCGATGGGCGCTGCTACCTGGGTGCCGGGTACTGTTGCCCACAGCTGGCAGGCTGTCGCGGCCGGTGGCACGGGCATTGGCCCGAAAGGTATGATGGTTGCCGCAAAAACGATGACTCTCTCAGCGATTCAGTTATTTAAAAATCCGGCCACTACCGTAAAAGCGAAGGAGGAACTCCTGCGCCGCCGCGGGGAGAATTTCACTTACCGTTCGCTGGTAGGTGATCGGACCCCGCCGCTGGACTTTATGAGCCAGGCGGATCCGCGACAGAAGTAGATCCGTTCGCTGCGCTCACTGGTTTAGAGCCGTAGGTCGCTTTCGCTCCCTACTGGTTTAGATCCGTTCGCTGCGCTCACTGGTTTAGAGCCGTAGGTCGCTTTCGCTCCCTACTGGTTTAGATCCGTTCGCTGCGCTCACTGGTTTAGAGCCGTAGGTCGCTTTCGCTCCCTACTCGTTTAGAGCCACTCTTCTAAACCCTCTAAACCAGTGCCGCAAGGCACGGCTCTAAACTAGCCACGAGCGAAGCAAGTGGCGACTCTAAACTCTTTAAACTCTCTTCAATGCCCACTATCCAAACTCTTCTCGGCAATACCGATATCTACCTGATCGACCAAATTATGAAAGGGCGTTACACGCCTGGCGAAAGCATCCTGGATGCGGGCGCTGGCCCGGGGCGTAATCTGCATTGGTTTGCGCGTCAGGGTTTTGCTGTGCAGGGGATCGACCGCGACCCGCAGGCCGTGGAACAACTGCGGCAAAACTATCTCGACGTTCCTGCAGGGCACTTCCAGGTAGCCTCTTTGGACGCTTTGCCCTTTCCGGACGAGGTCTTCCACCATGTCATTTGCTGTGCGGTGTTACATTTTGCGGAAAATCACGACCATCATGCGCAGCTCTTTGGGGAGCTAATTCGGGTGCTGAAACCAGGAGGCTCCCTCTTCGTGCGGGTAGCCACCGATGTTGGGCTGGCCGATAAAATGATTCCCCTGGGGGATGGTTGTTTTGCGATGCCTGATGGCACGGATCGCTACCTGCTCACCCGGCCGGAACTGGACCGGCTGGTGGCTCACCATCAGCTCGTATGGCTGGAGCCTTTCAAAACGGTGCTGGTCGATGAACTTCGGAGCATGGCGGTGTTGGTACTGGGGAAGGGGTAATGGGTATTATCCAGGTTTTCGTATATTACAAATAGGATATACACCTGGAAACCCTTGCCCATGAAAACTCAATTGTTTTTTCCACTGCTTTTGGGATGTTTACCTATCCTGGTAGTTGCGCAGAAGCCCAGGTTGGTTATGCCGTTAGGGCACCATGGAGGGATTAATTCTGTAGCCTTTTCCCCGGCCGGGCAGCATGTTTTGACGGGGAGTTCTGAGGGCACTGCGAAATTGTGGGACTTTAACGGGCGCGAGCTACAAACCTTTACTGTTGGTGCCTCTAATGTTGTTTTTTCCGTTGCCTTTTCCCCGTCCGGACAGCAGGTCTTGACGGGGAGCGAGTATGGCACTGCGAAATTGTGGGACCTTAACGGGCGCGAGCTACAAACCTTTACCAGGCACGAAGGGCCTGTTTTTTCCGTTGCCTTTTCCCCGTCCGGACAGCAGGTCCTGACTGGAAGTTCTGATGGCACTGCGAAATTGTGGGATCTGAACGGGCGCGTATTGCAAACCTTTCCAGTGCATGATAATTGGAATTGGGGACTCCCCATTGCGTTTTCCCCCTCGGGACGGCATGTCTTAACGGGAAGTGATGATGGTACCGCGAAATTGTGGGACTTGAGTGGCCGTGAAATGCAAACCTTTACCGGAGATGGTGTGAGCGTTGATGTTGTGGCGTTCTCTCCGTCCAGACGACAGATCTTAACGGTTAGTTCCCCTAAAATCAGTGGTCTTGGTCCCACTGTGGATGTAAGCTATAAATTGTGGGACCTCGGTAAGCGGGGGCTACAAACCTTTGGGGATATTTCTGTACCTTCTCCTCATATCTCCGTCGCGTTTTCCCCCTCGGGGCAGCAAGTCCTAATGGAAAATCAAGGCTTAGTAAAACTGTGGAACCTCAGCGAGTGGGAGTTGCAAACCTTTTTCGGAGATGAAGAAGAGCGTTTTTATTCTGTTGCATTTTCCCCCTCGGGACAGCAGGTCCTGACGATAAGTGAAGAAGGCACTGCGAAACTGTGGGACCTGAGCGGGCGGGAGTTGCAAACCTTTTCCGGGCCAGATCATAGTGTTTCATCCGGTGCGTTTTCCCCCTCGGGGCAGCAAGTCCTAACGGGAGGTAATGATGGCACCGCGAAATTGTGGGACCTGAGCGGGAGGGAGTTACAAACCTTTCCCGGAGATGAAGAAGAGTGGGTTTATTCTGTTGCCTTTTCCCCGTCCGGACAGCAGGTCCTGACGATAAGTGAAGAAGGCACTGCGAAACTGTGGGACCTGAGCGGGCGCAAGTTGAAAACCTTTTCCGTACATGAGGAGGAGTTCTCCGTTGCTTTTTCCCCTACCGGGGAGCAGATACTGACGTGGAATAGAGATTTTGGCATTTTGGCACTGTGGGACCTGAGGGGGCGCAAGTTGAAACCCTTTTTCGGAGATGAAGAGGAGGTTTATTCTTTTGCGTTTTCCCCCTTGGGACAGCAATTCATGACGATAAATGATGGCATTCCCAAATTGTGGGACCTAAACGGTCGTGAACTGCAAACCTTTACCGGGCACACTGGGTATGCTAATTCCGCAGTGTTCTCCCCGGACGGGCAGTATCTGTTGACTGGTGGGTCGGAAGGTGTCACCAAAATTTGGAACCTGCGTGGGCAGGAGCTTGCCAGTCTGATATCTTTAGACGAGGAGGATTGGGTTGTTCTTTCTCCCACGGGCCTTTTTGATGCCTCCCCCGGAGCCATGAACCAGCTGTATTTTGTGGTAGGTGGGCAGGAAGTGATTGAGCTGGAACAGCTCAAAGACCGTTACTACGAACCGGAACTGTTGGCCAAAATCATGCAGTTTTCCAGTGATCCCATCCGGGAGGTCAGTGGCCTGGATTCCATTGCCCTTTACCCCCTTACCGCGCTTCAATTAGATACAGTGGCTCGCCAGCTGCGTATTCGGCTTACGCCGCGTGCCGGTGGGGTAGGGAAAGTCAGTGTATTTATCAATGGGAAAGAGGTTATTTCCGAAGCCAATCCAGTCAAAGGGTATGCCAAAACACGCGATACAGTAATGACCATAGCGCTGGACACGTATGCCCGCTACTTCCTGACGGACACGCTGAACCACATTACCATTCGCGCGTATCATGCCGAAGGATGGTTGAAAAGCCCTCCCCAAACGGTGGACTATTGGTATTTTCCCCGGAAAGCCAAAGGAAGATCTGATGCGGGGAGTAAGGGTTCGGCCCTGCTTCGGCCCAATCCCGTCTTGTACGTAATTGCAGTAGGTACTTCCAACTACAGCGGGGAGAATTTGGATCTGAAATATCCTGATCAGGATGCCCGGCAGATGGCAGCAGCTTTCCAGCAAGTGGGTTCCCGGCTGTTCGGTTCGGATAGTACAAGGGTCACTTTACTGACCACAGATGCCCCTGATCCGGCGTTACAACCCACTAAAACCAATATCCAGGCGGCCTTTGAAGCTTTTAGGGAAATTGCGAAGGCCGAAGATATCCTGGTCGTTTACTTTTCGGGGCATGGCGTTTCCTACGGCGATGCCGATCAGGCCCAATTTTATTACCTCACCAAGGACATAAGTAGTGATAATCTTAGCGATGAGGCCATTCGCTCGCGGCGTACCATCTCCAATGAGGAACTCACCCAGTGGGTCACCGGTATTCCTGCCCAGAAGCAGATACTCATCCTCGATGCATGCAATTCAGGAAGGGTAGTGGAGAGTCTGAGTGCCGGCAAAAAAGACCTGAACTCCGCCCAAATACGGGCGCTCGACCGCATGAGAGATCGCACGGGGATGTTTGTGCTGGCTGGGTCGGCTGCGGATATGGTGAGCTATGAGGCCGGACAATACGGTCAGGGTTTGCTCACTTACAGCCTCCTGGAGGGAATGAGTGGCCTGGCACTTACTCCCGATAAACGGGTGGACGTAAGTACGCTTTTTGAATATTCCCGGAATAGGGTACCGGAGCTGGCAACAGATATCGGTGGGGTACAAACCCCTATGTTG
>JACJXV010000054.1 GCA_020636445.1 Lewinellaceae bacterium | reverse complement strand
TCACCGGAAGAAATTTAAATAAACTGCTAGCTTCTTCAAATAATTCACTTTGATTCGTTTTCAAGGCCAGGATGTAATCACCTTTACTGTCGATTATTTTTTCCGCTATGTTTTTCTGGCAGCCCATTGCATCAATCGTAATGATGCAACCCTCGATAGAAAGTAAATCCAATAATTGCGGAATCGCTGTGATTTCATTCGATTTAGCTTCTGTCCGGTATTGTCCCAGCGCCAGTTCTACGTCGTTACACCATGCGTTGACCAGGTGAATAGGGGCTTTATTATGGTAGCTGTCGACACTGCCCCGGAGGGTCTTCCCGTCAATGGATATAAGGCTCCCTTGTGCAAGGGGCAACAGCATTTTGGTCCAGCTGATAAAACATTCCTCAAATGACCGGTAATCGATCAGGGAGATAACCCGGTTGATCGTATCATGAGAAGGTGTTCCATTTTCAAAAGGAAGGTATTGCCGCAGCCAAGCTAGTTTAGCTTCACCAAAATCAGCTATTTCATCCCAAGCTTGACAACCACTAATAACCGCACTAACCGTCAAAAAAACGATTTCCATCAACGGATAAAGTTTAGTCCGATCCAGGCGTGGGTCTTTCAAACCGCTATAGGCTATCTTCAGTTTTTCAAAGTGATTGAGCGACTCCATCTTTTTGGAGCCAAGTTAATACCTTAATTTTAGATGCGTTTGCCCTGCAGTATGACAGGAAAATTTCCTTTGTTTCTCCGGAAGGGAGTAGAATTATTTCGCGAATGACCCTGGCTCTGTTCGTTTTCATTTACCTTTAAGGCTGATCACCCAGCCCAAACAATGGCCTCACACCTGGATATCATTCTACCTTGTTACAACCCTATTCCCGGCTGGGAAAAGACGGTTGTACAATCTTATCAGCGAATTACCGAGCTATTGCCAGAATCCCCGATTGGCCTCATTTTGGTCAATGATGGCAGTACCCGTCAGGTCACGGCTACCCAGCTGGACTGGCTGCAAAGCCAAATTCCCCAACTACAGATAATCTCCTACACCGAAAACCGGGGCAAAGGCTATGCCGTCCGGCAAGGTGCCGCAAAAGCTAAAGCGCCCTGGGTGATTTTCACCGATATTGATTTTCCTTACCAGGAAACGGATCTTGTAGCCGTTTACCAACAACTTCAGCAAAGCAAGGCGGATATTGTAGTGGGTGTACGTGCCGGCAATTATTACGAAAATGCCCCGCGCTATCGCGTTTTCATATCCAAAGTATTGAAATTCATGATACGGCAACTCCTGCGCACTTCCATTACCGATTCGCAGGGCGGGTTGAAAGGCTTCAGTCCCAAAGGACGGCAAATCCTCCTGGCCACCCGTATTGACCGCTATTTATTCGACCTGGAATTAGTCAAAAAAGCCAGTCGCACGCCACAGATCACCATTGCGCCACAGGTCGTTAATTTAAAGCCGGGCGTCGTTTTCGCGCCTATTGGCTGGCGAATCCTGCAGCGAGAATTGGTCAATTTCATCCGGATTCTGCTCCTACCCTAATTTCTGTCCGCGGTTTAATGGAATTAGCTCCGCCTTCGCTTTTTCTTTTGTCAGAGATTTGTATTTTTGCAATTCCAGCGAATTTTCGCTACTTTCGAACTAAGCGCCTGGAAAGGCGTTCTTTATAAACACATCCTTTATTAACCTAACCATCCTACCCGATGAGCAGAAGAATCAGAAAAGCAGCAGTTCTTGGATCCGGCGTTATGGGTTCAGGCATTGCCTGTCACTTCGCCAATATTGGTTTGGACGTCCTGTTGTTGGATATCGTCCCGTTTGACCTGAAAGACGAGGAAAAGAATAATCCGGCAGCGCGCAATCGCATTGTCAATGGTGCGCTGACCAATGCGATCAAATCCCGGCCAGCCCCCCTTTACGATACCGCCTTTGCCAGTCGCATCACTACTGGTAATTTTGACGACGATTTCGCCAAAATTGCGGATTGTGACTGGATTATTGAGGTGGTGGTAGAACGACTGGATATCAAGCAGCAGGTGCTGGCCAAGGTTGATCAATACCGCAAGCCGGGTAGCCTGGTGAGTTCCAATACTTCTGGTATTCCCATTCATCTGATGCTCGAGGGACGCAGTGAAGACTTCAAGCGGCATTTCTGCGGTACCCACTTCTTTAACCCACCCCGCTATTTGCGCTTACTGGAAGTCATCCCTACTCCGGAAACCGATCCATCGGTCATTGATTTCTTCCTACATTACGGGGATATCTATTTGGGTAAGCAAACCGTACTTTGCAAGGATACGCCGGCCTTTATCGGTAACCGCGTGGGGGTTTATGCCATGGCTAAAATTTATCAACTGACCACCGAACTGGGGCTGCGCATTGAAGAAGTTGATGCCCTGACTGGACCGGTTATTGGTCGCCCTAAAACGGGTACCTATCGCCTGGGGGATTTAGTAGGCCACGACACCTCCGCCAAAGTTATTCAGGGAATCAAGGACAATTGCCCCGATGATGAGCAGGCAGCTACTTTTGTGGTGCCCAAGTACATGCAATACCTACTGGAAAATAAGTTCCTGGGTAACAAAACAGGCCAGGGTTTTTACAAGAAAACCAAGGAAAAGGACGATAAGGGTCGCCCCGTAATTCTCTCTCTTAATCTGGACACCCTCGCCTATGAAGCGCAGGTGAAGCCTGATTTTGCCAGTGTAAAAGCGGCTAAGCAGCTGGATGACCTGGGTAAGCGCATTCGTCATTTCTTTGCTGCCGACGATACTGGCGCAGCGTTAATCAAGCGTTCTCTGGCGGGATTATTTGCATACGTATCTAATCGGGTTCCGGAGATCACCGATCACCTGTACAGCATCGATGACGCCATGCGGGCAGGTTATGCCTGGGAAATGGGTCCTTTTGAATACTGGGACGCCGTGGGTATCCAGGAAGGAATTGCTGCTGCCGAAGCGCAGGGCGAACAGGTTGCTGCCTGGGTTAAAGAGATGGTAGCTGCCGGACACACTTCCTTTTACCTGCGGGAAAAAGGCGTACGCAAATACTACGACATTACCAGCAAGACTTACAAAACGATACCGGGCACACAGGAATTTATCATTCTCGATAATTATCGCGACAAGGCACCGGTTCACAAAACCAGTGAGACTGTTCTGCATGATATTGGCGATGGCGTTCTCTGTCTGGAATTCACCAGTCCACACAATTCGATTGGCGAAGGGGTGCTCCGCGGGATCAATGAATCCATTCAGCTAGCTGAGGAAGGCAAGTGGAATGGCCTGGTAATCGGGAATAATGCCACCAACTTTTCAGTAGGTGCCAACCTGATGATGATCGCTATGCTGGCCTACCAGCAGGAATTTGACGACCTCAATATGGCCGTCAACCTGTTCCAGCAAACAACCATGCGCTGCCGATACTCTGCTATTCCGGTGATCACAGCTACCCAGGGCTATGTATTTGGGGGTGGCTGCGAAACACTCATGCACTGCGATGGTAGTGCTGTAAGCGCTGAATCCTACATTGGCCTGGTCGAAGTCGGGGTTGGCCTCATTCCTGGTGGTGGGGGTACTAAGGAGTTCGCGTTGCGTGCCTCTGATCAATTTGTGGAAGGGGAAGTACACATCCCGATCCTCATCGAAAAATTCAAAGCAATTGCAATGGCTGCGGTCAGCACGAGTGCCCAGGAAGGCTTCAAGCATGGCTACCTGATCCCAGGTCGCGACCACATCGTAATGAACAAGGACCGGGCGATTGCCGAGGCTAAAAAATTGGCCCTGCAAATGGCGCCTGGCTATACCCAACCTACCCCGCGTACGGATATTACGGTAATGGGGCAAACGGGTCTAGCAGCGCTTTATGTGGCGGCTAATGAATTACGCCTGGGCAAATATGCCAGTGAGCATGATATTAAAATTGCGCAAAAAGCAGCCTACGTACTCTGTGGAGGCGACCTTTCGGGTACCCCACAGGTCAGTGAGCAATATCTACTCGATATCGAACGGGAGGCTTTCCTGAGCCTGTGCGGTGAGCAAAAAACGCTGGAGCGTATCCAGCACATGCTGCAAACGAACAAACCCTTGCGTAACTAGTCATCATTCCTTTTAATCAACCCGCCGGATAATCAGCGTCCGGCCCAACATAACAACCATGGAAGCATATATTATAAAAGCTTATCGCTCGGCCGTTGGGAAAGCCAAAAAAGGAGGGTTTCGTAACTTCCGCTCTGACGATCTCGGTGTTGAAGTGATGAAATTCCTCATGCAGCAAGTGCCTGAAGTAGATCCCAAATTAGTGGATGATGTTTTTGTAGGCTGCGCCAACCCAGAGGGGGAACAAGGCTTTCAGATTGGTCGTCAGATATCCCTGCGTGCCCTGGGTAAAGAAGTTCCAGGGGTTACTGTCAACCGGTATTGTGCCTCTGGCCTGGAGACTATCTCCATGGCCGTCGCCAAAATCCGTGCGGGCATGGGGCATATTTACCTGGCCGGGGGTGTGGAAAATATGAGCACCATTCCTATGGCTGGCTACAAGCTTGCTCCTAGTTATGCCGTAGCTAAAGACACCCCTGATTACCTGGTCAGCATGGGCCTTACCGCCGAAGCTGTTTCCCGGAAATATGGTATCACCCGCGAGGCAGCCGATGCTTTTTCCGTACGCAGCCACCAGCGTGCAGCGGCGGCCATTGCCGGAGGAAAATTTAAAGACGAGATTGTACCGGTAACCGTAACGGAAGTTTTCGTAAAAGATAACAAGCGCCAGGAAAAATCCTTTGTGGTCGATACCGACGAAGGGGTTCGCCCAGATACGAGTCTCGAAGGGCTGGCGGGCCTGCGGCCGGTTTTTGCCAACGGCGGCGTGGTTACGGCGGGCAATTCTTCGCAAACATCAGATGGCGCAGCCTTCGTACTCGTTGTGAGCGAGGAAATGGTTAAACAACTAGGTCTTACCCCTATCGCCCGATTGGCATCGTGTTCGGTAGCGGGGGTCGACCCCTTGTATATGGGGATTGGTCCGTGTGCGGCAATTCCCAAAGCCCTCAAACAAGCTGGGCTTAATCTCAGTGATATCCAGCAAATCGAGCTCAATGAAGCATTCGCTGCTCAAGCACTGGCGGTTATTCAGGAAGCAGGACTGGACCCGGAGATCGTTAATCCCAATGGTGGGGCTATTGCCCTGGGGCACCCACTGGGTTGTACCGGAGCCAAGCTGTCCACGCAACTTTTCAACGAGATGCGCCGGCGCGGCCAAAAGTATGGCATGGTCACAGCATGCGTTGGTGGCGGTCAGGGTATTGCCGGCATCTATGAGCTATTGAATTAAACTTACCAGTCTTTGGCAAATGAGGGATTAGCCAGTTGGCCCTGACCCCAGAATGCCGAAAGTCTTGATTGATGTTGCGAAGCCATCCTGTTAGCATACAGGGTGGCTTCGCTCATTTAGTGGTATACCGAAACGATTTGGTCAATGTATCCCCGAGCTGAATTGCTACCCAACAAAAGAGGGTTATCATTAGTGGTGTGTCAATTAAGCATTTAGGAATTCAGTTATCTCCGGAGTAACCTCCCGGAATTTCCAGTGCGCCTGATTATTTCCCGAAATTTCTCGCAACGACGCAAAGACGCAACGAGACATAGTGATATCGTTTTACTAATCCTTAATTTCAAACTTGACAGCCCACTAACACGAAATACTCCTCCCCGGCCTTACCCTTGCCCTACGCCCAGTAAAAAGAAACGGGAGCTACCCTTAACCTGAGTAACTCCCGCTGATTCTCGAATTATTTAGTACTTACCGCACGATCGTCACATCTCCCCGGATAATATTACCATTGGCAATATCCAGACGAAGGATGTAGTAGTAAGTACCTTGTGGCAATTCCTGCCCACTGGCGTTAGTACCATCCCAATTATTGAGGTATGGTCTTGCCTGGTAGACAATATCCCCCCAGCGGTTGAAAATGACAATCTGGTTGTCGGGCCAGGATTCCGGGTCGCGGTCCAGGATTTCGAAAGCCAGTACATCGTTACGCCCGTCACCATTGGGGGTAATCCCGTTGGGCACTAATGGCCCCGGAGCATTGGGATCGAATTCGATTTCAACATTTACCTGGGCAGTATCACATAGTTCGGGGCAATTCCGGCTACAGACCTGGTATGTAAACACATCTGTTCCCAGCGCTCCGGCATTGGCGGTATAGGTGATAGCGCCATTGACTATGGTATCGATAGTACCCAATCCAGGTACTCCGGTGACGTTTACAACATATCCATTACGTCCGGGCAGTTGATCATTGGTTAGTACATTCACCGTAGCTGACCGCGAACCTGCCTTAATCTGTAGGTTGTCGTTATTGGCAATAGGTAACCCTTCCTGAGTAACCACCGTGGTATCCGCACTATAATTGGGACAAGTAGCGGCTGACAAGCGCCACACAAAACGGTTAGTTCCGGTTTTCAGAGCAAAGACGAACGAGGATGAGTTATTAGGTGTTTCGACCGTCGCCCCATCCAAACTACTCCAGCTTCCCGTTGTTCCTGCCGGAAGGACAGCATTTAAAGTAGCGTCATCCCCACACGAAATCACATCTGGGCCGGCATTCGCAGGAACCAGCGTTGGATCGGGAATTACCTGAACGGTAGCTGTACTGGCGCAACCCGTATTGGCATCCGTGACCCGCAATTCATATGAACCAGCTGTGTTAACCTGAGGCGTGAGGGAAGTACTGTTGGTCACAACACCAGCGCCACTTACTGTTTGCCAGGAATAGGAGAAATTAGGTCCTACTGCTGTTCCCGTTGCGGACAGGGTGATCGTTGTACCTGGACAAGGAAGAATGGCCGGAGAAACGACCTGCACCGTTGGCAAGGTTTGCTGTGATTGCACCGTAACTACCTGGGTGTTCACACAGCCCGTTTGCGTGTTCGTAATTTCCAAAATATAATCGCCAGGTTGATTCACCTGTACAATCAATGGATTATTAGTCGCAGAGATGGCACCTTGCTGGCTACTGCCCGGCTTCCAAACGGCCGTAAAATTAGCCCCCTGTGAAGAGCCCGCCGATCCATCAAGCGTTACACTAAGGTTGGTACAGGTAAGCATACCCGAAGCCGTAGCTGAGACCATCGGCAGGTCGACATTCTGGGCCACCACGACCGTATCAGTCGCCACACAACCCGTAAGCGTATCCCGAACCGCCAGTACATAACTCCCTGGAACGGATACCTGAATTTGCGGAGTGTTAGCAACACCGGGCAAAACACCACCGCCTAGGGCAGTCCAGGAAAGCTGGATTGCAGCACCACTGGCGGTTCCACTCCCACCAATCGTGAGGGTATCCGTGGCGCACGTAAGGGTAGCTGGATTGCCGGCATCTGCAGCTGGCAGGGTATTTTGTGCGGTAATCGTCACCTCATTTTGCCCCACACATCCAGTGAGGGGATTGGTCACTTCAACCCGGTACGTACCTGCAGCATTGATGGTGGGTAAAGCCGTGGTATCACCACTGATGATATTGCCACCATTGCTCGCCGTCCAGTTATAGGAATATCCAGCAGCTGGTTCAACCGCAATATTCAAAACAGCCGAAGTATCCGCACAGGTAATAATCGGTGTTTCCATAAAGGAAACGACTGGAATGTCGCCCTGACTATTCACCACTACGGAATCTATCGCCGAGCAACCAGAAAGTGTGTCCACTACCCGCAGGAAATAAGTACCAGCGGCAAACACCTCCACGCCAAGGGTATCCTTGGCAACAGTGGCACCATCTAATTCCCAAAGGAAGGATAACCGTGGATCATTGAGGTCAGCCGTGCCTTGCAGGGTAACACTCGTTACTTCACAAGTTATTGTTCCTCCAGTACCCGCTTCTGCAGCCAGAGTTCTAACCTCGTTTGTAACAACAATAGTATCACTACTCACACAGCTACTCGCATTATTGGTAACCGTAAGAATAAATGTACCTGGCGTTTCCACCACAGGTGTGAGTGTTGTATCCGTTCCCGGGCGAAGTGTTCCACCCTGTCCGGGCGTCCAGACCAGTGCAATATCGGTAGCATTGCCAACAACAGCAGTCAATACTGGGTTAGCTTCCAAACAAGTAATCGCGGAACTGTCTGGTAGCTGAATACTCGGATAATCCGGACTGGGTATTACCGCCACTGTATCCGTGGATACACACCCGTTAGCTTCATCCGTCACGGCCAGAATATAATCCCCTAACTCTGTTACCTGGATTTGGGCGGACCGGCCAATGGACGTACCCTGGCTATTAAACCATTCAAACAGCACGGGAATTTGGTTAGCAGATCCACTGCCCGACAAGGTAGCCGGCGTGCCATCGCAACCTAATTCCTGGTCCGTTCCGGCATTTGCATTAGGAATCACCGTAGACTCCCGCACAATAACGGTATCGGTAGCAGTACAACCCGTTTCACGGAATCGGACCGCCAGCACATAGGTACCTGGCGCTTCTACCTGGGGTGTCAATTTCGTTTCATCGCCCGGCGTAATCAAACCATTATCCAAGGCTGTCCATTGATAGCTAATGGTATCTCCAGCGCTGGTGCTCGGCCCCGGTGCAAGGAAAAGTTCTGTTGCCTTACAATTGAAGAAAAGGTCATCACCCGCGTCAACGATCGGCAAATTGGAAGGAAATACTTCGACCGTATCGGTCGCCACGCAGCCCCGTTCGTTAGTCACCTGGAAAATATAATTCCCCGGATTATTCACCAATACAGTGGTCTTGTTATTCTCCCCGGGCAGCGGTGCACCCAACGACCGCCATAGGTAAGTGAAAGTACCTGTAGGGGGAGCCGTTCCCGTAAGGAAGGTTACGGCTGGTGAACAAGGCAATAGTTTATCCTGACCAGCGAAAGCCGTTGGCAGACTCTCCGTTAGAGGAACCTCAAAGGTATCCCGCAAAATAAGGCTGGGATTTTCAGAGTCAAAAATAGCCACCGTAATTTGGCCTACACCTAAGTTCCGAGCCTCCGGAGTAAACTGCGCAGGCGACGAGGTCCAGCTATAAACAAGTGGACCCTGGCCTCCCGTAACGGTTAGTTTAACAGACCCATCGCGAGCATCGAAACAACTAACCTCCTGGATCTCCACACTGGTAATAACCAGTTGGTCCTTGATACATAGTTTGCCCGTTAAGGGGTAAACACTGCCTGCGCCAACCACCGTTGTTACTGAAGGGGTGGGCTCATTATCCACTTCGATATCATAACAAGCTTCCACGGGGCCAATTGCCTGGAAACATACCGCAAACAAAGTGCTGGTATCCGGAAGAGAAGCAGCTGTGGCACTGGTCCAGTCAAAGCTAAGGATACCAACTCCAGCCTGATCGACCACAAAATTCGCTGCCTGGGTGAGCCCAAGGGTTGCATTGAGACTGTCTAAACTTACGAACTGCATCCCACTGACATCCCACTTGACATCAAATTGGGTAGCCAGGATATCCTTAAATTCGGAGGTCCGGAAGCGTACACATACCGTGTCCCCTTGCAGGGCTTCTTTATTGTCAACAATCAGGAAAAACCCATTGGGGTTCTGCACACAGATTTCTCCGCGCTCAGAGGTGATCGGCAAGCGCTGCCCATTGTTGCGGGGTGACGTTGTTTCGGCCGGAAAGAAATCCGTAATCTCCAGGACATCACAGTTCTTATCCTGGCCTAGTTCACCTGGAGGAGTACCCGTCACTTCAAAACACAGCGCAAAAGCCTTTTCCCCATCGGCGCGGGTCACGGCGGTGCTGTTCATCCACTCAAACGTAATCAGGCCGGAAGAAGCACCATTTAAATCAAAATTACTAGTGGTAGCATTCGGCAAGTTGATTTCCCGGGGCTCAACAAATTTCATGAAATCCGTATTCCACACCACACCAAAGCGCATCGTGTCAATCTGGATAAAATTGCCTAGCTCAAAATCAAAACATACCGTATCACCGGGAGGCGCTTGTTCGTCGGAGATAAGTACGGCAACCCCTGCCGGCTGAATAATTTCAATGGCGCAGTTGGTTGGAGCCAGGCCTACGTTGGGAGTATTAGCTCCCTTCCGGATAATCGCACTTTCCCGAATGATTTTAACAGGAGAGAGATTACTTCCCAAGCCAGTTATATTGAAACAAATATCGAATAGTTTGGTACCTGCCTCAATAGTAGCTCTGGGGTTATTACGTGTCCAACGGACTCCAAGTACTCCGTTGGAGACGTTATCTTTGATGAAATGGACATTTAGGTTAAATATATTAAACTGATTCTTAATGTCTTGAAAAGTCAAAACCGTCGGGTCCCATTGTACAAGGAAATTTATTTCTGATAGGTCAGTAATTCGCTCATCAGCAATAACCGACACGCATTGCTGGGCAAAAGTAGGTGCCGGTGTATATGTTACCGGGCTGCCGCAATCGAGATGGACCTTCCAACCCGGTGGGTTACACTCGCCAACCTGAATACCCCCATCCGACGGGGCAATGGTAATCAGATTAAGTACGGTAGTATCTTTGCCCGTCGCTGTTACAGTGCGAGCCTCACTGGTAGCTTCCAGCGGCGTTTCCCGCCCGTTAAATTGGATAAGCGACTGTCGCTGACAATCCCCGATCACGGTAAAACATACATTGAAAAGGGGCACACTATCCCGAACGGCTGCCGGACCACCAAAGCTGGACCAGGTAAAAGTCAGGGCATCTTTGATTCTCGTTGATGCCGGAATCCCAAAGGAACTTTCTGACAAATTATCTAAGGCGGTTCCTACGCGTACATCTTCAAATGCCAGCACCGTAGAGTCCCAGGTCATCGTAAATTGTAACCCAACCAGACTATCCAGACCCGTGGAGGAAACATCAACGCAAACTACTTCGCCCGGATCTGCAGTGGCAAATTCGGTGTAGAGCGACAAGGCCCGCACGCAGGTGGAAATAACCCCGGGGCGCTGGAATAAACCCGTGTTGATACAGGGAGCTTCCTTGAACAACTCAATAGGCTGGTCATCCCCTACCAACTCCACGCTATCGGTAATACTGATGGTGGTAGCATCCCCATAGCTGGCAATGGGCTCAAAACAGATCCGGAACAAGACTGTCTTATCATCCAGCGTTACTTTACGGGTGTTAGGAGTGCTACAATCACCGTAGGCCCATTCCACTAGCAGTAAGCCCTCGCTAACTCTGGTTTGGTTAAAATCGGCAATGGTCAATTCTGGAAGGCCTACTACTTCAATCCGCTTAAAAGCCACCACGGTAGGGTCCCACAAAATGGGAAATTTAAAGTAGGTGATATTCGTAAAGTCTTCTACCGTAACGTCAATACAAGCCTCTTCCCCCTCACAGGGTGCTGCCGAGGAGAAAGAAAAGGTAGCCGAACCGAAGTTAAACTGCGCCCAGGCCGAAGACGTGCAAAGGAGGAAAAATATCCAAAAGGATAAATGCTTTTTCATGTGCATTTGGGATGTTGATTGGTCATTGAAAAGGTCGTGCCCTATTGCGCTAATTGCGAATCGACATTGAAAGGTTTATTTCATGCGTGCTTCCGACAGTAGGGCCAAACGTGCTGAACGAATAGTCATAACCATACCCTATTTTCAAGGTATTGGTCATGCCTACATTTTCTCCCAGAACAAACCCGGCTTCCAGGTGCATGGTACCTGCAGAGGAAGCGCCCGTGCCAATCCATAGACTGGCTGGCATTTGGTAGCGAAGGTTGAAATCAACGTTCGCAGGAGCATTTGGCGCATATTTCACCCACAGGGATGGTTCCAGAAAACTGTCGTTGTCGAAAAACTTATAATATCCCAAAAGGCCATAGAAGTGTTGAACACGTTTGGTGAAAAACTCACCATTGTCATTCTGGAAGGTGAGGTCCAGACCAATTACCTGAGGGATGGATACGCCGCCATAAACGTAATCACCGCCGTAATAGCCCCGACCAACTGATTTGTAAAAAAAGACCCCTACCCCAACATCCGGAAACATTTGGGACTGGTCAACTGTGCCCAACACATCCGAAGGGTCCCGCAGGACTATTTCAGATGCTTTTACCCGGTACTGGACGAAGCCTGCGCTGATCCCGATGGCCACGCCGCCATATTCCGGGTCGCTGGTAATCACGCCTGCCAGGCGACCGTAAGCTCCTGTGAAGCCGGTGGGTCCGGTTTGATCACTAATCAGGTGGCCTCCCCCCATCAGCGCAACACCACTCATCTGATCGGCGAAATAGTTGCCGCGCAAAGTGAGGGTTCGGGGCCCGCCGGTCAACCCGGTCCACTGGGTTCGATAGGAGGCACCAAAAGAGATATTGTTGTTGAAAGCGAAATAATCGGGATCGATCGCCGCCGGGTTTATGACACTCATATTTTCCCGATACTGGGTAAAGAGGGAAAGTTGCTGGGCTTTTACCATTGTTGTTGAAAACAACAGGAATAGCACCAGGAAACGGACTCCGGACATGGGACAAGTTTTTAGGATGCGCAAATCTGCTATGTTTTTCTTTTTTAAAGAATACGGATTGCCAAAAATCAGATGCATAAATTACTTATGACAAAAAAAGATAAGCGTAGCCCGCGACCATTCAATGGAATGATAACAGATAGCCTTTCTCGAAACGGACCAAAGTTAGGCGTTTGGTTTTTATTTGAAGTACTATATGAATGCCTATTTTCCAAAATTATTATAACGGGCACCCAAAAAATGCCCGGTAAAATAATGAGTTCCTCTCACTCGTCCGGTATTCGTTTAACCAAAGGAGGGGTTGACGTGGCATCCGGCACCTTGAAGACAAAAAACGGTTGTGTCAAAATTTTCAGGGCTGAAGTATTTTGCGGGAAGGAAAACAATTGACGGTGAATAGGTGGAAATGGGAAATGGGAAATGGGAAATGAGAAATGAGAAATGGGAAACCTGCCCTGACTGCATCGAGGTGAGAAATGGGGCCATCGGCTTAGCTTGGCTCCTGAGCGAAGTTATACTCAGGATTACCAAGCCAAATGGCAATACCTTATTCACTATTCTAAACCTGCTAAACCATAAGCGTAGCGAATTCTCTGGACGAGCTACGAGCGGAGCGAGTTTTGCATCCCCGACACAAAGTCGGGGTAGCGGCTCTAAACTAAGCTACCCAATTGTCATCAAATCAGAAGACGGGGGTAGCCCGTGTTTTTAGCTAGTACCAAAATCCATGCTTAATGGGCCGGCTACGTAGAGCAAATGTCTCTGTTCCTAAACCATACGGCCTGTTTTATTGGCGCATCGCCACTACCGGATCCATACGGGCTGCCTGAGTAGCCGGAATCATCCCTGCGAGAATACCAATAATTGCAGACAGGGAGATACCCAAAATAACATTAGACCAGGAGAGGTATAGCTGGAAACTATCCATGGTTTGAGTCAGGACAAAGAGTACAATATAGACCAATCCGAGCCCGGCAAGTCCTCCCAGAATACAAAGGATAACTGATTCCACCAGAAACTCCAGCAAAATCATGTATTGCTTTGCCCCCAGGGCCTTTTTAACCCCAATAATCCGGGTACGTTCTTTGACCGAAACGAACATGATATTTGCCACGCTGAACATTCCCACCAGGGTAGCGAATCCGCCAATAAAGACCCCCAGAATATTCAGCGCATTGAAAAAACCGTTTAGGAAATTCGAAATAATCGACAATTGATTAAGGGAAAAATCGTCCTCCTGCCGGGGTTTTAAACGCCGATGGGCCCGCATGGCGGAAGTGACTTCATCCTTAAGAACGGCCAAGGGAATGCCTGCTTTCGCCTTAACCCCTACCGAAGAGTCTCCAAAAAAGCTGTTTTGCTTGAGGTTGGCAATTTTACGGGCCAATTCATAAGAGATGAGCATAACTTCATCAAAATTCATCACGTTGACAATGCTCTCGCCTGCTTTTTCCAAAACACCGATGACTTCCAGGTTGCGCCCTCCTGCTTTAATCGTGCGACCGATGGGATCAACGGGGCCAAAAAGTTCCTCCGCCACCACTGCACCCAACACGACCTTATTCGCACCGAAATTATACTCCGTAGGAGAGAAGTAGCGCCCCTGGGCAAAGTTCAGGGAAAATAATTCCTCTCCTTCATAGGACATCGCCAGCAAATAAGCGCCTTCCACACTGTTGCCCCTAAATTTGGCCACCTTTCTACCAATGCCGATCCAATACCCAACCAGATCAGCTGTTTTTACCCGTTTCTTGACCGCTTCATAATCCTGGTAGTCGACATTAGGCCGCCGCAAGTACTTAAACCAGTTGGAACCAGGATCTTCAGACCAGGATATTTTTTGCACATAAAGCACATCATCTCCTAGCTTGGCCAGGCTGCCCCGGACGTTGTCCTCTAGTGAATCCACTGCTGAGAAAACGCCAATAATGCAAAAGATACCTATGGAAATACCCAAAAGTGATAAAAAACTGCGCAGCTTATTACCCCGCAATTGCGAGAGTGCTTGAGCAACGCTTTCCATAAATATTTTGATGATCGTTCCCATACCTGGCGGTGTATTATTACTACGAAGCTACAACATTCCGGAGACTAGTCCCTAAACTCATGGAGCAAGAAACGCTTAACGCCTGCCCAAGGGAGGTTCTATTCTTTCGGTGGGGGAAGCTACGGCAATCTTGCCAAACGCAGGAAAGCAATCGATGAAGCTACCTTTTTTTTCGCTTAAGGGCGCCCCCTAACCCGGGCAGCCCATCGAAAGGACCAATAATACCCTGGAAGCAAAGACTATTTCTAGTGCAATATGTTTATATTTGGCGTTGATTTTCGAAAATGAAGCGCGCGTATGAGGACTAAACTGTCACAGTTTTCTTTTGAACTACCTAAAAAACTTATTGCTCAGTATCCAGCTCCCAACCGGGATGAATCCAGATTGATGGTCATTGACAAACAATCTGGGAAAATCGAGCATAAGGTTTTTAAGGACATCCTGAATTATTTTGACGAAGGGGATGTCATGATTTTTAACAATACCAAAGTTTTTCCTGCCCGTCTGTATGGTCGCAAAGAAAAAACCGGGGCTAAAATTGAGGTTTTTTTACTCCGCGAGTTGAATAATGAATCGCGCCTTTGGGATGTACTGGTTGATCCTGCTCGTAAGATCAGGGTGGGCAACAAGCTATACTTCAGCGATGATCACGATAATGATATCCTGGTTGCAGAAGTCGTCGACAATACAACTTCCCGCGGACGTACTATTCGATTTTTGTACGAAGGCTCGGACGATGAGTTTCAAAAAGAACTCAATCACCTGGGTAACACCCCCCTGCCTAAGTATATTACCCGGCCTAGTGAAGAGCTGGATCGCGATCGCTTTCAGACGATCTTTGCGAAAGAGATTGGCGCCGTAGCTGCACCTACTGCCGGCCTCCATTTCAGTCGTGAACTGATGAAACGCCTGGAAATCAAAGGCGTTGATTTTGCCGAATTAACGCTCCACATTGGCCTGGGAACCTTCCGCAGTATTGACGTTGAAGATTTATCCAAGCACAAAATGGATGCGGAGTACTTCCGCATCACAGCCGAATCTGTAGAGACAGTTAACCGGGCTAAGGAGGGTCGCCACCGGGTTTGCGCGGTGGGTACTACCTCTATCCGGGCCGTTGAATCTGCCGTTTCGGCTGAAGGCCTGTTGAAACCGGCAGAAGGATGGACGAATAAATTCATCTATCCACCCTACGACTTTACCATTGCCGACTCCATGATAACTAATTTCCATCTCCCCAAGTCCAGCCTGCTGATTATGGTCTGTGCTTTTGGAGGATATGAATTGATTATGCACGCATACGAAGAAGCCATCAAAGAGGACTATCGCTTCTTCAGCTATGGTGATGCAATGCTGATCAAGTAAATCTCCCGCCGTTTGTTCCATACCAAAACCGGAACAAACGGCGTTCTTTTCCCGTAATCAATCCGACCGGATGCCTGCAAATCGTCCGGTCCAATACGCTTAACTGGCGAATACTATCTTATGCCCTGGAGCCTGCTACTTTCGCTCTTGCTGATGGGGCCCCCCCCTGAATGGCCCCCTGCCCCTCCGCCGGGGCAAGCCAATGTTATTTTTTATACCGAATCCTTTACCATTCCCTACGCCACCGATATTTTAAATGTTCGGCTTTCACTAGTGCAGGAAAAAAACCTGCTACAGCATTGCCGGGCCTTGCAACAAACACAATACAACCTATTGTTGCAAACCCTGCTCAGAATCCGAAGAGAACGACAACTGAACGACTGGTTATTTTATCAGCTCATTTCCAATACATTGGCTACAATAATGCCCCGACACTCAGCCAATGAACGCGAATTGGCCGCCTGGCTGTTACTAACCTCCAGTGGTATCAATACGCGAATCACCTATCATGATCAACAGGTTGGACTTTGTGTTCTGGCACTGGAAGACGTTTTTGAAGCTCCCCTCTTTGAAGAGGGAGGGAATACCTATGTCAACTTAACATTTCTGCAAAATCCCCGCTCTAACGACGCCAATCCGCGACAAGGTATATATGTTCTGGGGTTGTCGCCGCAACCAAAAGGGAGGCCTTTTTCCTTTTCGCTGAGTCAGCTTCCTGTCTTACCCGCCGCTCCGCGGGCCAGAGTGCTCCAATTTACCTATCGGGATAGTCTATACCGCATACCCGTTGAAGTAGACGAAACGATCATCAATATGATGGGGACCTATCCCCTGATTGCCGAAGCAGAGTATGTAAAAGCTCCGCTATCCCCTACACTGGAAGCTTCTTTAATTCCTGCCTTGCGGAATTTACTTCGTCAAAAATCCTCCCAGGAAGCCCTGCAATTTTTAGTTTCACTCACCCGCAATGGCTTCCGGTATGAAGACGATCAGGTGTTCTATGGCCGTAGTAAGCCCATGATCCCTGATGAAGTCATCTACTATCCGGTCTCCGACTGTGAAGACCGCTGTGCGTTATTCTTTTCCCTGGTACAGGAATTACTGGAACTGCCCATGCTCGTTCTTGCCTATCCGGATCACCTTACCGTGGCAGTAGCCTACCCGGCAGTATATGGAGACCCCATTCTTTACCAGGGCCAGCGCTATTATGTATGTGACCCAACCGGACCTGCCAATTCCAGTACGATTGGCGCAGCACCGACAGAATACCGTCGCCAGTCTTTCGAAATCATTCTGGCCAGTAAGCCGGGAGAGTAAATACTAAAAACGCTGGGCATTCCAGAATCCCTGCTGAAATACCCGGGAGATCCTCCGCATCTCTTACTCATGATTAGCAAAAAAAATAAGTGCTAATCCTTGAAAATGGGCTACTTAGTAAATTTTTGACCACCGAACGAAACTTTTTTTTAAATTCGGCGATTAATCAGAGTTACCTGGCGTAGACCTTTCCGTTTAAAGAAGGAGAGAACGTGTCAAGTTTTTCATCAAATACTGTGTTGACTTATGTATTGGACACTAGAACTGGCTTACCATTTGGAAGATGCGCCCTGGCCTGCATCCCGCGATGAGTTGATCGATTATGCAATCCGCTCAGGCGCCCCGCTAGAGGTTATTGAAAACCTGCAGCAAATGGAAGACGAAGGTGAAATCTACGAAGGAATCGAGGACATTTGGCCCGACTACCCCCGTAAAGATGATTTCCTTTTCAACGAAGATGAGTACTAAGCGGGATTCCTCCCGTTCAATGATTACAAAACAAGAGACTCTGTCGGATAACCCGGCAGAGTCTTTTCTTTTCTTGGTTTTTGCGTTTGCACGCACTTCCGGCACCTGCCAAAATTACTATCTTTAGGCCCTGTACAGCCAAAAAGGGGTTACAATCCCTGAAAAAATCATTTAAACGGTTTGTTGTGAAGCCCATCAAAATCGCCATCGATGGCTATTCATCCTGCGGTAAATCGACACTAGCCAAAGCGCTGGCGCAATCGCTGGGGTATTTATATGTCGATTCCGGCGCCATGTACCGTGCATTTACTCTTTTTTTTCTGGAAAATGGCATTGATTACACCCAACCGGCAGCGGCACAAAAAGCCGTAGCTGCGGTTAAAATCGATTTCCACCTCGACCCGCTGGCGGGTAACCGTACGTTATTGAACGGCCGCGATGTGGAGGACCGCATTCGGGAGATGGATGTGTCACAGCACGTCAGTCCGGTAGCTACCCTCCCCCTCGTTCGCCGGGCCCTGGTACAGCAACAACAGGAACTCGGCCGCAACCGCGGCATTGCTATGGATGGTCGGGATATTGGAACCGTCGTTTTCCCGCAGGCTGAGATGAAAATATTTCTGGTAGCCGAGCGGGAAGAACGAATTCGCCGGCGCCAGGAACAACTGCATCAATGGGGCGAAGTGGTTTCCGTAGAAAATATTCGCCGCAACTTGTTTGAACGCGACTATATTGACTCCACCCGTTCCGACAGCCCGCTGATGCAGGCTAAAGATGCGGTTCGCCTGGACAATACCAACCTCAGCGAGGACGAACAGCTGGCGATCTGCCTCACCCTTGCTGAACTACGCATTGCTGCTGCCAACGCATGAATAACGCTAAATACGCTCCCATCCGCCTGATTAATTCAAGGCGGGTCATCGCTCCCTGGCCTTGGGGTTTGGGTTATTTTACCCTTCTTAGCCTATTAATCATGGCTTCCGGCTGTTCTGAGGAGCAAACCTTCCAGCAATTCGCGCGCAAAATCAAGCGCGAATGGAAAAAAAACGCACTCCCTGACTGGCCCGAACTGGCGACCTCCGAACAACTTAATCGATGTGAGCAATGGCTGGCGCCCTTGCTTGAAACATTGACACAGGATATTGACCCTG
>JACJXV010000053.1 GCA_020636445.1 Lewinellaceae bacterium | reverse complement strand
GCTGGTAAGGTTTGTTCGGGGCAAAGGTAGGGGCAGGAAAAACACCTCCTGATGGCATTTGTCACCAGGGGTAGGTCACTTTTGTTTTGCCACAGGAGTTTGTTTAACGGCTACTGGTTATTTTGGTCCTGGTGGCGTTCGAACTGTTCCTGGAGTTGTTGGCAAAAATCCGGAAATGCTGGCGATTGGTCAGTATTGCGGATAATCAGCGAGTAGGGAGGTGTTTTCAATGTGAGTTGTATGAACGAAACAGTCTTGCGTGAGTCAGTCCCTAGCATACCTCTGCGTAGGGCGGTAATTTCCTCCCAGGAGATGGTGCGCCGCAGGGGTTTAATATAGCCATACTGCGCAAAAAAGGGCGTGATTACCTGTTCCAAATCCGTACTCCGCACAGTAAAAGATACTTTTCCTCCCAGGACGGCAAAGACCAGCAGGATGCCCACAATCAGTAAAATGCAGGAGATAAGCAGGTGTAGCCCCAGGAGGATGCTGGTATTCATAAGCATTAGCCCCGTCAAAGTGGCTAAAACGAGGGTAAGGGTGGGCGTAATCCGGTAGCGGCTGGTGGCAAAAATTGCCAGCTCTTCCGTATGGTCAGCTACGTGGTCATTTTTTTCAGGCTGCGAATTATCAGTTTCCATGCATGGAAAATACGAAAATTCTCCCAACCACTTCGCGATGGAGATATCAAAAACGCACTGCCATAGATTTGATAACAGTACCGGCTTGATTTACCAGGCGGGCGGTATACTGGCCTTGCGGCAAATTGCTGATTTCAAACTGAAACTGAAACTGATTCCGGCCCCGGTGATGGGATTGGTTTTCCAGGAAATAGCGAACCGGTTCTCCGGCTTCGTTGAATAAGCCAAAGCTCACTATTGTATCTTCACTTAGCTCGTAACGAAAAGTACCTTCCATTCGCAAGGGATGATATTGGTAAGCGGGCTGGCCAGCTACACTGCGCTGCTGTAGCCGGATGAGATAGGCGGGCGGTTCTTTGCCCAACGTTTGCGCTACGGCTAATGCCAGTTGCGGATGGGCGATATGCTCCAAAGGATTTCCATCGCTTACGGCCCAGATAGCTGCCTGGGCTGCTTCATTGGCATAAAGGCGCATGCTATCCAGCAAATGCGTTACCCGAAGCAGTTGGCCACTAGCCATAGCTCCTAAAAGGAATACACTGGAGCTGCCAGGAGACGCGTCATGGGCTTCGGTACAGTTGGCGTAGAGGCTTACCGTACGGCGTTGCCCTCCTTCCAGGGCGACCAGTAGTTCATGAATATTGATGAGGTCTTGCTCCGTGCTATCTTTGGCAATGAATTGCTGCCCAGACGGAATCCGTATCCGCAGGCCTTTTTTTCCGGTATTGCGGATCGCTAATTGGATGCTTTTTTCCGAATGACCTCCCAGGCCCTGTGCTTCGCAGGTAATCAAACCTTGTTCCACGGCCAGGGTAAGGTCGAGGGTTTTGGGATTACCAGCGAAAAGGGGACTCCAGGTGAGAAAGGTGCTCAATAAAGAGATTAGGATCAGCATGGTCATGGGTTAAATGGGGAAAAGCAAGTTGGATTTGCATGAATTTGTCTTCTCCAAACGAAAACGGACCATGAATTGGTATGTTCCGGGTGTTTTGCCGATTAATCTCTGCTGCGAAGGCGGGTGAGCAGTGGGCAGTAGGCAGGAAAGGTGTAAATAAAAAAAGGCCTCCTGGGTTTTGACCAAAACCCAGGAGGCCCCAATAGTGAAAAAAACGGTATTAGCGATCCTGTCCTCCACTTGCGGAGGTCATGGGATTGCCCGTTTTGTCCAGTTCAATGATTTCGTAGCCCAGTTTTTGCAGGCCTGGCATAATCAACTCTTTATCACCCACCACTACAATAAAGGCATGGTCAGGCTTGAGTTGCTTTTTGGCCAGGGCATTGATGTCGGCCTGGGTTATTTTCTGCAGGATCTCATTCTGCTTGACAGTAAAATCTTTTGGTAGATTATAGGTGATCATCTGCCGGAGGAAGCCGGCTTTCTGGAAGCCTGTTTCGTAGGCTAGCGCATCACGCTGGCCAATAGAACTTTTCATAAAGGCCAGTTCATCGGCGGTAACTCCCTTGTCGTGGTACAGTTGGATTTCCTTCATGAATTCAACTACGGAGCTGTCGGTAGCGGTAGCTCTTACACCTGCCGAAGCGGTAAAAGGACCGGCTACATCCGTTCCGCGGAAGCCTGACCGAGCCCCGTAGGTATACCCTTTGTCTTCCCGTAGGTTTAGGTTGATACGGCTATTGAACGCGCCGCCCAGAGGGTAGTTCATCAGATAAGTACGGTAGTATTCTCCGGTAGCGTCATACGGGATACCCATATAACCAATGCGGATCTCCGATTGGGCGGCTTTAGGTATATCCACTAAATAGAGTCGGGTTTTATCCGGATTTGCCGGAGTGGCCATGGCAGGTATGGCGACATCCAGGGCTGGCATTTTTTTCAGAAAATCCAGCTTAGGCAGGATGGTTTTTTCATCTACATCACCTACGATTACTACATCGGTGAGCTTTGCACTCAAATTTTGCTGGTAGAAAGCTTTTACATCTTCCAGCGTAATGTTGGCTACGGTAGCTTCGGTACCGCTGGTAGGGTAAGCCCGGAGATCCTCCTTGCCATAAAGTAGGGTGTTGAAAACATCGGTTGCTACGGTGGCGGCTTGCGTCGTGCGGTTGGCAATACCCCGTAGGGTAGAGGTTTTCACACGGTCGAAATCCGCTGCTTCAAATTTGGACAGGAAGAGGCGTTCATTCAATAGTTTGAGGCTAGGGTCCAAATTTTTAACCAGCGTATTTAAACTAATGCTCATTCCATCCTCTCCGGCAAAGACAGAGATACTGGAGCCCAGGGCTTCGAGGGCCTCTTCAAATGCTTCAGCGCTGTAGTTTTCGGTTCCTTCCCGCATCATTTGCGCGGCCAGGCTGGCCAGTCCGATTTTATCCATGGGATCGAGACGTTGGCCTCCTTTGATAGACAGCTGGATGGATACGGTTGGGGTTTCGCTGTTGCGGGTGCCAATGACTTTAATTCCATTCGCCATTGTATTTGTCCAGAAAGGCGGCACCTTGATCACTGGATTTTTACCAGCAGTAGGTTTTTTGCTGCGGTCGAAGTTATCCTTGGGCTTTTGGTACGTTAGTCCCTGGTACTGATCGGCCGGAGCCTGGTAGCCCTGTTCGTTGACGGTGTAGTTATCGGCGGCAGCAGGTTCTACCTTGCCGGTTTTGGGTAATACACTCAGGATAACGGCAGGTTTGCCGGCAATATACTGATCGAAAACCCGCTGCACATCGGCAACGGTAAGCGCCCGGATAGCCTTAAGCTGTATGGGTAATTGATTGGGGTTGCTGGTAAAGGTTTGGTAGGCAGCCAGTTGTGTAACCTTGCCACGCACACTGGCCAGACTATTGATAATTCTGGCTTCGGTTGCTGTTTTGAAACGCTCAACTTTCTCGGGTGTGATTTCCCCATTGCGCAAGTCAACCATCGCTTGCCGGGCAACCTGTTCAATATCGGCGAGGGTTTGCCCTGGAGAGGGGATAATACTGATGGTGAACTCGCCCGCCAGTTCGTCGGTGCTGTTGCGGGCGCTTGCCTGTAGTGCTTTCTGATTTTTGACCAGTTGCTGATACATCGGGGATGTTTTGCTTCCACCCAGGAGGTCAGCCAAACAGTCCAGGGCAGTTTCATCCGGATGATAGGCAGGCACCGTAGGAATGGTCATCATCAGCATCGGGAAGCGGATGTAATTATCCACATAGGAAACGTAGCGATCCCGGTCCAGAACCGGAGTCATTGCGGGCATATTGTTTACTGCCGGGCCAGCAGGGATGGAGCCGAAGTACTTTTCCACCAGGCTAACTACCTCTTTGGGATTCACATCGCCGCCAATGGTCAGGGTAGCATTGTTTGGGCCATACCAGCGCAGGAAAAAGCGCTTCAGGTCATTTACGTCCACACGGTTCAGATCTTCAATGTAGCCGATCGTTAACCAGGAGTATGGGTGTCCGTAGGGGTAAAGGCTTTTGGCAGCCACTTCCCGCGCCAGGCCATAGGGGCGGTTATCGTAGTTTTGGCCGCGCTCATTTTTAACCGTAGAGCGCTGGACCTCGAATTTGGGCTGCGTAACTGCATCCAACAGAAAACCCATCCGGTCTGCTTCCAGCCAGAGGGCGGTTGCCAGCTGATTGCTGGGTACTGTTTCAAAGTAGTTGGTCCGGTCGCGGTTGGTAGATCCGTTCAGGGTTCCTCCGGACTCGGTGACGATTTTGAAATGTTCTTCATCGGCAACATTATCAGAGCCCTGGAACATCATGTGTTCAAAGAAGTGGGCAAAACCGGATTTGCCGATTTCCTCCCGGGCCGAACCCACGTGGTAGGTCACATCTACATGGACTACCGGGTCGGAGTGGTCTTCGTGAATAACCAGGGTCAGGCCGTTAGCCAGTTGGTATTTTTCGTAGGAGATAACTAATTCTCCGGGGCGCTGGGTAACTTTTTCCAGCATTTTGGTTTGGGCAAAAGCACCCATGGATAGTCCGCATAGCAATGCGAACAGTAGTAGACGTTGCTTCATCATGTTGTTAGGTGGTTTAAAACAATCAATAAAGGTAAAACAGCCCCATTAAAAAAAAGATGTTCAACGGGGGTGTTTTATGCCTTTGTCAGCAATTGGCGAAAGGGAAAACCTGTACCGACGCGATGCATCTGGTGCTGCGACGCGATGCATCGCGTCGGTACGGGCGGGCGGAGCGGGCTAAAAAGGCAGGGGTTCTCCTTCGCTTTCAGTTCGCTTCCGAAAAGCCTCCTGGAGTCGCTGGAGAATGGGTTGCCCACTGCGGTTGTGAATGACCCGGCCATCAATATCCACTACCCGGGTTAGTTCACCCATGGTGCCGGTGGCAAATACTTCGTCGGCATTATAGAACTCGGTGACGGAAAGGTTGCGCTCAATAGCGGGAATTTGCAGGGATTGGCATAACTCCAGAACCAGACTGCGGGTGATACCAGGCAGGCAGTTGTCGGCATGGGGGGTATAAACGATCCCCTTACGAACGCAAAAAACATTGACGCTATTGGCTTCTGAAACGAAACCATGCTGGTCGAGCATCAGGGCCTCGTCAACGCCGGCATAATTGGCTTCAATTTTAGCCAGGATATTATTCAGCAGGTTGTTATGGTGGATTTTAGAATCCAGAAACAAGGGGGAATTACGCCGTACGGAGGATGTGATCATCTTGATATCCGGCGGGTATACCGGCGGTTTCCATTCGGCAACAACCAGCAGTGTACATCCATACTGATTAAGCCGGGGGTCCATCCCCGAGGTAGTTTTTTCACCCCGGGTGAGGGTGAGGCGAATGTGGGCTCCATCCCGCATGCCATTAGCTTTGAGGGTGGCAAAAATGGCTTGCTTAACCTCCATTTGACAGGGAACAGCCTTAAAGTCCAGAGCGTGGGCTGACAGTTCCAGGCGTTCCAGGTGTTTGTCGAGGCAAAAAATGCGGCCATTGTAAACTCGTAAGCCTTCCCAGACCGCATCTCCTCCCTGAACGACGCTGTCGAAAACAGAAACTTTTGCTGCCTGACGAGGTACCAACTGACCATTGACGTAAATCAGGATATCGGCATTTTTAGGATTGTATGCCTGGAGCATAGTGCTTTTTGTTTAGTGAGTTAGCAAGGATGTTTTCGCGGCAAAAGATAAAAGATTTTTCCAAGGACCAGTGCCCGTGGTTTAGCTGGATCAGGTGCTCGCCTGTAAAGAATAAGGCAATAGTTCTTCATAATAGGGCCGACAGGTTTCTGCCAGGGGCTCCAGGTATTCGGGGAGCGCAATGTATTGGTCGGCATAGGGTTGAAACCCCGTAGACGCGTGAACATTGGCGTACCAATGAGGTGCCCAAACGCCATCATAAGGCTTGGGCCCCGGTGCCCATTGGAGCATCGCCGGGGTAAAGGACAGACCAAGGTGTTCACACAATTGCTGGAGAACATCAGCCGGGTTGCGTAAAAGCTGGCGAGCGTCAATAATAGCGTTTAAACAGTTATGCTGGCGCAGGTAGGTAAACAGTTCCTTTTGCAGGGCAACACCCACGTCTTGTATACTGGGGTTCGGAATCACCCGTGCGTAGGAGGCTATAATGGCTCTGGGGTCACGGATGAGGAGGACATTTTGCATTTGTTGCATGAATGACCAGTCGATGGCAACCAGGTGGTGGGTCATCTGCTTGAATACGGCTACCGGCAGTTGGGAAGGACCCAGCAATAAATCCCGAATTACCAGATTACCATCCGTAGGTTGGCTTTGCAAAATAGCCGGGGTATCCGGGTGAACCGCCTCCGTGTCAGTGTGCGTCAGATAGTGTGCATAGAGCGGCTCATCATGAACTACAGTGTCCGGCCGCTGAGCAAAGGCATACATGAACGCCGTGGAAATATTCCGCGGTGAAGACCATACATTGATGCGATTTACGGGGAAGTCAGCCATTTTTAGCTCGTGCTTTGTCAAGTTTGAATTGAATAGTAAGCCCAGCCATAGGCGGGTAAATTTCTGGTTTCTGGTTACTGGTTTTCATTGAGAGTTACTTGTCTGATTTTTTACCCCGACGCAGTCCAGATCGCAGGTCATCATTTCTCACCCGCCGTAGGGGGCAAGTTTCCTTCGCCCGCCGAAGCCCGCCATAGGCGGACAAGCTTAGCGTAGGCGGGTCTTCGCTCCTCACTAAAGACCATTACTAACCTTTATTTTCAAAGTTGACATACCACCAGGGATTAAGCCAGGGTAAGGTCAATAATTTCTGCCTGGGCGGCTGTCGTCATTACGGATTGAATACCGTTTTCCATACTCGCTTCGGAAGAGTACATCTGGCTATTGCCGATCACCTGTTTATTACCTGCCAGCAGGGAGAAATAAGGCTTGTTGTCATTGGAAACTTTGGTAACAAAAGAACTTCGTGCCTGTGCATTTTTGATCACAGAAGCGATTCCTTGTTTAGCACTGGCTTTACTGGCATAGCCCTGGCTAGATAGAATAACCTGGCCATTACTGGCTTTTAAACGAAAGTAGAATTTTTGATTTCCGTCACTCAGGAAAATTTCGAATTTCATAGAGCGTATTTTTTATAATTTTTGATTAGAAGTCAGGACCTCAAATAAAATGATTAGCAATCTACTTCATCAGCATCAGCACTTACAAATTTCTTCAGTTAAATGGCCGGGAAGGTTTCTTGCGGCTTACAGATAAAGATCCATGTGTCAGAAATATCTGCTTTTCATCGTATCTCCCGCTATTTTACTTAAAATTCTCCAAAACGCTGCCTCTTTCAAAGGCCGAAGCTGTCAACTTGCTGGATTTCAGGCCTGTATTGACCGATTTTTTTCTCCTGTAGAAATGCCTTGGGAACGATTTGACAAATTGAAAATACTAACCTGGGCGGTAGCATCACTTTCTCGACTTTATTGTGCTAATTTCCCAATCAAATCGGTAACTTTACAACGACAAAGCCAGTAAATATGTAGGTGCCTTTCCCTCCCTTTGGGCGCTCTCACGACTGGCAAAAGAGGCTATCCACATTTTTTGTCTAAGCCTGATCCGGTAAGCTGGGTCATGTTAACGAGATCATCCGGTGCAAAGCAAACTGGTGTAATGCCATACTATGTTGCTGAAGGATTGCTGGATTGCTTTCCAGTGCGTACCATTTTTTACTCCCACTACACGGTATTGCGTTCTCTCGTTTTACATGTATTTAGCCTTCCTAAGGACTGTCAACATGTGCTGATACAGAGCAGTTGGAGCGTTATTCCGCCTCTTAAGGTCAGTACTTACTGCATTTGAAGTGCATGGTTTTATCCAGGTACTTCAAAAGGCGTTTTTTAGCATGGAAACACGTAATCTAGTATGCTTGAAGTAGCCAAATTAAAGGCATCGGCACAGCAATTGTTGCAAAACCGATGGGGTGGGGAGTTAACAGCAAAAATGCCGGTAAACTGGGAAGACCTTTTGGTCATTCCAGGTGCAGATGCAGGAATATTGGATAAGATCCCCGCATTACTAAACACGCTTCTGGAGCGGCAATTGCCTGATGGCCGGATTCCCCTGACTACTACACCTGGCGATTACCGCTGTTTACCACCCATCCTGGGTGGCCTGCTAGGTCATTTGTTTCGCCAGGAACTTCTTGTGGATGAACACCTTGATTATCTGGAACGAATATTTCCGCAGTTACTACGGGCACAGCGGTACTGGTTTACGCATCGGGATCCGCTGGAAGAAGGACTCGTGGTTATCTATCACCCGGAGGAGTTTGTCTTTCCTCATGCTACCAGTTGGGATCTCCCGCTAGAAGATCTAGCTATTCGCCAAGGTTGGCCTGATATTTTCCTGCATACCGACATCAACGAGCAACATGCTAACCGCCTTGATTTATACCAGCGCCTTTTTGAACAGGAAAGTAAACAAGCAGCTCAGACAAACTGGTCAGCGCACCAATTTGCCGTGCAGTCACCTGGTCAGAACGCTATCCTGTTGTGGTCCAATGAAGCTTTGTTGGAAATGGGTAACCACTTTGGGATAGACCTACAGGATCTTCTGGAGTGGCAAGAACTCGGTATACACATGATGAATGAGAAATTATGGGATAAGGAATATGGAATTTACCGGGCGTATGATTTAAAGCGGGAAGAGACGCTCCTTTCGGGAAGTATTGATGGGCTGCTTCCGCTGATTGCTGATATCCCCTCACAAGAGCAAGCGGAAATAATGCGCCAGGCCTTTTTGCTTAACTTTCGCCAGGAAGGCGCCTGGTGGAGTGCAACGAATAGTCTTTTCGCGGATGCTACCCAGCGAGATCAACCTGGCCGGGGAGGAGTATCCTTGTGGAGTAACTGGCTACTGCATTACGGCTTCCTGAAATATGATTTTAGTGATTTGGCTCAACGTCTTTTACGGGATAGCCTGCAACTGGTTAGTGAGTTCGGATACCATCTGCATTTTAAAGCCGACCGGCATGCTATTGAGCACCTGGGTATTGGTCCGGGAAATTTACCCGGGGCGGTTGGGTTGTCCTGGGATTTGTTGCGGGCCTACGAAACGTTTTCGGTGGTGAAAGCCCCTGGCGAATAAGGGGAGGGGGCTTGTTGAGTGTTTTGGGTTATTCGTTACTGGGACTGGTTTTTCATTGCCAACTGCATACTGCCGACTGGTTTTTTACCTGCCGAAGCGTTAGTGCAGGCCGGGTTGTCTTCACATCTCACCTGGTCTTATTCTTATATCTTATACCGGGAGGGGCGTTTTAATTCCTGGTTGAGTTCGGTGATTATTTTCTCCAAATCGGCGAAACGGTACCCGATCTTCCCAATTTTATGTGCAAGGTGGGGAGCTGTACCGTTGAGTAGTTCCCGCATTTGCTTTTTGAAATTGCCCTTGCGAATTCGGACAGCCCGTTGGCGGCCGGGAAGCTCAAGGTAATATTCGCGAACGGGGAAGGCAATGGGTCGGACCACCCCATTGTCCAGCATCCATTGAACGCGGGCTTCAGGAGCCTGGTAGAGGCACAACCCTTCGTCGCGGAAAATGACGCGCAGAAAAAGCCAACGCCCCTGGTCATATTTACTTTCAAAGACGGTCGGGTTCTCGCCATCATAAAAAGCAAAGCCTTGGATAATGCGGGGATGATAACTGTAAATGGTGCCGAAGTCATTTATGAAAACGACTTGCGCCACCTGGTTGGAAAGGGTGATTTCGCCGATTTGGCCGGTCAACTTTGATCCGCTGAGGGTGATGATGAAACCCCGGTACAGCCCCGGCGGATTTGCCGAAGCCAAAAGCGGAAATAGTAGTAAAAAGAGGAAAGTGTACAATTGCTTCATAGGCGGCATACTATGAAAATGGAAAGCGAAAAAATCGCTTATCCGGTGTTCTGGAATAAAGTTAGGGTATTTTAGGAAATTTCGCCAGTGGGGCGATAAAATCCGTCGGATACCGGACGTTGGCGCCACCAAAGAGCCAGTAAAAATGAACTAAGCAGATGCCAGATACCCCACCACGCGGCAACTAGTGCCATGCCCCCTAAGCCATCGAAAAAATTGAAAATCAGCACCAGGCCCAGGCCGGAGTTTTGGATGCCGGTTTCAATGGAGACGGCTCGGGCGTCAAAACGGCTTAAGCCACTGCCGCGGGCAAACCAATAACCGCTAACCAGTGCCAGGCTGTTGTGGGCCAGGACCACAAAAAAGATGAGATGGAGATAGCTTTTTATTTGTGGTAGGTTGCCAATTAAGGCAAATACGACAAAACCCAGGAAAATGAGCATGGATGCACGCTGAATCCAGGGCCGGATCGCAGCTGCCAATCGGGGGAATTGCCGTTGGATGCCCATGCCCAATACCAGCGGAATGCCAATCAGTTCAAGAATAGTCCAGATCATAGCTGCCGGATCGACAGCGATATTGGAGAGCAGGGGCGCTGCGCCAGGTACCCGAGGCCCAAGGAGGGCAAAAACCGCCGGGGTAACAAAAGCAGCGGCCAGCGAAGAAACGGTTGTCAACAGTACCGATAACGCTGCGTTGGCTCCTGACAGGTGAACTGCATAATTGGAAACATTACCGCCAGGACATGCTGAAACCAGCAACATTCCTAAGGCGATACTAGGGGGAGGTTTTAATATGAAAATCAAAACCAGCGTAAGAACAGGCAGTACTACCCATTGGGATGTAAGGCCGATGAAAGCAGCTTTCGGCCGACGCAATAACTGTTTGAACTGCTCTGGATGGAGGTCCAACGCTACGCCAAACATTAGAAACCCCAGGCATACATTTAGCAGCGCCAGTTGCTGGGAAGAAAAATTTATGCGAATTGCATCAATGGCATCCATGTAACAAAGCTACATTTCCGCAGGTGAAAAGGAAAAAGAAGAATGAAAAATCAGCTTTAGGCAGGTATTTTATTGATTAGCTCAAAACCATGAAGCTGTTACTGCTAGCGCTAAAAATGTTTAGCGTTATTTATCCGCCTCTGGCGGGCTCGTTGCGCGTTTTTTTACCGCGTAGCCCGCCATAGGCGGACAAGCTTTGCGCAGGCGGGTTTACCCACCGTAGTCTAGCATACTCGGACTCATTTCTGACCCCGATGCATTCGGGGCAAGTTTCTGATTTCTACGTCCGGTAGCGGCCAATATCACTATCAACAATCTTTGTTTTCCTCGTTCACAGAACACTGCCCTATACAGAGAAATACCAAGGGTGTTGGGCATTCTCAGCAGTTTTTCCGACCTTCGAAAAAAAGAGAAAAGGACATGGAACGACCCATTCACTGGGGTATCATCGGCCCGGGAAAAATCGCTCGCAAGTTTGCTGCCGACCTGGAACGAACGCCAGGCGGGCGATTACACGCCGTGGCTTCGCGCTCGGAGGAACGGGCACGCGCCTTTGCGGAGCAGTATGGAGCGCCTCATGCCTTTGGTGACTACCGCGAACTGGCAAGTTGTCCTGATCTGGATGTGGTCTATATTGCCAGCCCGCACAGTGAACACGCTGAGCACGCGCTATTTTGTCTCCAAAACGGCCTGGCTGTTTTAGGTGAAAAGCCTCTGGCAGTTAACCGCGCCCAGGCAGAAACGCTGGTTAATGCTGCCCGCGAGCATCAGGTTTTTCTTATGGAGGCCCTTTGGAGCCGGTTTATTCCATCCCTGGAAAAAACAATGCAGCTAATCCAAACAGGGCGTATTGGCCGGGTTGTGGGGGTCAAGGCAGATTTTGGCTTTCGAGCTCCTTTTGATCCGGAAAGCCGCTTGTGGAATCCCGCCCTGGCGGGAGGAGCGCTTCTGGATATTGGTATTTATCCGTTTTTTTTGGCGCAATTGATCTTGGGGCAACATCAGGGAATGCAGGTGGCAGGGCGTCTGGCCCTTACCGGCGTAGATGAAGAGGTGGCGGCGATATTGACGTATCCGGGTGGTGAAATAGCCCAGCTTCACGCGTCACTTCGTGCACATACCAAAACGGAAGCATTTATTTACGGAGAGTTAGGCACCTTGTATTTGCAGAGCCGTTGGCATCATGCCTCTCGCCTGAGTTTATTACCTGATGGGGGGCGCCCGGAATTATTCCATTTCGATCTGGGTGGCTATGGTTATAACTTTGAAATTATTGAAGTGCAACGTTGTCTGCGGGATAATAAATTAGAAAGCAGCCATTGGCCCTGGCAAGCTAGTTTGGATTTACTCACCACGCTGGATGATGTACGTCGGCAATTGGGGGTAGTTTATCCTGGAGAAAGTATTTAATTTCAATGTCGGTAAGTGATGGGTCATTATTATGTATAAGCTTTGTTCAGTGCCATTTTGGGGGTCAACAAGGCAAAAAATGCAGGCGACGCAGTGCGTCGGCGAGACTTTTTAACGAAGTGGAAGCTCAAAAGGGTCTGAAATAAGGTATAGATAATGTTGTCTCATCACTTAATATCAAGAAAGGGAAAATGACTTGCTTGAATTGTGACTCAGCGTTTAGTGGTAATTTTTGCCCGGAATGTGGCCAAGAAGCTCGTGTCGGTGTCTTGACAATAGCCGTTGTCACCCGGGAAGGACTGCAGAGCTTTCTGGATGTCGACCGGGGCCTGGTGCACAATTGGGTCCAGTTGACCCTACGACCCCGTACGTTTATTCATGATTATCTGAAGGGTAAACGGGTTCAGGCTTACAACCCCTTGAAGTATGTGATTTTAGGGGTTACCATTTTAGTCGCTTTGCAATACTTTGCCAAGCCATTAACGATGAGTACGGATGATTTTAACGCGATGAGCCAAGCCGGATACTCCTTAGGACGAAAAGTGGGCACATTTATTCGGGAAGGCTTGCGGTATTTCTGGTTACTATATGTCCTTTACTTCACCCTGGCCTTTCGCCTTTTTTACCGGGGATATAGTTTTGCAGAAGCTTTGGTGGCTCAATCATTTATTGTTGGGCATGCCTGCTTTGTAGCCATTGTCCTTTTTGCTTTTTGGCGTGTGCCGCTGGTTGTCAATCCAATCTTTTATGTGGTAGGCTGGCTAATGTTGGCAGTCTCCTTCCCGCAGGGTAGCTGGCCGGAGCGGATATTGGTTAGTTTCCTTACATTGTTGCTGGCCGCTTTAATGTTTATATTGACCCCCTTTTTAGTGTTTTGGTGGTGGCCATTTTAGGGCGTTCCATTAAGGTCTAACATAAGCCATTTGTTATGAGATTCATCACTTTTGCCAGCATGTTACTGGGGCTGCTATTGTTTTCCGGATGCGAGCCAGGCCGGAGGACCGGAAATAAAGGTACTGAACCGGCCACGTTGTACCAGGGGCAAACCCTGGACACCCAGGCTGAGGTACAGACGATCGCTTTTGGTTCCTGCGACCGGCAAGATAGCCCTCAGGATATGTGGCCGGTCATCCTCAGGCATCAACCTGATTTGTGGATCTGGACCGGAGATATTATCTACGCCGATACGGAAGATATGGACAAAATGCGGAGCATGTATCTGCAACAAAAAAATGACCCCGGGTATCAGGCGCTGCATAAAATAACCCCCATTATTGGTATTTGGGATGACCACGATTATGGGGTGAATGATGGTGGAAAAGAATATCCCCGCAAGCGGGAGAGCCAACAATTATTGCTGGATTTCCTGGATGTACCCCCAACCGCGCCGGTACGACAGCAGGAAGGCGCATACCAGTCCTTCACCTTAGGCCCGCCAGGCCGGCAGGTTAAGATTCTGCTCCTGGATGCCCGTTATTTTCGGGATAAGCTGGACAAAAGCCTGTTGCCCGGCCGCCGCTATGAGATTAATACGACCGGTGATGTTCTTGGTGAGGCACAGTGGCGCTGGTTGGAATCGGAATTGCGCACCAGTACTGCCCAGGTCCACCTCATTGCGAGCGGTATCCAGATTATTCCAGAGGAGCAGGGATACGAAAAGTGGGCGAATTTTCCACAGGCCCGTCAGCGATTGCTGGATTTACTGGCTCGCACGAAACCGAAGGGAGCTGTACTGATCAGCGGCGACCGGCACATCGCCGAGCTTTCCCGGATGGACCTACCGGGATTAGGGTATCCTCTTTATGAGATAACCAGTAGTGGCATTACCCACACCTGGACGCTGGGGGGCAGTGAGCCTAATCAGTACCGGGTTGGTCCATTAGTCGTTGCCCGAAATTTTGGCTTGCTGAAAATCAATTGGCAGGGAGATTCCCCTTCACTGAGGGTGGAAGTCTATAATGAACAGGACGCCATTCAGCTCGCAGAACCCTTGTCCTGGAGTAGTCGTTAGCCATTGGAATGCAGGTTTCGGGACTGACACATATTCGCGTCCAGTGCTTTGGTATTACTATTGGTATTTTGGTGTTTTATAGAAATAAAAATGGGCGACACGGGTTGTTGCCCGTTTTTATTTGTGAAATTGAATTATTAACTTGTCAAAAATATAGCGCATATTTTGCGGTTTTTGCCAGGTTTGGTATCGTAAATTATCTATTTTTCAGCGAAAGCAATAGTCTGTTGAAACACTTACTGCACTACTATTAGTGGTATCTTTGGCAGTAACGGGATTTGCTATCTACGCTTCCCGCTCCTCAGTATGATTGCCCAACCTAAGTTCAGGCCCTGCCTGTTCACCAGTAGCGTTGGCTAAGCCCGCCACAGGTTTAGCTTTCCAGAATCGAATGTATTATTTCATATTTCCGGCGGACTGTATTGCGCAGTAGGGGCGGTGTTCGCCACAACCGGAAAATTATCCATATACCCATGACGCCAGAAAAAGCTGACGACCACCAACAAGCAAGCAGCGAAGTTCCGCAACAGGGACTTTATGTTCCTTCCCTGGAAAAAGATTCTTGCGGTACAGGCTTAATTGCCAATTTGGGCGGGCGTAAATCACACGAACTTATAGAGCAGGCTTTGTTGATGTTAACGAACATGGAGCACCGCGGGGCTTGTGGTTGTGAACCCAATACCGGTGATGGAGCAGGTATACTGATCCAAACGCCGCACGATTTTTTTCAGCGGAAATGCCGGCAACTGGGTTTCGAATTACCCGATTTTGGTGAATATGGGGTAGGGGTTATCTTTTTCCCTGCTGACCGCGTATTACGCAACCAATGCCGGGTATTATTCAATGATTATATCGATGAATTTGGTTTTGAATTATTGGGTTATCGCAAAGTCCCAACTGATAACGAATTACTGGGGGATTCAGCGGTAGCGGTAGAGCCGCGTATTGAGCATGTTTTTGTACGCCCCAAAACGACCCTGGATCCCAAATCGTTGGAGCGTAAGTTGTATGTCCTGCGCAAATTCGCAACGCACAATATTCACCGAACATACCCACAGTCACGGGAGCACTTTTATCTCCCTTCGTTTTCGTATAAAACGGTCGTGTACAAGGGGCAATTGACTACCTACCAGTTGCGTCCCTACTTCCTTGATCTTCAGGATGAAATGTGTGAATCGGCGATCGCGTTAATTCACTCGCGCTTTTCTACCAATACGGTACCCAAATGGAAGCTGGCTCAGCCATTCCGCTACATTGCCCATAATGGAGAAATCAATACAATAACCGGCAACGTCAATTGGTGGCGCTCCAAAGAAAAGCAACTGCGGTCGGCAGTCTTTACCGAAGATGAACTGGATAAACTCAAGCCCATTTGCGGGGAAAGTCTTTCCGATTCAGGAAACTTTGACAACGTATTGGAGTATTTGGTACTCAGCGACTTCTCACTGCCGCACGCATTGATGATGATGATCCCGGAAGCCTGGCAGTACGATGAGCAGATGCAGGACTACAAAAAAGCCTTTTACGAGTACCACAAAACGATGATGGAGCCCTGGGATGGCCCGGCATCCATGGTGTTTACCAATGGCATTTTGGTAGGGGCAACCCTCGACCGGAACGGCCTGCGCCCTTCCCGCTACTGTCTGCTGGATGATAACACGCTCATTGTGGCTTCGGAAGCGGGGGCATTGCCGGTGGATCAATCGCGGGTCGTCAAGAAAGGTCGCTTGCAACCCGGCAAAATGCTCATTGCTGACCTGGATGAACATCGCGTCATTGGGGATGAAGAGCTGAAATCGATTATTTGTAAGCGCCTGCCTTATCGGGATTGGCTGACTGCTAACCGGCAGCAGATTGATCAGTTGCCCCTTCACGAACCCGTGACAGTAGCACTGGATGAGAAAACCTTGTTGGTGCGCCAGCAGCTTTTTGGCTACACCCAGGAGGATATCAAAGTACTTCTGGCTCCTACGATCCGCGACGGCCAGGAACCGCTGGGTTCCATGGGGGCTGATATTCCGCTGGCGGCCTTGTCGCATCAATCGCAGCATCTGGCCAATTATTTCAAGCAGCTGTTTGCCCAGGTCACCAATCCCCCGATTGACCCTATCCGCGAGCGCTCCGTTATGTCTATTTATGCCATGCTGGGCGGAGCACCGAAACACCTGGACCTGACGGAAGATCGGGCGCGGTTTATACACCTCAACAGCCCGGTGCTTACCAATGAGGAGCTGGCCAGGGTCAAAAATTTGCACCACCCCCATTTCAAAGCTGGGGTGATTGATACACTGTTTAAGGCGGATGGCCAGGCTGGCCGGTTAAAGGCGGCTATTGACCATATCTGTGCGTCAGCAGAAGATCTGGTGCGCAACGGCTATAATATTCTCATCCTGTCGGACCGCAATGCTGATGCTTTTCGGGCGCCAATTCCTTCGCTACTGGCCGTTGGCGCGGTGCATCATCACCTGATTCGGGAAGGCTTGCGGGCGATGACCTCGCTGGTGGCTGAAGCGGGCGATGTGCGGGAAACGCACCATTTCGCCACCTTACTCGGCTATGGGGTGAGTGCCATCAACCCTTATGTGGCTTATGCTTCTTTGGCTGATTTGCACCGCAAAGGCATCATCGATCCGGAGTATACCCTCGACAAGCATGTGAAAATATACAATAAAGCCATTGACAAGGGGTTGCTCAAAATTATGTCGAAAATTGGCATCTCTACCTTGCAGTCGTATCAGGGGGCCCAGATTTTTGAAGCTCTGGGTCTACATGATGAAGTAGTTGACAAATGCTTTGCCGGTACTGTTTCCCGGATTCAGGGTATCGGTTTTGATGGAATCGCTCAGGAAGTGTTAGTGCGGCACGAAATGGCTTTTCAACAAAAAGTAACCACGGAAACCCGGCTGGATGTGGGCGGGGTTTATCAGTGGAAACGCCGCGGGGAGGCCCACTTGTTTAACCCGCAAACAATTCATTTCCTCCAGCTGGCAGCCCGCGCTAACGATGCTCAGGCTTACCAGAAGTTTGCGGATATGGTGAATGCGCAGGATGAACAAGCGCTGACCCTGCGTGGATTGCTAACCTTCCGGCGGGGTAACGCAATTCCGATTGAGGAAGTAGAACCTGCAGAGCAAATTATGCGACGTTTTGCCACCGGAGCCATGTCCTTCGGGTCGATTTCTCACGAAGCCCATTCGACACTGGCAATTGCTATGAACCGTATTGGGGCTAAAAGCAACTCGGGCGAAGGTGGAGAAGATGAGGTGCGCTTCGAAGTCAAGGAAAATGGTGACTGGGAGCGCTCGGCGATCAAGCAGGTAGCCTCCGGACGGTTTGGTGTGACAAGCCATTACCTGGCTAACGCGGAAGAACTCCAAATTAAAATGGCACAAGGGGCAAAACCCGGAGAAGGTGGGCAGTTACCAGGTCATAAGGTGGACGAATGGATTGGCCGCGTGCGCCATTCAACTCCGGGGGTTGGGCTTATTTCCCCACCTCCCCACCACGATATTTATTCCATTGAGGATTTGGCGCAGCTAATCTTTGACTTGAAAAATGCAAATCCAAATGCACGGATCAATGTTAAACTGGTATCCAAAGCTGGGGTGGGGATCATTGCTTCCGGGGTGGCCAAGGCCCATGCGGATGCGATATTAATTTCCGGGCATGACGGCGGAACCGGGGCTTCACCGTTGACCTCCATCCGGCATGCCGGACTGCCCTGGGAGTTAGGCTTAGCTGAATCCCACCAGACACTGGTAAAAAATAAACTGCGCGACCGCGTTGTCCTCCAAACTGATGGGCAGCTGCGAACCGGTCGTGACTTGGCCATTGCCACGCTGCTGGGGGCTGAGGAGTGGGGGATTGCCACGGCAGCCCTGGTCGTAGAAGGCTGCATCATGATGCGTAAATGCCACGTCAATACGTGTCCGGTAGGTATCGCTACCCAGGATCCCGAGTTGCGGAAACGCTTTACAGGTGATCCAGAGCATGTGATTAACTTTTTCCGTTTTCTGGCCGAAGATTTACGACGCATTATGGCCGAGTTGGGTTTCCGGACGATCAACGAGATGGTTGGAAAAGTAGAAATGCTCAAACTGAAACAACATATCCAGCATTGGAAGTACAAACACCTTGATCTGCGGCCCATCCTGTACAAGGAGCCCGCAGACGAATCGGTGGGGCAATACAAAATGGTAGAACAGGACCATGGTATCGACCAGGTGCTTGATCGGAAATTGATTGCTCAGGCTCAACTGGCCCTCCAGGAAGGCAGCAAGGTCAACTCAACGTTTGCGATTGCGAATACGGATCGGGCGGTAGGCACGATGTTGTCCTACGAAATATCGCGGCGGATGGGTGGCGCTGGCTTGCCAGACGGGACCATCAATTACCGTTTCCGGGGTTCAGCGGGCCAAAGTTTTGGCGCTTTTGGGGCCCGTGGCCTGCAATTCACCCTGGAGGGGGAAGCCAATGATTACTTTGGTAAAGGACTTTCCGGCGGCCGACTGATCGTTGTTCCGGACCGGGAAGCCACTTTTGTTGCGCACGAAAATATTATTATTGGCAATGTCGCCTTTTATGGGGCTACCTCGGGGGAGGCTTACATCCGGGGTATGGCTGGTGAGCGTTTTGCTGTTCGGAATTCCGGCGTAACTGCCGTAGTAGAAGGCATCGGTGATCACGGGTGTGAATATATGACCGGCGGCGTAGTGGTAGTCCTGGGGGATATCGGTAAAAACTTTGCGGCAGGGATGAGTGGTGGCATCGCATACTTGTACGATCCACAAAAGACATTTGCTACCCGGATTAATCCAGAGATGGTTGATTTGGATCCGCTGGAAGAGGCCGACCGGGAAATTCTGCAGCGCCTGGTGCGCAATCACTTCGGGTATACGGGGTCTAATCAGGCTCTGGCCCTGCTCGAAGATTGGGAGCAAGCCAGCCTTAATTTTCTCAAGGTAATGCCGCGGGATTTCAAAGCTGTACTCGAGCGCCAAAACCGGACTTTCGAGTTGGATGTCAAACCCGCCCTGATTTCCGCCTAACCTCTTTTCCCACTTGTAAATTGCACGACCATGGCTGATCCTAAAGGATTTTTAAAATACGATCGCGAATTACCTAAGGCCCGTAAACCCAAAGAGCGGGTCAAAGACTACCGGGAGATTTATGAACCCTTCAGTGCAGAGAAGACACAGCACCAGGCTGCCCGCTGTATGGATTGTGGGGTTCCTTTCTGCCATAGTGGCTGCCCCCTGGGCAATATCATTCCCGAGTTTAATGATGCCGTTTACCGGGAAGACTGGCAGGAAGCTTATGCTATTTTAGCGAGCACCAACAACTTTCCGGAATTTACCGGTCGAATTTGCCCGGCGCCGTGCGAAGCGGCCTGTGTCCTGGGGATCAATCAACCCGCTGTCGCTATTGAACATATTGAAAAGAGCATTGCTGAAATGGCCTTCGACCGGGGGTACTCCCGCCCGCATGCCCCTGCGATCCGCACGGGAAAGCGAGTGGCCGTGATTGGGTCTGGTCCTGCCGGACTGGCGGCGGCGGCGCAGTTAAACAAAGCAGGTCACACGGTGACTGTTTTTGAAAGGAATGACCGGATCGGAGGTTTGCTGCGGTACGGTATTCCTGATTTTAAACTCGAAAAATGGGTGGTTGAACGCCGATTGGCCGTGATGGAAGCTGAAGGAATTCGCTTTCGCACCCGGGCCAATATTGGCGAAAATATTGCGGTAGCTGAAATTATGACCGATTTTGACGCGGTCGTTTTATGTGGCGGTTCAACGGTGGCTCGCGACCTGGCGATTCCGGGGCGGGAATTGAACGGGGTCCATTTTGCTATGGATTTTCTGGAGCAAAATAACCGCCGCGTAGTTGGAGATACTATCCCGGAAGAGGAAGTCCTCCTGGCAACGGGAAAGCAGGTTGTGGTTATCGGTGGCGGCGATACCGGCGCTGATTGTGTTGGCACGTCTAATCGCCACAAGGCGAAGA
>JACJXV010000052.1 GCA_020636445.1 Lewinellaceae bacterium | reverse complement strand
GCGTTCAAATCCCTTACGATAAGGCTCAAAGTGAACCCCGCCATGGACGCATACCTGTAAATTGGGCCAGATGTCATGGATCGTTTCCACCTGGTAATGGGCAATAATTCGCTCCATCATTAACTGTAACCAGGAGGGGATACCAACCAGAAAACCGATATCCCATTGGGGAGCATTTTCCACGATGGCGTCCAGGCGCTCATCCCAGCTTCGCAAGCGGGAAATTTTACCGCCTGGTTTATAGTAGGGCCGCAGCCAAAAGGGAGGTTTACTGGCATTGATTCCGCTCAAGTCTCCGGCATAAAAACCGCCTTCGTCTTTCAGCGAACTGGATCCCCCCAACATCATCATGGGCTTGGTGAAAAGGTCGGGATCAATATCAAAGTTGGCCAGCGCAAAAAACATCTTCCGCCCGGCCCGGCGCATGGCCCGAATCATATCTTCCGATACCGGAATGTATTTACTAGGCGCGCCGGAGGTGCCCGAACTCAGGGCATAGTATTTAATGCGTCCCCGCCAGGTTACATTTTCTACGCCATTCAAGGCTAAATGCCACCAACGTTCATACAACGTATTGTAATCGAAAATAGGAACGGTTTGCTGGTAGAGGCCAACGGGATCCGGCGACTGGAGTATTTTTCGAAAATCGTAATACTGCCCGAAGGTGGTATGCTGGGCCTTGCGTAATAAACGCCGCAATAACATTCGCTGTTGTTGTTGGGGGTCGATGCGTTCTTCCCGCCGATCAAGCACTTCGGCAAGAGTGACTCCCCGTTTGATTAACGCGCCAATGATGGACATCGTATTCCTGTTTTTTGAGTTCAAAAAACCAGTAACCCTTTACGGTAACTGAATGAGTCTGGTCCCTGGATGCTACTATTTATTTTCCAAGGCTAAGATACGGGTTAGAGAACGGGAACCGAATTCACTGGTGGATAAAATAAGGGATCGATGGTTTCTAGGGAAATATTATCGACCGATGGTCACTCTGGATATACCCAGGTCGAAAAGGGTTGCAGAACAGTCCTTCAGGAATAGATTGTGGCAAGCAAATGGCGAGAGCCCCCTCGCTGGCGGAATTCACACAGGTAGATGCCCTGCCAGGTGCCCAGGTGTAATTGCCCCCGGGTTATGGGAATAGTAACCGAGGAGCCCACCAACGCTGCCTTGATGTGGGCAGGCATATCATCGGGGCCTTCCAATGTATGGGTCAGAAAAGGCAGATTTTCCGGCACCAGACGGTTAAAGATTTCCTCGAAGTCTACCCGTACGCTGGGGTCAGCATTTTCATTGATGGTTAACCCAGCGGAGGTGTGCTTGATAAACAAATGCAGGAGACCAGCATCCGGTAATGGAGGCAATTCCCGCATGACCACTTCCGTAATCAGGTGGAATCCACGCGGATAAGGGCGGAGGATGATTTCCTTTTGCGTGACCATTTTTCTCAGTAAGATAGGGGATAACCCGCAATAGTCAGGGAAGAAACCGGATTATTTCCGACTGATTGTCGGGCAGCGCAGACTACCAAAGTAATATACCATTCCTGCCTGCAGGAACGCGAAGTGATCCTTATTGTTGGCATTACCGCGCTGGCTACCCGGGCGCCCAAGCTGACTGTTGTCAACCCCCGGCACGTCCAGTGAGCGATCAGCCAGGGCAACGGCAATGGGCCCTCGCTGTCGCAGCAAATCGCGGGAATCGGCATATACCGTACTGACATCATCAAGGTGATCCGTAAAGGCGTTGCGGGCGCTGAATTCCAGGTTTACACTCCAGCGGGGGGTAACATCGAATTTTAAGCCAATGCCATATACGAAAGTACCGGAAACGGTATAATATTCTTCGCCCCGAAACTGTCCTTCGGTACCAAGAGGCCGCAGGTCGACCCATTCCCCCTGGTACTGCGCCTGAGGGTTAAAGGCGAACGCTGAAAAGCCCCCAAAAAGGTAGGGGGTAAAGTATTCGTCCCGGCTTCCGTGGGTATAGGGTAAGAAATTGAACTCTATCTGAGCTGCGCCATCAATGATAGAGGAGCGGAAAGAAAGGTTACGAGCGCGTTCATAAACATTATTCGAGAGGGCATCGTCGGCCGAAACTTCGCCGTAGTTTCCTGAAAATTTTACGCATACTCGGTTATTGAAATTGAAGCGGGCTACTACGCCTCCAGCCAGGTGAGGCGAGCGCAAGCTATAACTCGTATTGAGATCACCAAAATAATGAGAAGCGCCTAGCCAACCCCCTAGCTCCCAACCACGCTGACCCCATAACGGGCAACTTCCTATAAGTAGTATCCACACTAACGCCCCTAAACGATTCATCTTCACCACGTGCTTGACGTTTTTTCCTGTTCTTGGCGGACAGAGGTTGGAGGTTTTTCCACAACCACTTCGCCTTAATTATTGCTGAATAATCTGTCTAAAAACGGCAGATCAAGGGAGAATGGTATATGAATTGGATTTCCTGTAAAAAAAATTGTGCGATGATACCCGTAAAATGGCCACCCTAAACACTTTCAACAGGATCGTAAGGTGAAAGTAGCTCCTGAAAACAACCGTTAGGTAAACCATGAAGAATCATCCCGAATTCTGATTTGGTGGCAGGCAGGGTTTACTCGCCTATGGAGGGCAGGCTGGTTTAGAGTCGCTACTCACTTCGCTCGTAGCTAATTTAGAGCCGCCCCTCGCTACGCTCGTGGCTAGTTTAGAGCCGGCCCTGAAGGGCCTAGTTTAGAAAGTTGGTTTAGAGCGTTGAAATAGTTTAGATATTGAGTATACTTTAACACCCTCTAAACCATCTAAATGAGTACGGAGCAACGCGACGCGCGGCTCTAAGCCAGTGAGCGCAGCGCAGCGACTCTAAACCAAAAAGCCAGGTTGTCCAAAATTCGGGATGATTCAGGTGTATTTGTGTAAGCAACAAATCAGCACCGGGTGGATTACTCTTCTTCGTCTTCGAAATCATCATCGTCGAAGTCGAAATCCACCTCGTCACCCTCTTCTTCCAGGGTATCATCCTCATCCTCATCGTCGCCCAAAAACTCCTGGCGCCATTCGTGGTATTCCGCCATGATTTCATTGGCTTCGGCAGCGTCAAATTCCTCAGGATCAAACTCTTCAAACCATTGCTGGACTTCTTGATGCTGGGAATGATCAGGGTTTTGCCAGGCGTCTAACAGGTCGGCATACCCGAAAATACCACCACAGCCTTCCGGTGGGCAATTGCGCGCACCCTGGATGACTAACGGCTGATCGGTCTCAACATCCATTATCCGCTCGATGGTCAACTGGTGCTCCCAGTGATCGCCAAAGTCATAAATATAGGTGAGTTGGTCTCCTGCCCGTAAACCCACATCTGACAGAAGTACTGCTTCACTGTCTTCTACTTGGTCATCAACTTCCCAGAGCTGATCTTCATCAGGTAATAAGCCGATGCGGCGGTCTTTAAAGCGAAATTCGAACAGGTGGGAGTTTTCCCAACCCATTGCAATCTGCAGGATTTCGTGCAGGTCGAAAAAGGTTTCTAAATCGCCTACCTGAATGGTTCGCCAGATAAACGGCTCTATACCTTGAAGTTGGACACGAATTAAATAGCTGGTTGCCACGGCTGTATCTAGTTAGTGGATCAAAACGGGAACATTCCCTTGACCGCCGCAAGGTACGCAAATTAGCCGGGAGGGAAGCCTTTTTTTGCCCGGCTACAAGCATTCTTGTATTTATACAAACACTTAACCTTGCCTTAACCCTGAATTAAGGTACCTCCCGCATCTTTACAGCAGATTCAATTTTCCTGCCCGCCTTCTCGGAAAGGCTTTAATTTTCCTGCAAATGAAAGTCGGCCGGCATCGCGCTATCCCACCTGCGATGCCGGTACTTTTTACTCTTCCTCCTCCTCGGAAGGGTCAGGTTCTTCCAGATAAAAGCTATTGACGGAAACGCCCGCGATAAGGCGTAGTCGGTTCATATTGACGAGTTCAAGCAGGGCCAGAAAGGTTACAATGGCATGAATCCGATCTTTACAGCCACTGAAAATGGCCTGGAAGTCAGCGCGTTTTCCCGAACGAATCAGGTTGAAAATATTGGTTTGTTGATCTTCAATAGTATACTGAAAACTGATAATCTGGTGTACTGCCCGGGGCTGGGCATTTTCAAAGCGGTCCATCACCGCTTCGAAGGCTTTCAACAGCCGGAATAAGCTCAGGGATTCCAATTCGGCATCAACCAGGGCCTTGGTAGCAATTTGCTGCAACTCGCTGCTGAGGTTGCCTCGCTCCTCCCGCAAGGACCGGTCCTCTTCCAGCTGACGCATTTCCTCCAGCACACTCTTGTATCGTTTGTATTCGAGGAGGCGCTGAACGAGTTCTTCCCGGGGGTCGATTTCATTGCCTTCTTCGTCGACAGGCTTGCGGGGCAATAGCATCTTGGCTTTGATCCGGCAAAGGGTGGCCGCTACCACAATGAATTCACTTGCCAAGTCAATATTCATACGCTCTAACTGGTGCAGATAGGCCAGGAAGTCATCCGTGATTTTGGCAATGGGAATATCGTTGATGTCAAGTTCGTCGCGTTCAATAAAAAACAGCAACAGATCGAAAGGGCCCTCGAACTGCGGTAGGCGAATAGTGTAAGAATCGGAGGAGTTCTCGTTGGCCATATCAATGTAATTACCGAAAGGGATGTATACTTGCCCCTGCAAATATACCCCACCCAACGCCACGGAGAACAATTTGGCCCTAAAATTTGGTTCCATATCTCTTCATGAAGGGCCAATCATCTGCTGGATGCCCCCAAAAAGTGCTAGCTTTATGCCCCGTAGCATATACTTAACATGAAGAGGCTTACCTTTGGAAAGGTATTGCAATGCTGGTGTAAATGGTAATATTATGACGCAAAAGGGGAAATTGTATCTCATTCCCGCGCCCTTGGGAGAAGGGGGGACTCCGGTTATTCCTGCCTATGTTATTCAGGTACTACATCAGCTCGATTATTTTATTGCCGAGCGAGCCAAAACGGCCCGTGCTTTTATCAAAACGACTGATCCGGTTAAACCATTTGATGCACTGCATTTTTCGGAATTAAACAAGCATACCAACCCTGCCGATATTGCCGCCATGCTCAACCCCACCGATGAGGGGCATGATATCGGCTTACTGTCCGAAGCCGGCTGTCCGGGTATTGCTGACCCAGGCGCGGCTGTGGTACAGATTGCGCATGAACGCAAACTTACTGTCGTGCCACTGGTAGGGCCTTCCTCCATTCTGCTGGCCCTGATGGCTTCGGGCCTTAACGGCCAGCAATTTTGTTTCCATGGCTACCTGCCTCCGCAAAAAAATGAACTTTCCCGGGCACTCCGGCAATTAGAGCAGGAATCAGCACGTACCAACCGTACGCAACTATTTATTGAAACCCCTTACCGCAATAACAGTCTGGTTGAACAGGCCCTCCAAACACTACAGCCAACCACCTCTTTCTGTCTGGCTGTCGATCTGACCCTGCCCACTGAATATGTACGAACATTGACGATCGCCGACTGGCAGCGTACAAAAGTTCCCGATCTGCACAAGCGGCCCGCCATTTTTTTATTACAAGCAAAATAACTTCGTTTAAAAATAAAACTAAGTAAACAATTCCCGCTATATTTGTGTTGGGAAAAAAGGAAAATGTATACCGGAGCAGCGTATTTTCGGATATTTTTCCCGGTTCCGTGTTATTCGGGCCGTTTTTTGCGTCATAACCATAAAGACTAACGCACTGAAGATGAAAGAAGCCGTTTTAGACCTGGCCACGCAAAACCTGGAGCGAAAAGGATTCCTGGATCTTGAGATTGATCCCACCCTGGATTTATTCGAGGAGATCAACCGGTTGAAAAAGGAGAAGAACGCTATCATTCTGGCTCATTATTACCAGGAACCTGACATTCAGGATATTGCCGATTACATAGGCGACAGTCTGGGCCTTTCTCAGGAAGCGGCCAGAACGGAGGCAGATATTATTGTTTTTGCCGGAGTTCACTTCATGGCAGAAACGGCAAAAATGCTTTCGCCCGGTAAGAAGGTCTTATTACCCGACCTTAAGGCAGGTTGCTCCCTGGCGGATTCTGCTCCTGCCCCGCTTTTTCGGGCCTTTAAAGAGCGCTACCCCAACCACGTGGTGGTGAGCTATATTAACTGTACTGCGGAACTTAAGACGCTGACCGATATTTGTTGTACCTCTACGAATGCTGTTCATGTAATTGAAAGTATCCCTGAGGACCAGCCGATCATTTTTGCTCCGGACAAGAACCTGGGTGCCTATCTGGTAAAGAAAACGGGGCGTGATATGGTGTTATGGAATGGTGCCTGTATGGTGCACGAAATTTTTTCTGCGGAAAAAATCACCAAGCTGATGTTGCGGCATCCCGAGGCTGAACTGATTGCTCACCCGGAATGTGAGGCTCATATTTTGGAAAAGGCTCACTTCATTGGTTCAACGACGGGGCTGTTGAAGTATACCATGCGCAGCAGCGCTAAGGAATTTATTGTAGCTACGGAATCGGGGATTATCCATCAGATGGAAAAGGCTTCGCCCGACAAGGTATTCATACCCGCACCGCCGGACAACACCTGCGCGTGCAATGAATGTCCGCACATGCGCTTGAATACGCTGGAGAAACTTTATCTCTGTCTGAAATACGAGAAACCAGAAATCCTGCTCCCCGATTGGGTAATCGAGCAGGGGCGGACGTGCATTGACCGGATGCTGGATATTTCAGCGAGGGCCGGGCTTTAACAACGGCTATTAGCGCCCTACGGCCCCTTGTGGAGGTTGGGCTTTCATCAGCATTGCTTCGATTTCGGCAGTGGCAACTGTTTCGCCGTCGCAATCCCAATTTTTAGCCTTCTGCAGGGCATCAACGGCATCTTTGGTGCGGTTGAGTGCCAATAGGGCCCGGCCATAATTGTACCAGGCTCTTCGCTGCCATTGGTAGTTGGATTCGGTTTTGTCGAATTGACGTTTCGTTACCAGCTTCAACTCAAATTCTGCTTTGGAGAACTCCTCTAACTCCAGGTGGCATTCGGCTTTAATCCGACGGGCTTTCCAAAAAATAGATTGGTGAGGAATAGAGTTTTTTGCCACCTGCTCAAAATCAGCGGCTGCAGCCTGGTAGTTCTTTTGTTGTACATAGACCATGGCCCGGCCAAAAAGGGCTTCCGGGCTATTGGGGTTAATGCTTATACTCTTATTGAAATCATACAAAGCATCGGGCAAATTACCCAGCCGCAGGTTAATATGCCCCCGGCGCTCATAGGCAAGTGCGTGACGCTCAAATTTATCGATGGCCTGGCTAAGCGCTTCTTTAGCTTCGCCTTCCCTTCCCGCAATCAGTAATTCGCGGCCACGCAGGAAAGACTGTACGGCTGTTTTGTCTCCTCTGGGTTCCAGGTATTCATAAGAAACCAAAGCACCTTCATCGAGCTTCCAGGCATGGACACCTCCGGCGATAGCATAATCGGTAACAACCCGTAGTGCCCCAATGGTATTACGCCAGGTACGTTCCTGGGCCTGGCCCACAAAACGTGTAATATCCACGACAGTTCCTCCTTCGGCAGGAAAGATATCCTCCATTTTGAGAAAGACATCTTGCTTGAAATGAACATCAACCCGCTGCTGGAATTGTTGCTGTGCCATTTCAATGCTACGTGGACTGTTGTATTCCAAGTGCCCGGAAACAATTACTTTAAAGGTTGTCATTGTACTACTATATTAAACTCGCTAACTGATCTTTCCTGCTTTGGGTTCAGTCTTTCTGCATGGCTGCTTTAGTCCATAGGAATTTACTCCCTAAAAAGACATAGTGAATGTGACAAAGTCACCGTACGCTTTTTATTCCCGAAAGAAAAACAATCCGGGAAAATGGAAGTAATTAATCAATAAAGATGGGTTGGAAATACCCCAAAATTTTCCGCTACAATTCAGGTGAAACTACCTTATTCACTTAACAAACACACATGCTGGATAGCTGTGTTTCTCCTGCCCTGTTACTTAGGTAACTTAAAATCCGTACTTTTGTTCAAGTGATTGAAATACAAGATACAACAATAATGCCTATTCAGGCAACTTTATTTGTATCTCCTGGTGATTTTTCTGTAAAAGCCACGGAGTTGCTACCCAATTAAAAATCTTTATCTACCTGTAATTGTAATGTTAAAGCAGGCTGTTTTGTAAGCGTCAGAGTGATAATTTTGCCTTATTGCTTTAAATGAATAAATATTCTGCGGGTTTTTGCCCCCAAAAAAATGTTGTGCTCGTGGTCAACTGCCAATATAGTTGTGCAGGAAGGATGCTGAAAAATTATGGGGCTGAAAACCGGCATTCCAGTTTTCAGCCCCATAATCCGGCGCATAATGTAAGCCTTCAGGGTTTAGAAACTAAACCCAATAGAGGCCTGGAGGGAATAATTTCGGTCAAAATCATCGCGTAAAACAGGCGTACCAGTGCTATCCAGTGTGGTTAATGAAACATCCTGTTCGGTGTTGGTTACGTCCAATAAGCCATACTGGGCACGGAATCCCAGATAAAGTCCCTGATTGAGGAAAAGACCTACGCCACCAATCAGTCCGGCATCGAGCCGGTTAAAGAGTGCCTTGGTGGAATTGTTGGTATCGTAATAGGCGCCCAGGGTAGTCGGAATGAATACCCGGCGATTATCAACCGTTCGGGTTTCCGGGTTTGACAATCCGGTTTGCTGGAATTCATCCTTCAGGTAGTTGGCATTTAGGCTGGCAACGATAGGCTGTAATAGTTGCCCGGTTTGGCCCCGCCCCTGCGGATAATTCAATTCGCCGGTTGCTCTTGAGCCGATCAGGAAGCTTCCGTAAGCGCCTGCCGAGAATTCAAGGCTACCCAAGCGCGCATAGGCGGTGACGGGAATGTCGATGTATGAGTTGGAAATATTGAGAACAACACTACGTTCGCCGCGAGTGACAACCGGCGTGCCGTTTTCCGTGAAAAGGCGTAAATACGAGCTTCCTTTAAAGGCATAATCAGCTCCCCGTTGGGAGTACAAAAACTCTGAGCGAATGCCGAGCGACTTATTGAACTTCACATTGACCATGCCGCCAATGTGAAAACCACTGGCAAAGGTCAGGGTTTCCAGGGAGTTGCCGGCGTTATCTACTTCGGAAGGCCCTTTCAGGCGCGAAAAATTAAGCCCGGCCCGAATCCCTCCGGAAACTTCCTGTGCCTCGAGGCAGAGTGTGCCAGTCAAAAACAAAAACAGCAAGGTGAATAACCGATTCATGGTACGTGTGATTTTTGTTGATATTGCCGGCCTTTCTGATGGTCAGCGCAGCTTTTTTGTAGAGACGTTATAAGTTGGTCCGGGGTTCGTTGATCAGGGCTAAAATTACACAGGCAGATCGAAATCAACTAAAACCGGACAATGATCGGAGTGAACGACGTCCATTAAGTGGGTTGCTGTCTGCAGACGGTCGCGTAAGTTTTCGGTTGCTGCCTGATAGTCGATGCGCCACCCCTTATTGTTGGCCCTGGCATTGGCCCGAAAGCTCCACCAACTGTATTCAACTTTCCCGGGGTGCAGGGTTCGGAAAGTGTCAATAAAACCGGTTGCTAACCACTGTGTCATCCAGTCCCTTTCCTCAGGTAAAAAGCCTGAGCTTTTTTTATTGCCTACGGGGTCGTGAATGTCGATGGGTTCATGTGCAATGTTGTAATCACCCACGATGATTAATTGTGGGCGGGATTGGCGGAGCGTTTCTACCCAGGCCTGAAAATCTGCCAGGAATTCCATTTTAAAGTCCTGGCGAACGTCCCCGGTAGTACCCGAAGGGAAATAACAATTCAGGAGCGTCCAATCGCCAAAATCGGTACGGAGTATTCGACCTTCCCGGTCATACTGTTCAGTACCGCACCCGGCAATCACCTGGTCGGGTGTCACCCGGGTAAGGGTGGCTACGCCGCTATATCCTTTCTTTTCAGCGGAATTCCAATAGTGCTGATAGCCCAGTTCTTCAAAGGGGGCGAAGTCCACCTGGTCGGGTTGGGCCTTGGTTTCCTGCAGGCAAAGAATGTCGATCTGCTGGGTAGCCAGCCAGTCGACGAGCCCCTTATTCATGGCGGATCGGATACCGTTTACATTGTAAGATACTATGCGCATATAATCTTTTTCTGCTTGGTTTGGCGCCCGGCAAAGATGCATAAAAAACCCTGACAAAAAGAAAACCCACTAAACAAAGGTATTTCGTGTATTTAAACTGCTGAAAAGCCTTTTATTATCAGTACAAAAGGCTTATCTTTGCCCCGCAAAAAATAATTCTATAACCAAGGCTCACCTTTCGTGGGCAGTAAAACGTCAAGATGTTAGACGAAAAAGAAGACAAGCTCGGTAACGAAGAGCTTGAAAATCAACAGGAAAGCACTCCGGCAGAGGAGTCTGTACCCGAGGAAGTAGTAGCTGCTGCTGAAGAGGTTGCAGAGGTAGTTGAAGAAACTGCAGCAGAAGCGGTTGCTGAGGAAACAGCTACTGAAGATACCGAAGAAGAGGAAGAGGAGGCTGATGTATTGATCGCCAGCGATGACGACGATGACGATGACGCTCCGGTGATTGTTAAGCGTACCATTGTTTTGGAAGAAACAACCGGTGATGATGATGAGGACGAAGATGTAGATCTCGACCTGGATCTGGTTGATGATGGCAGCACTGCTCACGACGACTTCAACTGGAACATTACCAACAAAGGCGGTATTGCTTATACGCAGGAAGAATCGGCTTCTTACCTGGAGCAGTACGAAGCCACGATGAACGCTGTTGCGGAGAACGAAATTGTCAAGGCTTACGTTACCTCGCTTCACGATGGCGATGTCGTACTCGACATTAACTTCAAGTCGGACGGTTTGATTCCTATTTCGGAATTCCGCGACATGCCCGACATTAAGGTTGGTGACGTTGTTGATGTTTACGTAGAACAGCAGGAAGATGCCCGGGGCCAGTTGGTTCTGTCGCGCCGGAAAGCCAAGCTGCTTCGCGCTTGGGAGAGCATTGTCGATTCATTCGAAAATGGTACAGTTATTAAAGGTACCGTAATCAGCAAGACCAAGGGTGGTCTGATCGTTGATTGCAGTGGCCTGGAAACATTCTTACCTGGTTCACAGATTGACATCAAGCCAATCATTGATTACGATTCATACGTAGGCAAGACGATGGAATTCAAGGTCGTGAAGATCAACGAAACCATCAAAAACGCCGTTGTATCGCATAAGGCCCTGATCGAAAGCGATCTGGCCGAGCAGCGCGAAGCCATCATTGCCAGCCTTGAGAAGGGTCAGGTACTGGAAGGTATCGTCAAAAACCTCACCGACTTCGGGGCGTTCCTCGACCTGGGTGGCGTAGACGGTCTCCTTTATATCACGGATATTTCCTGGGGTCGGATCAGCCACCCAAGCGAAGTATTGTCGCTGAACCAAAAGATCAGTGTCGTGGTACTCGACTTCGACGAAAACAAAAAGCGGATCTCTTTGGGCTTGAAGCAGCTGCAACCTCATCCTTGGGAAGTACTTGATGCTACTATTCAGGAAGGTTCTGTGGTCAAAGGCAAAATTGTCAATATCGAGGATTACGGTGCATTCCTGGAAATCCTGCCGGGCGTAGAAGGCCTGATTCACGTATCGGAAGTAAGCTGGAGCAACCAGCCGATCAACGCACGCGAATTCTTCAAGCTGGGCCAGGAGTACGAAGCCAAAGTGGTAACCATCGATCGCGAAGAGCGTAAGATGTCGTTGTCGCTGAAGCAACTGTCGCTCGATCCATGGAGTGAAATCGAAAACACCTTCCCGGTTGGCAGCCGCCACACGGGTGAAGTGAAGAACCTGACGCCTTATGGTGTCTTTGTGGAACTGAAAGAGGGTATTGGCGGAATGGTACACATTTCCGACCTGTCGTGGACCAAGCGTTACGGCCACCCATCTGAGTTCACCAAAGTAGGTGAGAACATCGATATCATGATCCTGGATATCGATAAGGACAATCGCAAACTATCACTGGGTCACAAGCAGCTCGAGGAAAACCCATGGGATACCTTCGAAACAGTATTCCCCGTCGGTTCATTCCACGAAGCTACGGTACTGCGCCGCGATGATCGTGGAGCAATCGTCCAGCTGCCTTATGGACTCGAAGCTTTCGCGCCGATCAAACACATCCGCAAAGAGGACGGCTCACTTGCTGACCCCGAGGAAGTACTGACGGTAAAGGTCATCGAGTTCAACCGCGACGATAAGCGCATCCTGGTTTCACACCTGCGTTACCTGGAGGACATCCGCCGCGAAGCTGATGATCAGGTGAAGAAAGAGCGTACTGCAGAACGCGATCAGACGCGTAAGGCCGTCAAAAAACAACAGTCCGCGATCGAGAAAACGACGCTGGGTGAGTTGGAAGGCCTTGCTGCCCTGAAAGAACAGTTCGAACAGGCTGCTCAGGACGACGAAGATACTGACGATAACGAGTAATACCAGGGCCAGCGCGGGATCCCCGCGCTGATTACCCTACGCATGTCGCCCCGGCCGTTGCTTTCGCGAAGGCCGGGGCGACTTTTTTTTCGCCTAACTATTGCGGTATCCCGTTCCGTATTGTATCTTTGCCTCCGCAAAAACGGCGCGGTAGCTCAGCCCCGACCCATACGGGTGCGGGACAAGCTGGTTAGAGCGCCCGCACGGGAGGTCGGCGGTTCAAGCCCTGAGATCTTTCGTAGAAAATTGACATATTTATTTTGGCGCGGTAGCTCAGCTGGTTAGAGCGCCCGTACGGGAGGTCGGCGGTTCAAGCCCTGAGATCTTTCGTAGAAAATTGACATATTTATTTTGGCGCGGTAGCTCAGCTGGTTAGAGCGCCCGTACGGGAGGTCGGCGGTTCAAGCCCTGAGATCTTTCGTAGAAAATTGACATATTTATTTTGGCGCGGTAGCTCAGCTGGTTAGAGCGCCCGTACGGGAGGTCGGCGGTTCAAGCCCTGAGATCTTTCGTAGAAAATTGACATATTTATTTTGGCGCGGTAGCTCAGCTGGTTAGAGCGCCCGTACGGGAGGTCGGCGGTTCAAGCCCTGAGATCTTTCGTAGAAAATTGACATATTTATTTTGGCGCGGTAGCTCAGCTGGTTAGAGCGCCCGTACGGGAGGTCGGCGGTTCAAGCCCTGAGATCTTTCGTAGAAAATTGACATATTTATTTTGGCGCGGTAGCTCAGCTGGTTAGAGCGCATGATTCATAATCATGAGGTCGGCGGTTCAAGCCCGCCTCGCGCTACACAAAAAGAGGGTCGACCACGGCAAGTGGTTGGCCCTTTGTTTTTTAGAGCTATGTACTACTTCTACGTTCTGTATAGTCTCAAGGATCAAAAGTTATATAAAGGTGTTTCTGCGGATGTTGCGGCCCGGGTTGCGCGGCATAATGCCGGAGCGACCCCTGCTACTAAACATCGTCGGCCTTTTGTGCTGATATACAAAGAATCCTTTTCCAGTAAGACTGAAGCCCTGGCGCGGGAGCGTTGGGCGAAAACACCTGAAGGGGGAGTTGGTCTTAAAGCTATTCTTATTCAGCGAGGGATTCTGGACAGTCAGGGAAGGTTGCTTAAGGAGGATTAACCACACACGGCGCGGTAGCTCAGTTGGTTAGGCGCCCGTACCCAGACGGGGTATTACCGGGAGGTCGGCGGTTCAAGTTTACCCGGAAGAACGGAGTGAAGACGGGCCCGCCTCGCGCTACACAAAAAGAGGGTCGACCACGGCAAGTGGTTGGCCCTTTGTTTTTTAGAGCTATGTACTACTTCTACGTTCTGTATAGTCTCAAGGATCAAAAGTTATATAAAGGTGTTTCTGCGGATGTTGCGGCCCGGGTTGCGCGGCATAATGCGGAATAGTATCTGGGAAAGTGTAACGTTTGCAATGAGGACTACAATTATTCGTGCAAAAAATCGAGTAGGAGAAAGTTAATCCACCATTTATACCTGCGGTCTTCCACAAAGGTGGTGCGATTAACTTTCGTCCTCTCACACCACCGGACGTACGGGTCGCGTATCACGGCGGTTCATTAGCGTTTGTCGACGATGGGTATACAGTTCCATTAGTGGAATGTATCCCTTTTGTTTCAGGCGTTCGCAAGTGATACTCCTTTGCAGAATAGGACTGTGGGCTATGCGCCAATATCCCTTGCGGGTGTTACCCCACAGATAGGCCTCGTTCCGGTTGACTCCAAGTTTTCGCAGGCCCGCTATTCGTGTTTTCACCCGCTTCCACCCTTTCCAGATACACATCCGTAGGCGTGCTTGTGTCCACCTGTCTAGTGCCCTGAGCATTTTCTTGGCATCTGCATGTCCAAAGTAATTGATCCAACCCCGCGTGATTTGCATCAGTTTTCCGATACGGTCATCCATACTCATCGACCAGCTGCGGCTAGTCAGTTTCCTGATCTTTCCTTTCAGGCGTTCGTAAGACTTATCATTCACTCGGCTGCGGATCTCTCCTCCTTTCCCATGCCAGAACCCAAAACCCAGCAGTTGCCCTCCGCCAGGACGGCGTATCCCGCTCTTCTCCCGGTTTACTCGTAGTTTCAACTTCCGTTCAATCCACTCGCTGATTCCGCTCAGTACCCGTTCGGCTGCTCGCTGGCTGCCCACAAAGATACTGATGTCATCCGCATAGCGTACATAGCGGAGCCCTCGTTTTTCCAGTTCCTTGTCCAGCTCGTCTAATACGATATTGGATAGGATGGGACTCAACGGGCCCCCTTGTGGTGTTCCTTCTTCCGTCCGACGCCTTAGTCCATTTTCCATCGATCCACTATTGAGGTAGCTTCTGATCAGTCGCAACACTCCTTTGTCCGCGATGTCCTGGCTTAAGCGGCTCATTAATCGGTCGTGGTTCACTCGGTCAAAGAATTTCTCCAAGTCGATTTCCACTATATAGCTTAGCCCACTGTTTAGGTAGGTTAAGGCTTGTTCCAGTGCGTCATGTGTCGAGCGGCTCTTTCGGAACCCGTAGCTCGTTTCACTGAATTTGGCATCGTAATACTTGTCCAATTCTTGCGCTATGCTCTGCTGGACCATTCGGTCGATCACTGTCGGTATTCCTAGCTGCCTTGATCCCCCATTCGGTTTCGGTATCTCTACTCGTCTCACCGCTTTGGGCCGGTAACGCTCTTCCTTTATCTCCTTTTGTAAATCCTGCCAGTGCTGTACCAGGTACGGATACAAGTCCTTCGCTGCCATGCCATCTATGCCCGCTGCTCCGTCGTTGCGCATTACCTGTTCGCATGCTCGTAGCAAATTCCGCTCGTTGATAATGTTTTCCAGTGTTACCATTGTCCTTCGATTCGCATCTTCCCGAGACACAGCATTCAGCTAAACTCTCCTACCATACCTCCGAGTGCCGCTCTATCCTCTGGTAAAAGTCCGTTTCCTATAATCCGGATTGACTGTCCTCTTCGCCTTCACGCTAGTCTTTCTGTTCCGATGCAGTACGCTAATGTTCGGCCCTTCCCTCAAAAAAAAACAAGGTACTATGGCCTCTGCTGACTTCTGCCGCCTTATGCCTCAGTATTCGCGCATACCTCCGCCTCCGGCTGTCGCAGATCTCCCCAGGTAAGAACGCAGACCTTCATCCCATGTACCTGCCGCATTTACCCCCTGGCGTTCCGGGCAGCGGTCGGGCTTCGTTTTGTTTTGCAAACTCACCCACCCCAGATGGCCTTCTATGCGGTTTCTGTTCGTCAGGTCAGGACTTTGCCGCCAGCTTCCTTCAGATTCCACCTCACGATGGACACCCTTGCTTTTGGCTAATACTCCTCGCTGCCAAGCGTATAGCGGACTCTCACCGCCGAGTCTGCGCCCATGCTGGGCGCACAAAAAACGGGCAGAACCCATATAGGTCCGCCCGCTAACAGCTGATGTTCTCAACAAAAACTACATATATCAATAACCTACTACAATGCTTTGATCTTATTTGTCAGGCGCCTACTGTTTCCCAGGTCGGTATATTGGGGCGGGTAATACCCGCTTTACTTGGCTTCAGGCTGAGAGGGAACTTCGTTTTTTGACCTTCCTGCAATAACGTACTGATATGTAACAGGTACCAATCGGCAATATCGGCCATGGGAAGGGACGCTGCTGCTGCAAAATTGCGCCGTGCTAAAGACTTACGGTAATCCTCGTCCTGCAGGACGGTTTGGATGGCAGTTGCAAGGCTGTCTATCGAATCCGGCGTGAAAAATTCACCGGCATACCCCTCCTCTTCGATTAAGATTTTTAAATCTCCTATGTTAGGTAGTATACAGGCATTACCGAAGCTTCCAGCCTGGTGTAATACGCCAGAACTTCCCGTCGTGCTCGTGTAGGGGAATACCACTACTGCACTCTCGCGAAAGATCCGGGGTACATCGGCTTCAGCTACGTATCCGGTAAAAGTGATTTGTGGAACGTGGGCGTAAGCCGTTTGCATTTCTTCCAGATACCCTTTTCGATTTGGGCTGTCGGTACCCGCAATGACAATTTCGATGTCTTCGCCGGTTCTTTGCCGAACTACTTCGACCGCTTCAATGAGATGTTCAACTTTTTTATAGGTACCGAATTTACCGAAAGCCATTACTTTCTTCGGGCCGGCTGGCAAATTAAAGTCGGGCTCTTCAGGAGTGTCAAAACTGCCATGGGGAACCAAAGCTACTTTCGAGGTTTTATATTTCTTCTCCAGCATATCCACGTACTTGGAGATAGTTACTGTAACGAGGTTCGCTGCCAGTAAAAAGCGTGTCAGTACAGTACCAAAAAGCTGGAAAATTGCCCGCAGCACGGGATTTTGGGTTATTCCTGCCGCTGAAAGGTCAACACTTTCTACAATATTATGCAAAATAACTACAGAAGGAAAACCCAGCATGCGACACAGAAATGGAATCATCAATCCTAAGGCTGCAGGAATTTTTTTATCACCGAATGTCAGGAAGTGAATATTGAACAGAACTACATCGGGGCGGCTTTGTCGTACAGCTTTTAAGATTTGGAACCCACTATCCCATGCGTTGAATGCCCAAACAGCTTTAACGGTAACTGGTACTGAACCTTCTTCTACGGTGTACATTTCCCCGTCGGGAAGCTTGTCAGTAATGAGCGTTAATTCCTCAATAGCTGCTTTATCCTTGAATTGTTCCACCAAGTGGTAGGCATATTCATTGAGTGTTCCTTTACTCGGCGGATAGGGTGAAACCAGCGCGATACGTACTTTTTTCATTTTGGTAGTTTTTGATTGTGTGAAAAATCAGCATTCCTATAAATAATAAGCCCATAGTGACAAACTGGGCCTGAATTACTACTTGTAATGTATCATGGAATAAAAAGACCAGTCCAATCTGAAGTAAGCCAGCCAGGGCCGAAAATATTACGGGGGTGTATTTGCTCAAAGACAGATAGTAATAAGCAAATACATTTGCACAAGCAAACAAGGTTGTGGTGCCTGCGTACAGCCAAAGCAGGTGGCTAACGGGCAAATATGCTTTTCCAAAAAGGAGGGTAATAATTAACTCATCGAATAAATAGCACCCCAGGGTAATGCTCACTCCTGCTACGCATACCCAAAGCAGCGCGCGGTGAAACAAATGGAGGTGGGGCATTCCTTCTTTTTCAGCTTGTACGACCCGGGGCAGCAGCATGGTAACGACAGCCCAGGTAGCAAAGAAAACTATGCGACCAATCAACGCCAGGGCAGTATATAGTCCGGCTTCCTGGTTGGTGAAATAGTGCTTGACCAGCATGACATCTGAATGGCTGATTAATATCTGGGTTAGCTCATAGGCCCCCATGATCAGCATAAAGTTTATGACTTGGGCACGTTCCTTGAGAGCAAAATTCAGGGTTGTTCTGCGGGGCTTTGATGGCGTAACTGTGCCAGCAACCCAGAAAGCGACCCCGAAACTCAGCGCTACTATTTCTGTAGACCCGCGAGTCGTTCCTAATAACAGTAAAGCACCAATCAATAATCCGGTGAGCATTACCCGACCTATCATTTCGAGCAGGTAACTCAACGCTAGTTTCTTGAACTGCAACTGCCCCTGCAAGAGACCTCGGCCGGCACTCATCTGAAAATATACAGGGATAATAGCGGCAATGAGCAGAAAAGGGGCAAGGGTGCGAAAGTGAAGAAAAGCCTGCAAGGGAAGGCTGACCAACGCCAGTATGAGTGCCAGACCCATTCCGGCATACAGCGCTGAACGGGTGATCCATTGATTAAAAGCAGTGAGTTGCTCTTGATTATTGGAAAAGTAAGCTGCATACTTAGCGGCGGTCATTTGAAACCCAATTGCAACGAACGAAAGCATAAGCACCGCAGTAGCTAACACGCCGGCTTCAGCAAAAGCCTCAGGACCCAGTACCCGACCCAACAACAAATTGATCAGGTAGTTGCCGCCATTCACGACCAACATGGTGAGCATGAGCATTCCCGGGCCTCCGGTAGTGATAAGGGTGCGTAGTTTCGTTATCATCAGCAAGGGTAATTAGGCGACTGCCAGGCGTTGTAAGGGTAAAAAACGATCCATTTTAGTAAGGGCTACCAGTTCCTTATGGCATTCGTTTCGTGGCTCGGTGATCACAAGCCGGTTTCCGGATTGTTGCACTTGCTGGCAAATCACCGCTAAAGCGTTGATCCCGCCAAGGTCGATGCGGATGACCGCTCTCAGGTCGAGGAGTAAATCCTGCGGGGTCGATCTGATGGCTTGGATCAAGCGGTTTTTACAGGTAATGGCTTCCATCCCACATAGGATACCCTCCAGCGTGTAGGTCGCTTTTGTTTGCGGGGTTTGCTCCTGAAAAGTGATGGTTAACTGATTCATGTTTGCGCGTTTACAATTACAAAATTAGGCGGAGAACAGAAGGTGAAAGTGGGATTTCGATAACCTGCCAGTTCGCTTCTTTTTTGGGGTAGTTTCTTTCTTTTTTTGGTTTAGAATATGTTGAGGTTGGTCATCAACCGATATGACCAGGAACCTACTACGGTAGAGGTGGCGTTCAGGGTGGGTTGAACTTCGTACGTAAAGAATATTCTCCAAAGCTGTCCGGGAATCTGCAGGGAGTCCTGCAGGGTTATTTTTGATCCTTCGACGTGAACCCACTGCTTAAGGGGTTGTTCGGCAATTTTTTCCATAATAGCCTTCCGGCCGAAATATTTGCGCGCCCGTATAAATAGCTCTACATCAAAGAGCCAGCGGGTTACAAAGCTGCTCTGAAAAGCAAGCCTCGCTAAGGGTGCCGAAAATACTTTCGCGCCGCACTGGGTATCGTGAATAGGCAGGCGAAGAACGGAGCGGATAAGCAGCCCAACAGCTTTGCTGGCCAGAGAGCGGAAAAAGGTTCGCTCGATGTGATTGTCTTCTTCAATCTTTCTGGAACCAAACACCAACTGCTTATTTCCTTCCGTGTGGGTAATGGTTTGTACCAGGTCCTGGTAATCCGAAAAACCTGTTGACAAATCAGCATCCATAAAACCAACGGTCGACAGTGAATGCTGTTCGAGGAGGTGTAATACACCGCGCCGTACCGCTTCAGCTTTGCCGCCATTCTGCGGCATATCAAAAACTTCCACTTGAGCGGCGTTTTTGGCTTGAAAGGCCTGGAGCACGGTTAGTGTCTCATCGCGACTGCCGTCATTGACAAAACAAAGAATGTACTCTGGATTTTGGTCAGCAAATTGTTGAAAAGAATCCAGATGCAGGCGCTTGGCCTCATTGTAGCATGGAATAACAATCCCGTTCTTCATAGTAGTTTTGTTTTTTTTCTACCACGAAATTGGGGGGGATTGAAGGAGGATCTGGTCGGAATTCGATTTTCGGTGGGGTCTGTTCTGTTTTTGGCAGGAATGGTTCTTTTTTTTGAAAAAGGGCTTACGACTGGCCCAGACTCGTTTTCGCCTTTAGCAGGATTACAGTATCTTACCCCTTATAACAGGCTGCTGGCAATGCCGAAACGCGCACTTCAATTCTATTATCTGGCTTTACTCAGTGGGTTAGTCCTGCACGGAGTTACCCTCGTATTTACCTTTGAAGGCACCTATGATGCATTTGTACACCTGTTCTTTGCTGATCATTACGCTGAGAATTGGTTTGAGACCTGGGATTACAAATGGTACGCTGGATTTACGATTACCAGTTACCCTCCCTTAGTACATCAGGTTATTGCATTACTGTCTAAGGTTGTAGGGCTTAAGGGAGGCTTTTTAATCTGGTCTTTCTTTATTATCCTGGTCTTTATTCGGGGGGTGTTTCATTTCTCCCGTATTTGGGTAGATGATCGTGCCGCAGCCTATGCTGCTGTGCTGGCTGTTTTTTCAACTTCCTTTGGGGAGGCGTTACATATCTTTGGTCAACTACCGAGCATTACCGGGATTGCCTTACTTCTGAATGCCTGCCCGGAATTATATTATTGGTTGCGTTATAACCAACCCCACCGTTTGTTGACCGGACTTTCCCTTTTGGCGGTAACCTCGACTGCCCATCATGTTACCACTATTTTTGGGATGGTTTTCTTCGTCTTACCAACGTTGGGGTTGGCGGTGATGAACCGTTGTGCAGCGCGTATAGGCAGTGAGGATGATATTCATTTCAAAGATATTTTTACGGAAGTCATTCGGGTACTGCCTCGGGTTATTGTATTTGGTATCCTGGTGATTCTCATTACGGTAGTGGTTATTTTTCCGTACTGGTATTGGTCAAAATCTGATCCCATTGCGCAAGTACCTATTCCTCATGGTTCCCGGGATTCTTATCTGGAGGTACTTTCTTCCGGACTAGTGTTCTTCTTGATTCCCTGGGGGATGATGTTGTTCTTTCTTCCATTTTTGTTTCGGGAGCTTTTCCGCAAGCGAAACATCTTCCTGGGCCTTTCTATCACCCTAGCCTTCCTGCTCGGAACGGGCGGTACCACTCCTTTGCCCCAAATGATGCTGGGTGAAACGGCATTTAATATTCTGACACTCGACCGGTTTACCTACTGGGCTACCTTACTGGCGTTGCCTTTTTGGGGAGCTTTTTTTTTCGAACTCATTGAGGGGAGCTACCGGGATTACCTGGAAAGGCGGACGGGTGTTTTTTTTCATCGCTTCCTGGTTGGAACGCTGGTTGCCGGAGTAGTTATTTCTGCACTTGTCGTTATCAACTTTCAGAATATCAGGGCTACGCAACCTGCAAAAATTGCCATCGACCCCATTGTTAATTTCATGGCACGGGATAAACACCATGATTGGCGTTACCTTACCCTGGGGTTTGGAGATCAGATGGCGTGGCTGTCTGCGAATATCGATGCTTTAAGTATTGACGGCAATTATCATTCGGTGCGTCGACTCCCTGAAATGACTTCCCGTGCAGTAGAGCGGCTTGAAAATGCCAAGTACCTGGGCATGGAGGGTATTAATTCGTTACAGGAATTTCTGACCATCCCGGAGAAGTACCGCCTGAAGTTTATCTTTTCCAACGATAAATTCTATGACCCCCTGTTATTTTTCGCTGGGTGGAATAAAGTCCAACAACTCGAAAATAATATAGTCGTTTGGGAAAAACCTGATATCCCAACCCTTCCTTCTGTATTACCAAGGAAGAATATACCCATTTATCAGCGCCTGATGTGGGGGCTTATTCCCGTCAGCTGCCTGATCTTGGCGCTAGTACTAAATGGTTGGTTTTCCATGCGCTCATTTGGGCAGGAATCCTCCTCCCGAATGGCTACGGTCCTCGCAACGAAAGGGCAGTATTGGGGAGTATATACCCTATGGCTACTTGGGTTGGCAGTTGGTATCGCAGGGTTTTCCGCGTATAAGGGATATCAGAATCTCGATCAGGTCAGTCCCCAAAATGTCATTGATGCGTATTTCAACCGACTCGATTTTAAAGATTTCCCCAAGGCGTATACCTATTTCAATCCGGATACCCGACCTAGCTTAGACCAATATCTGATGGAGTTATCGCTTGAAGGAGGTATTCTTTCCTCCTACGCAAAACTGGATGCGCTGCGGACTACTTACCAAAAAGGGGATCATCCCGGGGAGTTAAAAGCCGAAATCGAAGCCTCCTGGCTAACGGCGCTTCATTATTATCAAACCAAGCATACTATCACCCTGACCCAGAGAGGGCTGTTTTGGTATATTGAGCCTTTCCAGTTGGAGAAAAGAACCCCTCCCGACCAGTTTGTTCGCATTCCGGCTATTGATTTTTTTAGTCAGGGAAAACGCAAAGCCCTTGCGGATAAAGTGGAAAAGCGTGATATCCTTGATCGACCTGATTTTTACATCCTTTCGGCGGCACTGGTCGAAAGAAGCGGGCAGTATGCAGTTATTGGAGAGGCGATTAATACTGACAACGATCCAGGCTATCTGACGCTGGAGGCTGTTATGTATAACAGGCAGGGCCAGGAATTAGCGCGTTATAATGCACGTGATGCTATAAGCCACATGCTGTATCCCAAAGAGTCAACGACGTTTCGTGTAGATTTTACAGCCCTTCGTCCGCCGGTACCTGTAACGGATTCTGTTCCCCATTCTTTTGTTGTTTTTGCGCGCTCCATGGTTGCCGCCGAAGGGTATTATAAGAACACTGGCTTACAGCAGGTAAGGGTAGATTCCAATACACAACATATGCAGGGGGAAGTAATCAACTATGGAGCTCGACAAATAATTGTTCCTCAATTATTGCTTAGTTACTATCGCCCGGATCGAAAACTCCTTTGGGTAGAGCCACTGTATTTGTCCGGTGGTATTCGGCCTCAGCGGCAAAAAGCCTTTGATCATCCGCTGCCGGATCTTGGAGATATTCGGGTTATCCAATGGGGTAATGATGATAACTTGCGCATTAATGGGGTTCCCCGGCAGGAATATAGGCAAACACTCCAGATTCCACTGGATGTTCAACGTTACCCGGCAGCTCCTTTTATACTGAAGGATGATCTCTGGGTTAATATTAAGGTTATCGCACAAATGGCAGCACTGAGTGATGAGTCTTAAGCAAATACATGCCAAGAGGAGGTGTTCTATCTTGCTGATTTACATCGCCTTGCTGGTGAATCTGGCTTGTTCGGCTGATTCCCCGGCTCCCGATTCTGCCACTCCACAAGGTCGTATTTTGCTGACGGACAGCCTTTTTCAGGCAGGAATTCTGACGTCCATATACGCCAGGGCCGATACCGCCAGGGCCGATAAATCATGGCTGCTCATCTGGTCGGATGCGTTGGGGGATACTCCGGTCACCGGAAGCTGGCGCAATGATACCCTGGTTTTTTCCATTCCCAGGAATTTATGCAGCCACAGCGGCCGCGTTCAGCTTAGCCTGACTAGTGGCGGGCAAGTAGCAGATCAACGTTTTTTGCAACTTACACCGGCGGCTCCGGAGGGCGTTGTTGAAACATACGTAGGCCCGAAAACGATAACGGTGAGTAGTGGCCAACGCGCAATGGTTGTAGCTATCCCCAAAGACGCGTTTGGCAACCCGGTAGCCACTGGTACGGTGGTTACTTTTTCGCTCCGTTATCCTGGGCAATCTATTGTGACACGGGAATCGCTGATGGATAATCTAGTCTCTTCTATTTTAATTCCTGCTGAAGAACGTAAGGGTCAGATTTTAGTAGGTGCGACTGCAGGGAAAGCCAGCTCGGTAGAAGAAGGTATTGCTCTTACACCTGCCTGGCCGGGTCAGGTTAGCCTCGAGGTTGAATCCTGGGTGCCTTTTGCTGATCCCCGCCAATATGTGGCAGTACGTACAAACCCCATCGTGGATGCACTGGGGAACCTGGTTGCTGATGGTACGTTGGTGCAGATTGTTGTTCGGGAGCAGGAACAAGTTGTTGGCAGTTACCCTGGCTTTACAAGTAATGGAGTGGCGCAGGTTCATCTGCAAAACCCCAATCATCCCGCCGACTGGGAAATCACGGCCTTCGCTAATGGAAAGGCGGAGGGGCCAGCCCTTCGACTCGGGTTTGTTCCTTACGTTGTGGCATTGGCTGTAACCTATCTTGACGAGGAAAAAACCTTACGCATCGGTCCGGTGAAGGCCCCTCTTGGTCAATTGGTAACTGACGATTTTCCAATGGAGGTGACCCTACAACAACAGGATCAGCATTATCATTTTTCAGTATTGACCCAGGATGGGTTTTGCAGCCTATCTTTACCTGCAGATTTCCCTGCCGGCATCTATCGATGTAGTGTGATGGCCGGAGGGCAGCGTATATCCCGCGAGATATACATCCGTTAACCGTCGTAGACGTATAGTACCATGACCCAGGAGGAAAAAAACCAGACACCGCGAAGGACACTTATCTCCTTAATTTCGCTACTCATTCTGGCACTTATGACCTGGGTGCTCAGTATGGTTTTTGTTTATTTCAATACAGGAGCACAGTGGGGCTTGCCAGAGGGATATGCTTACAATACGCTCTTGAAGAATGCCCCTGAAACCGTATGGGTCAATAAGATTCCCCAGCAAGGAATTGCTCCCGACTCATTTTTGTTAATGGAAATTGAGACCGCTTACCGGGAGGCATGGCAGGCTTTACACTATGTTTTCCAAACCAAAGATCAAGCTTTGCTACAGGATTACTTCGCCGAATCGCTATGGCCTGAACTCCAAGAGCTCCTAGGTCGGCAGGCAGCATACCAGGTTGAACAGACGGATTTGGCCCACCAATTGGATCTTCACACTTTTTCGCTCGATAAACAAATCGTGGCTTTCGCCGACCATGGCGTTCGTATTAAAAAGAACATTCGGGAAGTGGCGACCGGCCAGACTGTTTATACCGGTATGCAGGAGGCTGATTTTGACGTCGTCATGACCCTTGATGATG
>JACJXV010000051.1 GCA_020636445.1 Lewinellaceae bacterium | reverse complement strand
ACGGTCATAACCACGTGCAGGGTTACCTGCCAGGAAGTCAGCCAACGTAGCAAATTCATAAACCCCGTAGTTCTGACGAATAAAGAGGTTGTAGAAGCTGCTGAATTCATTGTGGGTACCGAAGGTAAAGGTGTGCTTTCCTTTGTACAACTTGAAGTTGTCGGTAATGGTGATAATATCCTGCTGGAGATCGTTGGCAGTTGAGAACTGCTCACTACCCAGGTTAATTATCCCCAGTCCATCAAAAATGGTCACGTAAGGGAAGTCGCTACCAATAGGGTCGCGGTCATCCCGCACCGAGGTAATACCCACGATAAGGTTGTTGGAAGCTTTCGTACCAAAAGTAGAGTTCAATTCAGCGGCAAAAGAGTTTGTTTTGCTGGGGAAATAAACTCCGTTATTAGCGAAGTTGATCGTCCGGTTGCTGCTACCGTTCTGGTCGGTATTTTCTGCTTTGGTAAACTGGTGGCGGAGGGTCAGTTTATTGCCCACTCCCAGGTTAATGTCCAACTTGGCAAATAAACTCAGGCCTTCCAACTTGTCGACTTTGTCGCCAAAATCACCGGGGTCATAGCCGTACTGATTTTGCAGGAACGAACGCAATCCCTGTAAGTCACTGGCTGAAGCATCCCCTTCATATAAGGAAGTGTTGAATGGAGAAGGTGTCTGGTCATCGCGGATTTCTGCGTTGACAAAGAAGAAAACCTTATCCTTAATTAATGGCCCACCTAAGGAAGCACCATAGAGTTTCTGGGAAAAATCAGCCAACTTGCTTCCTTCTGTGGATCCGAGCCGATCCAGTAGTTGCTTGTTGGTTTTGCCGGCCAGGTTCTCATTTTGATTAAAGTAGTAGGCCGTACCTTTGAAGGTGTTGGTCCCCGACTTGGTTACGGCGTTGATACCACCGCCAGCGAAACCACCTAAGGATACATCATAAGGTGAAATGACCACCTGCACCTGATCGATGATATCTACCGAGAATGGCGCAATACCGGTTTGGCCACCGTTAGTACCTTGTGAGGAGAGACCAAATACGTCGTTATTCACCGCGCCATCGATATAAATAGCGTTATAGCGGTTGTTAACACCTGCAATGGAAATCCCTCCACCGAAGGCTTCCCGAACTTGTGGAGTAAGCCGTGTAAAGTCTTTCAGATCCCGGTTCAGCGTTGGCATCACCAGGATATCCTGTTCTGAGATTTGCTTGGAGGCACCGGCATTTTTGCCACCACTTCCCGGAGCTGCGGTTACCACAATTCCTTCCAGGGTTACGGCTCCTTCTTCCAGCGTAATATTCAACCGGAAGGACTCTCCCAGACGCAGATAAACGTCATTGAAGACTTTTTCGCTGTAACCGGTGTAGGAAACCGTAATCTGGTAAGGGCCACCTACCCGCATCGAAGGAATCCGGTACAATCCTTCGAGGTCAGTAGCAGTACCATAGCTGGTTCCTGAGGGTTGGTGCAGCGCAACAATATTGGCGCCAATTAGCGCTTCCCCGGATTCATCGGTAATTTTACCGTTCATCGAGGAAGTGGATACCCCTTGGGCAACGACCATTGCCGGCAAGGCAAATAGCAGCGCCGCGGCAATGAGGGTTCTCATTAACTTGGACAGATACATAAACTAGTGCTTTGATTATTGAAATAAGTTTCAAGCTGCCGCAAATATACGAAGGCAGTGTTAAGAAAGTGTTAACTCCGGATTAGCTTTATCACTTCTTTTGCCGGATTCTTGTTTTAGTTGGGTAAATCAGCTTACCTGAAATCGGGCTTATTTCTGGAAGATTATTTTGAAATTCGCAGATTTATAGAAATTGCGAAGCTAAACCAGGGGAATTTGCTTCGGAAAACAACTAATTTACATTGAGTTTACATAAAATTTACACACCATGCGCATAGGGTTGGCCTTGTCAGGCGGGGGCGCGCGAGGAATAGCCCACGTAGGGGTTTTACGCGCGTTGGAAGAGGCGGGTATCCAGGTTGAGGTTATCTCTGGAACAAGCGCGGGAGCAGTAGTGGGCGCCTTGTATACGGCGGGTAAGAAACCTGATGAAATCATGGAATTTGTCAGGGACAGCTCCGTTTGGAAAATTTTTCAGTTGGGGGTGCCCAATACGGGGCTTACGAAACTGACCTATCTGAGAACACGTCTGGAACAGCTCATCGGTCGGGATGATTTTGCGACCTTACACCGCAAACTATTGGTTTCGGTAGCGAATTTGAGTTCAGGATCCCTGGAAATGGTTGAATCAGGGCCTTTGTTTGATGCTGTGGTTGCTTCTTCTTCAATTCCCCTGGTATTCAAGCCCGTTGAAATTAATGGCCAGGTTTATGCCGATGGCGGATTGTTAGGAAATCTGCCGGCAGCAGCCCTCGAACCCTACGCTGATTTTATCCTCGGCGTCAACGTTATGCCGAATAGAGAAACGCCTAAAAAAAACCTTACTTCGGCATTCGGAATTGCTACCCGCTGTTTTGAGCTATCGATATATGCAAATACGCAACCTCATTTGAGATTCTGCCATTTTCTGATTGAACCGGAGGAGGTAACCAGGTACCATATTTTTCAATTCAACAAATTTATGGAGCTCCACGATATTGGTTATCGCGAAACACAGCGTCTACTTCCGGAAATCCAGGAAGCTATGCAGGCAAAGGCTAAGGTATTGCACTTACCGAGCGGCCGGTAGGGGCGTGGAACTTGGAAAAGTTGTAATCAAATCAATAGCCTCTGATACTTCGTGGGCAAAACGTTGGCGTTGTTCCGGACTCCAGGAAAAAGCCTCCTGGAAAATGTCTAATGCCAAAGGTATGGCCGGGCGTGTTGCCGGTAATCGGAAATAAAGCCTTCCGCTGCGCCGATTGAGAAAATCCAGCGGATGAGTCGCTAACTCATGGGCTATTGTAAACCGGACTTCAGCCTGCAGTAGGGGAAAGTCCTCTTCCTGGCGCAGATCCTGGAGAATGACATCGGCCTGCCTTCCGTAGTTGTGCACTAAATAGGGGGCTTCAGTAGCCGATTGGTTTAGTTCCTGTAATTTATGCATTATCTGCTGAATATACAGGTTGACATCGGCTGCATTAAGGAAAGGACCGCCGGCCAGGGAAATTTTAGCTGTTTGGCAAGCCGTCTTATTACCCAGCGTTTTAGCTACCCTATTTACTACCCGCTGAGCCATCTTGCGATACCCGGTAAGCTTGCCGCCGGCAATGGAAATTAAGCCACTGAGAGCGGTGAAGATCTCATCGCGGCGCGACATTTCCGAGGCGGATTTTCCTTCTTCGTAGATTAAGGGACGCACGCCAGCCCAGCCGGATTCAACATCTTCGATAGCCAGTTGGGCTTTGGGAAAAAAGCGGTTGGTCGCCGCCAGTAAATACGCTACGTCTTCCTTCTCAATGGGAATTCGGTTGGGGTCCCCATGGTAAGCGGTGTCGGTAGTGCCGATATAGGTAATATCCTGACGTGGGATGGCAAAAACCATCCGGCCGTCGCCAACATCAAAATAGGCGGCCTGCTGGATGGGTAACTTGGCTTGCGGAACAACAATATGGACACCCTTGGATAAAAACAGCTTTTTTCCTTGCAGGGATCTGTCTTGCTTACGGATTTCATCGACCCAGGGGCCTGCAGCATTAACTACTATTTTTCCTTGAACCGTCCATCGATCAGGACCCATTTCGTCTTGACAAACGACTCCTTTTACCTGCTTGTGTTCATTGTAAATGAGTCCCTCCACGGCCGCATAATTGAGCACCATCGCTCCATGTTGCATGGCTGTCTTAATCAATTCAATCGTTAACCGGGAATCATCGGTACGATATTCTGCGTAGTACCCACTCCCCAATAAATCGGTGGAACTGAGCATCGGCTCCTTTTCCAAGGTGCGCTTTGGGTTGAGCATTACCCTGCGGTCATCTCCTTTGACACCTGCCAGCAGGTCGTAAACCCAGAGTCCGAGCGAAGTTGATAGTGGGCCCAAAGAACCTCCTTTGACGACGGGGATAAGCATTTTTTCACCCAGGACGAGGTGCGGTGCCAGGCGGTGGACGATTGCGCGTTCCTGGCCAACCTCCCGGACCAATCCAAACTCTAACTGTTTAAGGTAGCGAAGGCCGCCATGGATCAGTTTGGTGGATTTACTACTCGTTCCGGAGGCGAAGTCGTTTTTTTCCAGTAAAGCCACAGAAAGGCCACGGGATGCGGCATCCAGGGCAATACCCGCACCGGTTATCCCTCCACCGATAACAATGACATCAAACGTTCTGGACTGTAAAGCTTCGCGTATTGTCGGCCGTTGGTTGGCCGCAGTGTAGGCTGGCATAGCAGGATTCGTTACTCGTTAGTCGTTACTCGTTACTAAAAACTAATAACGAGTAACGAGTAACAAATAGTGCTAATTCAAATAAAGTCGCTGGAAGGGCAATACCACCTCGTTTTTACTTAATTGATTAAGATCTCGTAAACGTTGCTCAGTCATACCATTCTTTTGGGCGATAGATTTAATCGTTTCGCCTTCGCGAACGGTATATACTTTGCGAAATGACGACGGGGCCGTCTGTGTGTCATAACTATCCGGAACCGTACCCAACGAGCCGGGCTCTGTAAAATAGGTACCCTGGTAAGGGTTATTTGCGGCGGGGACCGTACCAGTCGGAATTACCGCCCTGTTAATCGCATCCTGTAAATTATAGTTGGGATTACCGCCAATGGGTGTTGGTGCCGCATTATAGGATGTTGGGGCCGGTGTATTTTGGCTTGCCCACTGGGTAGACGGTTCATAGAGGGGGCGGTTATCATTGTAAGCCCCTGGAATTGGGCCATAATAGGCATTGGGGTTAGTGGTAGTATTTGCTACGCCACTCTTTGCTGACATCGTGTTCGGGGTGTTGTTCGCATTCCAGGTTTCCGGTGTCCGCCAATAAAATTGATTGTTGGGATTTGCTGCAGCAGGCTGGTTGGCAGAATAATCATAACTGGCAGGATTGTTTGAGGCTTCATCTGCTGGTGCATTAGCGGCAGGCGACGTACAATCCGTGGTGAAAACGAGTTGATTGGTCCTCACTTCTTCACCAGGAGCCAGGCTATTTATCATCCGAAAGCGTTCTTCCGTATAGCCAAACCGACGGGACAGCGAAGCTACTGTTTCACCTTCGGCTACGATGTGACTACCGGTAGTGGTAATCCAGGCAGCCTGGCCAGGTCCCCGGGGAACAGTTCCTTCTTCGACAATCGGGGAGGTTACCATCAAGGTCGTTCCCGGTTGAATAGTAGCATTGTTGGGCAGGTTATTCCAGGCATACAGATCCTGCACGGTGATGCCGTATTGCAGGGCAACACTATAAGGTGTTTCATAGGCCTGCATGACGTGCATTCTGGGTTTGTTCCCCATCGGTTGCATATCATAACTATCCGGACTTTTGGTGGTAAAGGCGGAGGTAGGAACCGCTCCGGCATTCCCCGCACTATTTACGTACAGCTGATCGCCTTCCCGCATCAGGGTGGAATTAAGCTGCGGATTCCAGGTCCGTAAGTCAGCCAGTGTTATATTGTATTGATTCGCAATAGAAAGTAGTGTCTCCCCACGGCGGACGGTATGGACTTGCCCTCCAACTGCCATTGCTGGGGCGCTTTGGGCATATGCAACAGGTGCCTGATCATAACCAGCTGGAATGGGGCTGCGGGCTGCGAACGTATCACCACTTGCCGGAGCATCATCCAGTTGGATCGCCATATTAGGTCGGATCAGGGAGGGGTTTATCGATGGATTGCGTGCTTTTAAGTCATTCAGGGGAATATTATACTGGCGAGCGATGCCTGCCAGGGTTTCACCGCGCTGGACAATATGAACTCTGCCTGCGGATGGGGCAGCACCCGGTCCCTGATCATAACTTCCGGGAATTGCGGTTGCCGTTGCGGTTTTACTACTCATTTGCGGGGATACCTGCTGGCAAGCCTGCGACAAAAACGCACTATAGGGCTGGCCATTGATGGTGCGCAAGGAAAAATTACTTTGTGCAGACCCGCTGCGCTCTTCCAGAATACCAATGCCCGGTAAATAAGTAATATCTAAATAGGCATTGGCGGAAACGCTGAGCTGCTGGCGAAACTGGTAAGCTGTACAGGGGCCAACAGGCGAGGTTTGCAGGAAAAATACCTGCCCGCGAGGATCCGCGTTCGAAAGATCCCCACTGCCGGAACGACCATCCAGAAAGTAATTTAGCCGGTACTGTGTTGTTTGCAAGTGAAATGATTGACCGTCCGTCTGGTAGTAATCGGCAAAATTAACGGGAGCTATTCTGTATTGATCAGCACCTGCAGTACTAACCACAAATAAGCGGTGAGTCCGGTTATTAAGTGCTTCTACAAAAGCAGCTGTGAAAAGGCTGCGTTGTGAACTGGTGCATTTAATTACTCCCACCGGCAAGTTCCGCTGGAGCGGGGCTTGTCCTTCGAGGCCGACCTCAAAAACAAATGTTTCTGTACTGTTTAATGCCAACGCATATTTTACGTATTCTTTCCCGGGCGGGGTCTCTGCATAACCATATTCCATCCGGGAAACACAGGAGGGGTCAGCAAATAAATAATAATTTTCAGCCAGGAGTTTTCCGGCAACTGGAACGAACAATAAGACTAAAAGCAAGCGGATTGTCTTGTTCATGATGGATTATTTGAGGTATCAGTAAGTTACCTTGCGGGAGAGGACGGACGTGCAAGGGGTTGATAAGCAATGTTTTGGGATAATTTGATTCGCAAATCCTGAATGGAATTCAGGAAATTATCGCAATAAATTTACGGTATTTTGTTTTAATTAGTCAATACTTTGTGTTAAAAAGCTGTGTTTTACCGCTAAATGTCCTTCAGGTAGTCATTAAAATTGTTGGTAAAATGGCACAAAGGATTGGGGGGAGTAGTCCTTATTGGGTTACCAATCCATTATTTACGGCATACAGCACCAGTTCGGAAGCCCGTTTGATTCGCAGCTTTTCCATGATGTTTTTCCGGTGGGTATAAACGGTATGTGGGCTTAAATTCAGCCGATGGGCAATTTCTTTAGCTACCAAGCCTTGAGCGGTTAGTTGAACAATTTCAATTTCCCGGGAAGTAAGTGGAGTAGGGGCACAGGAATCGTCAATACGAGCGAATGATTTTTCCAACAAAAAGTCAATTACGCGGGTACAAAAGAATTTTTCCCCTTTTGCGGTAGCCGCAATGGCGTCAATGATTTCTCCCTCATCACAGTTCTTCGTCAGGAAACTTTTGATTCCGGACTCCAGTACCTGGTAAATGGTTTCCTTGTTTGCATCAGCACTGATAACCAAAATGCGGGTCTGCGGACTTACCTGGCGAGCTTTCGCCAGTGTTTCCAACGAGAAGTGTGGGTCCTGGTTATAATCAATAACCAGGATGTCGGGATGTTCCTCCTCCAGAAGGGCAAATAGTTGCTGGCTGTTTGCTGCCTCGCCAATGATCCTAATATCCGCTTGTTTATATAACAACTGCCGCAGTGCAAAACGAATGAGATATTGTGCATCAGCTATCACTACCCGAATTTCTTTTTCTTTCATCCCGCTGGTTCCTTAATGATTACATCGATAAGACAAGCTTATTTAGACTAAGTTCACGCAAAGATACTTTTTTCCTACTTAGCCAAGGAATTGGTTGTTCGCAATTTAGCAGAATAACCGGGATTTTACCTGACTTACAAGCGCATTGCATTTTCGCAAATCAAGAGGTGATTTTCTCCTTTCATTCTATGGACACGATAGCTTCCAGAAAGAGTTCGCGCCCCGCGCGGGGCTTGATGGATTGCTCGCAAAGGGCTAGTTGCCGGATCGAAAAATGAGTACTGAATAATTGGGAATACTCCTGGGCAGTTCCACCAAAAGGGGGCCCTGGAAAAGGAAAAGGATTGGCAAACAAAACACCTGCCAGCGTACCTTCCGGGGCGAGTAATCTTGCGGCATGGGCTACATAATCGGGACGTAATGCCGGATCAATGGCGCAAAAAAAGGTTTGCTCGAGGATCAGGTCGACCTGCAAATCAAGGGTAAAGAAGTCTGCCACCAGGAGGTTGTTTTCTGGAAAATCCGGTGCATTTTGCCGTAGGTGGGCAAAGGCCAGGGGAGCCCAATCGCAGACAAAAATCTGCTCAAAGCCGCGTTGGTGTAAAGCGACAGCTTCGTAGGCGTGCCCGGCTCCGGGAATAAGGATTCTCGTTTGCTTGTCTTGCAGGGAGGCGGCATAGGCAAGCAGGGGCGGTGATGCATACCCTATATCCCAGGGAATCTGACCAGCCTGATAGCGTTCATTCCAATAGTTAGCATTCAGGGGCTCCATTCTGCTTACCGGTTAGGCAGACTCTTGGGGGTGCCCAGATCTTTGAACTGGTCGTCGGGGGCAAATTCCGCATCCGGTGTCGCTTCCTGAAACTGTACCCGCAGTTTGTATTTAGACCCCAGGGTGGAAATGACCGGCCCAAAAAGGGTATTGACGATATCCTGAGCCTGGGCCTTCGCCTTGGCCCCGGAATCATTGGCGAAAGCTTCACGACGGAATTCTTCCCGCAAAATATTAAAGGCGGCATTGAGGTCTTCATCTTTTACCTCCCGCAGCCATCCAATAGAAAGCTTATCGAATTTGGGATATACTTCATGCGATAAAATGACGGGTTGGGGTAGGGTGACCGTTACAATTTTACTGCGTGGATTTAAATCTACTTTCAGGTATTGATCGAGGCGAAAACCAATTTTCAAAATACTGATGGCCGAGATTTCAATGTCTGTTTTGGACACAGAAAATCCCCAAACCTTAGTTTGTAATTGCTTGGAAAGTCCTTTTTTATCGCGAACCTCATAGGTTGCTAATTCTGAAACCGCTTTTTCCACCCTTTCCTGTAGTAATCCTCTTGCCCGACCAAAATCCTCAATAGCGGCGCGATCCTGCAATTTTTTCATAAAAGGAGCGAGGGCTTCACTCATCGCAATACCACAAGGGGTATCCACCTTTTTACCTTTGGCATAGAAAATATCATCCTGCATAGGGATTAGCTCCCCGATCACTGCATTCACCAGGAAGCAGGTGTATTTCGAAGCCACATCATAGAGCACCTGGGTTGCATTTTTAAACCCATTATCGTACCAGGTTTGGTAGAGGGCTGAAGTGGTATCCTGAATAGTTAGAAAGTCTTCAAAATACAGGTTGCGCAAGTAAGGGTGCTGTTTTTCGTATAAGGCGGGCAGCTGGGCTAATTTATCATTGGTTAGCCCCATCCGCGTACCGACGTGATTGAGGATCGCCATGTTTAAATCATACACCAGTTGGTTGAATTCCCGGCGGTAGCGTTTGGGATTTGTCAGTACGGCCAGGGCTGTTTCTTCATTGACATCAAACCGGAAATCAGCCGGCAGGTAGTTGAGTGTCATTTCTTTGGGGATTCGGGTGGTGTCACCACCTCCACGGGGCAGGTATTTGATGGCGATCAGCGCAGCCAGGCTAGCAATAAGCACAAATAAAATGAGCTGCCCAGTTTTAAAACGTTGCTCGGGTTGTGGTGGTGGAGGACTCTGGTTGCGATATTTTGCCATTGCGGTAGTTACGTGTCGTCAGAATACGTTACAAAAATACAATATAAAACTCACCTGAATTTATAGGTCGTTCATCGCCTGAAAGTTCACTGAACCCCGATTGGAGGTGATTTTCATGCTTATGACGCAAAAATGCCAGAAAAGAGCGGGTTTGTGTAATTTTTTTTAGCAAATCAGTCAATTTACGCAGCCCCCTGGCTACCTTTATTCCAATGAACCGGCAGGTAGTAATGTGTTTATTTGCCGGGTGAATACAGAATACCAAATGCTTTTCCAACGGCAAACATTGAATTGTGGTGGTCGGCTGCTATCGTTGGCTGAACCTCAGGTAATGGGTATTTTAAACGTGACTCCGGACTCCTTTTACGATGGGGGTGCTTACACGCGTTTGGAGATGGCCATCCGGCGTGCTGAAGCATTGCTTGCCGAAGGAGCTACTATTATTGATGTCGGCGGCATGTCCAGCCGGCCTGGTGCATTGCCCGTGCCAGTGGATGAAGAACTAAGCCGGGTAATGCCGGTCATTGAGGGTATCCACCGGCAATTTCCTGAAGCTATTCTTTCCGTAGATACAATTCATAGCCGGGTGGCCCGTGAGGCGGCTTCCAGTGGGGTGGGAATTATTAATGACATCTCTGCGGGAAGTATGGACCCTGCCATGTATGCGACTGTTGCAGAGTTGCAGTTGCCCTATGTGCTCATGCACATGCAGGGAACACCCCAGTCGATGCAGCAAAACCCTGATTATGTGGATGTCGTACAGGAAGTCCTTGACTTTTTCATTGCCCAGGCAGGTCGTTTGCGGGCTGCCGGGGTAAAGGATATTATCATCGATCCAGGGTTTGGTTTCGGAAAATCGATCAGCCATAATTACCAATTGCTGTCGCATTTACACGTGTTCCGCATTTTGGAGTTTCCTGTATTGGCGGGTATTTCCCGGAAATCGATGATCTATAAATTATTGGATATAACTGCAGCAGAAGCATTGCCGGCGACAGCAGCTTTACATCTGATGGCCTTGCAGCAGGGCGCCAGGATATTACGCGTCCATGATGCAAAAGAAGCGCATCAGGTCATTACCTTGTGGCAGCAACTGCAACAGGTAACAGAATCAAATAAACATTGATCTTTTGGCCATAGTCAAACATATTTCGGAAGATGATATTAAGGAAGTATCGCTGCGGTATTTGCGGCATTACTACCGTCATCAACCTCGCGAAGGAGCGATGATTCTCACTTCTGATTTACGGGGGGCAGGAGGTATTGTGGCTGATGGTTATATTGCCTGGCCCCGCGCAGACGGTACCTTTTTTACAGCTACTTTTGAGGCTACTGATTATGCCAAGCGGAACGAACTACGATTTTCCCTCCAGCGCGATTTGTTATGGTGGGATGCAGTAACGGTCGGGGCCCTACTGGTTGCCGCCGCGTTTTTTGTATTTCATGTTACAACAAAAGACCTGCATTTTATAGCCACCCAACCCCTTCTGGGCATCGGGAGTATTTTGGGTGCTTTAATGCTGACGTCGGTATCCATGCGTTTTTTATTACAACCTCTGCGCCGCTATCGCTATGTCTATGCTGTTGAGCAGTTTAAACAGTATTATGCGGATGATCAATGGATCTCATTTTCCTGGGATGTGTTTTACGGTAAGCACGACCCTTATTTTCAGGAATTGCGGCGGCAGGTCATTCGCAACGGCTTCGGATTACTCGAAGTGGATCAGGAATTGAAAATCAAAATGCACGTTGCTCCAGCTCGTGATGATACCTTCGGCTATCAGCGGCAGGTGGTCCAGTTTTTTTCAGAAGGGGAGTTTAGCCGGCGGGTTCAGCAGCAAATGCAGCGTTTTGCTAAATTGCCTTCCTGGGAAAAACTATTTGGCTGGAGAACCAAGCTACCTTATGTAGATAACTTGTCAAATTTGTGGCGTTACCGGCGGGCTCATTATCAGCAAATGACCATTTCGGCTATGGCTATGGTGCTGATCGCCATCGTTTTTGCCCGCGAGTACGCGGATCAGCCCATCATTTACGTTGATGAGGAAGCATACGAGCAGGAGATGCTGGTACGCGGAGAAGAACTGAACATCGCCAAGGAACGTGAAATCGTTCCGCCCCTGGATACACTGGTCATTTTGCCCCTGCAAAAGAACGTACAACCTTACTTGTCTTTTGGGCTTGATCCTGTGCGGCAAGCCCCGGTGGCTGCCCCGGCACATACGGTGGATTTTCTCGTTTATGAGCCTCGCATAAAAAACTTCGTTGAGTACACCTGTGAGCGACTGCACGGGCCTGCGAGTACTTCTTATTTGGTTCGGCTGGGACAATTCTATGATTTGGCATTGCTGAAACAAAAAATACTTGAATTACGTGGTGCGGGGCTGCCAGTAAATGGACTGTGGGCCGGATGTTTTTTCCCAGGGCAACAGCATTACTTTATTATTCTCGAAGATTTACATGCAACCCTGGAAGAGGCTGAACAGGCTGCGGATACAGCAATTCCCTTTTTAGATACTTTTCTGCCCAAGGGAGAATTGGCAATTGACCGGGTGAATTTGTAGTTTTGCGCACAAAATTTCCATTTTGCCTTTACTGACACAACCTGCATATCGCCCTCCAATCTGGTGCCGTCCGGCGCATATCAATACTGTTTATCCTGCTTTAATGCGCCAGGTAAAGGGCGTACATTACGAACGGGAAAGGTTAGAGCTTCCCGATGGTGATTTTGTGGATCTAGATTGGTCAAAAAGTGCCCTTCCGGAAAGCCGTAATCTGGTCATCGTGCTTCACGGGCTGGAGGGGAGTTCGGATCGTGCCTATGTCAGAGGAATGGCCCGGGTTTTTAACCAGGACGGTTGGGATGCGGTAGCCCTTAATTTTAGAGGATGTAGCGGAGAGTTAAACCGCTTACCCCGTAGTTATCATATCGGGGAAACGGGGGATGTAGCCTATTTAATTGACACGATTATTCAGCGCGACTATTACCAGCGCATTGTTCTCGTTGGGTTCAGTCTTGGCGGAAATGTCGTATTGCGCTATTTGGGGGAGCGAGCCGACAACTTACCGGCTATTGTTAAGGGTGGAGTAGCGGTATCGGTGCCCTGTCATCTGCCTTCAGCGAATATTGCGATTGACCATTGGGAAAATTATTTCTACCGCCGGCGTTTTTTGCGAACCCTCAATGCCAAATTACTTGCCAAAGCTGCCAGGTTTCCAGATCAGATTAAGGTTCCCGAGCAGTTTCCGCGTAACTTTCTGGAATTTGATGGTTATTATACGGGCCCTATGCACGGGTTTAAGAGTGCAGAGGATTATTGGCAGCGGAATAGCTCATTGGACGTATTACCCCAGATTGTTTGCCCTGTTTTAATCATCAATGCTGCTGACGACACCTTTCTTAGTGCTGCTTGTTTTCCGGTAGCACAAGCGGAGGCTTCGGCAACATTATTTTTAGCCACACCCCGGTGGGGAGGTCATGTAGGCTTTGTTACTGATTCGCCACAGGGAATTTATTATTCCGAACAATTAGCCCGGATCTTCACCGCAGAAAAAATAAGCAGTAATCCTCACCGTTAGGGTGAAACCTGATGTTTTGTTTTGACGGTTTCGTGGCGATTAAATGGTAAAAACACGTTAAATTCAACCGATTTCGCATCGGTATTTGCACCTTGCGGGTTAATAATACATAATGGAAGAACGCACTGATCAAACGCCCCCGACTGAACCCGCTGAAGTACCAGGTACTTCCCGCGGTTGGTTGCGGACAGCCTGGCGTTTTATTCGGTTTGCCACGGCGGGCTTTTTCCTGCTCTTCTTCTTATTGTACCTGCTCATTCAACTTCCTCCTATCCAACGCTGGACCATTCGGCAAATTACGAATTCCCTTTCCAATACGCTGACCACCCCGGTAAAGCTGGCCACCTTCCGGATTGGTTTTTTTAATCGCTTAAAATTAGGTGGTCTGTATATTGAAGATCTGCAGCAAGATACCTTGTTGTATTGTGATCAACTTACCGCAGCGATAAACCTTAACCCCATCACTATCTACCGGCAGGGCCTGGTTGTGCAGGATTTGAGTTTAGTGGATGCCCGTTTTGAAATTCGCAAACTGAAAGGACAAGAGCAAACGAATCTGGAGTGGGCCTTAAAACGGTTGTTTCCACCGAAAATTCCACCTCCTGAAAAAAAGAAACCCTTTCAATTAAGCATCGGTGAATTAGACCTGGAACGGGTTTCCTTTATTCAGGAAGATCAGGTGCGGGGTAAGATTATGCGGATTGAACTAGCCAGCGGGCAAGCGGCTATCCAGGAAATGGACTTAGTGGGCCGCCGACTAAACATCAGTCATTTTGCATTGTCGCAACCTTCTTTTTACCTGGAATCGCTACCTGACGGAATCATCCCCAGTGACTCGCTGGAAACGCCGCCTACCGATTCCCTAACGCCATTGTGGCGCATTCAGGTCGACGATTTTACCTTGCAGCAGGGGAGTCTTACCCTGGAAAATAACCGCCCTTTACCCCCGCGGGAACCAGCGCCGGAAGCCATTGATTTTCGGCACTTAGCTGTTCGGGACATTCAAATGGATATTCGCAATTTCCTCTATGAAAATGAAAGTTTCTTTGGGGAAGTTCAACGAATATCCTTAAAGGAATCCTCCGGTTTTATCTTGAATAAACTAGCTGCCAAAGAGGTGGTTGTCAATAGTGGCGGGGTAGTCCTCAATGGGATGGAATTAATTACGCCGCAAACGCAATTAGGGGATACCTTGCGGTTGCGATTTGACCAATATGCCGATTTCGGTGATTTCCCGGAAAAAGTATATATGGATGCCCGGATCCGCGATTCCCAAGTTTCTCTACGCGACATTATGGCTTTTGCCAGAGGGCTGAACAGCAATCCTTTCTTTGTGAAAAATCGCGAAGAAAAGGTGCGTATTGAGGGCCGCGTGAGTGGTCGCGTTAATAACTTACGGGCTCGGGATCTCAATATTCAGCTTTCAGATGGTTCGGTTTTGGAAGGTAGTTTTAGCTCCCGTAATCTGGCTGTCAAAAACGAAGAGTCCCTGAATATGCGACTCAGCAGACTAAGGACCCGGGTAAGCACTTTGCGGGAGTTGATTCCCAATTTTCGCCCCCCGGCCAATTTTGACCGGCTGGGAACCCTGGACTTCAGTGGTTCTTTTGATGGCTTTCTGGTGGATTTTGTAGCTTATGGTTCGTTGCGAACAAACATCGGCCAGGCACAAATGGATATTCGGATGAATACCAAGGCCGGACGCAGCCAGGCTAACTACTCAGGTAAGTTGAAACTCGTTGACTTTGACCTCGGGAAATGGTCGGGGAATGCCAATTTGGGCAAAATCAGCCTGACCACCCAAATTAAAGACGGACAAGGACTGTCCGGACCTACCGCCCAGGCAAACCTGGACGCCAACATCGAAAAATTTAGCTTCAAAGGCTATAGTTATGAAAATGCCCGATTACAAGGGGAACTTAAAGCCAATCGGTTTGACGGGAACTTTGCAATCCGGGATGATAATATCGACTTCTCCTTTGCGGGCCAGGTTGATCTGTCTAACCAGGAAATCCCGGTCTATGACTTTAAGGCGGCCATAAATCACCTCGATTTGCGGCAGTTGAATCTCAGCAAAGATAGCCTGATTCTCTCAGGGCTGGTCGAGTTGAATTTGCGCAATAAGCGGTTGTCGGATATAGAAGGTACCGCTAATTTTCGCGACATCATTCTGCAGCGCGGCGCACAATCCTATTTCCTGGACTCTATGGAAGTAGACTCCCGCTTTGATCCCTTAGGGAAAAAGCGACTTACCATTGCTTCCGATATTATTACTGCGGAACTATATGGCGCTTTTGATATTGAACGAGTGCCTACTGCCCTGCAATTGTACATTAAACAATATTACCCTGCCTTTGCCCATCGCTTAAAGATTAACCCCCGGGATACTACAATCCGCCTTTATAATTTTGATTTTTCTATCCTGGTAAAAGACAGTAAAGGTTGGGAGAACCTCATTGGAAAGAATATCGGTCCTTTCCAGGAAATTAATTTTTCCGGAACATTCAATAACCAGGCGGGGATACTAAAAGCCAATGCTCAGGCTGCTGAACTTAAGCTGGGTAAGGTGCGGCTGGAAGATATTATTGTATTGATGGATGTTAAGGGGAGCGAGGGCGATTTGGATCTGGCCGTTCAGTCCACGACGATCAACGATAAGCAGCAGTTTGCCCCGGTTTCCATCCTTACACTACTGGATCGGGATACCGTTAGTTTTGGGGTAACCTACAGCGATGATGACCCGGGTGCCCTGGTAAATCGCTTTGAGTTGGATGGCCGGTTATTTGTATTCGATTCTACCCGCATGGGGCTACAAATGGGGTATAACCAGCTCAAATTTCAGGAGGAAGCCTGGACCATCAACCGGAATAACTTTGTTTTATTCAATCGGGATTCCATTATTATCCGGGATTTTGTCCTGACCCAGGATGAACGGGCGATCGCACTGGAGAGCAAGGGCAAGCGCGGGGTACAGCTTTCCATGCTCAACTTCGACATTGGCCTGCTCAACGAGGTGATTAACTTCCCGCCCATTGATTTTCAAGGCAGGATCAATGCTTTTGCTGCCAGCGACGACATTTTTCAACTCCAGAACATTACGGTAGGTGTGTTGTCCGATACCCTCCGGTTAAATGGGGATGACTGGGGGATATTGCGGATTAACGGCAACATGAAGGATAAAGACCATCCGATAACGGCCTATGTTTCTATTACCCGGGATGCTTCTCAATTAGTCCTGGAAGGTTTTTACAATCTCAAAGATTATGGTGCTAACCTGGAACGCCGTAAAGGCTATTTTGATGCACAATTAAATATTTACAGTTTCCCCATCAGCATTGCCGAGTATTTTATTGGCGATGTGTTGAGTGAAACCCATGGCACCTTCGATGCCGACTTGCATTTCGATGGACAGTTCAGCCGACCAACCACTCGAGGCAAAGTGTACCTTGGCCCAGGTGGAGTTACGGTGAACTATCTGAAGACTCATTATACCTTCCGCCGGGCAACCGTCAATGTTGACGACAACCTCTTTGACATGACAGGCGCTGTGCTGCGGGATAAATTTAACCACACCGCAATATTGGCCGGAGGGATCAAACACGATCATCTCAAGCGCTTCGGCTTTGCGGCCCGGCTCAATGCCCGAAGGTTCCTGGCGATGGATACCAAGAAGGGGGATAATAAGTTGTTTTATGGCCAGGCACTGGGGACCGGGGAGGTTGTTTTCAGCGGCTCCTTTAAACTGCCGGATATCTATGTCAACGCCTCCGTAAGTGACAGCACCCGGTTAGTAATTCCGGTAAGTAGTCAGCGCGAAGCGGATGAACTCAAATTCCTTCGCTTTGTAGATAAGCGCAAGGAAAAGGAGGCGGATGAATCCTCTCCTGTGACCATCAATCAGCCCAAGGGTGTAAATCTGGAAATGGATTTAACCGTGAACCTCGGAGCTGTTCTGCAGATCGTTTTTAACGAACAAGCCGGGGATATTCTCGAAGGCACCGGCCGGGGGGCCCTGCGCATTACCGTACCCCGCCAGGAAACTTTTCAGATGTTTGGGGATATCGTGATTGACCAGGGAGATTATTTATTTACGCTCTACAACGTTGTAAATAAAAACTTCCAAATCAAAAAAGGGGGGACACTTACCTGGACGGGCGATCCCTTTGGGGCCCTGATTAACCTGGAAGCCGAATACCGCGATATCAACACCTCCGTGGCGAATTTCATTCAGGAATACCTGGTTAATGCCAGTCCTGATATTAAACGGGAAGCCACGCAGAATACCAATGTTGAGTTGATCCTCCAACTTAGCGGTGATTTATTAAAACCCAATATTGCCTTTGATCTGCGGATGCCTAACCTGCAGGGCGAACTGCAAAGTTATGTCGATGGAAAATTACGAGTGCTCAAACAGGATCAAAACGAACTCAACAAACAGGTCTTTGGGCTGATTGTGGTAGGGCAGTTTTTGCCTTCCGATTTTGCACTGCAGGGAACCGATATCATTTATAATACAGTAAGTGAGTTTGTATCGAATCAGCTCTCGTTGTTGCTCACCGAGCTATTCTCGGAATTTATCGGGGAAGGCAGGGTAATTTCCGGGATTGATTTTGATATTGCCTACAGCCAGTATCAAAATGCCAATGTAACCGGAACGGATTTGCGTAGTGGCAATGAACTACAGGTGAGCCTGCGGCAAAACTTTTTCAATGACCGGCTTTCCGTAGTCGTCGGTGGCAATATCGATAACAACATCCTGGCCGACGCCAATGACGTGGCCACTTTTGTCGGGAATGACCTGGTTATCGAGTATGTATTGAGTAAAGACCGCAGTTTGACCCTGCGCATTTTCCAAAAATTACAACCCGATATATCCGGTCGTCGCTTACAAATAGGAACCGGACTGAGCTTCCGGCGGGAATTTGATTCTTTTTCCGATTTCCTCCGCAGCTTTACGGGGAAGGGTAAAAGGGGGAAATAGGTTAGTGGTCTGTCAATCGAGAAATTAAAGGTTGGTAATGGTACTGGTGAAGGGTAAAGAGTGAAGCGACCCACCTGCGCAAAGCTAAGGCGCGCAAACGAATTTAGAAATCAGCCTACTTTGACAGGTAGGAGAGGAATAGCAAATTTGAAACATAAAGCTCACCCAGGGTTACTAAACTTCCAAAGTTTAGTAACCCTGGGTGAGCTTCATTCCCGACGAACACCTTCTTAATTTGCAGCATAAAATTTGGTTGTAAATCAATAATTTCGGGGGGGGAGGTAAAATAATATTGCGAAGTTGATTTTTACGAAAATAAATACGGCGCTGCCTCTTGACAAATTTCTGCGGAGCACATAGCTTTAGTTAGCATTTAGCCTTTTTTTAGGGATTTTTTCAATCGACCTACCTCATGTTTATTACAGACGCACTACCGCTGGGTGGGGTGCTGTATGTTTTATTTCCCTGGCGACAATAAGGAATAATTATTCTCTGGCCTGTAGCTGACCATTGATTTGGTGGGGTATGCCCCTTTCGATGGCAACAGGAACCTTGTGCGTAAGCAGCGTAGCAAGGCTAGTGGTGGTATGTACCCCAATAAACGAACTAACGCATAATGATGACTAAACTCCAGCAAAAACTAACCCTGCTGCTTCTGGTGCTCGGGATTACGCCCCTGGCGGGCCAACAAGTATGGCAGCCGGTAAACAGCCCGCGGGGTTACGAAGTCCTCTTTTTAGCCTCCTATAAAAAAGAGCTGGTGGCGGGCTTTGGCGGCCTGGGGCTGCGGCGCAGCAGTGATGGCGGAAAAACCTGGGAAGCCTTTGGCGAAGGAATAACCAACCCCTTTCCGAGTTCGTTTGTGGAGCTGGGTAACAAGCTGTTCACCGGCACTTTGCACGGTGGGGTATATCGCTCACAGGACGGCGGCAAGACCTGGACGGCCCTGAAGGAAGGCCTACCGGTGCAGGACGTGTATTGCCTGGCCACGCGAGGCAACCGCCTGTATGCGGGCACAGGGCAAGGGCTGTATTCCAGTGACAATGACGGTGAAAGCTGGCAAAAGGCCCCTTTAGGAGCACCCATAGCGCCCCATCAGGTCATTTTCTCCTTAGCGGCCTTTGGCCAGAGCGTTGTTGCCGGCAGCTCGGAGGCAGTATATATCAGTGACGACAAGGGCGAGAGTTGGACGACCATTCCCACAGGCAACCTGTTTATGGTGCGCAGCCTGGTCAGCGACGGCAAGCGACTATTGCTGGGCAGCAGCGGTGCGGGGATCTGGCAGACGCAAGACGGCCGGGTATGGAGCAAAGCCGCAGGAAGCTGGTCGGCGGTTGATCATGTAGCTGCGCTGGCCTTTGGCACCGACAGCACCCTGATCGCCGCCGCTGCCGGGCGGGGCCTGTCCGGGGAGCTGACGGCTACCGATAGCGAAGGCTTACCCACCGAAGGGGTGCGCAGTGTGGTGGTTCACCAAAAAATACTGTATGCGGGCACCTACCAGGAAGGCGTATGGAAATACGATGTCCTGCCGGATGCTGCCCTGACGGCAGCAGTACCGGCATCCGGTGTGGTGGCCGGGGAGACGAGCTACCGCCTATATCCCAACCCGACGGCGGAGGTTATCCGACTGGATTATACGCTGGCACAAGCCGGGCCGGTGCGCATAGCCCTGTACACGGCTGCCGGTGAGCAGGTAGCCATACTGGCCGACGGGCAGCAAGGCGCGGGGCGTTACACCCTGGCAACGGAGGGCCGGCAACTGCCGCCCGGCATCTATTATTGCTTCCTGGAACTGGGCGGCAAACAATACCTCGAACGAGTAATTCTCGGTCGCTAGCGACCCAGGCCTCCCTCCTTTTGATAAACCAATGCACAAACCCCAATACCCTTTCCGGTATGATCAAGCAACTACACCCCACGCGCAAAATGAAGCAAAATAGCACAGTCCGGGCACCCCGGGGATGGATATATATCCCCCTGTTGCTGGGGTTGAGCATGCTAAGTACTCCCGGCCGGGCCCAGCAAGCAGGCGACGAAGAAGGGATGCGGCGAGCCAGTTTTCTGCTCAAGAAAGTAGTGGTACCCCCCTCGCCGGAAGCGGCGAACCTGGGTAAATACGGCGATGCCGAGATCAATTACTACACCGGCGCGATGAGCCTGGGCATAGCGTTGCACCAGCTGGGCGGCAAGGATTTGCAGCATAGCCTGAGCCTGAGCTATGACGGCAGCGGCAATAAAGTAGATAACCTACCCAGCTGGGTAGGGTTGGGATGGGCCCTGCAGGGGGGCGGGGTAATCACGCGCGCGGTGCAGGGCAACCCCGATTTGCAGAGCAATTACTTTGACAAGGCGGCCCTGATCAACCCCTATTCGCGCACCCCCAATGCGGACTTAATTGCGGAATACGACCTGATGTACAAAATAGTGCGCGGCGAGATTGAAACCCAGCCCGATAACTTTTACTTCAACGCCGGGGGGCTGAGTGGCAAGTTTTACATCGACCCGTATAAGGTTATTTACCAGAAGGAGAAAAAAGATGTCGTTATCACGCCTACTTATCACCCGATTAGCGGCGATATTACCAGCTTCACCCTCAAGGATGCCCTGGGGAACACCTACGTGTTTTCGGCCACGGAGCAGACGGTCCACCAGCTGGATGACGACTACGGCACGCTGGCCCCGGCGTACACCCAGTACACCTACACCTCAAGTTGGTACCTGACGAGCATCACCAATGCCCAGGGCACGGAGACACTGGAGTTTACTTACGAGACGCTGAGTTTACCCTTTTCGGCGCCGATCAACTCCTGGGCGTATCAATCGATCAGCTACGGCGATGGCACTACGGCTAGTGCCGGCAATGGCTGCCCGAACATGGACGTATGCCCCACCACGCCCAGTTACAGCAATGGCGGGATAGCCTCCATCACAATCAACAACCGCAAATACCTGCAGCAGATCAGCTACAAAGTAGGTGGGGTAGTGGTAGAACAAGTGGAGCTGGTATCGAGTGCCAACCCCTACCCCTATGCGTATGGGGGCAAGAAACTGGATGCGGTGCGCATCAAGCGCGGCGTAGGCGGGGCTACAGCCTTGAAAGAATTTGCGTTTACCTACGATGGGTCCACCAATCGCCTGACGCTGAAGAGTGTGCAGGAAAAACAATACCAGGGAGCGGGATTGGCCAAAGAACCCTACCGGTTCACGTACAATGCCACGCAGCTACCGCGGCCCAACTCCTCGAGTATTGACCACTGGGGGTATTACAATGACAATGGCGATAACAGCCCGTTGATCCCTGCGGTGACGCCCTATTGTGGCGGGGCCCCTTACCCCGGCGAAGGCGCCTACCGGGAGCCTTCGGAAAGCCTGATGCAGGCCGGCATCCTGACCCGCGTGGAATACCCGACGCGGGGCTATAGCGACTTCATTTACGAAGCTCACCGGGTAGCACCTGAAATGGGAGCCTGCAGCAGTGACGACCGGCTGGCTGGCGGTTTGCGCATTCGGCAAATCAACAACTATGACTACACGGGTACCCTGCTGACCCAGCGGCGCTTTCGCTACCTGAAAGCCGGTGCCACGGAAGGGAGTCCGAACAGCTCGAGTGGATTGCTGCTGAGCGAACCCAGCTATTTGGCCAGTTCGTCCTATACCCAGTATTCGATGAATACTTATCCGGAATATTGCACCCCCTAAGGCGCCCAGTACACCTGTTCACGCGCAACACTGTATGCCACCAGCCGCTCACCCCTGGGGGCGGTGCAGGGCAGTCATGTGGGCTATTCGCGCGTGGAGGAAGAAGTAGCGGGTAAAACCGTGTATTATTACCGCAACACCCCCATTGGAAACGAATACGAAGACTACCGCAACGGGGATCTGCTGCGCCAGGAAGTGTATGATAGCAGTAACCGGATGCTGAGCAAGACCGAAAACCGCTACGATGCCGACACCACCTACAGCTGGAGCAGCCTCAACCGCAAGGCCTTTAATGGCTTCGTAGTAGAGGCCCTGCCTGCGCAGGACAACCGGACGATCCTGTGTAGGACAAGCGCTTCCGCATACACCTACACCTGGCGTTTGCCGTGTTGTAATCCGGGGCCCCCTGTTACCTGTTCTCAATCCTACACCGCCAAATCGAAGTGGCAAAAGAAATACTACTTCGTGCGGGCGAACTGGAAATACCAGGTGCGGAGTACTGAGACGCAGTACTATTACCGAACGGTTAGCGGAGTGGTGAAAACCGACAGCGTTACACAGGTAACCAAGCAGCGCTACAGCAATGCCGAGGTAACCCAGCCCACGGAGGTGGTCACGACCAACAGCGACGGGCGGGAGTACAAGATAGTCACCAAGTTTGCGCAGGAGCTCAATAACACGACCCTAATTGGCTTTGGGATCGTTGGTGTGCCCCTGGTGCAGGAAACCTACGCGGGTAGTACGCAGGTTGCTGGCACCAAAACCGAATACAGCCTTTTTGATGACTATGGCAACCCCACCCCTTCGGGTAATAAACCCTATCCATACAAATTCTACAATTATGAAATGACCTGGACCAACGGGTCGCCTACCCCCGGGGCCTGGGCCTTAAAAGGTACGGTGAAGACCATCTATGCGTCTACCGGCCTGATCAAATCGATGCGCAAAGAGGGGGAGGCTTATGATGAACTTTACGAATGGGAAAGCGGGCAGGTAAAAAAGCGCACCTTCAACGCATTTGTTTGGGAGTATAGCTACTATGCCAGTTCACGTCTTTTATATACCATCAAAGACATCGACGGTCAGGTTACCACCTTCAAATACGACGGCCTGATGCGTCTGGATTCCGTGTTGGCACGGGGCGGCAACGTGAAAACCAAATACCAGTACCAATATAAGGACGCCTCCAATCCGCGCAATTTCGTGCGCAGCAGCACGACATTTACTCCGGTTTCGGGAAGCAATATTGCTCAGCAACAAACCTGGGAGTATCTCGATGGGCTGGGCCGGCCGATACAGACGGTGCGCTGGCAGCATCAACCCACCCGTGGGGCCAACGACCAGGTTTTTGGTAAAGTGGATATCGTCACCGCTCAGGAATACGACCCCTACGGTCGGGTAGTCAAAAATTACGTTCCTTATCAGAGTGCTTACGATAATGGTGCTTATGTACCCGTTACCGGGGGCACACCCTATGCCCTTACTCAGTATGAAACCTCACCGCTCAGCCGCGTCACTTCGGTAACACCTCCCGGGGGGTATGCAACAACAACAGCTTACGGGGCCAATACCGCTGCCCTTTCCATTCCTGGCACGAGTATTACCTATGCGGCAGGCAGTTTGTTTGAGACCAGGAACACCGACCCCGACGGCCGTGCCAGCCTGACGTACACCGACAAGCGGGGCCGCCTGGTGCTCAGCCGCGTGCCTTCGGGCAGCATCAATTTGGATACCTACTACCAGTACGACGACAAAGACCGTCTCATCCGGGTGATTCCGCCCGGAGCCATGGCTACAAGCGCCAACTTGATCTACACCTACGAATATGACGCCGCTGACCGCCTCATCAAGAAGAAAGTCCCCGACATGGGTCCTGTATACATGAAGTACAACACGAGAGACCTACTCGTCTTTCTTAGGGACAGTAACCTTGAGGCTACCAACCAGTGCTTGGGTTACAAATATGATGCTTACGGCCGCATCGTGGAATCCGGTCTGGTTGCGGGTTTTCCCTCCGACCCCAACGCGGCGTTTACGTTTGCCGAATCGCAGATCCGGAATTATTACGATGGTTTTGACGGTAGCACCCAGCTTTCGTTAACCACTTTCCCCCAGTACATGGGTCGGATGCGGCGTACCGAATCCCGGGTGCTTGGCACCACGGGTGGCGGTACGTGGCTGCACAGCACCTATGCCTACGACAGCTACGGGCGTACTACCCAGGTGGTAGGTAATAATTACCTCAATACCGCCAGCACCACCGCCGAAAGTATTGTAAACACTTACGACTACGCGGATAACCTGCTGACTACCACCCGCACCCATCAGCCGGGAAGTGGAGCCGCAACGGGCAATCAGACGATCAAATTTACCAAGCAATACGACCACCAGGGGCGGCCCATCAACTATCTGATGGACCTTAATGCTGCCGGCACCCACCTGGCGGAGTATAACTACGATTTCCGTGAGCGCCTTATCGAGCGCAATCTTCATGCTGGCCTCTATGGCAGCACCTGGGGCTGGCTGCAGAGTGTGGATTACACGTACAACAACCAGGACTGGCTCACCGCTATTAACAGCAAAAATGCCACCGGCACCAGCCTGGCGTTGAGCGCTACTTGCTCGCCTTCGATGCCCAGCCCCGGCAGTACGCCCCTGGTTAAGCATCCCGAAGATAACGACCTGTTCTATCTGGAATTGCGCTACGATCAGCTTTTCACGACCACTTCGCCCGCCGGCGGCACCATTAGTGGCCTGATTGGCACGCTGCAAAAGGGAGGCAATATCGCGCAGCTGGCCTGGCGGGTACGCGGCCGCGAGCGGCAAGCCTACAGTTTTACCTACGACACCCTGAGCCGGATGAAAACGGCGTCCTATTTCGATGTAAACACCAGCGGCACAGCGACCGCCTCCAGCCGCTTCAACGAAGCCCTTACCTACGATCAGCGCGGCAACATCAACACGCTGCAGCGGCAAGGTTTTATCCAAAGCACGTGCAACTTCGGGCAGATTGATAACCTGACCTACAGCTACGCCGCAGGAACCAACCGCCTGACCTCCGTGGCCGATGCCAGTGGCAAAACCGAAGGCTTCAAACCCGGCAGCGGTACCGGCTATAGCTACGACGGTAACGGCAACCTGAAATCAGATTCGTACAAAGGCATCAGCGACATAAGTTATAATCACTTAAATTTGCCCAGGCTGATCACGTTCAGCTCCGGCGGTACTATTGAAATCGTGTACGATGCAACGGGCAATAAGTTGCGCAAGATCGTGAAGGCTGGCGCCACCGTGCTGTCCGAGCAGGACTATGTGGGCGGCCTTGAATACCGGAAAACCGGCACGGGGAGTAGGCGCATCGAGGCAATCTACCACGAGGAGGGTAGGTTCTACAACTTGAATGTAGACGCCAGTAACACACCCTCCTGGCGCAAGGAGTATACCCTGCGCGACCATTTAGGCAATGCCCGGATCACCTTTGCCGATAAAAACGGCAACGGGATTGTGGAGGTGACCAGTAGTGCGGCGACGAATGAAATCTTACAAGAGAACCACTACTATCCCTTCGGGCTGAACTACGGAGGGCCCTACTGGATGAATGATGCGGCGCGGGATAATGGGTATACATACAATTCCAAGGAGCTGAATACCGATTTTGGGCTGAACTGGCTGGACTATGGTGCGCGGTGGTACGATGCTTCTATTGGGCGGTGGTGCGCGGTGGATCCGCTGGCGGAGGAGTATGCAAGTTGGTCGCCTTATAATTATGTCTTAAACAATCCAATCAATGCAATTGATCCCAACGGAATGTATGTAATAGCTAAAGATAAAGAAAGTCAACAGTATATTCTCGGCTATTTAAATGATATTCTAGGTAAAGGTCATGGATTCTCTTTCAAAAAGAATGGTGCTTTGATTTTTAAAGAAAAAGATATTTCAGGCACTAAAGATTATGATCCGGATCAACGGTCTATTTTTGATTCGGTAAAAGAGGTAGTTAATGACGAAAATACTACTATATATGCAAAAATAAGCGAAGATGAAAAAATCAATATTGATATAAAAACGCCTGACGGTAAACTATCGTATAAAGCTGACTTAATGTCAAAAACTTCTGATGGTGATTATCAAGCGGGACAATTTGAGGAAATACCAGGTTCTTTTTTAGGGCAAGGATATGCTGTTCTAGTAGTTAACAGAAAAGAAGCAGCTACCAATGTAAGTGATGCTGGTAATAATGAAAAAACTTCCCCTTGCGAAAGCTGTGTGTTTATTCACGAATTACTTGATCATGGATTTTATTTTGTTAAAACTGGAATAGGAGAACCACCGGCTGGTAGTAGTAAAAGGGATGAAGTTTGGTATCAGAATAAAGCTCTCAGAATAAAAGGAAGTAAAACAAGAACAGGATTAGACCATGGAGTTAAAAAATAAGATAATATTTATATTGATTTGCATAGGAGTAAATACTTTTGCTCAAGCTCCTTTAGCAATTAAAAAAGCTAAAGTGAATGAAAATTCACTAATGCTGAGAATTTGTAATGTATCAGATTCAACAGCTGAGGCTCCTATTTTGGAAATACGGCATGGGAAGGACCAAAAATATTTATACGATATTTATTACAACATAAATCAGGATACTCTTAGTTTACAATTAAAACGAGAAGTTAATACAACTTTAGTTTCTATACGATCAGCAGAAGGAGTTGAACCTGCAGGAAGGCTCTTTTATGTTGATAAAAATTTAGAACCTAAGAAATGTTTTAGTACAAAGACAAAAATCAAAAATTTAACTAAAATCAAACATTTTATTTTACACTATAAAGAACAAATATTGAGCTTTGATTTGTAACAAGTG
>JACJXV010000050.1 GCA_020636445.1 Lewinellaceae bacterium | reverse complement strand
TTTAAGGTCTATTTGTTCGGCCTGTTCGTTTAAATATCCCAAATTAATTGCGATAATTAATTGCGTTTCAACCTCTGCCAGGGACCCAAGGGCGATATAGAGGAATCTTAGGAAATCTTTATCTGAATTTCGGGCCGCTCCTTCTGCAATATTGGAAGGAATACTGACCGCACTTCGGCGAAGTTGGTTCGTAAGCCCATATAGCTCTTGATTTGGAAAATCCCGGGTTACTTCATAAATCCACTGGACTAATTCCATGCTAATCTTCCAAGCATCAAGGTCTTTATGATTCATTTTTCTGGGGTTTGGTAAAAAAAGAATAATTTAATGAATAGTCTCTCACTCCTCACCCTTCACTCCTCACCCTTCACTCCTCACCCTTCACTCCTCACCCTTCACTCCTCACCCTTCACCCTTCACCCTTCACTCATTTCCCCCACGGCCACCAACTCCCCTTCTTCCCTCCTTTCTTCTCCTCCTCATAATACCCATAGCCATAACCGCCGTAGCCATAGCCGTAGCCATAGCCTCCATAGCCGTAGCCGTAGCCACCGCGGGCTTTTACGCCATTGAGTACGATACCCAGGCGGGGCAGTTTACCATTCTGGTAGATATCCTCAATCACCCGCAGGAAAGCCTGGCGGGTGCGGCCAAAACGCGTCACGATGATACTTTGGTCGACATGGTCCTTGAGCAGCAAGGCATCGGTAACCAGGCCTACGGGGCTGGTATCCACCAGGATGCAGTCGTAATGCTGGCGGAGATAGGCGAAGAGCTCGGTTGTGCGCGGACTCATCAGCAGTTCGGCCGGGTTAGGAGGAATCGGGCCGCAATCCAGGTAATCCACGTTGGTTTGGTGCGGCACGGGTTTGATCAGGTCTTTCAGCTCCGTATCCCCTACCAGGAAGGAGGTAACCCCCCAGGGACTCAGGTCGCCCAACAGGTATTCACTGAGCTTGGGCTTGCGCAGGTCGAGCCCTACCAGGATGGTCTTCTTCCCCGAAAGCGCCTGGCTAATGCCCAGGTTGATGGTGATAAAGCTTTTTCCTTCCCCGCTCACACTGGAGGTAACCAGGGTCACCTGGTGGCTGTCACCGGCTGCCAGAAATTGAAGGTTGGTGCGCAGCAGGCGAAACATTTCACTAACCGCCGAGCGACTGCCCTTGCTCACCACAATGGAACCTTCCCGCCGGGCCTGCCCAATCAAGCCCAGGAAGGGGGTGGCAGTGGCCCGCTGGATATCCTGCCGCGAGTAGAGTTTATCATTGAGCGCATCCAGCAGGTAGATAATCCCGCCGGGAATGGCCAGCCCCAGGAAGAGGGCAATCAGGTAAATCTGGCGGCGCTTCGGCTCGATAGGCAAACTGGAAGCAGAGGGCTTATCCAGGATGCGGGTACTCCCCGTTTGGGCAGCAATGCTCAAGGCTGTTTCTTCGCGTTTTTGCAGCAAAAAGAGGAAAAGCTGTTCTTTGATCTGTTGCTGGCGCATAATCTGGAGCAGTTCCCGTTCATTGGTTGGAATGCTGTTGATCTGGCGCTCGATCGGGCGCAGGCGTTCCTGGAGGGTCGCACGCCGCTTAGTAAATTCCCGCTGCAGGGTTTCGAGGCTCTGCTGGAGGTTTCCCCGCAGGTAATCGATTTGCTCGTCGAACTTGCGGAAGGCCGGGTTGTCGGGCCGGGCCGATTCCCGCAGTTTGTCGCGTTCGATGAGAATCGCATTATATTCTTCCGTAAGCTTCCCCAGGGAGGGCGAAAGAATCTGTGAACTCACCGGCAGGGAGCGGTAGCGCTTACTGTCATCACGTACCAGGTTGAGCATGGTGGTAAGCATATCCAGCTGCAGGTCGAGTTCCATAATCTGCTCATCGACTGTGCTCACTCGGTCCAGAAAGCCCTCCGCTTTGGTGGACAATTCCACCGAAATGTCCCGGCTGCGGCGGAAGCCTTCCACTTCTTTTTCCACATCGTACAACTCCTCCGTCACAAAGCGCAGACGCTCATCGATGAAGGCCAGGGTATTGGTACCGGAGCGGTTTTTTTCTTCAATCTGGCTGCGGTTATACTCCTGAATCAGCGTGGTAATAATATCGATTGCCTTATTCGGCACGGCATCCTTGAGGCCCAGGGTAATCACATTGGAGCGACCTACCTGCTGGAGGCTAAGGGCACCGGCGTAGTTGCGGGCCACCCGCTCCGGGTCTTGAATACTAATGGCATGCACATAACGGTTGTCGGGGGTGCTTACCCAATCCACGGTAAACGTATTCTGCTCGTAGGAAAACGGCACCCCAAAGCGGCAGTTCAGCGTATCACTTTCGCTGCGAATCAGCACAAAATCCAGGGAGTCGAGCGGTCGAAGTCGTAGGGTGGTACCGTAGGCCATTTCCAGGCTATCAATATCCGTCAGGTGAACCGGGCTACCGGTATAGGCTTCACTGGTTTTGATGCGCCCTTCCGTCAGGTAAGTAATATGCAGGTTGAGGGAATCTACCACCCGCCGCATCAGGCTTGTCGATTTGAGTACCTGCAGCTGGTCCTCCACATTCGGCGCGGAGGAAAACCCCAGATCCTCCACCAGTGCTTCTTCCGAGAAGGATTTCTGCTGGCTATCTTCCACCAGGATACTCCCGCTCACCTGATAGATGTTGGTAGCATAGCGTAGCTTCAACCAGGCAAGGGTGCCGGCAATCAGCAGGCTCAGCGCCAGCCAGTACCAGTTGCGCAGAAAGAGCAGCAGGAAGTGTTTCAGATCTTCCCGGCTGGAGTCGTCCGTGGTGGTGGTAGGTTGTAAGGGTGCTTCCAATGAAATAGTTTAGAAGGTTTAGAGTCGCTACTCGCTTTGCTCGTAGCTAGTTTAGAGTCGCACCTGCGGTGTCCATACGGACAGGCCTGGTTTAGAGGGTCCAGACGGACAAGTTTCGTTTAGAAGGTAATGCGTTTATTAGAAACTACCCTTTCCTTCTAAACTCTCTAAACTAAGCCCGTAGGGCTGGCTCTAAACTAGTAGGGAGCGAAGCAACCTACGACTCTAAACCAAGCCACCAGGTCACTGCCCCCCCCTCCGCGAGAGGAGAGCTTAGCGCGTCAGCGCAATAATCAGCGTCACGATTGAGATGACCCCGGAACCGTAGGAAATCGCCCGCTGGAGCGGATCCGCTACGGTCGCCACTTTCGCCTGCGTCGGTTGTACGTAGATCACGTCATTCTGCTGCAGGTAGAAGTAGGGGGAAGTAAAGATATCCTTTTGCTGTAAATTCAGTTGGGTATAGGTACGCTGGCCATCCTGTTCGCGGATGAGCAGCACCGAGCTGCGGTTGGCGTAGGGCGTAAAATCGCCGGCATAGCCCAGGGCTTCCAGGATAGTCACCCGCTGGTTGCTGAGGCGAATAGCCCCCGGGGCCGTCACTTCGCCCAGCACCGTCACTTTAAAATTGAGAAAGCGAATATTGACCACCGGCACATTGAGGTAGGGGGTCAGCAGTCCGATCAGTTTTTGTTTGGCTTCGCGGAGAGTAAGTCCGCCCACCTCCACACGCCCCAGCGTCGGCAGGTCGACAAAACCTTCGCTATCCACAAAGTAGCCCATGAAGAGCTCCAGGGGGGTGCTTCCCTGGCTTCCGCCCTGCATCTGCATCAGCTGATTTTGTCCTATCGGCAGGTTAAAGGGGGCGGTAGCCAGCTGGTCAATCTCTCCCTGGCCGGTAGCGACGTCGACCTGCAGCAGGTCTTCCGGCTGGATTTTCAGTTCCATTTGGTTGGCAATGGCTTCGGCCTGCGCCAAGTTGAAATTGGCATCGCGGAAGGTGACCAGGTCTTTTTGGCGCACGCAGGAGCTGAGCACGAGAAAGACCATGAGGTATCGTATGGTTGTTTGCATTGTTTTTGGTTTAGAGATGCTATGTTAGCATCCAAGTAAATTCCTGAAAAAAAGTATTTTAGTAAGACCAAAGGAGGTCTGTCTTTCGAGCCAGATCATCCAGCGTAGGCAGGCATTGTGTCCTGCCTACCCCTTTGTTCTTGCGTTTGTTTTTGGGCATATGTAGGATCGTAAGCCTGCTCTTTTTTGTAAAGGGTATAGATCAGGACCAGCAGCTTTCGCTGGACAGCCACGTATCCCTTCATTTTGATTTGGGTTCGTTCGAGCACTCGGGTGAATAAAGCTTTAAACTCATCGTGGTGTTTAACCACACTCAGGGCTGGAAAATGCAGCGCTCTGCGAATATGGGCATTCCCTTTTTTCGAGATGCGGGTTCGGCCTTTGACACTGGCCCCTGATTGTCGTTCAACTACATCATAGCCAGCATAGGAGACCAACTGCGATTTATGGTCTACTAAGGCAAATCCATTGGTTTCGGCAATGATCGAAATGACGGTTGTAAAGCCCAAGCCTTTCACCTGGCAGATATTTTCCAGATGCCGGGAGAGTACCTCGTCCCGGGCTACCAGCTGCTTTAGCTGGCCTTCAACTTCTTGGATCTGTTTATCCACTAATTTCAACCGTTGCTTGAGTCTTTTAACCGTAAAAGGCTCCGGCGTTTTGCAGGACACCTCAGCATGTAACCTATTGGAGATCATCGTTTTTTCATCCACAAGTATATTCCTCTCCCGGCACAACCGCTTAAGTGAATACATCTGCGGACTCGCCGCTTGCCAAACCGGTAATTGTTGATCTAAGCCTAGTTGAGCCAGTGCCTTGGCCTCGATTTTATCGGTTTTGCTTTTTACATTGAGGAACTTCAAATAACCCTTTATCCGATTAGGAAGTAAAACGTGAACCCGATAACCCGCTTCATCCAAGCTATAGGCAAGGGTCTCGTAATAAACGCCGGTGGCTTCCATGACTACCGCCAAGGCTAGCTCGCTATGTAAGCGTTTTGCCAGCCATTGTTCAAGAGCAACTATGCCCTTGGCCGTATTCGGAAAACTACGGCTACCTTTAATTTTGCAATGACCATCTGCCTGCTTGATTTGCAAACAAACCTGAAAGCTTTTTGCCGCAATGTCAATGCCTAAACTCTGACCAATAATGTTCATAACCGCTCAAGTTCAAATGAAAAAATAAGTGGGTCTTTATCGTCTTTCCTCGTAGCTTATGCTGGCTCATCCGATACTCGGAAGTCCTTAAATGCTATTCAGACTCGAAAGAACCTCCTAACACAGGGCTATCTCTAAATCTGCATCTTCCCCAAGGAGTGCTTGCGTTTAGTATCCTCTGTGTTAGGTGCTTACTAAACTATTAATTTCAATGAACTTTTACTTGCTTGACAAACATACGAGGGTTTAGAGCCGCGTGTCGCTGTCGCTCCCCGCTAGTTTAGAGACGCACCTGCGGTGTCCAGACGGACAAGCTTAGTTTAGAGGGTTCGTTTAGAGGGTTAAATGCGTTTATTAAGAACTACCCCTTGGCCTTCTAAACGCTTAGTGCCTGAGCCGGAAAGTTACTACCCCCAATTTGTGTGAGGATTAAAAACTTGCTTCGCTCGTAGCCCATACCCATACCCATACGGGCAAGCTGGGCAGGCTGGGTTTAGAGAGTTCGTTTAGAAGGTAACTTGTTTATCAGAAACTACCCTTTCCTTCTAAACTCTCTAAACCAACGCCGTAGGCGTGTCTCTAAACTAGTAGGGAGCGCTAGCGACCTACGGCTCTAAACCAGTGAGCGCAGCGAACGACTCTAAACCCCGTTTAACATCCGCTGCATGCGCTTTCCGGCCAGCCCTTCCCGCAGGGCATCCAGGTGGCGCTGATGATGGAGGTCAGTACCGAGGTAATCAATAAGCCCTTCGCGTAGGAGGCGATCTGCCGCCTTGCGAACGGAAGCTTCGTAATGTTCCGTGAGCGCCAGTAAGTTGAGCTGAAATTTGCAGCCCATCGTCTTGAGGCGGCGGTATTCAGCAAAATCCTGGTGCAGAAAACCGTAGCGTTCGGGGTGCGCCAGGATGGGCCGGTAGCCTTTCGTCTGCAGGCGAAAGAGGTACTGCTCCAACTGGGGCGGCTTCCCGAAGAACGACATTTCCACCAGGACAAAGTTATCAAAAACGGGCATCAGCTCGTTGCGTTCCAGCAGTTCGGCAAAGTGCTCGTCGAGGTAGTATTCAGCGGCGGCGCCGAGTTCGATATCCAGTCCGGCCTGCGTCACTGCGGCCTGTACTTCCGCCAACTTCGCCTGAATGATTGCCCGGCTATTCGGGTAGTACTCCCAGTGGATATGGGGCGTAGTAATCACCTTCCGGTACCCCAGCTGGCGCAGGCCTTCCAGGAGGGTAAGGCTGTCATCCAGGGTTTTGGCGCCATCATCGATCCCCGGCAGCAGGTGCGAATGGAAGTCGGTACCGAGGCTGCTGAAGTCGGAGTGGGGGGGGGAGCGTTGGAAAAAATTGCGGAGCATTTTTTGGGAAATCAGAAATGAGAAATGAGAAATGAGAATCCCCCGTTTGCGCTGGAACTTCGGCAGGTGAAGGTAAATTCACCCGACATCTTAAGCGCTAACACAATTAGCATGGCGGAAAATGAGTAGAAATCAATCTCATTTTTGTTTTCCATTTCTTATTTCTATTGCCCTAATAAGGCCATTTAGCATTCGGCGAATTTGGTGAACCCTCTCAATTAAGGAAACACACAGGTCTTGATCCCAATAGCCAATATCCCGTGCCAGAATGATAAAGTAATGGCATTCGGCCAAAGAACCTCTTGCAATTAACAAAAATCGGATTTGTTCATTAGATGACCGTTTGGCCATACCTTCGGCTATGTTTGCCGGAATGCTAACTGCCGCACGGCGAAATTGCTGAATCAGTCCAAACTTTTCTTCCGTTGGGAAAGCCGTAGTTTCGGTATAGATTATTTTGACAAAAGCATGAGCCTGTTGCCAAACATCTAAATCTTCAAATCCCTGCCAATAATAGCTCGAGCGTCCCTCACCGACAAAATCAGGTTGGAAATAATTGGAAATGTAATTCATAATCATGGAGTTTAGGGTAATAAAATTACGTGCTATTTACTCCAAAATCAAGCCATGAGCAACGGTACGCTCATTTCCCACCCGCCGTAGGCGGGCAAGTTTCCCTCCCGCCGTAGGCGGATAAGTTTCTCATTTCCCATTTCTCATTTCTCATTTCCCCCTATACCACTCCACAAACCGCCTCAACCCCTCCCGCAATTCTGTTTTGGGGCTAAACCCAAAATCCCGTTGCAAGTCGTCGATATCAGCGCAGGTGCTGTCGACGTCGCCGGGTTGCATGGGGAGGAAGTTTTTGATGGCCTCCTTACCCAGAAGATCTTCGAGGGTGGCGATAAAATCGAGGAGTTTGACGGGGCGGTTATTGCCAATATTATAGAGGCGATAGGGTGCTTTCGAGGAAGCCGGATCCGGGTGCAGGGCATCCCAGTTGGGATTGCCTACCGGGGCCTTTTCGATAACGCGCACCAGCCCCTCAATGATATCATCGATATACGTGAAATCGCGGTAGAGGAAGCCATTGTTGAACACATTAATCGCTTCTCCGCGGAGGATAGCCTTGGTGAACAGAAAGTAGGCCATATCGGGCCGCCCCCAGGGGCCATAGACGGTGAAAAAGCGCAGTCCGGTAGTAGGTAAGCCATAGAGGTGGCTGTAGGCGTGAGCCATCAGCTCATTGCTTTTCTTGGTCGCGGCATACAAACTCACCGGGTGATCCACATTATGGCTAACACTAAACGGCGAGGTCTGATTCAGGCCGTAGACACTCGAGCTGCTGGCATACACCAGGTGCTCCACATTGGCATGGCGGCAGCAATCCAGCAAATTGACAAACCCCACCAGGTTGCTTTCCGCATACGCATGCGGGTTAAGCAGGCTATAGCGAACCCCTGCCTGCGCCGCTAAATTGACGACGCGGGTAATCTTTTCCTCCGCAAACAGGGCTTCCATCCCTTTCCGGTCGGCCAGGTCAAGCTGGGCAAAACGGAAGTTGGGATAGTCATCACTTTCCGTCAGAAACCCCGGCTTAATGGCCTCTTTGCGTACGCCGAGTTCCGCCAGGCGCCCATATTTCAGGGCAGGGTCGTAGTAGTCATTGAGGTTATCAATCCCAATGATTTGCTGCCCATCCGCCGCCAGGCGCTGGCTCAGGTGGTAGCCGATAAAGCCGGCCGCTCCGGTGATTAAGAGGCTCACTTGTGTTGTTGGTTTATGGGGTTTATGAGGTTTATGAGGTTTATGAGGTTTATGAGGTTTATGGGGTTTATGGGGTTTATGGGGTTTATGAGGTTTATGAGGTTTATGGGGTTTATGAGGTTTATGGGGTTTATGGGGTTTATGAGGTTTATAGGGTTTATGAGGTTTATGAGGTTTATGGGGTTTATGAGGTTTATGGGGTTTATAGGGTTTATGAGGTTTATAGGGTTTATGGGGTTTATAGGGTTTATTTATACTTTATAAACCTTATAAACTAAGCGAACGCAGTGAGCGGCATAAACCAAGCGAACGCTAGTGAGCGATATAAACCAAGCGAACGCAGTGAGCGGCATAAACCAAGCGAACGCAGTGAGCGACATAAACCAAGCGAACGCTAGTGAGCGGCATAAACCAAGCGAACGCTAGTGAGCGATATAAACCAAGCGAACGCTAGTGAGCGGCATAAACCCCAAAGGGCAGGGCTTCGCCACTGAAAAGTCGCACCTGGCTTTTCAAAAGATAACTGCCCAACTTGTAGTGCATCGCCAAAAAGCGTTGCTTAATTTAGGTTTAGAGGGTTTAGAGCCGCCACCCCGACTTTGTGTCGGGATTCAAAACTCGCTTCGCTCGTAGCCCAGACCCGTACGGGCAGGCTGGGCAAGCTTAGTTTAGAGACGCACCTGCGGTGTCCAGACGGACAAGCTTGGTTTAGAGGGCTGATTGCAACTATACCTTTGCATTCTAAACTCTCTAAACTAAGCCCGTAGGGCTGGCTCTAAACCAGCGGGGAGCGTCAGCGACACGCGGCTCTAAACCAGCAAGCGCAGCGCAGCGGCTCTAAACCCTATATCGCTCAAAAAGGCCATCCCCACCATCCGACTCACTGCCGTGCGCCACCTTACGCAGCGCCTGCGGATCCACCTGAATACGGAGGGCATAGCCCAGTTGTTCGAGTTCAATAACGACGTTTTTATCGTTGTGTTGTTCCACCAACTTACCGCGAAGCCCATAAAGTCGGCCCTGGCAAATTTCCACCTCATCGCCGATGGTGGCGGCCAGTGGCGTTACCTCCACTTCGACCCCCTCGCCGGTAATGGCGCGTAGAATTTGAATTTCCCGTTCGGGAATAGCGATAAGGTTACGGCGGAGTTTCACAAAATGGAGCACGTCCGGCGTTTCCAGGACGGGCACATATTCTTCGCGGGTGATTTTTACAAAAATATAGCAGGAGATCAACGGCAGATCTACCTTTTTGACTTTGCGGGTATAATAACGGGTAAAGGTTTGCAGGGGCAGGTAAGCATGTACACCCCGTTCCAGCAGGAATTTGACAACCTGCTTTTCGCGCTTGTAACGCGTATAAACAGCAAACCACCGCGGCTCGGTGGTCGACAGCTGATTCACCACATCCGAGGCCTCAGCGACGTTTTTGGTGCTCTTTTGTTCTTGGGATTGTTTCAATGTTCCTCTCGTTGTCTCCACGATGCTAACTTACGTTTTAGTCGGGGATTTCTATCCTGGGTAAGTTTGCTCTTTTTTGCTCCTGGGGCAAAAATAAGCATTCTACCGGCAAAAGGGGAAATTAATGGGAGATTAGCTTATGCCACTTCGCTAAGTTTATGCCGTTCGCGTTGCTCACTTGGTTTATGCCGTTCGCGCTGCTCACTTGGTTTATGGAGTTTATGAGGTTTATAGGGTTTATGAGGTTTATTTATACTTTATAAACCTTATAAACTGAGCGAACGACAGTGAGCGGCATAAACCGAGCGAACGAAGTGAGCGGTATAAACTGAGCGAACGACAGTGAGCGGCATAAACCGAGCGAACGACAGTGAGCGGCATAAACCGAGCGAACGAAGTGAGCGGCATAAACCGAGCGAACGACAGTGAGCGGCATAAACCGAGCGAACGAAGTGAGCACCCTAAACCTCCCTACTCCGGAAGAGCATCACCACCATGCCCGCCATGACCGCCAGGATGAGAAAGAGCGCCGGGAAGCCCCCCAGGTTAGAGGCCATTTTCACGCCATCGATACCGGCATTTGCCACCATAACCCAAGCCATACTCCCCACCACAACGCCCCAGGCCATTTTAATCCAGACGGGCGCTTCGGGGTCCTCCGGGGAAATGCCGGTACTGCACAGGCCGCTCATGGCCGAGGTATTGGAATCGGCCGCGGTGACGTAGGAAAGGAAAGTTACGGCGAGAAAGAAAAAGCTGGTTACCAGCGGCCAGGGGAAGCGGCGCAGCACAGCATAGACGGCCCCCTCTGGTCCTTCCGCCTGGAGGGTCGCAAAGAGGTTGGCTGTAGGCACCTGGAGGTCAAGGTAGAGGGCATTGCCGCTGAAAATAATCATCCAGGCCATCGAAAAGAGAGCCGGAAAAAGGAGGTTGACGCGCAGGAACTCCCGCACCGTATAACCTACCCCCAAACGCCCGAGGAAGAGGGCCGTGATGGGCGTCCAGGCCAGCCAGTTCGCCCAGTAGAAGATTGTCCAGCTACCGGCCCATTGGGGATCGAGGCCCCAGGCCAGGCTGCGGGGCAGAAAATGCCCGGCATAATCGGCGAGGGCACCGAGGCTGGTCTGCCAAAGCCACCCTTTGGGGCCCAGCAGAAAAATAAACGCCGCCAGCAGCAGGAAAGCCCGAATATTGATATCGGAAAGCACCCGGATGCCGCGCTGCAAGCCACTCACCGAGGAGATCACAAACACCCCCACAATGGCCGCTGCAATCAGGGCCAGCAAGCCATTGCCGGCGGGAATATGGGCAAACTGTCGCAAGCCCCCGGCAATCGTCAGGAGACCCGCCCCCAGGGATGCCGACATTCCGGCGACCAGGCTGTACAGGCAAACAGCATCCAGTGTCCCCATAGCTGGCGACTGGCTATGCCGACCCAGCAGCGGAAAAAGCAGGGAGCCCAGCCGAAAGGGCTGGCGCAGGTTGTAATACACCAGGGCAAACAGCAAGGCGGTGATCGTATACAGGCTATACGGCGTAAATGTCCAGTGCAGAAACATCGTCGAGAGGGCAAAGCGCGCCGCCGCCGGCGTGTTGGGGGTGATTCCTGTACCCGCCGGTGGCTGATGCAGGTGGTAAAGGGGCTCTGCTGTCGCCCAAAACAAAATCCCAATGGCAATCGTCGTGCAGAGGGTAATGCTAAACCACCGCCAACGCGAAAGGAGGGGTTGCGCTGCAGGGCCACCAATCCGCACCCGCCCCAACGGGGAAATATACACCATCACACAAAGCACCAGACACCCCAGCGCCGCCCCAGCAAACAACCAGCCAAACTCCCGGATAATCCAATCATTCATCCCTCGCACCACCGCCAGGAAATGAACGCTATCATACAGGCTGTACCCTACGGAGCCCGTCAGGAGCAAAAAAGGAATGCCAAAAACAAGGTAGCGGAGCTTCATAGTCGTTGTGCTTTCGGTAGGGGAAGGTACGGGTTTAGGGGGGAAGGTTGGAGAAAAAAAGACCGCACGCACCCCTCAATCCCCTAAAGGGGAGGCCCCTCCCGCATATCCAAGCGGGAGGCAGTTCCCTTTTAACTTGCGGAGTATAACTTACCTAGCTTGGTCTGACTCTTTCGGCCAATATCAATTTAATGACACTTAAGACACTCTCCATGTTAAAAGAAACCTCTTCGTTGGAAAATCTTAGTACGGTTATTCCAAGTTCATTCAGGACTTCAGTCCGATTCTCATCCCAGACTCGTTGTTCCTCTTCTTGATGGTAACCACCATCAACTTCAATAGCTAACCTGGCTTGGTGACAATAAAAATCAAGAATGTAGTGAGCCATGGGGTGCTGGTTCCGAAAATGAAACCCATTCAATTGCCTCCTACAAAGTTTTTCCCATAGCATTTGTTCCGGGACAGTCATACTGCGCCTTAATTTTCTGGCATTATTAAAGATTCCAGGGGAAGCCCCGTGGTGCATTCCTGTTCTCTTAGACATAATGAAAAATGTAAATTTTTCTTATAACAATTTGCTTGCGAAAAAAGATTCAAAATCGCACCTGCAACCTAAGCGGAAAGCAGAAGAAATACGGCCGCACGCACCCCTCAATCCCCTAAAGGGGAGGCCCCACCCCCATATCCAAGTGGGAAGCAGTTCCCCCTTTAGGGGGTCAGGGGGTAAGCCCGGCAGAAAGAACCGCACGCACCCCTCGGACCACAAAGAATAAGACCAACCCAAAACCCTGCGGAAAGCAGTTCCCCCTTCAGGGAAGCAGAAGAAATACGACCGCACGCACCCCTCAATCCCCTAAAGGGGAGGCCCCTCCCGCATATCCAAGCGGGAGGCAGTTCCCCCTTTAGGGGGTCAGGGGGTAAGCCCGGCAGAAAGCCGATCCTCCGTTAAATAGGGCAAACGCACCAAATCTACAAACGGAGGACCTTCTCCAAATAGTCCAGATTCATAGCGGCCTTGTATCGCCGTTTTCGTTTGCTTAGTCTGGAGTCATCCATCGCGATTCGATGCAGGGCTAATTTGCGTAGTATGCTCAAGTTTTCAGGAGCATGCCCGCTTCGAGCCCGGTTGGCATCTTCGGCGAAAGTGACATCCAGATGCCAGTGTAATTGGTTCTCAACGCTCCAGTGACTGCGGATAAGTCGGTTCATATCTTGCGCGGTGCGCTGGGTGAGCGTGCTAATATAATACCTTGTTTGTGTGGAGGTTGCTTCACCAACCATTCGGGTTGCTTCAATTTTAACCAGTGTCTTTATACTAGGCCAGGCCTGCTGCATATTGGGACTCAAACAGTCCGAGGCCCGTAAGGTAGCACAATGCCGCTTTTCAAAACGGCCATGGCCATATTCCCAGTCTTCGTCTGTTTGGTCTAGTCCAGAAAATTGAAACGACTCATGCACTTCCTCCAGCAGTTCCTCCTGATTACCCTTCAGGGCCAGGATATAGTCCGCTTCTTTAGCGACGATCTGGTCAGCGATGTTTTTCTGGCAACCGATGGCATCGATACTGACAATGGCTCCCTTGAGCGAGAGCTCATCCAACAAGGCTGGAATAGCCGTTATCTCGTTGCTCTTGTCGCCTACTTTGCGCTGCCCGATGCAAAGGTTCACCTCGCTCACCCACGCATGGAGGATATACAGACCCGTACCGGCAGGGCCACGAGCCGATGCACCACGCAACTTCTTACCATCCAACACCACGAGCTGCTCTTCCACATGTTCGATAAGCGCAGCTCCATCAGCGGCCAAGGCCTCCTTAAGCTGTTCTGGATCAATCATTTGCAGTACTCGATTGAAGGTGTCATGAGAAGGAATACCATTCGGCAAGGCTAACTTGGTGGCCAGCCAGTCAAAGCGTTCTTCGCCGAAAGCCACCATGTCCTCGAAGTCTTCTCCACCGGTTAATAAGGTGCATAAGGCAATGAACAGAATGTCGGACAGCTTGTGCAAACAGCGTCCCTGTACGCGAAGATCGGTTACCGTGCTGAAAATCGTAGGTGAGTCTTTTGCATGCAGACCAAGTTAAGCATTTAGTGCGTTTACCCTAGCCGTTAAAGGTAACCCCAGCACAATAAGCAAAAAACCCTTACCTTTGTCCCCGCAAAAGGCATAACGTATGGCAACACCCCGATCCGTCGCTTTTTACACGTTGGGATGCAAGTTGAACTACTCGGAGACCTCTGCGATTGGTCGCCTCTTTGAAGAGGCTGGCTACCGCGAAGTTCCTTACGAGGAGGGTGCCGATATTTACGTCATCAACACTTGCTCGGTAACGGATTTTGCCGACCGTAAATGCCGGAAGGTGGTTCGCCAGGCCTTGCGCCAGGCACCGCATGCGCTGGTGGTCGTCGTGGGTTGTTATGCCCAGCTGAAGCCGCAGGAGATCGCCGACATCCCCGGGGTTGACCTGGTGCTGGGCGCTGCGGAGAAATTCCGCATCCTGGATTTCATTGAAGACCTGAGTAAGGCCCCGGGCAAAGGTATGGTCCAGGCCGGCGAGGTGCAGGAAGCCCGCGAATTCATCAATGCCTTTTCTTTTGGCGACCGCACCCGCTCTTTTCTCAAGGTGCAGGACGGCTGTGATTACAAATGTTCCTTCTGTACCATCCCCCAGGCGCGCGGCAGCAGCCGCAGCGATACGGTGGATAATGTCGTAGCTAATGCCCGGCAGATTGCCGCAATGGGTGTTCGGGAAATTGTCCTCACCGGTGTCAATATCGGCGATTTTGGCAATGGCACGGAAGTCATCGAAGGAACAAAACCCAAAAAAGAAGCAATGTTTATCGACCTGATTCGCGAACTGGATCAGGTGGAAACCATTAGCCGCTTTCGGATTTCCTCCATCGAGCCGAACCTCTGTACCAACGAAATCATCGCCTTTGTAGCCCAATCGCAGCGCTTTGCGCCGCACTTCCACATGCCCCTGCAATCGGGCAACAATAAACAACTACGCGAAATGCGCCGCCGCTATACCCGCGAGTTATACGCCGACCGCGTTGCACATATCAAGCAGGTAATGCCTCACGCATGTATCGGCGTGGATGTCATCGTTGGGTTTCCCGGCGAAACGGAAGCCGATTTTCTCGAAACCTACCGCTTCCTGCAGGAACTGGATATCAGCTATCTCCACGTGTTTACCTACTCGGAGCGCGCCAATACGCCCGCCGCAGCAATGGACGGCGTTGTCTCCGTGGGCGAACGCCGCCGCCGCAACCAGATGCTGAACATCCTGTCAGAGAAAAAACGACGGGCTTTCTACGAACAACACCTGGGCACTACCCGCCCCATTTTGTTCGAAAACGCCAAAGAGGAAGGCATGATGTCAGGCTTTACCGACAACTACATCAAGGTCGACGCGCCACTACATCCCGAAATGATCAACTTCATTCAGGAATTGCCCCTGCGGGAAATCACCGCCGCCGGTAATGTAGCCGTGGTGCCCCAGGTACTGGTGTCGCTGTAAGTACCCCTCACCACTGATATTCCCATTTGAACTCGATGTTCGTCAGAGTCTTTCGATGTTCGTCGGAGTCTTTTGATGTTCGTTGGAGTCTTTCGATGTTCGTCGGAGTCTTTCGATGTTCGTCGGAGTCTTTCGACTCCGACCCCAGTTCCAATCGAGCCCCTGCAAGTCTCCAGACTTGCAGGTAATATCTCTCACGTCTCACGACGTGCTTATTCACACCTTCGTAACTATCCGCACGTCAGAAGACGTGCCCTATACCTGCGGTAAGTCCGGAGACTTACCTCGGCAGGGGGCAAGTTTCTCAACCGCCGTAGGCGGACCAGTTTCTGATTTCTGATTTCTCTAAAAAGCCGCCAACCGCAATTGCGCATAGACGATTTCAGCCGTCGCCGCCCAGTGGAAGCGCTCGCGTTGCTGCCTGCCTTTAACCACCAGCTCCTCGCGCAGACCCGGTTGCTCCCAAAGTTGCTGTAGGGCAGCGGCGATAGCCTCGGGATCAGTAGGATCTACCAGCAGGGCCGCCTCGCCTGCCACCTCTGGCAGCGACGAACGGTTGGAGGTAATTACGGGAGTTTCGGTATGCAGCGCTTCCAGTACCGGCACTCCAAATCCCTCTTCCATTGAGACGTAGGTTAAGGCCAGGGCGCTGCCCAGCACTTTGGGTAATTCGCTTTCCGGCAGATACCCCAAAAAGGTGATCGCTTCCCGATATTCCGCATTTTCGTAGGCTTCCCGCAAGGAACCGGTTTGCCAGGCCAGTCGACCCCCCAACAACAACCGCACATTCGCCCCCGTTCGCCGCCGAAATAAATCAAAAGCGGCAATCAGTCGCTCGACGTTTTTGCGTGGATGCATTGCGCCTACGTAAAAAAAATAAGGGTCGCCGCCGGCGTATTGCTGGCGTATTGCTGTTTGTTCCGCAGCAGCCAGGGGTACAAAACCTTCACGTACACCGTTGGGTGCAACAGTTATTTTCGTTGGCGGAATAACCGGGTAAGTTTGCAGGATATCCCCACGCACATATTCCGAGACGGTCAGCACCCGCTGTGCCCGTTCCAGGTAGCGTGGGGTAAAATACTGATAGTAATGCCGAACCAACGGGGGCACCTGCGCCGGAAAATGATTAAAAGCCAGATCATGGGTAACCAGCACCGTAGGCACACCACTGCGCAGACTGCCATAGCCATCGGGCGAAAAAAACACCTCGGCTCCCCAAGCCTTGAGGACGCGAGGTAACGACATTTCAAACCACCACCACCAAAGCAACGGGTGGCGGGCCGGCGGGAAAACCTGGTGGGCCGTTACTCGTCCTGGCGGAATAAATTCCGGCGCAAATGGCCGGTCAAAGAGGAAAAGAAACTCATCGTCAGGATGATTTTCCACCAGGCGGCGCACAACCTCCCAGGTATACCAGCCAATACCTTCCAGGCGGCCGGGCAGTAAAAAGCGGGTATTGATGGCAATGCGCATAGGTGCTTAACTTGGGTCATCCAATCCTTCCAAATCGGCATCGGCCAGGCTATCGGGAAGTACTTCCTGACGCAGGAAAGTACACCACTGACACGTGGGTTTGCCACAGCCGGTGTAAAAGTCGTGAGCTTGAATTTTGGTATATACCTCACGAATGGCCGTGCGGACCGTCTCCACATCGTCGGGGGTGTACTCCAGGGTAAATTCCGGAAAAACGCCCTGTGCATCAGGATCGAGAAAAGTGATCGTGCCCCGGCGAGCCAAACGACCCGTGCGGTCAAACGCATCGTAGAGTATTTTATAAAACAACAACTGCCGCCAGTAAATGCCGCCATACGGATTGGTAGAAGTGGGGGATCTAAAATGAGCGCGGTCGGCTTTCCCGGTTTTATAGTCCACGATGACAGCCTCCTGTTGGGGAAGGAACTCCAGTTTGTCGAGCGTCCCGGTGAGCGGAATTCCCTGCCACTCTACCTGCCGGATGGTATATTCCACTTGTACCCGCTGGTTCCAGGTGCCGTAATACTGTTGATAGTAACGCTTTAGGTGGCGCCGCCCCTGTTCCCGCAGTTGTTCATATTGCGCGGCAGGCAGTAACCCTGCTGTACGTTGAAAGGCCTGCTCGAAAAAGCGCAGAAAATCGGCTTCGCCGGGGAAACTGCGCGGCCGGGATAACAGCATCCGCTCAAACAGGCGCTGTATGGCTTGGTGCATGGCAATGCCATACCGCGCCGCCGCACCCGGCAGGCGTGGCACCCGCAGAATATATTCGTAATAAAACCGGAGTGGACAGTCGAGGTAGCGGTTTAATGCCGAAATACTCATGCGGAAATCGCGCAGCATTTGATCAATCAACTGCGGCGCCAGGGGGGTTATTTCGGGGAATTGTTGCTCCGTAAGGCGCAGCAACTGCGCTTCCTCTAAAAGTGACGCAGCGACCTCCTGCAAGGTGATGGGCAACCCGGTTTCCGCCTGTATTTCATCAATAAACCGCACGCGTTGCAGTAATTTCTGCCGGGCGTCCGCACGGGCATAACTCACTTGCAGTACCTGGCGGGCGCGGGTCATCGCTACATAAAACAGGCGGCGCCGGGCTTCCAGGGCATCCGCTTCCCCGGAATACGTCAGGGTTGGCGGCAGACTAAACCGGTACGAATTCCGCCGGTCGCGGGGCTCCCAATAATCTTTGGTGGCGTCCAATACAAAGACGTAGTCAAACTCCAATCCTTTAGCGCTGTGTGCCGTGAGGAGTTGTACACCCTCGTCCAGCATACTTTGCTGAGCCAGCGGTAACGACAAGCGGTTGCTTTCCATGCGCTCCAGGGTATCCAGAAAGTCGGGGAGGGTCAGGTCTGGCCGCCGCTCGGCTTCCTCTTCGGCAAAGGACAACAAGGTGTATAGCGCCGGCACCTGCTGATGCCGATCCGGATGGTCGAGCACCTGCGCCAGCAGTCCACTCCGGTTGAAAAGGCGTTCCAACAGCAACGGAACCGGTTGATTGGCACCGGCGCGCAGTAAATCTTCCAGCAGGTGACCCGCCTGGGCAATTTTATCCGGCGCAGCCAACCCCAGCGCCGCCAGTTCCGCGACCGGGCGGGCAAGCAGGGTCCGCCACTGCCGGGGCCCCTCGTCATCCTGCGCGGGCAGGGTATGCCGTTGCAGGCTCAGGGTAGCCAGGTCGGCCAGGGGTATTTGCCAAAAATCATAATGCAGCACCTGGAATAACAGTGCCTCTCCGCTATGCGGGCGGGTGAGTTCTTCCCGTAAATATTCCAATATGCGCCGTACCCGGCGAATAAGTGGCAACTGCAGCACATCGACACTGCGCCGCGTCTGGTAAGGAATCCCGCGTTTGTCGAACAGCGCTACCAGCGAACGCGCCTGGCGGTGCTGGGCGTAAATAACGGCGATATTGGCATACCCAACACCCTCGCGGTGCAGCTGCCGGATCTGCTCTACCAGGGCTACCTCCTCGTGGAGGCGGGTAGGAAACTCTACCAGCTGCGGTAGCACAGCCTGCTGCCGGGCGGGATGGGCCGCCGTCAGCTGCTTATCAATACCTTCTTCCGCCAGGTGCCGGCCTATGCGGAGCTCATTCTCCCGGATCAAGCCGGCAGCGGCATCGAGAATGGCCTGATTCGACCGGTAATTGTCGGTAAGTACGACCAGGGAAACCTGATCGCGATAGGTAAAGAAAAAATCGCTGAGGTGCTTTAGACGGGCACCTTGAAATTCATAAATCGACTGGTCATCATCCCCCACGATGAAAATATTGGGAATATCCCAGTAACTGATCAGCTGGTGAATAATTTCATTCTGCGCCCCATTCGTGTCCTGGTATTCATCCACCAGGAGGTAGAGATACTGTTCCTGATAGGTGCGCAGCAGGAATTCATGCTCCGCAAAGGCGCGCAGCACCCACTGAATCATATCATCGTAGTCGTAGCGATGAGCCTGGCTTTTGGCCGCTTCGTACAGGGGAAATAACTCCGCTGCCGCCCGGAGTTTTTCCATCCGCACGGTTTCCTCTGCTATTCTGGCTGTTTTGAGATCCCCGGCAACATGCTCGCCATGGCGGCGTTGGTATTGGAATTCGGGGCGTTCCGGCAATGATTCCAGATAGGCATCCAACTCAGCAAGCACCTGGTCTACCGACCAGTTTTCGCGTTTCATACTTTGAAACAACTCATGCAGGTGGCGCTCATAAAAATACGAATCGATTTGTCCACTGCGCAGGGGATGGTCACCCGGCAGTGCCTCCAGGAGCGCGCGAATCAGCTCTACCCGCTCCAACTCGCTGATCGGCTCCAGCTCCTGGCGGCCAAAGAGTTCGAGGTTGTCCTGAATAACCGTATTGCAAAAGCTGTGGAACGTATAGATGTGTACCCGGTGTGCTTCGGGGCCAATAAACTGCAGGAGGCGTTCCCGCATGGCCAGTACACCGGCATCCGTAAACGTCAGGCAGAGAATATTGCCGGGTTGGGTATCCGTTTCCAGCAGAATGCGCCCGATGCGGGCAGCCAGGATGTGCGTTTTGCCCGTCCCCGGACCGGCAATAACCAGCACCGGCCCTTCGAGCTGATCGACGGCTTGTCGTTGAGGGCCATTGAGCCGGGCGAGTTCCTGCTCGAAAGCCTCCTGATATTCCTGGCGGGTCCGCGGAGTCAATAGCATGAATAGGTATGACTTATCCGCGGTAAGTTAAGAAAGATTTTGGCAACCCCCGAGGTGGGGGATCACCCTTCACGAGCCGCGGCACGCAGTTTTTCCATATCGCGAATCAACAGGCGATTGCGGTCAAAGGTCAGTAAGTTGTCGTTGCGGAGTTCATTGAGTACGGTGGTGACCGTCTGGCGGGAGGTGGCGGTGAGGTTTGCAACTTCCTGATGGGTGAGAAACTTCCGAACCAGGGTATCAAACCCGACGCGCTGCCCCTTTTTTTCGCCAAGTTGATGCAGGAATTCAATGATCCGCGTACGGGAATCTTTGAAAATAAGGGACTCCAAACGCTGCTCCATCTCCAATACCCGCGACCCCATAATTTTCATCAGAAAGAGGTTAAGTCCCGAATGATCCCGCATCAGGGTTCGCATTTCTTCCACCGAAAGAATACAAACCGTGGTATCTTCCATCGCAAACGCAAAATCGCGACGCTTGTCTTCGCCAATCAGGGATAACTCGCCAAACACTTCGCCCTTAGCCAGGATGGCCTTGGTTACTTCCTTGCCTCCGTCACTATACGTGCCAATTTTCACCCGGCCCTCCGTCAGGAAGTAAATCCGGTCGGCATGCTCGTCGGGCAAATAGATGTACTCGCCTTTCTTGTACACTTTGTGCAAATGGTCATCCATATCGCCCCGGGCAATTTTTTGGGGGCAAAAGATCCCGGTGACATCCAGGTTTTCTAAATACCAGAGGGAATGGGATTGCATAGGGTGTGTTGGCTTTTTGTAGAAAATAACGTGCGCTGAAAAATATCTTCTTCTTCAAACGCTTGCCCGCCTGGGCAGTTTTGACCCCATTGATTTTTGCCGGCGAATTGTCCGGGGTGCTACATTTTACACTGCTGCCAGCTCCGCCATTCAAAGGTAACCAAACTGGCGAAAAATGGCAAGGGAAGGTGGGGGGCGTGGATTCTTGTAATCAGAAATCAGTGAAGAGTGAGCAGTGAGCAGTGAGCAGTCGGCAGACCCAGTACCAGCAACCAGTACCAGTTCTTCGGAGTCTTCCGACCTAGTTCTTCGGAGTCTTCCGACTCCGAAGCCACCCAAACCTAAAGATCTTCAGATCACCCTCTTTACTTTTGCTTGCCCGAACGAGTTGCGTACCTAACGGCACGCAGGTTGCAGGATATCCAGAAGCTACCAGCTTGGACCCCTAACGGGGCCCGAACCGGTAAACACTTACCGGTAGCGCACCCAGTTCTTCGGAGTCTTCGGACTCCGAAGCCATTTCGAACCTAAGGATCTTCAGATCCCCTCACTTTGCTCTTGCTTGCCCGAACGAGTTGGATACCCATCGGCACGCCGGTTACAGGATATCCGGAAGCTACCGTTATTATCAATCAAAAAAGTAGATTGAAACCCAAGAGATAAGGGTGTGCTTCTCTGATTTTTTACCCCGACGCAGTCAGTGCTGATTTCTGGTTTCTAATTTCCAACCCCCAACCTCAATCCTCGTCGATGCGCAGATTGAAGGTTTCGGCGAGTTGTTTTACCCCTGGATTCTTTTCGTACATCACCAGCAGTTTTTCCTTACTGGTGAGGGGTTTTTGAATTTTCGGCGGCTCCGGCGCCGTTGATTTATCGATAGCGATGCGCAGAATTAAGTCTTTGCGGCCAAAATGGGTTCGCAAGCTATCCATCAGGTGGCGCTCCTGGCGGAGGGTATTTTCTACCAGAGAAGAACTAACACGGGCAACAATATGGTGGTCTTCCTCCAGCGTAACGGCGATGCCCTGGAGGAGGTTACGCACCGTCTCCTGCTCTATTCGCCCGATGAATTGCGTCCAGGTTTCCGTGAGGCTTTCCAGGGTTAAGTCAGGGAAGCTTACAGGGGTATCGATTTGCGCTTCCGCCTTCACCTCCGCCAGCATATTGGCCACCTGGTCGAGCCGGGGTGTGGTCAAACGCTTACGCGTGGGCGGAGGCGGTGGAGGAGCCGCAGCATGGGGTTGCTCCGCAGCAGAAGCGGTCGCTTCCGCTTGGGTTTCTACCGTTGGCACCGGTTGGGTTGCCGGAGAGGATTCTGCTTGCGTAGGGGCTGAGGCCTGCTGCTCGGGTGAAGGCATTTTCTTCACCGCCAGGGGTGCTTGCGGAACACCGGCAGCTACATCAGTCTTTTTTTTTTCCGGAATCAGGGCTGTATCCTGTCCCTGCGCAATACGGATAGCCCGCCCGGCATAAGCCATTTTGATCAGGGTCATCTCCACATGCAGGCGCTTGTTGTGGGCCAGCTTGAAGTTGATATCACACTCATTGGCGAGGTTCATCGTGGTGAGCAGGAAGCTGGTATTCACCAGCGCCGCCTGCAGCTGGTAGCGCTCGCGCAGTCCTTCCGTAAGTTCCAGCAAGATTAGCGTTTGTGGATCTTTCGCCACCAGGAGGTTACGCAGGTGCTCGGCCAGGCCATTGATGAACAGGTCGGCATCGAAACCTTTGTTCAGCACCTCGTCGAACAGTAGCAGTACCTTGCGGTGATCTTCCGCCAGCAGTGCCTCGACCAGCTGGAAAAAATAATCGTAATCGAGCACATTGAGGTTCGTGATGACATCCTCATAGCGCACATGGGCTCCGGAATAGGATACGATCCGGTCAAAAATAGACAGCGCATCCCGCAGCGCACCATCCGCTTTTTGGGCAATGACGTGCAGAGCATCCTCATCAGCCTCGATAGACTCTTGCTGACAAATCGCCTGGAGGTGACTTACCATTGCTGGCGCCTGAATACGCTTAAAGTCAAAGATCTGACACCGCGAAAGGATGGTCGGAATGATCTTGTGTTTCTCGGTCGTAGCCAGAATAAAAATGGCGTAAGGCGGTGGCTCTTCCAGCGTTTTCAAAAAAGCGTTAAAGGCCTGCTGGGATAGCATGTGTACCTCATCAATGATGAATACTTTGTACTGGCCTTGCTGTGGCTGGAAGCGCACCTGTTCTATCAGGGCCCGAATGTGTTCGACGCTGTTGTTCGAGGCAGCATCCAACTCCGTGATATTAAACGAAGCATTTTCGTTGAAAGAACTACAGGAACTGCATTCATTACAGGGCTCCAGTTCCGTACCTGGCCGTTCGCAGTTGAGCACCTTGGCCAGGATGCGCGCGCAGGTGGTTTTCCCTACCCCTCGCGGGCCGCAAAATAAAAAGGCATGCGCCAGGTGGTCATTGCGGAGCGCGTTTTTCAGGGTATTCGTCACATGCTCCTGCCCCACCACGTCCTCAAAACGCGCGGGCCGATATTTACGAGCTGAAACGACGAAATTTCCCATAGCTGACTCCCTCCGTTTGGTTTTTTCAAAGGTACAAAAAATGTATTAGCGTAGATGGACGCAGGTGTAATCCCGTAAAGGTTCTGAAGTTCAACTAACGTGGCTAATGCAATTCCTGCGGTTTATTCGTAGAGTTCAAGACAAATCTCTTTTAAATTCAACACAAAGTCTTCAATAGCATCATAATTGCTTCGTAAAATAGATTCGATGTTAGCAGGTCGAAGTATTTCCACATCGTAGCCAAATGACTTTGGGTGGTCCGCCACGTAGCAGTCCAAGATCTAAAAAATCCCCATCTTGGGAAACGATGGTATAACCTCCATTTCGAGCGAATTCCCAAACTTCAAGATCTCCTGCCTGATCTAAGCCTTCGGCTTTCACATGCGTTGATCCGGGAAAAAGATCGGACAGCCGGCCAATTAACTTATAGGAGAGATTTTGATCAAAAAGTAACAACAATCTCATGCCCGCTTATAGATAACAAGATGTTCTTTATTAGCTGCAAATTGAAGGCTTGCATATATATCCTTATCTGTTAACTCAGGAAAATCTTCCAGAATTTCGGGGATACTCATCCCTGCAGCCAGCCAGGAAAGGACATCATATACTGTAATTCGCATTTGGCGAATACAGGGTTTGCCACCTCGTTTACCTGGTTCAATTGTAATGACCTCTTTATAATCAATTTGCATAAATCACTGGGTTTAACTCAAGAACTTATCCAAAATGCTATGCTATTTCTCAAAACGCGTGGGCCGATATTTACGAGCTGAAACGACGAAATTTCCCATAGCTGACTCCCTCCGGTAGGTTTTTTCAAAGGTACAAAAAAATGCCGCCCGGGAAAGCCTGCTACGCGTTTTCCACCTGCCTTGGCGGGTAAATTTATCGGGGAGTCCCAAAAGAAGAATTATCATACTTAGGATTACTAAACTTTTGAAGTTTAGTAATCCTAACCCTGCCAAACATTATGCTCTGCCAAAAAACGGATCTGCCGAGCTGAAGATCCCTAGGTTTACATGGCAAGACTCCGATGAAAAGAAGCAATGTTATCCTACGTACGCTTACTAAACTTTTGAAGTTTAGTAAGCGTACGTAGTTTAGGAAGCCTAACCCTCCCCAGCCGGAAGGGCACTTTTCATCATTGTTCGTTGAATAGAAAAAGGGTAACTTTCAACGAAACGGGAGTGACGCAGCATATCCGGAAGGTTCTTTAATACGTTCACCCCACCCAAAAAACATCGCAATGAAAGCAACCCACCATAAAATTGAGCCCGGCAAGCCGATTGTACTATCGGCGTTTGATCCTGCCCATACTGGAAAGTACACCGATAAAAAGGCAGCTGCTAAACAATTGAAAAAAGATATCGCCAAGATGGCGGCCCTGCAGTACAAACTGTATGCGGAAAACCGCCGGGCCATACTGATAATCTTCCAGGCGATGGACAGTGCTGGAAAAGACAGTGCCATTCAGCATATTTTGACGGGGATCAACCCCCAGGGGTGTGAAGTCCACAGTTTTAAGCACCCTTCCGCCGAAGAATTGGACCACGACTACCTCTGGCGCCATTACGTCCATTTACCCGACCGGGGTCGGATTGGCATCTTCAACCGATCGCACTACGAGAATGTCCTGATCACGAAAGTACATCCGGAGTTACTGATGGCCGAAAACCTGCCGGAAATTCATACCCCCGCAGATATTCCCGCAGACTTTTGGGAAAAACGCTATCGCCAGATTAATGCCTTTGAAAAGACGATCGCAGAAAATGGAACCGTTATCCTGAAGTTTTTCCTGCACCTTTCCAAAGGGGAACAGAAAAAGCGCTTTCTGGACCGCATTAACCAGGCCGATAAGCATTGGAAGTTTGCCTACAGTGATATCCGGGAGCGGGGATTCTGGGATGACTACCAACAAGCCTATGAAGACGCGATTAACCAAACGTCGACGGCCCACGCACCCTGGTATATCATTCCCGCCGATCACAAATGGTACACCCGGGTGGCCATTGGTAATATTATCGTGGCGACTATGCAAGCAATGAACATTCGAATGCCGGCAATGACGCCGGAAGAAACCCAGCTGCTGGAAAAAGGCAGGGAAGCCCTCTTGGCAGAATCGGCGTGAAAAGCGGAAAATTCCTGGGCCATGCCAAAAAGAAGAATTATCATACTTAGGCTTGCTTAACTTTTGAAGTTTAGCAAGCCTAACCCTGCCAAAATCTGCCGATCTGAAGATCCCTGGATTTACATGGCATCGGAGTCGAAAGACTCCGACGAACGGGGTTAATGCGTTTATCAGGAACTACCCTTTCTTTCTAAACTAACTCTCTAAACCGCGAGCGTAGCGAGTTCTCTAAACGAGTAGGGAGCGCCAGCGACCTACGGCTCTAAACCCCAAAGCCAGGTTGTCCAAAATTCAGGGTGACTCATGTAACCCGCTATTTCGGCGCGGGCGGCGTGGCATGGATATTGGTCACCTCCATGGCCGTAGAAGCCACCGCTAGCCGCCCATCGGAAGCTTTGATGGCATCCAGTATTTTGCCGTAAAGCAGATCCTTGGTCACGTTTCGCATTTTATAATCAACGACATAGCGGAGGGTAAAGGTGATCCAGTTTTCATTGAAACTGATGGTAACCCCCGGCGTCACTTTAGCATCTTCGACCATAAACCGGGTCGTCATTCCGCGCCAGGCAATTGCAGCACTGCGGGCATATTCGCCCTGTGTTTCTTCCAGAATTTCCAGAAACACCTTTTTGCCATACCGGTAGTCGCTATAGGTACGAATGGGGATCTGGATTTCATCCCAGAGGAAGGGGAAATCGCCGGAATAGTTAAAAACAGGTTCTTTGAAAATGAAGCTATTCGCGATGCGGACAATTTTGCCATTGTATTGATCGCTGCTGACCCAGTCGCCAATTTGCATGATAGTCGTTCGCAAAAAGCCGATATCGATCACATCGCCCTTAATACCGCCGAGCATAACCCGGTCGCCAACTTTGTAAAAACTGGAGGTGTTGATGGCCAGGAACCCCGCAAAACTGGCAATGACTTCCTGCAGGGCAAAAGCTACCCCCGCCCCCGCAACTCCCAGGAAGACGGTCAAGCCGGAGAGCTGCTTACTATATATCACAAAGAGGAAAATGATAAAAACCAGGTAGCCGGCAAAGGTGATGAATTTCCGCAGCCGGTAGCGCGATTGCGCCGCTTCGACATAGCGGGGTACGAGGCGCTTGGCCAGGAACACCACCGTGATAAGTACCACCGCGCCGACAACCAACCCAAAAAGCTGGCGGGCATTGGGGGTTTGGAGATATTGCAGGATTTCCTCAGGCATGATTCCTCACGTAAATTGAAAACAGCCCATGCTGGATGTGGCCAACATCGGCATTAGTAAAGTAACCATTTTACGGCAAATAACACAGTGAAACTGATCAAAATCACCGCGCCGAAACCCATCCACAAATACTTCCGCAGCATCGGCGTACCCAGAGAGACGCCGTAAACAGCTTTCAGAAAATTATTACTGATGGTCGCCTGAATCGTAGCCGTAACGACTAAGGTTTGGGCAAAAACCTGCTTCCCCTGAAAGAGGTTGATCAGGAAAGGATCGATATCCGTAACCCCCACGATAAAGGATAAAGCATTCAACCCACTATTGCCGTAATAGGTCAGCACATAATGCGTCAGGGTAGCAAAAATCACGAACAGCGTGGCAAATACCAGCGCCGTGCGAAACTCCAGGGGATTGTTTTGGGTAGCTACCGGAATGGGCGCCGCTATCTTTTCGCCAGCATGTAAATGGCGATAATAAAAATAGCTGGAGATTCCCGTCGAAGTGATAGCCAGCAAAAAAAAGGGTACTATCAGTTGCCTGCCTAAGGCGCCGTTAAAAAGGAAAGCCAGCAGTAAAATGCGCAGGTACATCATAGCTGTGGCAATCAAAATGGCGGCCGCGGTCAGGACGGGAGGATAATCGGCCGTGTTTTTTTTTACAGCCACGGGAAAAGTCGTTGCAGTGCTGCTG